>NZ_JBNPUZ010000015.1:0-170855 GCF_051168435.1 Bradyrhizobium sp. HKCCYLR20261
AACGGCGTGCAGGTTCTGCAGGCCGCCAACACCGGCATCACCTCGCTGCAGAAGCTCGTCGACAGCGCCAAGTCGATTGCCAACCAGGTGCTGCAGAGCTCGGTCGGCTACTCCACCAAGTCGAACGTGGCGTCTTCGGCGCTGACCGGCGCAACCGCCAGCGATCTGCTGGGCTCGAGCGCGAGCTCGGCGACCGGCACGGTCGTGAACAACGACAACACCTCGAGCGCCTCGGCGATCACCGGCTCGACCAAGCTGTCCGGCACGGCAGGCACCGCGTCGAACAACCTGGCCTCCAGCATCACCTCCGGTGAAACGCTGGTCGTCAACGGCACCACCTTCACCTTCGTCACCGGCACGACCTCGACCGGTACCAGCATCGGCATCGGCGACAGCGTCTCCAACCTGCTGTCGGCCATCTCGACGCAGGCCGGTGTCACCGCCTCGCTCAGCGCGGGCGCGATCACGCTGACGGCTCCGGCCGCAGGGTTGACCGTCTCGGGCAGCTCCGGCACCTTGGCGAAGCTCGGTCTGTCGACAATCGGCGACGGTCTGGCTGGCCAGACGTTGACGATCGCGGCAACCGGCGGAGGTACGGCAACGAACATCACGTTCGGGCTGGGGACAGGACAGGTCAAGTCGCTGAACGATCTGAACACCAAGCTTGCGGCCAACAACCTGCAGGCGGCGCTCGACTCGGCCACCGGCAAGATCACGATCTCGACCACCAACGATGCGGCGTCGTCGACGATCGCGACCCTCGGCGGCTCGGCCACGCAGACCGGCGGCATCTTCAACGGCGCCACCGTGGCGGCTCCCGTTGTCGACTCCACCGCGCAGTCCCAGCGTGCAAGCCTGGTCGCGCAGTACAACAACGTGCTCGCGCAGATCAACACCACCGCGGCTGACGCCTCGTTCAACGGCGTCAACCTGCTCAACGGCGATACGCTGAAGCTGACGTTCAACGAGAACGGCAAGTCGACGCTGTCGATCACCGGTGTCACGTTCAACACGACCGGTCTCGGTCTGTCGAACCTGACCGCGGGGACTGACTTCCTCGACAACAACTCGGCGAACAAGACGATCAACCTCCTGAACACGGCAAGCTCCACGCTGCGCTCGGAGGCGTCGACGCTGGGTTCGAACCTCTCGGTCGTGCAGATCCGTCAGGACTTCAACAAGAACCTGATCAACGTGCTGCAGACCGGCTCGTCGAACCTGACGCTCGCCGACACCAACGAGGAAGCGGCCAACAGCCAGGCGCTGTCGACCCGCCAGTCGATCGCGGTGTCCGCGCTGTCGCTCGCAAACCAGTCGCAGGCCAGCGTGCTGCAGCTTCTCCGCTAAGGTACGGCGTTCTCACACAAACATCGGAAGCGGCGGGGGAAACCCCGCCGCTTTTTTGCGCCTGATCCGGCCGCCCGAACCGTATCATTACGGCTCCTGGACACGGGATGAGGGCATAGGGAAGGGTGGCAACCAGTCGTTAAGCAAGAAATTTAAAGCGCCATTAACCATGTTTTAAAAGTACCTGTACTAAAACCGCCTGGTGAATAACTAGGAAGGTTTCACACACATGTCCGGTATTGTTCTCTCGGCTTCGGTTCGCCAAAACCTGCTGGCGCTGCAAAACACTGCATCGCTGCTGGCCACGACTCAAAACAACCTGGCCACGGGCAACAAGGTCAACACGGCGCTCGACAACCCCACCGAATTCTTCACCGCGCAATCGCTCAACAACCGTGCGAGCGACATTGCGAACCTGCTCGACAGCATTGGTAACGGTGTCCAGGTTCTCCAGGCCGCGAATACCGGTCTTACCTCGCTCCAGAAGCTGGTCGACAGCGCCAAGTCGATCGCGAGCCAGGTCCTCCAGGCCCCGACGGGCTACACCACCAAATCGAGCGTGACCTCCGCGGTCATTCCGGGCGCCACGGCCAACAACCTGCTCGGCAGCTCGTCGAACAAATTCGCGACGGGCACAGTCGTCAACAACGACAATCTCAGCACCGCCGTCGCCATCACCGGCACGACCCGGCTGTCGGGCACCGCGACCTCCACGTCGAACAATCTCGCAACCGGCATCACCACGGGCGACACGCTGACCGTCAACGGTGTGGTGTTCACCTTCGTCGCCGGTTCGGTCTCGGCCGGAACCAACATCGGCGTCGGCGATACGGTCAGCAACCTGCTGGCTGCGATCGACTCGGTGACCGGCGCCAGCGCAACGCCGTCCTCGGTGTCTGGCGGCGCCATAGCCATTGCCACAGGTACGGCGCAGGATCTGACACTCGGGGGCACGGCGCTGGCGAAGCTCGGATTGAATTCCGTCGGCAGCCCAGTTACTCGAAATCCACCGGCGCTGACAGGCCAGACGCTGACCATCGCCTCGACAGGAGGCGGCGTCGCGACGAACATCACATTCGGCACAGGCGCCTCGCAGATCTCGACCCTGGCCCAGCTGAACACCGCGCTCGCGGCCAACAACCTGCAGGCGAGCCTCAGCACCACGGGGCAGCTGACGATCCTGACCACCAACGAGGCGGCATCGTCGACGATCGGCGCGGTCGCCGGCTCCTCCACGACCGTGGGCGCGGCGTTCAACGGCGTCACCGCCTCGGGGCCGGTGGCCGACACCAACTCGCAGACCACCCGTGCAGGCCTGATCGCGCAGTACAACAACGTGCTGGCGCAGATCAACACCACCGCGCAGGACGCGTCCTTCAACGGCATCAACCTGCTCAACGGTGACACGCTGAAGCTCACGTTCAACGAGACCGGCCGGTCGACCTTGAACATCACCGGCGTGACGTTCAACAGCACCGGTCTCGGCCTGTCTTCGCTGGTAGTCGGAACCGACTTCCTCGACAGCAACTCAGCCAACCAGGTGCTGTCGACGTTGAACACCGCATCGACGGCGATCCGCTCCGAAGCCTCGTCGCTCGGTTCGAACCTCTCGATCGTGCAGATTCGTCAGGACTTCAACAAGAACCTGATCAACGTGCTGCAGACCGGTTCGTCGAACCTGACGCTGGCCGACACCAACGAGGAAGCGGCCAACAGCCAGGCGCTGTCGACCCGCCAGTCCATCGCGGTCTCCGCACTCGCGCTGGCCAACCAGTCGCAGGCCAGCGTGCTGCAGCTGCTGCGCTAAGCGATCAGCTTCATCAGGCGTCTCAAGGCGGCGGGCATGGCCCGCCGCTTTTCGTTTTCGATCTCGCTGGCGAGTTGTCCGCAAATCTTGCGCGGTGGTGGAGGAGCGGGTTGCGCGACGAGCTTGCGCCGCCGCATTTGCTGTTCGATATCGTGATGACCTCGTCGCGAATTGGTCCGGGAAACTTTGACGGTCCGCGTTCGTCACACGTTAAGACGTGCTGCAAGCACGGCTTTTTTGCGGTGTTCCGTGACGCGATGATGCCAATTCCGCTAACGCCCGCTAACCATATTTTAAAGGCACTCAACGTACAAAATCCGGGCAGTTTGGTCGTGTCCCCGCGTCAGTCCGGAGTAGTTGATGTCATATGCCGCTCAAGCTTATGCCCGTACGTCGCAGACGACGGCGTCACCACGGGAGATCGAAGCTCAGGCATTGTTGAAGGCCGCGCGGCAGCTGCAGGAAGTGCAAGCGAACTGGAACGGTCCCGACCGCAACATGTACAAGGCGCTGCTGTTCAATCGTCGTCTGTGGACGATTTTCATGAGCGCCATGGAGATGGACGACAATCCCAACCCGATGGACATTCGCCAGAACATCGCCAACATCGGCGTGTTCGTCATGAAGCAGACCATCGAGATGCAGATGGATCCGGATCCGGCGAAGCTGAAGTCGCTGATCGATATCAACTGCCACATCGCAGCCGGCCTGTCGGGCCGCAGCTGAGGCGATCCATCGCCGGGCAGGGCCGCTCGATTGAAGGCCCCTCCATCATGTAAGCCGAGCCGTGCTCGGCATTGCGAATGATCCGCTCGAGTGCGCCGCGGGCTCTCTCTCCGCTCGCACCAAGCCAGCGGAGCGACCGTTGCGCCGGCAAGCCGGCCCGATCCGCCGAGCTCGCAGTCCTCCCAATTGTGAAGAAAGCGCCGTTCCCGGCATTCGACATTCGGCCGCTCGACACGATGACGCCGCCCGGTGGGGGCGGCGTGCAAGCGCAGCGATCGATCTGGTGGACCGATAGGGACTCAGGCCGTGCGGTCGGTGGCCGTGACGCGCGGCACGTCGGCTTTCTGCAGATCCTTCTGCAGGTCGAGCGTGTTGAAGTAGGCCCGTCGCCGCAGCACGGCTTCGTCCGGATATTGAGTCACGACCTGGTCTGTCTTGCGGTTGACGACCTGGAACACCAGGGCGGCCGCAGCGCGATCGTAGTAGGCTTGGCGCGAGACGGACAGGTCGTTGGGGACATTCGTCGGAATGTCGTTTCGCACGGGCACGCCGGGCTCGGCCGCGGTGACGGTCTGGCTCGGAGGAAGGTCCGTTGGAACAGCGCTCACCACCGCCGGGCTCGACGGTTGGACTATCGGGACGGACGCAGGCGCCCCCACCGGTCTCACGCTGAAATCGGAACTCATGGCAGCCTCCTCATGGCCATCGAGTCAATTCCCTACCCATCCCGTTGGCAACTATGCCGATGACCAATCAACGTTATGTTAGGAAATAGGATGAACGGCGCGTTGTGATTCGGCCGGGGGTTTTAAGATTATTCGACCGTAAACGACGCGAGCCGCGCGGCCCGTTCGGGGCGGCGCGGCTCGGCCGGGGATCACCGGGCGCTTGGGAGGCTCAGAGCGTCCGGCTGACGGCGAGCGGGGTCAGATGGCGGGCGCCCGGCGTGGCGCGACGGCCGCCGGCCGTGTAGGTGCTCGGGACATTCCTGCGCTGAACCTCGGCATTGACGCCGCGCACCACCTTTTCCGAAATGGCATGCGCGGTCGCGAGCACCGTCAGGTTCACCTGCAGCATCGCGCGGAAGGTGTCGTGATGACGGTGCAGAGTGCCGAGCAGCTCCGGCGCCGTCTGCTTCATGAAGGCCTGGCTGGCCTTGAGGCGGCCCACCGTGGTGACGTAGTGCCGCGACAGTTCGGTCTTGCGCGGTCCGAACGCCATGCCTTCGCTCAGCTTGCCGGCGCGCACCAGCTCGGTCTCCTGCTCGATGACCGCGATCAGCTCGCTCATGACGCTGACCATCTCGTCGGCGAGCGCGCGTGCCTCCGCGGCGGTCGCGGCTGCGGTGTAGGTCGTCTTCTTCGCCTGGCCCTGTACGGTCATTCATAACTCCCTTTGGCGTGAGCCTTTCGCGGCCCACGCGCTTGTCACGCGAACATCTACGCTTTGCTGTTGCTGCCGGCGTTGCTGTTGCCGGCCTGTTGCAGGATGAGGGTGCGGAAGACATCGTTGGAAATGCCGACGCCGCCCGCCTTGGCGAAATTCTTCGAATATTGCTCGGTCAGCATCGAGCGCCACACGCCGGTGCCGGGCGTGTCGCCGAACGGACCTTCGCCCTTCACGCCGTTGGTCATCTGCGAGAACATGCTGTTGAGGAACATGGCCTCGAAGTCGGTCGCGGTCGCCTTGGCCTTGGCCTGGGCCTTGGGCGAGACCTTGGTCAGGGCTTCCGCGAGATCGAGATCGGTGCGCGGCGTCGTGATCGCCGCGGCCCGGGGCATCGTGAGCGCGACGCGGCCGTTGTAGGAGTCGACGAAGGAGGTGGCCATCACATCACCTCGATGTCGGCTTCGATCGCGCCGGCGGCCTTGATGGCCTGCAGGATGCTGATCAGGTCGCGCGGTCCGATGCCGAGGCCGTTGAGGCCGTCGACGAGCTGCTGCAGCGAGACGCCATCCTTCACCACCGCGAACTTCTTGCCTTCCTCGGTGACGCCGACGCTGGTCCGCGGCGTGACCACGGTGCGGCCGCGCGACAGCGGGTTGGGCTGGCTGACCTGCGGGCTCTCGGAGATCGTCACGGTGAGGTTGCCCTGCGCCACGGCGACGGTGGCGACGCGGACGTCGCGGCCCATCACGATGATGCCGGAGCGCTCGTCGATGACGATCTTGGCGGCAAGATCCGGATCGACCTGCAACTGTTCGATCTCGGTCAGGAAGGCGACGACGTTGCCCTTGAACTCCGGCGGAACGCTCAATTGCACCGTCGAGGGGTCGATCGGCTCGGCGGTCTTGACGCCGAGGAAATCGTTGATGGCCGCCGCGATGCGCTTGGCAGTGGTGAAATCGGCGTTGCGCAGCGCCAGGCGGACGTTGGGCAGCCGGTTCAGCGCGAACTCGATCTCGCGCTCGATGATGGCGCCGTTGGCGATGCGGCCGACCGTCGGCACGCCGCGCACGATCTTGGCCGCTTCGCCCTCGGCCTGGAAGCCGGAGATCGCGAGCGAGCCTTGCGCGACCGCGTAGACGTTGCCGTCGGCGCCGAGCAGGGGGGTGACGAGCAGGGTGCCGCCCTGCAGGTTCTTGGCGTCGCCGAGTGCGGACACCGTCACGTCCATGCGCGTACCCTGGGTGGCGAAGGGCGGCAGGTTGCCGGTCACCATGACGGCCGCGACGTTGCCGGTGCGGATGGTGGCGCCGCGAATGTTGACGCCCATCCGCTCGAGCATCGCCTGGAGCGACTGCTTGGTGAACGGGATGTTGTTCAGCGTATCGCCGGTGCCGTTGAGGCCGACCACGAGGCCGTAGCCGATCAACTGGTTCTGGCGCACGCCTTCGATATTGGCGAGATCCTTGATCCGCGACGTCGCATGCGCGGACATGACGGTAGAGGCCAGCGCCAGCATGGCGGCGCAAGCGGCCTGAAACAGGCGCGTAGATCGGACGCGTCGCATCCTATGCTCCCCTCGAACTCTGCAGGTGATCACGTGGCCACTCCCATGACCGCATGATCGGCGTTAACTATGCGAGGGCCGTGCCAGCGCGATGCTCCGGGCTAACTCATTGATAGATTGTGAAATCGATCGCGCGCCTTGTCACGATCCCGGGCTATTCCGGAGGAACGAAGCTGCCGCCCCGGCAGAATTTGCCGGGCCATTTACGCACCGTTAACCACGACGCGGCCAATCTCCGCACCGACACGCAGAGCTTGCGGGGAGAGACCGATGCGCATCTATGGACCGAACGGCACGACGCTGAATACGTCGACCAGCTCCACGCGTAAGACGTCCTCCGGCGGCTTCAAGCTGCCAGACATCGGCACCACGCAGGACACGCGCGCGACACTCGCGCCGAAGCAGACCGCCAATATCGACGCGCTGCTGGCGTTGCAGGGCATCGAGGAGGATCCGGCCGAGCGGCGCAAGCGCTCGGTCCAGCGCGGCAAACGCGCGCTCGACGTGCTCGACGATCTCAAACTGTCGCTATTGTCCGGCAAGCTCGACACCACGATGGCGCTGCGGCTGCGCGATGCGGCGGCCGAACTGAAGCAGACCTCCGGCGACACGCGGCTCGATGCGATCCTCTCGGAGATCGAACTCCGCGTCGAGGTCGAGCTCGCCAAGGCGGGACAGGGCTGACGCGACTAAGCGGCCTTCGACGACGCTTGCGCGTCGTAGCGCCGCTGTGCGGCCATGACGTCTTTCAGATGCTGCTCGGCCCAGTCGCGCAGGGGATCGACCGCGGCAGCCAGGGTCAGTCCAAGCGACGTGATCGAATATTCAACCGTCACTGGAACGGTTGCGATCGCGCGCCGTCGCACCAGGCCGTCGCGCTCCAGGCTCTTCAACACTTGCGAGAGCATCTTCTGCGAGATGCCTTCAATGGCCCGGCGCAACTGATTGAAGCGCAACGGTTCGTTGCGCAGCAGGATCAGGATCAGCACCGCCCATTTGTCGCCGACGCGATCGAGGATCTGACGGGTGGGGCAGTCGGCCGAATAGACGTTCGCGGCTCTCATCGGTTACTCCGGCGTGACCAGGTGATCTTGAAGTGCTCTCTTAACACCAGCATTCATTCCGCTATCTAGTCACTATCGGATACTGGGACGCCTCGTCCAGAGCCTCGGGTCCGGATCGTGAATCTCGAACAGAGGAGTTTCGAATGAAGATCGCCGTCGCCGGCGCGTCCGGCCGTGCCGGATCCCGCATCACCGCCGAGCTGGCCAGCCGCGGCCATCAGGTCACCGGCATCGCCCGGAACCCGGACAAGATCGAAAAGCACGCCAACGTCACCGCCGTGAAGGGCGACGCCAACGATCGGGCCGAACTGGCGCGGATCTGGAAGGGCCATGACGTGGCGATCAGCTCCATCCATTTCTCCGCCAGCGATGTCGAGACCCTGATCGGGGCGGCCAGGGATTCCGGCGTATCTCGTTACCTCGTGGTCGGCGGCGCCGGCTCGCTGGAGGTCGCACCCGGCGTGCGGCTGGTGACCACGCCGGGCTTCCCGGCCATCTACAAGGCCGAGGCGGAGAAGGGGGCGGCGTTCCTGGATCGGCTTCGCCAGGAGACCGAACTCGACTGGACCTTCCTGTCGCCGTCCGCAATGATCGATTTCGGCGCCCGGACAGGCAAGTTCCGGCTCGGAACGGACCAGTTGCTGGTCGATGCCGAAGGCAAGAGCTTCATCACCTTCGAGGACTTCGCGGTCGCAATGGCCGACGAAATCGAGCGTCCGGCGCACCGGAGGGCCCGTTTCACGGTCGGCTATTAGCCTCCCCGGAGCCGTCCCGCCGGGCAGGGCCGAATTTGCCTGTGCAACCGGCCGACCGGCGGGCGGTCCGTGCCGATGGAAATATTGTCTGTCACATGAGGCCGCTATATAACGCGGCCGCGAACGGGCGTATTCCGTCCGCCGGTGCCGAGACCGGCGCCAGCACGTACAGATGGGCTGACCTTGGAAAAGTTGAAGAACTACAAACCT
Source organism: Bradyrhizobium sp. HKCCYLR20261 (assembly GCF_051168435.1). NCBI lineage: Bacteria > Pseudomonadati > Pseudomonadota > Alphaproteobacteria > Hyphomicrobiales > Nitrobacteraceae > Bradyrhizobium > Bradyrhizobium sp. HKCCYLR20261. The sequence continues at coordinate 8,863 of NZ_JBNPUZ010000015.1, forward strand.
TCCGAAAAAGAGCCTTTCATGAACGAACGCCAGCGCGAGTACTTTCGCGCCAAGCTGCTGGCATGGAAGGAGGAGATCCTGCGCGAATCGAAGCTCACCCTGCAGGCTCTGCAGGAGGAGAACGTGAACCATCCCGACCTCGCCGATCGCGCGTCGTCGGAGACCGACCGGGCGATCGAGCTTCGCGCCCGCGACCGCCAGCGCAAGCTGATCTCCAAGATCGACGCCGCGCTCCAGCGCATCGAAGACAACACCTACGGCTATTGCGAGGAGACCGGCGAGCCGATTTCGCTGAAGCGGCTCGAAGCCCGTCCGATCGCCACGCTGTCGGTGGAGGCGCAGGAACGCCACGAAAAGCGTGAAAAGGTCTATCGCGACGAGTAGTCGCGGCGCTGACCTGACCGAGCCTGGACTGCGGCCGCCCGCCGGGAGCGGCCGCATCTTCGAGCATTGGCTGGAGTGCCGAGGACGCGCCAGCGGCTTTGGCCGCTGAGGGCCGCACCCACACTTGACGCGACTCGGTCGCGGGGGCCGGACACCGTCCTCCCGCAGATCATCCCGTCCTTTCAGGAACTTTTCGCGCTTTGCGGAATTGTTGGCCGTTCCGATCAGGAACTCTCCGCGGGGGATCATGCGCGAGCTGGACAGACCGGGGACCTTGCTTGGCGGCGTGCTCGTCACGGCGCAGCGTTGCTATGGGGCCCTGACCATCAAAGGCCGCCTGCTGTTGCTGGCCGGCATTCTGTTCCTGCCCTGCGTCGGGCTGATCGCCTATGTCATCGCCTCCATGCAGCAGTCGGCGGACGGCTCGATCCGGCGCGGTCTGTCCTATGCGGCACAGACCATCTCCGGAGCCGTCGACGCCGAGCTGCGGCGCTATATCGCGCTGGCGGAGGTGCTGGCGAAGTCGCCGGACCTCGCTGCCGCCGACCTCACGGATTTCGAAGCGGAGGCGCGCCGGGTCGGGCTGGTGACCGGGGACGGCTGGATCATCGTGTCTGACGCGAGCGGCCGGCTGCTGCTCAACACGCTCGCGCCTCCGGGCAAGCCGCTCGGCGAGCGCACGCCGGAAGGCCGGCGCTCGCAGGAGCGCGCCTTCGCGACCGGACGGCCCTCCATCTCCGACCTGTTCACGGGGCCGAACTCGGGCGAGTGGGTGGCGACCGTCGATGTCCCCGTGTTCAGGGACGGCAAGCCGTTCCGCTGCCTGTCGATCGCCATGCCGGCCGCGAGCTATACGCGGCTGCTGGCGCAGCAGCAGTTGCCGGCCAACTGGCTCGTCGGGATCATCGACAGCCAGGGGCGCTACGTCTCGCGCATCCCGAAGAACGCGACCTCCACCGGCCAGCCGGCATCGGCAGGTTGGCGCGCCCATGCCAGGGTCGAAGGGATCGCCGAATTCCCCTCGATCGAGGGGGACAGCATCATCAACGCCAATGCGCATCCCCAACTGAGCGACTGGACCATCGGCGTCGGCATCAAGCAGGGCGCCTTTGCCGAAGCGGTCTCTTCCACCGTGAAGACCGCGACCATCGCGGCGACGAGCATCTGCGCGCTGGCGCTGTTGCTGGCCGCGGGCATCGCCAGCAGCATTGCGCGCCCGCTCGACAGCATCGCCCGAAAGCGCGCCATCCCCGGCGAGGCCGCGCCCTCCGACCCGCCGGAGGTCCGCGCGCTCAACGCACGGCTGGCCGCGGCGGAGAAGGCGCAGGCCGAAAGCGAGCGCATCATTCAGGATAATTTCCGGATGCTCGCCAAGGCGAGGGACGACGCGTCGCGAACTGCCGAGCAGCTCAAGCTGGCCGCCAAATATGGGCGGCTCGGGACTTTCATCTGGGACGGTCGCTCCGGGACCAGCCAATGGTCCGACGAGATCGAAGAGCTCTATGGCCTCGCGCCCGGCACGTTCCCCGGTACCTATGATGACTGGCTGGCGCTGGTCCATCCCGAGGACCGGGCGCGCGCCGACCGGGACAACAAGCGGGCGCTGATCACCGGCAAGCTCGACTCCGAATGGCGCGTCGCGCTGCCGGATGGCAGCCTGCGCTGGATCGAGGGCCGGGCCCGACTGCTGCGCGGCGAGGACGGTGCCGACCTGATGATCGGCGTGAACATCGACGTGACAGCGGCCAAGGAGGCGGACCGCAAGCGCGATCTGCTGGTCCACGAATTGGCTCACCGCGTCAAGAACAGCCTCGCGGTCGTGCAGTCGCTGGCGCATCAGCTGCTGCCGCGGCACGACGCCAAGGTCCGCGATTTCACCTCGCGCCTGCACGCGCTGGCGACGGTTCACACCAGCCTGGCGGAGAACGACTGGCAGGGCGCCGACCTCGCCGCGCTCGTCGCCGGCCAAGTGGCGCCGTTCGTCAGTGCGCGCGAACAGCTCTCGACCAGCGGGCCCGCGATCCTGGTGCCCGTCGAGCTGACCACCCAGCTCGCGCTGGTCATCCATGAGATGGCCTGCAATGCAAGCAAGTATGGCGCGCTGACCACGCCGGACGGACATGTCGACGTCAGCTGGTCGTTGGGGCCCGACGCGCTGCACGTTCGCTGGCAAGAGACGGGCGGGCCGCCGGCCCATGAGCCCGCAGTGGTCGGCTTCGGCAGCCGGCTGCTCACCCGCACCGTCAGGCATCTGCAGCGCACCTTCTCCGAGAACGGTCTCATCTGCCAGTTCGAGCTGCCCTGGCTGGATGCGCGCGAGCCCGTTGATGTCGCCGCGGCCGGCAGCGTCACCTGAGCATCGGTGCTCGCTGACATCGCCCTGCCACGTCACCCTGCGATGAGGTTTCGCCGGGATACGAGCGGCGGAGCAGGGCTGATGCAGCTGATCAAGAGACTGTTGCGATGAGCGAGGTTCTCGTCACCGGCGGTTCCGGCTTCATCGCGGTCCACACCATCCTGCAACTTCTGGCCGCCCGGCATCGCGTCCGCGCCACCTTGCGCAGCCTCGATCGCGCAAGCGAGGTCCGGGCGATGCTGCGGCGCGGTGGTACGGCCGATGCCGGGGCGGTCGCGTTCCATGCGGCCGACCTGACCAGCGATGACGGCTGGTCCGCCGCGGCGGCCGGCTGCGACTACGTCCTCCACATCGCCTCGCCCTTGCCGGATTACGTGCCGAGCAACGCGGACGAGCTGATCGTGCCGGCGCGCGACGGCACCTTGCGGGTGTTGCGGGCGGCGCGCGAGGCCGGCGTGAAGCGCGTGGTGCTGACCTCGTCGTTTTCCGCCGTCGCCTATGGCCATCCGCCGCGCACGACACCCTTCGACGAGGCCGATTGGAGCGATCTCGCCGGTCCTGACGTGCAGCCTTACCCGAAGTCGAAAACGCTGGCCGAACGCGCCGCGTGGGATTTTGTCACCCGCGAGGGCGCAGGGCTGGAGCTTGTGAGCATCTGCCCCGTCGCGGTGCTTGGTCCGGTGCTGGGCCCGGATTTTTCGCCGTCCATCGCGCTCGTGCAGGCGTTGATGCAGGGCCGGGCGCCGCTCGCGCCGAAAATCCATCTCGGCCTGGTCGACGTTCGCGACGTCGCCGACCTGCATCTGCGCGCGATGACCGCGCCTTCCGCGAGCGGCGAACGGTTCCTGGCCGTGGCCGGACCGCCGCTGTCGGTGATCGAGATTGCCGAGGTGCTGCGGCTGCGGATGGGCGAGGCGGGACGGTGCGCGCCGCGGTTCGAGATGCCGAACTGGCTGGCCCGCATCGTGGCGCTCGGCGTCCCGCAGTTGCGGGACGTCAAGCCGCTGCTGGGCCTCCGCCGTGCCGCCACCAGTGACAAGGCGCGGCGCCTGCTCGGCTGGAATCCGCGACCGAATGATGAGATCATCATCGCGACCGCGGAGAGCCTCTCGAGGCTCGGCCTGGTGCGGCCGTGACGCAGCTCAAGCATCGTCTCAACCGCGGAGGACGCTTCGAACGCTGCGCGAAGCTGCCGCGCCAGAAGATGAATTGGACGGCAAAAGCTAAGTCGTGACAGACTGTTAACGATAGGATCTGAGAGGCCGCTTCGGGCGGCTGGCAGCCGGAGTTGAACGACCATGGGAGCAGACGACGTCCTGGCCGCCGCACAACTGATCGTGGCGGCCCGCCGCGACAGGACGCCATTGGCAGCGCTGCCGGCTCACCTTCAGCCGAAGGATGAAGCGGCCGGTTATGAGATCCAGCATGAGGTTCACTGGCTGCTCGCCGAGCACGTCGGCGATTTCGCCGGCTACAAGATCGGCTGCACCAGCAAGGTGATGCAGGACTATATTGGCATTCCGCATCCCTGTGCCGGTGGCGTGTTTGCCAGCGGTGTTCACGCCTCGGGCGTGGCGCTGCGCGCGGCCGATTTCGTGCGCGTCGGCGTCGAATGCGAGATCGCGGTGCGGCTCGCCAAGGACCTGCTGCCGCTGGATGCTCCGTTCACGATCGCCCATGTCGGCGAGGCGATCGGCAACTGCCATGCAGCCATCGAGATCGTCGATGACCGCTACGTCCAATGGGAGAGCATGGGCGCCCCGACCCTGGTGGCCGATGATTTCTTCGCCGCAGGCTGCGTGCTCGGCCCCGCTGTCCCGCGCGATGCGGCAGGCGACCTCGCCGCCGTGCAGGGCCGTGCCTTCGTGAACGGTGCTCTGGCCGGGCAGGGCACCGGCGCCGATGTGCTCGGCCACCCGCTGCATGCGCTTGCCTGGCTCGCCAATCATCTTGCTGCGCGCGGCGACGGGCTCGAGGCCGGGCAACTGGTGCTGACCGGCAGCTTGGTGAAGACCATTTGGCTCAAGCCCGGCGACCGGGTACGGATGGAGCTGGACGGGCTGGGCGTGGTCGAGGCGGGCTTCGCGGGATAGGGCCCGCGCGCAGCTGCATCTGATGGCTCGCGTTCCGTACCTGATACGCCTATACTTGAGCAGGGAGACTTTCATGAGCGACATGGAAAGCATCTGCCTCGCAAGGTCCGTCGTCGCCGCCGCTGCTCAACGGGCGGAGCGGGAGGGGTTGTCGGTCGAGGATTATGTCATGCGCGTGCTGCTGCGTGAGATGGAGCTCGATCCTCGCGAGCTGGCCATTCTGGCCTACGATGCTGCCGCAGGATCTGACTTCGTATTGGATCGCGAAGATGGCGAGAGCGACGAGGCGTTTGAGGCTCGTCGCGCGGCACTCGGAATGCTGTTCTCCTGAGATATGCGATCGGGAGACTACGTCCGGTGCAATTTCCCATTCAGGGAGAAGCGAGGACCCGGACCATTTGCCCACATTGTTCTGGTCCTCGGCATCGGCAGGTCGGGCAATACAGTCTGTGCCATCGTAGCCTATACGACCACGCGTACCGCTTATGCAGGCGCGCGCCGCTCCGCAAGGCCGCTAACTGAGGCGGCCTTCTCTCCCTTAAGCCGAAACGGCATTCTTGCGGTCAAGATGCTTCATTTCAGGAACGCTAGCTAACTTCAAGTTCACGTCCGGAACTCCCTTGCGTGGCTTGGGAGCCCAATTGACTGCCACCTGAACGTCTTCGTGGACTCTTAGAACATAGTCTAGGCTTTGTTCGTCGGAGCCATACAATATCTCGACTTCGGCTGCGCCCTTTAACAAGGAACTGGGCGCCGGAATAGTCTCTACGGTTGGAAAGCCAATCGTCATTTCTCTGCCGCCCTGTAGAAGCATAGTCTTGTCATTGACTCTCGGAGACTCGTGGGTTCTCCCCGCAACTGAAAAATGGCACCGGTGGAATTTCACGAATATGTCGCTTGCGCTTAGATTTTCCAGCGTGGCCACAACTGTCATGTGGGTCAGTTGAAGTTTAGTGTAGTCGGCGCCGCCGTCAGCGATTCTTAGATTTTTATAATCCAAGCGCCTTTTGATCCGGAACTTTTGGGATATCATGAGGGCATGATACAGGCCGACCATTAGGCTTGCGAAGGTCCCGCAGCCAACTAGCAATACCAAGTAAAGATTTTGGTTGGCCCAATGCGCTGCATAGGCCGTCACGGCACCCACCGTCGCTGAAAGGCCGAGCGCTCCAGCCACCGTCGAACCTGTGCCAGCTAGATCAAGGGCCTTAGTAAACCACTTAAACAGTTTGCCCACGAGTACGCCCCCCTCAGCCCGATTCGCGGGCTAGTTGTGACGGGAAAAACTAGAACATTGACAATCATCAAACTAGGCCACTGACGTTTTCAAAATCGGCCACTGAGCCCGGAAACAGGCCAGCGCCAACAGGTCAATAGGAGCATATGGAGAACATAACGTGCCTCGACCCCATCGCAAATCGAGACGGCTTCTGCGGCGCAATCCTTGGCTTGCGTCGCTAAGCGCCTTAACCCAGTGCAGCGTCCTCTGAAACGAACACGGCCTCCGGCAGGGGAGCTACCGGAGGCCGCGTATACATTACCCGCCGCGCCTAGGTTCGCATTGGGCAATGTGGGAGCTCGTTGCTCGGAAGCGGGGCGGCGGCTGCGAGGTCATCGTCATGACCCGTGTCGCGCTCGGCCAATCCTTTTCCGACCCTCCCGAGTGGGGGAAGGATTTCGTGGTGAATGATCGTCCTCGTTTCGATGGCCGACGGGGGAGGCGTCGGCGGCCCTCTTGTGCGACCGGGCGAGACCCGCCCGGTCCGTGATGTTCGCGTTCGCCTTAGAACGGCAGCAGGATGTCCATGACCTGCTGGCCGTAGCGCGGCTGCTGGACGTCGGTGATCTGGCCGCGGCCGCCATAGGAGATGCGGGCCTGGGCGATCTTGGTCGAGTCGATCGTGTTGTCGCTCTGGATGTCCTCCGGCCGGACGATGCCGGCCACGATCAGCTCGCGGATCTCGTAATTGACCCGGATCTCCTGCTTGCCCTCCACGACCAGATTGCCGTTCGGCAGCACCTGGGTCACGACGGCGGCGACGCTGGTGGTCAAGGATTCCGAGCGCTGGATGGTGCCCTTGCCATCGGAGGACGACGTGCCGTCGGCGGTGAGGATGCGGCCGGGCAGAATGTTCTGGCCGGTGGCGCCGAGCGTCTTCGAGCCGATGAAGTCGGTGATCCCCGAGTCTTCCTTGTTGGTGCGGCTGCGCTGGGTCTCGTTGGCGAAATTGGCCTTGTCGGAGATGCTGACCGTGACAGTCAGGAGGTCGCCGACCTGACGGGCGCGCTGGTCCTTGAAGAAGGCGCGCGAGCCGTTGCGCCACAGCGAGTTCGGCGCGTAGGACACGGTCTCGGGCTTCGGCATCGGCATCTGCACCGGCTTGTAGCCCGGCTGCGTGGTCGGATTGTCGATCTCCGTCAGCTTCGGCCGCTCGCCGATCTGGCTGAGGCGGTCGATGGAGGAGCAGCCGCCCGCGACCGACAGCACCGCGAACGACACCGAGATCAGCGCGACCCGCCGCAGCCCCGAAACGCCCTGACCATCAAACTTGAACTTCGACATGAAACTTACTCGGCTTTCGGAGTGGCGGAGGAGGGAAGGCGGCTGGCGACGGAGACGGGGGCTGCGATCTCGGCCTCGGAGGTCTGCGCCGGTTTGGCGACGGCGATGTCGACCGAGACCTGGCCGCGCCCGGTGACGCGGCCGGTGATGGTGCGCTTGGACTGCAGGTTGAGCACGCTGACGACGTCGCCCTCGGTGCCCGATTCCAGCGCCTTGCCGCGCGTGGTCAGATAGATGCCTGCGGTCTGGTAGATCAGCGTGACGGCCTGGTCGCGCTGCACCAGGTCCGGCTTGGCGAGATCGGTGGTCTTCAGCGCCTGGCCGGCGCGGGCGGGGCGACGCATCTGCATGCCGACCGCGAGCTCGCGCGAGGCCGGCTCCGCGCCGCCAAGCTCGGCGCGCGGCCGCCGCTCCACCTGCAGGTCGCCGGAACGGATCATCTCGTTGCGGTCAATGTTGCGCGTCAGCACGACAGCCTCGACGGTCTCGATCGCGACACCGCTGTAGCGCAGCTTGGTGGGGCTGGCGCCGTTGCCATGAGCGAGCTCGAAGCTGATGTCGAAGCGGCCGCTGCGCGGATCGAAGCGGACGTTGGTCGGCGCCAGCGGGCCGCTGCTCGACGCGTCGAACTTCAGGTCCTGCACCGGCTGGTCGAAGCTGATGCTCAGGTTGGCCGCATCACCAAGTCCGTTGCGGTGATCGAGCGCCTGGGCGACGGCCGTGCTGATCTCCTTGGCGTCGACGGCGCGGGCCAACCGGGTGACCGCGACCTCCTTGATGTCGCGGACCTCGACGCCGATGACCTGGTGCGTACGCAGCGTCGCGATTACCTGCGCGGCCGGCAGCACGCCGGTGGTGCCGAGATCTGGCGCGCGATATACGGCGACGTTGGCGGCGACGCCCGCGTTGTCGATCAGGTCGCCGACGCGGACGATGTCGCCGGTGACATTGACGCTGGGGCGCAGCACGGGCGCCTTGATCTGGTTGTCGGCCTCGCCGGCGAAGGCCTGGAGCGCGGTCGAGGCGAGCAGGGCGGCGGCTAGCAGGATGGGACGGGCGGTGCGGGTCATCATGATGATCTCCCAGGCCTCAGCGGAACAACGCGGTGGTCGACTGCATCATCTGGTCGGCGGCGGAGATGACCTTGGCGTTCATCTCATAGGCGCGCTGGGCGGCGATCAGCTCGCTCATCTCGCTGACGACGTCGACATTGGCCTGCTCCAGGCTGCCCTGGGTGATGCTGCCGAGACCGTCCTGGTTGGCGACGCCGTCCTGCGGCGCGCCGGAGGACGGCGTGTCGGTGAACTGGTTGTTGCCGACCGGCTGCAGGCCGGCCTTGTTGATGAAGCGGGTGACCTGGAGCTGGCCGATGATGTTCGAGGTGGTCGAGCCCGGCAGCGTCACCGAGACCTGGCCCTGCGCGTTGACCGTGATGCCCGAGGCGTTCTGCGGGATCGTGATGGTCGGCTGCACCGGGTTGCCCTGGGCGGTGACGATGCGGCCCTGATTGTCCATCTGGAAGGTGCCGTCGCGGGTGTACTGGAAGGTGCCGTCCGGCATCAGGATCTTGAAGAAGCCTTCGCCCGAGATGGCGAGGTCGAGATCGTTGCCGGTCTGCGACAGCGTGCCCTGCGTCATCGAGCGCGGCGTGCCGACGGTCTTGACGCCGCCGCCGATGTCGATGCCGACGGGCAGGATCGTGCCCTGGTCCGAGGACTGCGCGCCGACCCGGCGCATGTGTTCGTAGATCAGGTCCTGGAACGCCGCGGTCTGCTTCTTGAAGCCGGTCGTGCGCAGGTTGGCGATGTTGTTGGAGATCACCTGGACGTTGAGTTCCTGGGCCGCCATTCCGGTCGCAGCGGTGTGAAGCGCCTGCATCTTATGTCTCCTTCAATCTCTGCGGTCAGGCCGGAACGTCGGCGAGTTTCTCGATCGCGCTCTTGCGCATGTCGCTCTGGACCTGCAGCATGTTGGCGACCTGGGTGTAGGCACGCATCACTTCGACCATCTTGCTCATCTCGCCGACCGCGCTGACGTTCGACTTCTCGATGTAGCCCTGCTGGACGGTCGACTTGGTGTCCTGTTGCGGCGCGGCACCGTCGACGGCGGCGTAGAGGTTGTTGCCCTGCTTCTGGGCCTTCTGCGGATCGGCGAAGTTGACGATGCGCAGCTTGCCGCGGATCGAGTCGGTGCGGTTGACGCCCTCGACCACCGTCACGGTGCCGTCCGGCGAGATGTTGATGTCGTGGTCGGTCGGCTGGAAGACGATCGGGCCGCCGGTGCCGAGCACGGGGTCGCCGGCCGCGGTGACGAGCTGGCCGATATTGTTCATGTGCAGACTGCCGTCGCGGGTGTAGCGCTCGCCGGCAGCGGTCTGCACCGTCAGGAAGCCGCCGCCTGTGATGGCGACGTCGAGCGCGTTGCCGGTGCGCTCCATCGAGCCCTGCGAGAAGTCGCGATAGGTGCCACGATCCTGGACATAGGCCACCTTGCGGGCGGCGCCCGGAAAATTGTCTTCATGCGCGCCGGAGGAGAGATACTCCTCGAACAGCTGCTGATCGGCCTTGAAGCCGTTGGTGTTGACGTTGGCGACGTTGTTGGCAACGACGTCGAGTTGTCGCTCCAGCACCATCTGCCGCGACAATCCGATGAGAAGCGCATTCTCCACCGGTCGATCTCCCCTCTTAACGAATCCCGCATCCGATGCCTCTCCCAAGGCGTCTGAAGCGGGTCTTCTGCGAACCGTTCGGCTCTCCCAAGCCGGCGGGTTCGCAAGAGGTACAGCGAAAGCCGTGCCAACTCTAAAATCTCAAATAAATCAATTCATTAGATTTTGGATGGGGTCGGAAACGCCCGGCAATAACGTCTCGCTAACCATAATTGCCCGGCAAGATTTTCCCACCGTGTTCCCAAAAGAAAGCTTCCGTTAACCATTGTTACCGTAGCGTTCACTCAACGAAGCGCAGATGCGCTGGGAGCGATTGTTTCGCGTCGTAAGCTTTCTGGCGGCATCGGTTCGACTTTCCGAAGGGGATCCGAAGGCCATGGCTGAGAATGAAGGCGGAGCAGCTGAAGGCGAGGAGCAAGCCGCGCCGAAGAGCAAGCTCAAGCTCATCATCATGGTCGTCGGTGTGCTGGCGCTGCTCGGTATCGGCGGTGCGGCCTACTTCCTTTTCTTCAGCCACAAGGCCGACGAGCATCACGCCGAGGCGCCGCCGCCGAAGCCGCCGTCCTTCGTCGAGGTGCCGGACCTTCTGGTCAACCTCGTCGGCAATCCCGGCGACCGCGTCCAATATCTCAAAGTGAAGATCGTGCTCGAGGTGAAGGAGGAGAAGCAGGTCGAGTCGATCAAGCCGACGCTGCCGCGCGTCACCGACATCTTCCAGACCTACCTGCGCGAGCTCCGGCCGAGCGACCTCAACGGCTCGGCGGGCCTGTTCCGGCTGAAGGAGGAGCTCACCAAGCGGGTCAACGTCGCGCTGGCGCCCAACCAGGTCAACGCGGTGTTGTTCAAGGAAATCGTGATTCAGTAAGGCACGGAAAGCGCAACGACCATGGCGGGCAACGATCCAGTCGACCAAGATGCGATAGCCGCGCAATGGGAAGCCTCGCTTGATTCCGAGGATCCCACAGAGGCCGCGGAAGCCGCAGCAGCCAACGAACTCACGGAATCGATGGCCCTGCAATGGGCCGCGATGGTCGAGGACGGCAGCCGCGATTTCGGCGCCACCAAGAACGGCGGCGAGCGGGTGCTGTCGCAGGAGGAGATCGACAATCTCCTCGGCTTCACCGCGGGCGAGGTCAATCTCGACGACCATTCCGGCATTCGCGCCATCATCGATTCGGCGATGGTGTCCTACGAGCGTCTGCCGATGCTCGAAATCGTCTTCGACCGCCTGGTGCGGCTGATGACGACGAGCTTGCGCAATTTCACCTCCGACAACGTCGAAGTCTCGCTCGACCGCATCACCTCGGTGCGATTCGGCGACTATATGAACTCGATTCCGCTGCCGGCGGTGCTCTCCGTGTTCAAGGCGGAGGAGTGGGAGAATTTCGGCCTCGCCACCGTCGATTCCACGCTGATCTATTCGATCATCGACGTGCTGCTCGGCGGCCGCCGCGGCAACACCCAGCTGCGCGTCGAGGGCCGCCCCTACACGACGATCGAGACCAATCTCGTCAAGCGCCTGATCGAGGTGGTGCTGAGCGACGCCGAGCAGGCGTTCCGGCCGCTGTCGCCGGTGCGCTTCACCATCGACCGGCTCGAGACCAATCCGCGCTTCGCCGCGATCAGCCGCCCGGCCAATGCCGCGATCCTCGTGAAACTCCGGATCGACATGGAAGACCGCGGCGGCAATATCGAGCTGCTGCTGCCCTATGCGACGATCGAGCCGATCCGCCCGGTCCTGCTGCAGATGTTCATGGGCGAGAAGTTCGGCCGTGATCCCGTCTGGGAAGGCCACTTCGCGACCGAGATCGCGCAGGCCGAGATCGCCGTCGACGCCGTGCTCTACGAGGCCGACGTGCCGCTGAAGCAATTGATGCGGCTGAAGGTCGGCGACACGCTGCCGCTCGACATTCGTCCCGACGCGCTGGTCGCGGTCCGCTGCGGCAGCACGATGCTGACGGAGGGGCGGATGGGCCGGGTCGGCGACCGCGTCGCGATCCGTGTCACCAAGAATTTGCGCAAGCCCAATACGACGCTTGCGATGTTCGAAGGCTCCGAAGGCCAGAACAAGATGATGGAGGCCCAATGAACCACTCGCTCGGATTGATCATCGAAAGTCTGGTGGCGGTCCTTCTGGTGCTCACCATCGGCTATTGCATGCTGTTGAACTCCAGGCTGAAGCGCCTGAAGGCGGACGAGCATTCGCTGAAGGCCGTCATCGCCGAGCTGATCACCGCGACCGAGATCGCCGAGCGAGCGATCGGCGGCCTCAAGCTCGCGGTGCGCGACGTCAACGACAATCTCGGCAATCAGCTCGCGGCCGCGACGCAGATGTCCGATCAGCTCCGCAAGCAGCTCGCCGAGAGCGACGGCGTCGTGCGCCGGCTGTCGCGCATCGCCAGCGCCGCGCGTCCCATCACTGCTCCTGAGGCAGCGCCCGAGCCGGCGCCGGTGCCGGCGATCACGACCGAGCCGGTCCGCGTCTCCGGCGCCAAGGCGGTTGCCGCCGCGGCCCAGGCATTCTCTGAACGTCGAAGGACTGGTGGCCTTGCCGCATGAATGCGTTCCGTAACATCCGCGTCATTCCCGTCGTCCTGATCGCTGTGGCCTGCCTCGCGGTGCTGAAGGTGGCTGGCCTCGTGATCGATGGCGGCTACGTGTTCGACTACGATCCGAAGAGCTCCAAGCGGTCCTGGGCGCAGGAGAACCTGGGCTACCCCGGCCGCGAGGACAACGACATCATCACCGGCTCGACCCACGGCGCTCCGAAAGAGAAGAAGGAGGAGGCGCCGAAGCCGGCGGCGCCCGACACCAAGCCCGACGGCATCGTCATCAAGCCCGAGGAGAACCAGCAGCAGGTGTCGCCGGCGGAGAAGGCGATCCTCGAGCGGCTGCAGTCGCGCCGCCAGGAGCTCGAGGCGCGCCAGCGCGAGATCGACATTCGCGAGAGCCTGTTGCGGGCCGCCGAGCAGCGCATCCAGTCCAAGACCGAGGAGATGAAGGCGATCGAGGGGCGCATCTCCGGCGCGCAGGCCGCCAAGGCGGAGGCCGACAACGCACGCTTCAAGAGCATCGTCACGATGTACGAGGGCATGAAGCCGAAGGACGCCGCCAAGGTGTTTGACCGGCTCGAGATGTCGGTGCTCATCGAGATCGCCTCGCAGATCGCGCCGCGCAAGATGTCGGACATTCTCGGCTTGATGACGCCGGAAGCCGCCGAGCGGCTGACCGTCGAGCTCGCGCGCCGTGCCGGCGCCGAAAAGCCGGAAGCGAGTGCGGAGCTGCCGAAGATCGAAGGCAAGATCGTGCCGGTGAAGAGCAATTGAAACCGCATGTTTAATGCGCCCTTAAACGCCGGATCCTAGACTTCCGGCGTGGCGGGGCAGGCGTATCCGTCACGTCCTGCGGCTGTCAAACTGGAACTACTGACCATGGCGCGCACGTCATCCATCGGATTGCGGTCCCGGGCCCGCGCGCGTCTGCGCGCCGGGCTGGCCCTGCTGTCGGCGATCGTCATCGGCCTCGTGCTATCGACGGTCGCGGCCGGCGCTGCGCCGGTGCCGGGGGAGGCGAGCCTCTCAGCCCAGAACGGCTACGCCCGGCTGGTGCTGAAATTCACCGAGGATGTCGGCGCCGACGTCACCACGGCCGGCTCCATCCTGCTGATCAGGTTCGACCGCGCCGCCAACGTGCCGATCGATCGCTGGGTCGATGCGGCGCCGGACTACATCTCCTCGGCGCGCGGTGATCCCGACGGGTCGGCGTTGCGCCTGTCGCTGTCGCGCAAGGTGCGCGTCAACACGATGGTCGCGGGCGAGCGCGTCTTCATCGACCTGTTGCCGGACAGCTGGACCGGCCCGCCGCCGCCGCTGCCCGCCGAGGTCGTGCGCGAGCTGGCCGAGCGCGCCCGCGCCGCCGAACGTGCGCTGCGCCTGCAGCGCGCCGAAGCTGAATCCAAGAAGCGGCCGCCGATCCGCGTACGCGCGCTGGTGCAGCCGACCTTCGTGCGCTTCGTGTTCGAGATTCCCGACGGCGTCGGCATCTCCTCGGTGATGAACGATCAGAAGATGTCGCTGTTCTTCTCGGCGCCGCTCAACTTCGATCTCGCCGACGCCAAGATCGTGTCGCCGCCGAACGTCGCCGCGATCAACCAGCGCATCGACGGCAGCAAGACCGTGGTCGAGATCGGCCTGATCGGCGAGGTCGACGTCCGCGCCTTCCGCGAGGAGAAGAACTACAACGTCGACATCGCCTATGTGCAGCCCGACAAGAAGGTGGCCGCGGTCTCCTCTGACACGCTGCCGGGCGCCAAGGCGGCCGCCGCCGAGAAATCCAACGGCGAGAAGCCGAATGGCGACAAGCCGAAGGCGGCAGCGCAGCCCGAGATCGTTCCGCCGACCTCGGAAACCATCGCCAAGGAGATGAAGCCGGAGCCCAAGCCCGCGATCGCGGCTCCGGCGACCGAGCCCGCGCAGCCTGCCGCCGCGGCGGCTCCCGCGAACGCGGAAGCAGCTCCCGAGGCCAAGGCTGAACCGATGAAGGCTGAACCGATGAAGGCCGAACCGGTGAAGGCCGAGCCCGCGAAGTCCGAAGCCGCAAAGGCCGAGCCGGCGAGCATGGAAGCGGCCAAGGTGGAGACGGCGAAGCCCGAAATCGCCAAGCCTCAAGCGACCAGACCCGAAGCCGCCAAGCCCGACGCGGCCAAGCCGGTTGAGAAGGCCGCAAACGGCGCCGCCACGCTGGAGGCGCTGCGCGACAGCGACGGCCTGCGGCTCACCTTCGGCTTCGGCCAGGTGACGCCGGCGGCGCTGTTCCGCCGTGGCGACACCGTGTGGATGGTGTTCGATACCACGAGGCCGCTCGACGTCGAGCCGATCCGAGCCAAGGGCGGTGCCATCGTCGGCGAGGCCAGCCGCATGCCGCTCGACAAGGGCCAGGCGATCCGCATCCGCCTCAACCGGCCGCAGATGCATTCGCTCGGCAGCGACGACGGCGGCCGCAGCTGGACGCTGTCCTTCGCCGACAAGGGCCAGACCGACCAGCAGCCGCTGATGGTGATGCGCAACGTCACCGATCCCGCGCTCGCCAATGTGATGGTGCCGCTCGCGAACCCCGGTGCCGGCATGCTGCACCGGCTGACCGATCCGGATGCCGGCGACACGCTGCTGGTGGTGACCGCGCCGCCGCCGATCCGCGGCTTCATCAAGCGCCAGGACTTCGTCGACCTGTCGCTGCTCGACTCCGTGCACGGCATCGCGGTGCGTCCGAACTCCGACGACATCGCCGTCGAGATCGCGCCCGACAAGGTGATCCTGGGACGGCCCGGCGGCCTCACGCTGTCCTCGATCGGCTTCTCGCCGGAGCGGGCGCCGACCGCCGTCAGGCCGATGTTCGACATCGACGAGTGGCAGCAGAACCAGACCCAGCCGTTCGGGCCGCGCTTCGATCTCCTGATCAAGGCGGCCGCCAATGCCGAGCCCGAACGCCGCGCCCAGGCGCGGCTGGCGCTGGCGCGCTTCTACATGGCGCGCGGGATGTATCCGGAGGCGCGCGGCATCACCAACCTGATGATCTCCGACAGCGACCCGCGGACCGACGAAACCGCCATGCTGATGATCCATGCGGTGGCGAGCATCCTGATGGGCCGGCCGGAGCAGGGGCTGAAGGACCTCGCGACCTCCTCGATCGGCAACAATTTCGACTCGCAGATGTGGAAGGGCCTTGCCTATGCGCGACAGGGCAAGTTCGCCGATGCGCGCGAGAAGCTGAAGAATGTCGAGTTTGCCATCGCGTCGCTGCCGCTCGACCTGCAGCGGATCGTGATCGCGGACGCGATGAAGTCGGCGCTCGAGATCAAGGATTTCGCCGGCGCCGCCAAGCGCCGCGCCGAGCTCGACGTGATCGGCGTGCCCGCGGACATGAAGCCCGACATCGCCGTGCTGCGCGGCCGGCTGGCCGAGGCGATGGCGCAGGAGAAGGATGCGCTCGACGATTATCGCTTCGCGGTGAACTCCAATGACCGCATGGCGGCCGCCGAAGCCAAGCTGCTCGAGATCAAGCTTCTGCAGAAGCGCGGCGAGATCAAGCCGGCCGAAGCGCTGAAGGAGCTGGAGACGCTGCAGGCGATCTGGCGCGGCGATGTCATCGAGGTCCAGGCCCTGCAGATGATGGCGCAGATGTACGAGGAGGCGGGCCGCTACGCGGATTCGCTCGAAGCCGCGCGCCAGGCCACCCGGATGATGCCCAATTCCGAGATGGCGCGGCAGGCGCAGGATGCGTCGCAGCGCTTGTTCTCGCAGCTGTTCCTCGGCGGCAAGGCCGACGAGCTGCCGCCGGTGGATGCGCTCAGCATGTTCTATGGCTACCGCGAGCTGACCCCGATCGGCCGGCGCGGCGACGAGATGATCCGCAAGCTCGCCGACCGCCTGGTCGGCATCGATCTGCTCGATCAGGCCGCCGAGCTGCTGCAGTACCAGGTCGATCACCGGCTGGAAGGCGCCGCGCGCGCCCAGGTGGCCGCGCGCCTCGCCATGGTCTATCTGACCAACCGCAAGCCGGATCGTGCCCTGGAGGCGCTGCGCACCACCCGCATCGCCGATCTCTCGGGCGAGCTGCGCCAGCAACGGCTGCTCCTCGAGGCCCGCGCCAACAGCGACATCGGCCGGCACGATCTCGGGCTCGACATCATCACCAATGTCGGCGGCCGCGAGGCGATCCGGCTGCGCTCCGACATCTACTGGGCGTCGCGGCGCTGGCGCGAGGCGTCCGAGCAGATCGAGCTGTATTACGGTGACCGCTGGCGCGATTTCCGCCCGCTCAATCCGGCCGAGCGCGGCGACATCCTGCGCGCCGTGGTCGGCTACGCCCTGGCGGATGATGCGATCGGTCTTGCCCGCTTCCGTGAAAAATATGCGCCGCTGATGACCGGCGAGGCCGACAAGCTCGCGTTCGACGTCGCCAGCAAGCCGGCCAGCGGCTCGAGCGCCGAGTTCGCCCAGATCGCCAAGATGGCGGCCAGCGTGGATACGCTCGACGGCTTCCTGCGCGACATGCGCGCGCGCTTCCCCGATGCGACCGGCAAGCCGGAAGGCAAGGACGCCGCCAAGCTGGAGTCCGACCAGACGGGCAGCCTGCCGCGGATCAAGGGCGTCAAGCAGGCGATTGCCGGGCGTTGAGGCCACACCACGTAGCGTCGGAGCCTGATCACATGACCAAGCCGACCAAGACCGAAGCCGAATTGATCGCGCTGGCCAAGGACGAGTTGAAGGCGCGCGCCGACTGCCCGGCGGGGATGGCGATTTCGGTGCTGCGCTGGGGCACGAAATGGGAGTTTCGCGCCAAGGCCGATCCCGGCACCGCCACACGCCCCGGTTATCCGGAGAGCGTGGCGATGCTGGTGAAGATCGGCGACGAACTGAGCAGGCAATACGACGTTGCCGGATGAGCTCGGCTCCGCGCCATGCGTCGGCGCCTGATCAGCGGATGGTGACCGGAGCCTGATCAGGCTCCGGTCATTTGCTCGGGATCAAGCCATGCTCTGGCAGGCGCCCGCTACTTCTTCGGCCTGATCGCGTCGGCCGTCGCCTGGATGAAGGCCTGGATCTTTACGACGTCCTCCTCCTTCAGTTTGCCGGTGAAGTCGGGCATGCCGCGGTCGCGGAACGGTCCGTTGAACACGATGTCCTTCAGCTTGATGATCTCCTCGGCCGGCACGTAGCCGAGATTGCGGATGTTGCCGCCGCGGTCGACGCCGGGCACGCCGTGGCAGGTGGCGCAGGCGGCGACATAGAGCGCGGTGCCCTCGGGCACGTCCTTGGGGTCATATTTCACGCCCTGCAGCAGGCCCTCGGTCTGGTACTTCACGAACTCCGGCAGTTTCGCCTTGGCGCCCACCGCGAAGGTGTAGACGGTGCCGGGCGTACGCAGCTCGGTGGCGCGCGCGGCGAGGCCGTAGACGCCGCCCCAGCCGACCGCGATCGAGACATATTGCACGCCGTCGATCATGTAGG
Organism: Bradyrhizobium sp. HKCCYLR20261; assembly: GCF_051168435.1. Taxonomy (NCBI): domain Bacteria; kingdom Pseudomonadati; phylum Pseudomonadota; class Alphaproteobacteria; order Hyphomicrobiales; family Nitrobacteraceae; genus Bradyrhizobium; species Bradyrhizobium sp. HKCCYLR20261. The sequence continues at coordinate 26,936 of NZ_JBNPUZ010000015.1, forward strand.
TCGAGGGCGCAGCGACCACGCCGGTGCCCGTCGGGGTCTCCCACAGCATCTTGCCGTTGCGGGCGTCATAGGCGACGAAGCGGCCGTCCGCTGTGCCCTGGAACACGAGATTGCCGGCCGTCGTCAGCGTGCCGCCGTTCCACGGCGAGGCGTGCTCGATCCGCCAGACCTCCTTCTGCTGTACCGGATCCCAGGCGAGAAGCCGCCCGAAGGCCGGCGCCTTCGGCGGCGTCGCGTTCAAGGCGAAGCCGAGATTCCACGCGGTGACGCCGCCGAACTTGCCGGGCGTCGGGGCGTTGTTGACGAAGTTCTTCTCCGGCGTGAGGTTCACCGGGATGTTCTGCGCCGGCAGATAGACGAGGCCGGTCTGCGGATTGAACGACATCGGGTGCCAGTTGTGCGCACCATAGGGGCCCGGAATGGAGTCGTAGGGATCATCGCCGCGCGCGGCGGGCACCTCGATCGGACGGCCATTGGCATCATAGCCGGTCGCCCAGTTCACATCGACGAAGTTTTTGGCCGAGATGAACTTGCCGTTGGTGCGGTCGATCACGAAGAAGAAGCCGTTCTTCGGCGCGTGCAGGATCACCTTGCGCGGCGCGCCGTCGATGGCGATGTCGGCCAGGATCATCGGCTGGGTCGAGGTGTAGTCCCAGTGATCGCCGGGCGTCTCCTGATAGTGCCAGATGTATTTGCCGGTGTCGGCATTCAGCGCCACGATGGAGGCGAGGTAGAGGTTGTCGCCGCCGGACGGGCTGCGGATCTTGCGATTCCACGGCGCGCCGTTGCCGGTGCCGAGATAGACCATGTTCAGCTCGGGATCGTAGGTGATCGTATCCCATGGCGTGCCGCCGCCGCCATTGATCCAGTATTTGGTCGACGGGTCCCAGGTCTTCGCCGCCGCGGCCATCGACTCGTCCTCGAACGGCTTCGAGGGATCGCCGGGGATCGTGAACCAGCGCCAGAGCTGGTTGCCGGTCTCGGTGTCATAGGCGGTGATGTAGCCGCGCGCGCCATACTCCGCGCCGCCCTGGCCGATCACCACCTTGCCGTTGAACGCACGAGGCGCGCCGGTGATGGTGTAGGAATGCTCGTGATCGATCAGCGTGTCCTTTTCCCAGACCTTCTGGCCGGTCGCGGCATCGAGCGCGATCAGCCGGCCGTCATAGGCGCCGACGAACACCTTGCCCTTGTAGACGGCGACGCCGCGATTGACGACGTCGCAGCAGCCCTTGTAGCCGAGCTCGCGCTTGACGCCGGGATCGAACGTCCAGATCTTCTTGCCGGTGCGGGCATCGATCGCATGCACGACGCTCCACGACGCCGTCTGGTACATGATGCCGTCGACCACGACGGGCGTCGCCTCGATGCCGCGCTCGGACTCAAGATTGTAGCTCCAGGCGAGTCCGAGATCCTTGACGTTGTCGGTGTTGATCTTGTCGAGCTTGCTGAAGCGCGTCTCGCCGTAGTCGAGGCCGATGGTCGGCCAATCCTTTGACGTCGCGGCATTGGCCTTGATCATCGCGCTGTCGACCGCGGACATCGTCGCCTTGATGCGGTCCGGCGTCAGCTCCTCAGCCTGTCCGCCCGCCGGAATGGCAAGCGTCACGCATAGCGCGATGGCCGCGCCCAGAGCTGCGCGCGCTCCTTGCCGCGGATACTCTCTCACCTTCATGTCGTTCCTCCCTGGATCTCTCTCGGATCCTGCGATCATCGTAGAGTCCGATGAAAGCGAGCGTCAAGAAAGACGAGACGCGACGCTGCGTGGGAAGGCCTGCATCAACTAATTGTTGCCACGTGATGGCCGCGATGTCCGAACCTTCCTCATTCGACACGGAAAAATTCCCGGTTTGATCGGTGTGTTCAATCCCAATAGCGTGTCGCAAATTTCTGGCTTCACGGCTGCCGCGCGAGCGACTACGATTCCATCATTCATCATCTTTCCAAGACCCGCCTTCGTCTCCGGCTCCCCAAGTGCCGGAGACTTTTCTTTTTGTGCGTGCGTCGTGCGGCCGATGCGATGCGATGCGATGCGCGTGTGCGTCGATCTTCGTCGCGCAGCGCCTGATGTGTTGATCCTCACATCTCGACGTCGGAGCCATGCCGTTGGAGGCACGGACGGTGCGCGCTCGCTCTTCCCGCAAGCGGCAGGCCGATCGCATTCGACCAATCTCAGTCTGTCGCGGAATCATCTCGGGCATGACAACGCCGAGACGGATGAGCGCGACACGTCGATCGTCCGGCGCGATCACCCGGCCGCCAGCAGCGCGATGGGAAATCCCCCCGCCGCGAAGACGTGCGCGCGAGCCGGGCGGGGAGGGAGGTCGGACGATCCATCGATCGACGCGGCGGAGCGGGGCTCGCGCCGGCAGCATGAGCAGCCGGTCGCCGGCTCTACCCGCCGTAGCTCTGCACGAGGCTGCCCGCCACCAGCGACCAGCCGTCGACCAGCACGAAGAAGATCAGCTTGAACGGCAGCGACACCACGACCGGCGGCAGCATCATCATGCCCATCGACATCAGCACCGAGGCGACGACGAGGTCGATGACCAGGAACGGCAGGAACAGCAGGAAGCCGATCTCGAAGGCACGCTTGAGCTCCGAGATCATGAAGGCGGGCACCAGGATGCGCAGCGACAGCTCGTCCGGGGTGGCCGGCGGGGGCTCGCCCGAGAGGTCCATGAACAGCTTGAGGTCCTTTTCGCGCACGTTCTTCTGCATGAAGCCGCGCAGCGGCACGGAGGCGCGCTGGAGCGCGTCCTCGACGCCGAGCTGGTTCTCGACCAGCGGTCGCACGCCATCCTCATAGGATTTCTGCAGCACCGGTCCCATCACGAAGGCCGTGAGGAACATCGCCAGCGCGATGATCACCGAGTTGGGCGGCGCCGTCGCTGTGCCCATCGCAGTGCGCAGCAGCGACAGCACGACCACGATGCGCGTGAACGAGGTCATCATGATCAGGATCGACGGCGCGATCGACAGCACCGTGAGCAGGGCAATCAGCTGGACCGCCCGCTCGGTGACGCCGCCGCCGGTGCCGCCGCCGAGATTGATGCTGATATCCTGCGCGGCCGCGCTCCCCGCGAAAGCGCCGGTGCCAATCAGGACAGCAATGAAAAGAACTCTACGCGGGGAGAGCAGCGATCTCACTGCGAGGACTTCGGACGTCCGAGCAGTGAAGCCATCTCGTCCTCCAGGTTCTCGAAGTTGGTCTTGGCGGGAGCGGCAGCACCCGGAGCCGGCTCGCTGCGCGCTTGGCGCAGCACGGCCGGGCCGCCCGTGGGCGGAGCAGCCGGCTCGGCGGACGGACGCCGCAACGCCGCCTCGAGACGTTGCGCCATCTCCGCCAGATTGGCTTCGGCGCTCTGGTCCATCGGCGGCGGAGGCGGAGCGGCGGGCGGCGACGGCATCTGGGCAACGGGCGGCGGCGGAGGTGCTGCCGCCGCCGCGCGTTCCGCGCGCTCGGCGGTCCTTTCGGCGCGCTCTGCCCGTTCGGCCGCGCGCACCGGCGGCAGCCGGGGGCCCTCGGGACGCGGCGCGTCCGCCGGGCGCTGCGGCTCGGCGGGACGCAGCGCGCGCGGCAATGCCGGCTCGCCGCGAGGCGCTCGCTCCGGGCGGGGCTCCAGCCGCGGCTCGTCACCACCGCGTGGCTCTCCTCGCATCTCTCCACGAATGTCCTGGCGGGGCTCCGCGACCCGGCGCGGGGGAAGCGGCGGTTCCTGCGGGAACGGCGGCGGCTCGCGGCGCTCGGCAGCAGCCGGTGCGGCCCGGCGAACCTCATCGATGAATGACGGCCGCAGCGGACGGGCCGGCGGCTCCGGCATCTGCGGCTCCGCCGGCTCGGCGGCCTCGGCCTTCGGCTCGTTGTCGCTCCATGCCGGTGCATCCGGAAGTGGCGCGATGCGCGCGGCGGGCGGTTCGGCGTTGAGGCCGGGCCGTTGCGGCAGCTGCTCGCGCGCCGGCATGGCGCGCACGATGTTCGATTCGACCACGATGTCGGTCGGTCCGCCGATCATCAGAAGATGCTCTATGTTATCACGCCGCACGAGCACGAGACGGCGGCGGCCATCGACGGCGGCGGCATCGATGACGGCGAGCCGGGGCATGCGGCCGCGATTCGGATTGGTGCCGAGGCGATTCCCTGCGAATCGGCGGACCAGCCAGGCAGCCAGGCCGATCAGCGCCAGCACGGCTACAAAAGCAAAAAAGAACGTCAGTGCCTGCATCTCTGTCCCCGGCAAATACCGCGTCCTTTCGAAGTCTCTCGTCTGTCCAACGCATCGCCGGCAGCGAACGGAGCTTCAGAACCGGAACCAACCTGTTAACGCATAACGGCAGGAACTGCCGTGCGGTGTCTTAATAACCCATGAATCGGCCGGGCCAAAACGACTTCTTGGCGAGGCACAGCGTCCCGGATTGAAGCAGCCTCCCGCTCGAAGAGCGGTACTTTCCTAAGAAATCGTCAAAACCCCGGGATTGTCCCGGGGGGCGGCGCACCACTTCTTAACTCCCTGTTAACCATAAGCGCGGCAATTTCTACCTACCGAATCCGTCCGATAGTCGGACACTAACGAGCAGTTGCAATGTCCATCAACGATCTCCCCGTGCTGTCGGCGTTGCGGACCAAGATGCAGTGGCATCAGGAGCGGCAGCGCGTGCTGTCCGAGAACGTGTCCAATTCCGATACGCCGAATTTCAAGCCGCGGGATCTCGTTGAGCCGAAGTTCAACTCGGCCGGCCAGGCGGTCGGAGGCTTTGCGCCGCTGTCGCTGACGCGCACCAGCACGGCGCACATCACGCCGTCGTCGGGCGATGCCGCGACGTTCGACCAGAACCGCAAGGTCGGATTTCAAACGAGGCCGGCGGGCAACGCCGTCAGCCTCGAGGAGGAGATGCTCAAGGTCTCCGCCAACCAGATGGACTATGCCGCCGCGACCTCGCTCTACGGCAAGAGCCTGCGTCTGTTGAAAACTGCAATCGGCAAGGGCTGAGCCGGAGCTAACGGAGACAGACAAGCATGGCAAACGACACCAGCGATTTCCAGCGCTCGATGAGCATCGCAACGTCGGGACTGCGTGCGCAGGCCGGGCGGATGCGCGTCATTTCCGAGAACATCGCCAACGCCGATTCCACCGCCGCCAAGGCGGGCGGCGATCCCTATCGCCGCAAGGTCCCGACCTTCACCTCGGCGCTCGACCGTGCGCTCGACGCCAAGGTGGTGGCGCTCGGCAAGGTGGTGCCCGATCAATCTTCGTTCCGCGTCAAATACGACCCCAGTAACCCGGCCGCGGACGCGTCCGGCAATGTCAAGTACCCCAACGTCAATCCGCTCATCGAAATGACCGACATGCGTGATGCACAGCGGTCCTACGAGGCGAATTTGAACATCATCGGCGCCACGCGCCGCATGATCCAACGCACACTCGACATTCTGAAGACCTAGGACAGGAACGAAAGTCATGGCCTCCCCAATCTCCGCAGCGAATGCCTATGCAAACTCCGCCCGCGTGCTCGATACCGGTGGTACGAGCAACGCCTTCGGCGGACTCGCACGCGTGCGTGACGTCCTCGGCAATGGCGCCGGAGGCGACAAGGGTGGTCCGTCATTCAGCGCGGTGCTGAAGGATGCGATCAGCAGCGTCGTCGAGACCGGGCGAAAGTCCGACAGCCAGGCGGTCGCGATGGCCTCGGGCAAGGCGAACGTGATGGATGTCGTCACCGCGGTCGCCGAGACCGACGTTGCGGTGTCCACGCTGGTCTCGGTGCGTGACCGCGTGATCCAGGCCTATGAAGACGTGATGAAGATGACGATCTAGGCGCTGCTCTGAACGCGCCCGGCCGCCATGCGCGCCCCGGGCCGTTCGGAGAGGTGCCGTCCGCTGCTGCCGGCGCATCGATGCTGCGCGCCATCCGCCGAAACCGACCGACAATGAGGATTGACACGACATGACCGGTGCCGAAACGCTCGATGTGGCGCGCGATGCGATCTGGACCATCGTGCTGGTCTCGTCGCCGCTCATGGTGGTCGGCCTGGTCGTCGGCGTGGTCGTCTCGCTGTTCCAGGCGCTGACGCAGATCCAGGAGCAGACGCTGGTGTTCGTGCCGAAGATCATCGCGATCTTCGTCACGCTGCTGCTGGCCCTGCCGTTCATGGCCGACGCGATGCATCAGCAGATGATGCGGATCTCGTCGCGAATCATCGGCGGATGAGGCAATGTCCGGCGCTGCAGAGCTGGCCTGTGCGAGGTCGCTGCGAGCGGTCGTGAGAGGCGGTGCGGGGGGCGCCGCAGCTTTCGATCGTGCGCAGTCGGCTGTGCGGGCCGGCGCGCAGGCCGCCTGGTCGCAGGCTGTCTCCTCGAAGACCGTCGTGCCGCATCAGCCCGCGGCCGAAAGGGCCGGAACGGCGGACGATGCGCATCGATATCTCCTTTCTTCCGGCGCTCGCTGCCGTGTTCATGCTGGTCTTCGCGCGCGTCGCCGCCATGGTGATGCTGCTGCCGGGCCTGGGGGAGGTCAACATCCCCGTCCGCATCAAGCTCGCCACCGCGCTGCTGCTGACCATGATCGTGATGCCGCTGCACCGTCAGGCCTATCAGATCGACCTGCAGGCGATGGCGCCGCTGCTCGTGATGATGGTGCACGAGATCGTGATCGGCATCGTGCTCGGCGCGACCGCGCGCGTGACGCTGTCGGCGCTGCAGGTCGCCGGCTCCGTGATCGCGCAGCAGATGGGGCTCGGTTTCGTCACCGCGGTGGATCCGACGCAGGGCCAGCAGGGCGTGCTGATCGGCAACTTCCTCACCATGCTCGGCGTGACCATGCTGTTCTCGACCGACAGCCATCATCTGGTGATCGCGGCGCTGAGCGACAGCTACAAGATCTTCGCGCCGGGCGACCTGGTGCCGAGCGGCGACGTCGCCGCGCTGGCCACCAAGGCGTTCACGGCGTCGTTCAAGATCGGCTTGCAATTGTCGGCGCCGTTCCTGGTGTTCGGTCTGGTCTTCAACATCGGGCTCGGCGTGCTGGCGCGGCTGATGCCGCAGATGCAGGTGTATTTCGTCGGCGCGCCGCTTTCGATCCTGATCGGCTTCCTGATCTTCGGATTGGTGCTGGCCGCGATGATGGGGACCTTTCTCGGCTATTTCGAAGGCGTCCTGCGCGAGCTGATGCCGCGGTGAGGGGAGCCTGACCGGTGGCGGACGAGGGCGATACCGAGGACAAAACAGAAGACCCGACGCAAAAACGCCTCGACCAGGCGCTTGAGCGCGGCGACGTCGTCAAGAGCCAGGAGCTCAACACCTGGTTCGTGATTGCGGCCGCGACGCTCGTGATGTCGTCCTTCTCGGGCTCGATCGGCACCGCCGTGCTGGTGCCGATGCGCAACCTGATCGCCAATTCCTGGATGATCCACACCGACGGCGCGGGCCTGCTCGCGCTGGCGCGCAGCCTGTCGTTCGCCGTGATCGCTGCGATCGGCGTGCCGATCCTGATGGTGATGCTGGCGGCCGTGGCCGGCAACATGATGCAGCACCGCCTGGTCTGGTCGGGCGAGCCGCTGAAGCCGACGCTCAGCAAGATCTCGCCACTCGCCGGCGCCAAGCGGCTGTTCGGCAAGCAGGCCGCGGCCAATTTCGCCAAGGGCCTGTTCAAGCTGATCCTGCTCGGCACGGTCATGGTCATGATCCTGTGGCCGGAGCGGCTGCGGCTCGAATCGCTGCTGCACATGGACGTCGCCGAGCTGCTCGGCGTGACGATCTCGCTGACCACGCGCCTGATGGGCTCGGTCGTCGCGCTGCTCGCGCTGGTCGCGATCGGCGACTATCTGTTCCAGTACCGGCAGTGGTACGAGCGCCAGAAAATGTCGCTGCAGGAGATGAAGGAGGAGTTCAAGCAGTCGGAAGGCGATCCGCACGTCAAGGGCCGCATCCGGCAGATCCGCCAGCAGCGCATGAAGAAGCGCATGATGGCCGCGGTTCCCAAGGCCTCCGTGATCATCACCAACCCGACTCACTACTCGGTCGCGCTGTCCTACGAGCGCGGCATGTCGGCGCCGGTCTGCGTCGCCAAGGGCGTCGACAACATCGCCTTCAAGATCCGCGAGATCGCCAAGGCGCACGACATCCCGATCGTCGAGAACGTGCCGCTGGCGCGCGCGCTGTATGCCACCGTCGAGATCGACGAGGAGATCTCGGTGGAACATTATCACGCGGTCGCGGAGATCATCGGCTATGTGATGGGCCTGCGGCGCAACCTCTCGGGGCGCCCGCAATGACAACCGATTCGGACCCGAGACGGGCCGCAAAATACGGATAAATCATGGAATATCGGCTTGACGGGCTTGCGCTTGACCCGTCGATTCAGGCAGTTGGGGGCGGGAGCCGCGTGAACGGGCTGGGGCTCCCAGCCGACAGGTCGCGTCCTCAAGCCATGAGCGCCGAGAAAGACAACGAAGCGTCACCGGACCAGGTGAGCCTGCCGGAGCGGCCGCGCCGCAGCGGCAGCATTCTGCTGATCCTGCTGGTCGCGTTCGGCCTCGTCGCGGTGGCGATCGCGCTGATGACGATCGGCCGCAACCAGGCGCAGCCCTATATTCTCGGCCTGCTGTCGCTGCTCGCGACCGTCGGCCTGTTCAACCTGTTCGCCTTCGCCGCCGGCATCGTCCGCTTCGCCGACAAGGCGACCGACGATCCTGTGATGGGCGCGATCGCCGATCACGCCTTCGACGGCCTCGCTGTGACCGATCCGCGCGGCCATGTTGTCTACGCCAACGCCGCCTACCTCAGCATGACCGGGGCGGCGAGCCCGCAGGAGGCGAGGCCCGTCGAGCGCGTGTTCATCGGCAATCCCGATGTGTCGGAGGCCGTGTTCCGCCTGCTCAAGGCCGCGCGCGAGGGCAAGCGGCAGCAGGAAGAGGTGCGCATCACCGCGGCCGAAGGCGGCCAGGGCCGCTGGCTGCGCATGCGCGTGCGCCCGCTCGGCCAGACCAAGCGCCACGCCCGCTATGCGGTGTGGTCGATCGCCGACATCACGCGGGACCGTGAGCGCCAGGAGGACGTGTTCCAGGAGCTGCAGCACGCGATCGAATATCTCGACCACGCGCCGTGCGGCTTCTTCTCGGTCAATCCTGAAGGCAGCCTGGTCTACGTCAATGCGACGCTCGCCAACTGGCTCGACTACGATCTCGCCGAGATCGGGTCCGGCGGGCTGAAGCTCGCCGACGTCGTGTCCGGTGACGGCGCCTCGCTCCTGACCTCGATCGTCGCTGTGCCCGGCGAGGTCCGCACCGAGGTGTTCGACATCGACCTGAAGATGCGCGGCGGCAAGACCATGCCGGCGCGGCTCTATCACAAGCTCGCCTTTGGCGCCGACGGCAAGCCCGGCGCCTCGCGCACCCTGGTCATCAGCCGCGCCCGCGACGAGCGCTCCGATCCGGAGCGCGCCGCCGAGGTGCGCTTCATGCGCTTCTTCGACCATACGCCGATGGCGATCGCGACCGTCGACCGCGGCGGCGCGGTTGTCCGGGCCAATGCGCGCTACGCCAAGCTGGCGCAGAGCGTCAGCGGCGACGTCGCCGCGGCGAAATCGATCTTCCGCACCGTCAGCCAGCGTGACCGGCATCTGCTGATCGCTGCCATCAACCAGGCGGCGGAAGGTCAGGCGGACATTCCGCCGGTCGAAGTGATGCTGGAGGGCGCGAAGGAGCGCTTCGGCCAGTTCTTCGTCACCGCGGTCGACGAGGACGAGCGCGAGACGGAAGCTGCGATCGTCTATCTGCTCGAGACCACCGAGCGGCGGGCGCTGGAAACCCAGATCAACCAGTCGCAGAAGATGGAGATGGTCGGCCAACTCGCCGGCGGCATCGCCCACGACTTCAACAACGTGCTTTCGGCCATCATGATGGCCAACGATTTCCTGCTGAACGCGCACAAGCCGACCGACCCGTCGTTCCAGGACATCATGCAGATCAAGCAGAACGCGACGCGCGCCGCGACGCTCGTGCGGCAACTGCTCGCGTTCTCGCGCCGCCAGACCTTGCGGCCGCAGGTGCTCGACCTCGGCGACGCGCTGTCGGATCTCACGATGCTGCTGCGCCGCCTGATCGGCGAGAAGGTCAAGCTCGACCTCGTGCACGGCCGCGACCTCTGGCCGGTCAAGGTCGACGTCTCGCAGTTCGAGCAGGTGGTCGTGAACCTCGCGGTCAACGCCCGCGATGCGATGCCGGATGGCGGCAAGCTGTCGGTGCGCACCGCCAACGTCACGTCGGATGAGGCCGCGCAGGGCGGCTACAAGGGCATGCCGGTCGCCGACTACGTCAAGATCGAGATCAGCGACACCGGCACCGGCATTCCCGCCGAGATCCGCGAGAAGATCTTCGAGCCGTTCTTCTCGACCAAGGAAGTGGGCAAGGGCACCGGCCTCGGCCTGTCGACCGTCTACGGCATCATCAAGCAGACCGGCGGCTTCATCTATGTCGACAGCGAGCTCGGCAAGGGAACCTCGTTCCAGATCTTCCTGCCGCGCCACATCGTCGTGCCCGAGGTCCAGCCGGAGCCGCAGGCCACCAACGGCGCGGCGAAGGACGCGGCACCCGCCGCCGAGGCGCCGAAGCCGCGTGCCGACCTGACCGGGCAGGGGACGATCCTGCTGGTGGAGGACGAAGAGGGCTTGAGGGCGCTGAACGCGCGCGGCCTGCGCTCGCGCGGCTACAGCGTCATCGAGGCGTCGAACGGCATCGAGGCCATGGAGGCGCTCGAGGAATGCAACGGCGAGCTCGATCTCGTGGTGTCCGACGTCGTGATGCCGGAGATGGACGGACCGACGCTGCTGAAGGTGATGCGGGAGAAGAATCCCGACATCAAGATCATCTTCGTCTCGGGCTATGCCGAGGATGCGTTCGAGAAGAGCCTGCCGGAAAACCAGCAATTCGCCTTCCTGCCGAAACCCTTCACGCTCAGCCAGCTGGTCGCGGCGGTGAAGGAAACCATGGCTCCGCAATAGGTTACCAGGGTACCCGGACAAGGCGGACGAGCGCGTTCATGCCGCGACCCAGCGCCGCAGCCGCGCGGCCTCGTGCCGCCTTCCCTTTTCGCGGGTTGTGCCCACATTACGGGCATCCCCATTCCGGGGACTGATGGGAAACAATGATGAGCTTCATGCAGCGCAAAAGCGGCCTCCTCAAGGCGATGGCCGTGGCCCTTTCCCTGGCGCTGCCGACGGTGCTCGCCGTCTCGGCGGCCGACGCCCGGATCGGCGGCGGCTCCAGCTCGGGCTCCCGCGGCACGCGCACGTTCTCCGCGCCGCCTCCGACCGCGACCGCGCCGGGATCGGCGTCGCAGTTCAATCGGACCATGTCCCAGCCGGGTCAGCCTGGCATGAACACGGCTGCGCCCGCGCGCGGCGGCCTGTTCGGCGGCCGCTTCGGTGGCATGCTGGGCGGCCTCGCCGCCGGCTTCCTCGGTGCGGGCCTGTTCGGCATGCTGTTCGGCGGCGGCCTGTTCTCTGGTCTCGGCGGCTTCGCCTCGATCATCGGCCTGATCCTGCAGGTCCTGCTGGTGGTGCTGGTGGTCCGGTTCGCGATGTCCTGGTGGCAGCGCCGCAACCAGCCGGCCTATGCAGCCGGCCCGGCGCCGGGCTCCAATGACAGCCAGCAGAGCTTGCGCTCGGGCCTGAGCGGCCTCGGTGGTGGCTTGGGTGGCGGGTTCGGTGGCTTCGGCGGTGGCAGCAATCAGCCGCCGCTGCAGATCCAGCCGGCCGACTACGAGGCGTTCGAGCGGCTGCTCGGCGAGATCCAACAGGCTTGGTCGAACGAGGATGTCGGCCGTCTCCGCCTGCTGTCGACGCCCGAGATGGCCTCGTATTTCGAGCGCGACCTCGAGCAGAACCAGGCGCGCGGCGTTGTCAACAAGGTCACCGGCGTGAAGCTGCTGCAGGGCGATCTCGCCGAGTCCTGGCGCGAGGATGGTGCCGACTACGCCACGGTGGCGATGCGGTTCACGCTCGCCGACAAGACTATCGAGCGCGCCTCGGGCCGCGTGGTCGACGGCTCCGACCAGCCGCAGGAGGTCACGGAGATCTGGACCTTCCTGCGTCACCCCGGCGCCGACTGGCAGGTCTCGGCGATCCAGCAGGTCAGCTGAGCCAAGCGATAGGAACGAACATCGGGCGCCGCGGAGCAATCCGCGGCGCTTTTGTTTTGCGCTGGCGGAGGCGGAATAAACCGGCCTTCGACGGGTTCCATGCTCACGAACGACATCGCGTCCAAGCGATGCGCCGACACCGTCCAACACACATCGTCCAAGAGGGAGGACATCATGACACCGCTCCGCACCATCACGATCGCGAGCGTGCTGCTCGGCGCAGCACCCGGCCTGATCGCGACCGCCTCGGCCCAGAGCGCAGAGATGAGCTTCTTCCTGACCAGCAACGGCCCCGGCAAGGGCGGCGATCTCGGCGGCCTCGCCGGCGCCGACAAGCACTGCCAGACCCTGGCGCAAGCCGCTGGCGCCGGGGCCAAGACCTGGCGCGCCTATCTCTCGACGCAGGCCGCCGATGGCCAGCCCGCGGTCAACGCGCGCGATCGCATCGGCAAGGGTCCGTGGCAGAACGCCAAGGGGGTGGTCGTCGCCAAGGACGTCGCGGACCTGCACGGCGCATCCAACAACCTCACCAAGCAGACGGTGCTGAGCGAAAAGGGCGAGGTCATCAACGGCCGCGGCGACACGCCGAACCGCCACGATGTGCTGACGGGTTCCCAGGCCGACGGAACGGCCTTTGCGGCCGGCGAGGACCGCACCTGCCGCAACTGGACGAGCTCCACGCAAGGCGCTGCGATGGTCGGCCATTCCGATCGCATCGGGCTGCGCGACGACGAGCCGTCGAGATCGTGGAACACCTCGCATCCCTCGCGCGGTCCCGACGGCGGCTGTTCCCAGGCCGATCTGAAGAGCACCGGTGGCGACGGCCTGCTATACTGCTTCGCGGCGAACTGATACCGCGCGTCCGTCTCCCTCGCATCGTATGGGCGCATCACCTCGAGGATGGCCCATGCGTTACGAGTTGTATTACTGGCCGATGATCCAGGGCCGCGGCGAATATGTCCGGCTCGCGCTGGAGGAGGCGGGCGCCTCCTATCGTGATGTGGCGCGCGAGGAGGGCATCGCGGCGATGAGCGCTATGCTGGAGGCGGACAGCGCCACGCCGCCCTTCGCGCCGCCCTTCCTGAAAGCGGGCCGCCGCGTCATCGGCCAGACCGCCAACATCCTGTTCTTCCTCGGCGGCCGCCATGGCCTCGCGCCGAAGGCCGAGGCGGGCCAGCTCTGGGTGCATCAGCTGCAGCTCACGATCACCGACTTCGTCGTCGAGATCCACGATACGCATCATCCGCTCGGCCCGACGCTCTACTACGAGGACCAGCGCGCGCCCGCCAAGAAGCGCACCGCCGAGTTCTGGAATGAACGGGTGCCGAAATTCCTCGGCTATTTCGAGCAGATCCTGGCGAAGAGCGGCGGCGCCTACGTCACCGGCCGCAAGCTGACCTATGTCGACCTGTCGCTGTTCCAGATCATCGCCGGCCTGCGCTACGCGTTCCCCAACCGGATGGCCGCGTTCGAACCTCACATTCCCGGCCTCGTCGCGCTGCACGACCGCGTCGCCGCCAGGCCGAACATCGCAGCCTATCTGCAAAGCGAGCGCCGCATCCCCTTCAACGAGGACGGCATCTTCCGCCACTACAAGGCGCTGGATGCTTAGCACGTATGACGGCGGACGCCGAAGGCGCCGCCGTCATACGAAGTTGGCCTGAGGGTGTGGGGTCGTCAGGCGATGATGTCGACGCGCGTGCCCTGACCGGGCGGCAGAGGCGGGCGCTGCGCCTTGTTCTCGGCAGCGTTTTCGTCGCCGGTCTTGTCCGGCTTGAACGACTGCGTCTGTTGGCTCTGCGCCTGCTGCGTCTGAGGCTTGTTCGTCTCGATCGAGACCGGCGGCGGTGAGGGCGGCGCTGATGACGACGAAACGCTCGAAACGGACATGGTCCAGCTCCTCGCTTGGTGTTGGCCCGAGCGTGGCCATGTCCAGCGAAGGAAGCGTCAACCGGATCGCTCGAATTGTCTGCAACTGTGAGTGGCGGCCGCCAATAGTGAACGGCTTGCTGATGGCTTCGCAGAAACCGGCGGCACCCGGGTCCGCCGCTATTGATCCTTGCTGCGCGTGATCGTGATCGAGGATTCCGTCTTGGTCCGGGTGCAGCGCATGTCCAGCCTGCGGTAGCGGCTGGGGACGTCGTCGCCGCGGAAGATGCCGAGCCGGCGGTAGCAGCGGTTGACGCCGCGCACCATGTCGTCCTTCGGCAGCGTGAACACGATCGCCGCCGCGCTCGCCATCAGCTCGACGAAGGCCGGCGGCGGCTTGCGGTCGGTTTTCCCGAACAGCTGGTTGGAAAAATTCTTCGACGAGCAGCCGAGCGTGATCTCGCGCGCCTTCGGATGCGCGAGATAGACGGTGCCGGCCGCCGTCTGGCCGATCTTGATGCCTTCGATGCCGTTCCTTAGCTCCTTGGCGACGTCGTCGCACCGATCGGCCCGCGCCGCCTGCGGTGCGAGCATCGCGCCGAGCGCAATGAGAATGGCAAAGATGATGTTGCGGCCAAATGAACACCGGCCGTAGGACACACGAGAAGACTGCATTCAAAATACCCCCGCGCCATTGAAGCCTGCGCGCGAAGGTCATGCAAGCGCGATGCGCCGCGGCCGCACAAGATCGTCGGCCAAATTGACCGCGTGTTGACGGACCGCGGTCACGGGGCCGGGCGGCAGCGGCGCGATCGCTCGCTCAGAACCAGCAGCGGCCGGGATGCGACAGCGAAACGCCAGCGGCGCGGCGTTCGCAGTCGTTGCCGTAGGTCTGGAAGTTACAGCCGCACACCGGCATGTAGATCTTGGTGCAGAATGTCGGCTTGCGGCGGCACACGCCCATCATGTCGAACCGGCCACATTGGCCGGCCGGAAACTCGCAATACAGGCCGGCATTGCATGGGATGCCGGCAAAGCCGCCGCACGCGCGCCCGGGACCGACGGCGCCGGCGGGGCTTGGCAGCAGGGTCGTCAAGGCAAGTGCGAATGTGATGATCGCAAAGAGACCTCGTTTCATGACGCCTCCAGAGTGAAAATGAATCGTACAACAATCTCAGGTTACATAATCGATTGAGCTTGCGCAATCGATCTCGCGGTCGGATCGGGAGGCGGGCGGGTGCACTGCCGTTGGTTCGGCACGGCTGTTCTTTCCGCCCTCGACCGAAACTGCTATGATTTTGCAATGAGCAAGCCGCAGGTCAAAGATATGTTGGATCGCGTTCTGACTTGGTCGAGCGACCGGCAGGATGACGCTGCCGCAATTCTTGCGCTGATGGAGGCGCAGGATCAGGCCGGATACTATCTGACCGACGAGCAGATGCGAGAAGTCGAGCGGCGGCGCGACGACGAAGGCGCGTCCAATTTGACGTTGAACGAATTCAACGCGCGCATCGACAGCTTGATCAGTAAATGAAGGTTTTGATCCGCGAAGCTGCCGTCGCCGATCTGGGGGCGATCTTCGCTTGGATCTCTCACGACAGCCCCAAGGCGGCCGCCGCGGTAGTTGGACGTATTCGTGCGCGGATCAATCAACTCGGGCGGCCGGGGCTTGCTCGCATCGGACGGCCCGGCCGGGTCCGCGGAACCAGAGAACTGCTGGAAGGGCCATATATCGTCGTCTATGAAGTCGACGAAGCCGCTCAGCACATCGTGGTGCTTGCGATCGTTCATGGTGCGCGAGATCGCCAAGGCTGATTACGGGTAAGTGCTGCCGCATCCCGAAAGGGGGGTCTTCAGACCAAAGGTGGCATGGTCCCGCCCCGCAACGGCCATGCCGAACCATATGTTGCGCCCCGACGCCAGGGTGATATCAGACCTGTCAAGACCGCTTTGGGCGGCCGCCTTTAGAACCCCTGCGAGATTCGCCATGAATGCGCCCACCGCTTTCCCCGACCAGTCCAAGCCCGTCCCGCCCTACAAGCACACGCCGCTGTTTCCGCTCGGGCCGGACACCACGCCCTACAAGAAGATCACGACCGAGGGTGTGCGGGTCGAGAAGGTGCTGGGACGCGACATGCTGGTGGTCTCGCGCGAGGCGCTGCGGACCTTGTCGGAAGCAGCGTTCGGTGAGATCAACCACTTCCTGCGCCCCGGGCATCTGAAGCAGTTGCGCAGCATCCTCGACGATGCCGAGGCCAGCCCGAACGACAAGTTCGTCGCGCTCGACTTCCTGAAGAACGCCAACATCTCCGCCGGCGGCGTGCTGCCGATGTGCCAGGATACCGGCACCGCGATCATCATGGGCAAGAAGGGCTGCAACGTCATCACCGATGGTGACGACGAGGCCGCGCTCAGCGAAGGCGCCCGCGACGCATACTTGCGCCGTAACCTGCGCTACTCGCAGGTCGCGCCGCTCTCGATGTACGAGGAGAAGAACACCGCCAACAACATGCCGGCGCAGACCGAGATCTACGCCGAAGGCGAGGACGCCTACAAGTTCATGTTCATGGCCAAGGGCGGCGGCTCGGCCAACAAGAGCTTCCTGTTCCAGGCGACGCCCTCGGTACTCACCAAGGACCGGCTGCTGGCGTTCCTGAAGGAGAAGATCCTGACGCTCGGCACCGCCGCGTGCCCGCCTTATCACCTCGCCATCGTGATCGGCGGCACCTCGGCCGAATTGTGCATGAAGACGGTCAAGCTCGCCTCCGCGCGCTATCTCGACGCGCTGCCGACGCAAGGCTCCGCTGATGGCAACGCCTTCCGCGACGTCGAGATGGAGCAGGAAATCCAAAAGATGACGCAGTCGCTCGGCGTCGGCGCGCAGTTCGGCGGCAAGTATTTCTGCCACGACGTCCGCGTCATCCGCATGCCGCGCCACGGCGCAAGCTTGCCGATCGGTCTCGGCGTGTCGTGCTCGGCCGACCGCCAGGTGCTCGGCAAGATCACCAAGGACGGCGTCTATCTCGAGGAGCTCGAGCATCACCCGGCGCAGTATTTGCCGGAGGTCGAGCAGGCGCTCGGCGGCGAGGTCGTGAAGATCGATCTGAACCAGCCGATGAGGGACATCCTCGCGACGCTGTCGAAGAACCCGATCAAGACCCGGCTATCGCTGACCGGCACCATGATCGTCGCCCGCGACGCCGCGCACGCCAAGCTGCGCGAGCGCCTCGACCGTGGCGAGCCGCTGCCGGACTACTTCAAGAACCATCCGGTCTACTACGCCGGTCCGGCCAAGACCCCCGACGGCTACGCCTCCGGCGCCTTCGGTCCGACCACGGCGGGCCGCATGGATTCTTTCGTCGATCAGTTCCAGGCCGCCGGCGGCTCGATGGTGATGGTCGCCAAAGGCAACCGCGCCCCGGCCGTGCGCGAAGCCTGCAAGACGCACGGCGGTTTCTATCTCGGCTCGATCGGCGGCGCCGCGGCGAACCTCGCCGAGCACTGCATCAAGAAGGTCGAGGTCGTCGAATATCCCGAGCTCGGCATGGAAGCCATCTGGCGCATCGAGGTCGTCGACTTCCCGGCCTTCATCATCATCGACGACAAGGGCAACGACTTCTTCAAGGAGCTGAACCTCGGCTGAGGTGAGGCGGGGAGTGGTGTTTGTCGCGGCGGCCGGGAGCGATCCCGGCCGTTGGCGTGAGGAGGTGGGCAAGCTGAGTGCCGCGTGTCGAATGCTCCGACTGGGCGTAGGAGCCGTGATGTTGCGGCCCGAACGGTGCGCTCCCCTCCCCGCAAGGGGGAGGGGAGCGCACCGCCGGTGTGGTGGCGAGCTCGGCTCGAACTCGTGAGTGGCTGAGCTCACTTCGCTGGAAAAAACAGGCAACGCGCCAGGACGCTTTTGATAGTTGAACGCGATGCATCCCGACCGCTTCCTCGGCCTCGACGGCTTCTCGCGCGGTTGGGTCGCCGTGTCGATCGACGGCGATCAACGCGACATCGCGTTCCCCGCTGACATCGCCACCGCCCTCGCATCCGCCTTCACCCGCGCCGCCATCGACATCCCGATCGGCATGACCGACGACGGCACCCGCGCCTGCGATCTGCTCGCGCGCGACAAGCTCGCGCCGCACCGCTCCCGCGTGTTCACCGGTGCGCGGCGTTGGCTGTGGGAGAACTACACCGATCCGGATGAAGCGAACCTCGAAGCCACACGTCGCGGCCAGCCGCGCGCATCGCGGCAGCTCTGGCATCTCGGCCGCAAGATCATGGAGGTCGATGCCTTCGTCCGCGCGCATCGCGACCGCGACATCCGCGAGGCGCACCCGGAGCTGGTGTTCCTCCGCCTCAACGGCGCGCCGCTGCCGTCGAAGAAGACGGAGCAGGGGGCCAGGCTGCGGCGCGACCTGTTGGTTGCCGCGGGCTTCGCGTCCATCGACGACTGGCTGACCCATGCCCGCCGCGGCACCGGCGCCAAGCCCGACGACGTGCTCGACGCCTGCGCGGTGGCGCTCGCTGCCCGCGATGGCGCCGGCTGCGTCCCGGAGGGCGAGCCGCCGCGCGATGCGCATGAGGTGGCGATGCAGATCTGGTTCTGAGTTAGTGGACACTGGCGCGGCCACGCCCTCCGCCGTCATTCCGGGGCGGCGCGCGCAGCGCGGCGAGCCCGGAATCCATCAGGCCGCGCGCACTGCCGCCAAATGGATTCCGGGCTCGTGCCTCGGCCTTCGCTCTTCGAGCTGCGGCGGACGCACGCCCCGGAATGACGGCGGAGGGGTCGTCGCGCCCGTTAGATCAAACCTCACGCGGGCGATGCGCGAGTCTTTTCCGAAAAATAAAAATTACTTGCCAATTTTCGGAAATCATGATTATCTTCCCGCATCCCGTCCCACCGAAGGGGCGTTGCGCGCGATCGTCACGACACGCGGGGCGGGGAGCGGTGGCCGCGATCATGTCGCAGCGTGTCCTCGGATGCGCGGACGAACGGCATGGCGCGGACGTGAAGTCGCAGCGTGCTGACACCCCGATGCTGGTGTCCCCTGCGGCAATGCGCAAGCATTGTCGCGACATGGTGGCCAGAAAGCCGGCGCACCAGGCAGACTGCGTATAAGCGTTACTACCATCGCGCAGGGAAGGCCGGGCGTTGTCCGGCTGCACCTGTGGTACCTGCCGCCTGCATTCTTTCTCGCAGGCGTCAGCCGACGCCTGGCCTTCCCTGCGCCCTTCGCCTTGATCGAGGGGCATGCCGATGCATCACCCGGGCGTTATCCGCCACGGGAATGCGGACGCTTGTCCGGGCTGTTTGAAATGTGAAGCGGAAATGCCGGCGGCACAGAACAGCGTCGTCCCGGGCAAGCTACGAGCGCGCGACAGCGCGATCGTGGCGCCGACCCGGGACCCATACTCCGCGGCGGATGTGAGAAGGCAAAATGCCAATGGCCAGCGTGCCTCGAACCGCTCCCTGGGGGTATGGGTCCCGGCGTTCGCCGGGACGACAACGGTGGGTTGGAGGCCGGCGGCGTCTCGCCGTAGACGAGGTTGCCTAGGGTGAGCAAAGCGGCTGCCCGAAGGGCGGTCGCGTGCCCACCGTCTTTCGGCGCATTCGGAGACAATGATGGGCACGGCGCGCGCGCCATCTCGCCCGATCAGGCAGCTTGGCGCGCCTTTGCCCGCCCTACAAAGCGCGGCTTAGCCGCGCGCGCCGGTGAAGGGGAAGCTGCCCATGAAGCCGATGCCCATTTCGCCGGAGATGGTGTCGCCGGCGACCTTGCCCTTGAAGTCGAGTGTCAGCGGCATCGGGCTCGTGATCGAGACCTTCCAGGAAACGTCGTCGCCATTGACGGTGCCGTCGAAGATCTCGGCGGAATCACCTTCCGCCGCCTGGGTGCCGGTCAGCGTGGAGCCTGAACTCTTCAGGCTCAGGGTCGCGCTGCGCTCGCCCATCGGCGTGTTCAAGGTCAGATTCCAGTTACCGTCCACAGCCATCGATCGTTCTCCTGGCGTTGCCATCCCGGGCCCCGAAGCAGCCTATGAGGGGGCCTTCGGCCGCCCCTATAGCGCATCTTCGCTGATAAGCCCAACGCGGCGATCAGGCCCGCGCCGCCCGCAGGCGGCTGGCGATCACGAAGCGGAAGGCGATGAATTGCAGCGCGAACGCCGCGACCTTGGCGGCGGCGGTGAGTCCCATGTAGATCGCCCACAGCTTGACGTCGCCGGTCATCGCCACGCCGATCGTGCCGAGGCCGAGCGCGAACATCAGCGCCGCCCAGGCATAGCCGGCCACGGTGACGTATTCGGGAATGGTCTCCGCCACCATCGGCGGAACGTAGCGCAGCATCCAGCCGCGCTTGAGCATGATCAGGCCGATCGCAAAATGCCCGATGGCCGGCTTGGCGAACATGAAGCGGGGGTCGTTGGTGAGCAGCGTGACGCTGCCGAGCACCACGACCAGGGCGATGCTGGCATAGGCCATGAAGCCGAGGCTGTGACCCTTGATTCGGGCCCAGACCACCTGGACGATGGCGACGGTGACGGCGCTTGCGGTCGCCAGCACGACGTCGTCGGTGGCGAGGTAGAGAATGAAGAAGACCGCGGCGGAGAGAAAATCTGCGGTCAGCCTCACGAATACGTCTTTCACGCCTGTCTCCCTGGAGAGCAACACTTATCGATCTTGGCCGGACATTGCGGCGGCAGTCTGCGCAGCGATGTCCTTTGTCCTACGATACTCAGGATACCAGCGCGTGAAATAAAGTGCACTGTTGCGGGCAGCGAAGGCAATGGCGAGGCCGGTCCAATAGGGCAGGCCGGGGACATAGAGCGTCATCAGGTTGCCGACGATCATCAACAGCGCCGACGCCGTCCAGGCGCCGGTGATGATGTAATTGGCGCGCAGAAAGCCTGGAATTGCCGCGGTTTCCGGCGGCACCACCTCCAGCGCATATTGCAGCGTGAACGGCCTGCGCAGCACGATCGAGCCGAGCGACAGCGCGAAAATGCCGCAGTCGACCGCAAGCCGCACCGCCGAGGTGCTCATGGCCGGCTCGATGGCGGTGAGGTAGGCGGCTACAGCCGCAAAGATCGCGGCCGAGCCGAGTCCCAGAATCTTGATCGACCGTCCCTTGGCGATGTCCAGCGCGACGATCGCCAGACACAGTCCGGCGCCGACCAGCAGGCTGAGCGTGGCGGAGACCATCATGATCAGCGCGGCGTAGACGCCGTACGGCGCAAGAATCAGGAACAGGGTCATCGACGGCTCCTCCCGAGCCAATCTTTACAGTGACAAGATGACCTTATGGGGTGACGGTGAGGCGGTCAAGCTGAATCTTGACAGTGTCAAAATAACGTGAGGCCCGGTTGAATGGAGGCTCTGTCGATGATCTCAGGCTCCGACCCAATTGCCGTGGAAGCCGTCGGGCACGCGATGACCGAGATGGACCAATGCGACGGGACCGCTGCCGATGTCGGTGGCGTTGAACACGGCGAGGTCGCTGGTGTTGGTCGCAGCTCGCCAGACCACGCTGAGCAGCCAGCCGTCGGCTTCTGGGGCGTCGGCGCTGCGCGGGACGAACACCGGCTCGGACAGGGTGTCGCCGTCCGGCAGCAGATGCGTGGCGCGCCGCGTGCCGGCGCCGTCGACATGCGCAAGGCCGGAGAGGGCGCCGAACAACGGCCCGTCCGGGTTGGCGCAGGCGTACCAGCCATGGCGGCTCGCGAGCCCGGCCCTGCGGTCGTCGATGCGCGGGAATTCGCCGGTGAGATCGTCGAGATAGGTCTGCGTGAAGCGGTCGCTGTTGCCGGCGAGGTCGAAGCTCCAGCGGCACAGCCGCGCAACGGCTTTCGTCGGATCGGTCGGCCGGCCGTCGGGATGCGGAAACAGCGGCGCCTCCTCGAACTGCATCACGTCGGCTGTGATGCGGTCACCGTCGTCCCAGGCATTCATGATGTGGAAGACGTAGCAGGCATCGCCGCGAAACCAGACGATGTCCTTGACGTCGCCGCCGCGCTTCATGACGCCGACATAGGCGCCCTTGTCGGGCTCCCAGGCGTAAGGCGGCCTGCCGGACATCGCGCGCTCGATACTTCCCGTGAGCGGCAGGATCGGAAACAGCACGTGGTTCGCGGTGACGATGAAGTCATGCACCATGCTGGCATAGGGCGCCTCGAAACGGCTGAGGCGCGTCAGCGTTCCGCCGGCATCGACGGTGCCGAAGGTGAGGGCGGGCGTGAGCGGACCGCTCGCGTTGTAGCCGAAGAACAGCAATTCGCCGGTGACCGGATCGGTCTTCGGATGCGCGGTGAAGGCGCCGCGCAGGCGGCCGCCGAAATCCTGATAGCCTTTGGTTGCGAGTGTGCCGGGCTCGATCTCGGTGGGCAGGTGCGCCTCTTCGAGCGCGAGCAGCTTGCCCGCATGGCAAATGATGTTGGTGTTGGCGACGCCGCCGTCGGTCACATCGGCCGGCGCATCGGCGAGCCGGCGGCCGAAGCCGCCGAACAGCGCGCGGCCGGCCTTGCGCTCAGCCTCGAATTTCGGCGTGCGGACCCAGCGGTTGCGATAGGAGGCGCGGCCGTTCTCGAGATGGAAGGCGTGCAGCATGCCGTCGCCGACGAACCAGTGCGCGCCGGGCGAGTCGAATTGCGGGTTCGGGCCGTTGCGATAGAGCGTGCCGTTGAGCTCGCGCGGCAGTTCGCCGGTGATCTTGAGAAACGGCGCGTCGCATTCGAACGGGGTCGGCGCGATGTTGTCGCGCCGCGTATGGCGCTGGGTCGTGCTCTGCAACTGGATGGTCATGGCGCGTCATTTCCCCGGTTCTTGCAGTTATCTTTACGATGTCAAGATAAAGCTACTGACAGGGCCGGGGCAGGTCAAGTCGAATCTTTACGCTGTCAAAATTGTTTGTATAAGGAGATTCATGACCACGAAGATCGATCAGGCGCGGGCGCAGCGCCGCCGCACAGCGACAGAACAGGCCCGGACGCGAACGCGCCGTACGTCGAGCCCGGGCGAGCAGGGCGCGCCCTATCATCATGGCGCGCTGCGCGATGCGCTGCTCGAAGCGGCCGAGCGCGTGCTGGAGCGCGACGGGCTCGCCGGACTGACGTTGCGGGCGGTGGCGCGCGAGGCCGGCGTGTCGCATGCGGCGCCGACGCATCACTTCGGCGATCTCACCGGTCTCGTCAGCGAACTCGCGGCGATCGGCTTCACGCGATTCAACGCGGCCATGAAGGCGGCGGGCGAGCAGCCGGGCACGCCGATCGAGCGCGCGATGGGGCGGGCGCGCGCCTATGTCGCTTACGCCCAGGCCAATCCCGGCATGTACGGGCTGATGTTCCGGACCGAGCGGCTCGATTATTCCCGGCCTTCGCTGCACGAAGCGGCGGAAGCCTCGTTCGCCGGCCTCGCCGGTTCGGTGGCGTCGCGCGGCGAAGGCCACGTGGGCGACGAGGAATTGTCGCTCGAACAATCCGCCGCCATTGCGCGCGCCTGGTCGCTTGTGCACGGCTATACGATGCTGCTGCTCGACGGCCGGCTCGCCGACATCCTGCGCCGCTCGCCGGCGGGCACGACGGCCGAGTCGCTGTTGGAGGCGATGCTGCGTGCCACGGTACCGAAGCTCCCGCCGGGCGCGTAGCTCGGCACAGCGGAAACCGGGGCAGGGGTCATGCGTTGGTGGCGCATGGCACGAACACCCCGCGCTCCCTGGAGCAAGGCCAACCCGCGCAAGCGCGCGCACAAGGCCTCCACCCATCTGACGCCGGCCGAGAAGGCCAAGGCCAAGGCGCGCGCCAAGCGCGCCGGCCGGCGCTATCCGAATCTGGTCGACAACATGCGCGTCGCCGCCAAGAAGGCCGCGAAGACCAAGACCAGCGGTCGCAAGCGCACCGCGAAGTCGAAGACAGCGAAGACGACGCGCGCGGCAGCGTCGTCCAAGAAGCACACCGCGAAGCGGGCGACAAAGCGCAGCACAGGCCGCTCCGGGGCACGCAAGACGAAGCGCAAGACAGCGAGCCGCGCGCGCGAGAAAGATCCGCGCGGCGGACTGACGGCAGCCGGGCGCAAGGCCTTCGCGAAGCGCGACGGCGCGCATCTCAAGCCGGGCGTCACCAAGAAGGCATCCGAAATGACGCCGCAGGAGATGCGCCGCAAGGGCAGCTGGGCGGTGCGGTTCTACGGGCGCGAGAAGTTGCCGCCGCTGGTCGATGCCGACGGACAGCCGACGCGGCTGGCGCTGTCGGCGCATGCCTGGGGCGAGCCGGTGCCGCGGACCGTCGCGGCGGCCCGCCGGATCGCTGCGAAAGGCGAGCGGCTGCTCGCCCGCTATCACCGGCTCAAGGACAAGCGTGCCTGACTCACGAAGGGCTAGCGCTTTGGGAGCGCCAGATCGACGGCGCGGCCGCGGTTGCCTGCGACCTTCACCTTGTCCTTGCCGCAGGTGAAGCCGCGCGCGCTCTCGTCTGCGACCTGCCGCGCCAGTTCGTTGGCGTTGGGATTGGCGGCGGCATCGATATAGGCGACGTGGCACACCGGGCCCGGCGGCAGCCGCGTCACGATCAGCATCGGCTTGTTGGTCGGACCCGCCTTGCCCTGGTCGTCATTGTCAGCGATCTGCCAGCGCTGGATGATCGCGAACGGCTTGCCGTCGGCCATCCGCCATTCGATCGTCGGGCCGGCCGAGTTGAACGGCCCAAAGAAGGTCTCCGCGGCCGGCTCCTTGGCAGCGGCACGGGCGTTGCGACCGACCGAGACGGTCTGGCGCAGATCGTCCTCGTTGACGAGGACGATCAGGCCGTCCTTGCCGGGACAGGTCTGGGTCGAACTGTCCCCCTCGGGCTTGCCGACCGTACGGCAATCCTTCTCCGCCGCGGACGTGTAGGCGCTCGCGATGGTCTCGGCCGCGGCCTGGTTCATCCACACGCTGCAGAACATGACTGCAGCACTGATTCGCAGCGCCGCGCCAAGGGTGAGACATTTGGACATGTGAGGGCCCGTGAAGTCAGGAACTCGTCGAGCAGTCGACGCTGCAAGCTGGGGACGGCGCGCCGCAGCGGTGGGAAACACCTGACAGCGCCGCGATTTTATCCTAGAACGGCCCCCTCGCGAGGTCCATCTCAACTCATCGCTCATGCCCGTCATCCCGCCGTCCAAACCCTATCGCATCGGCCGCTCCAAGACGGGGCTCGGCCTGTTCGCCACCCAGCCGATCAAGAAGGGCACCAAGATCATCCGTTATTTCGGTCCGTTGCTGGACTCGAAAAAGGCGGAAGAAGACGCGATCGAGAACAAATATCTGTTCGAGCTCGACAAGCGCTGGACCATCGACGGCTCGATCCGCGAGAACGTCGCCCGCTACATCAATCACTCCTGCAAGCCGAACGCCGAGTCCGACGTCAAGCCGCGCAAGAAGAAGATATTCATCCGGGCGATCAAGAACATCGCGCCGGGCGACGAGATCAACTACGATTACGGCACGGACTATTTCAAAGCCTATCTGAAGCCGATCGGCTGCAAGTGCGAGGCCTGCGAGAAGAAGCGCGCGAAGAAGAAGGCCGAGGCGCGTGCCGAGCGGGCGCAGGAGAAGGCCAAGGAAAAGGCCAAGGACGCGCGCAAGGCCGAGAAGAAGTCCCGGAAAGAGTCGGAGAAGCTCGCCAAGGACAAGGCCAAGCAGCGGGCGAAGGCCAAGGCCAGCATGGACAAGGCGGCCAAGACCCGCGGCAAAACTCGTGGCAAGACCAAGCGCGCCGCAGGCGGTCTCACCAAGCGTCCCAAGACCAAGTCCAGCACCGCGAAAGCGGCCTGATCCCGCTTGCGGGGTTTGCCGGCCCCTCAGGGCCGTCTGGCAAAAGCCAGCGTCGTCCAGCTCACGCCAGCGGCCTGGTTCGCAACGCCCACCGATGCAGTCTGACGGTTGAGCTCGAGGTCCAGGCCGAGCTGTCGCATCGGCGCAACGACCGTTGCCGCATCGACCTCGAACATTCGGCGGCCCGGCGGGATCGGTCCGTGCCGCAACGTCATGATCAGCGTGCCGCCCGGCGCGACCTGCGTCGCGATGTTGGGAAGCGCGCGTCGCCGCTGCTCCTCGTCGAGATGCATGAGGACGGCCGTCAACATGACGAGATCGAACGGCTCGTCACGGGCGGACAGCGCCGCAAGGTCGGGCAGGCTGTCATCGATCCAGGTGATGGCCGGCGAGGCATGAAGCCGCATCGCGCGAATTCGCAGCGCCTCAGTCGGCTCGACAGCGACCACTCGATGTCCAAGGCCTGCCAACCAGGCAGCGTCGCGCCCGGTCCCCGCGCCGATGTCGAGCACGCGGGCGGGCGTCCTCGGCAGCAGATGAAGCACCGCCGCGTGCACCTGTTGCGGCGGAATGTTTTCGTAGCGCACGAACAACTGATCGGCCTCGGCGGCGTAGCCTTCCGTTCCGCTGACCTGCGGCTGCATCGCTGCGATCTCCTGTCGATGCGCGACTATGCAGGAGATACGCCGGGCACGCATGTCCTCATTTCGGTTCGGAGGCGAGCGCCTGGCCGGTCGATACGGCCGGCCGGCGCTCACCACCGATCGGCCTCAGGCCGCGACCGCGCCGGCGCTGCGGCGCAGGCCCATATACTGCATCTCGGCGAACACGCCGGTGCCGACCGCCTGCGCCGCGATGAAGATCTCGCCCAGCACGTTCGGCGTGACGAGGCCGGAGAACAACAGCGCGATGCTGCCGACCGTCCACGCCGCATTGCCGGCGATCACCAGCATGACCAACGGCTTTGCGACTGTTGCGCGCGTGCCGAGCCAGCCGACGAAGCCTGCATAGACGATCAGGAACAGGCCGGTCTCCCGCAGCAGCGCCTCGGGCAGTTGCATCAGCGCAGCGAGCGGCGATGCATCGAAGGTCAGTGCGAGTCCGGCGACACCGCTGAACACGGCATCGGCGATGAGGGCGCGGCGGAGCAGGGTGGACGAGGTGATCATGTCGGGTCTCCTTCGGTTGGGGCGGTGGACGGTTCAACGGAACCAGGCGAGGAGCTGACGGCGCAGGCGCGCCGGGCGCAGCGAGCGTGCGGCCCGGATCTCGATCTCGGTGACCTGCGCGACGACGAGGCTGCCGGTGACGTGCAGCAGCGGCTCCGCCAGGTTGAGCGAGCGCGCCAGCAGCGAGGTCGCAAGTCCCGCCATCCAGCGGCTGACGGCGCCGAATGGAAAGGTCGTGGACTTGCGCGGTCTGCTCATGGGTCATCTCCTGTGGTGATGACGATGGCCCGGCGGAGGAGGCATTTCGATTACCTCGCACGTCATGGTGGCGCTGACGTCTGCGTGATAGGTCTCCGTCCATGACACAGCTCGCTTCGGCGCGCGCCGACCGCGCCAAACCCGTTCATGTCGGCGAGCATCTGCGGCAGTGGCGGCAGCGCCGGCATCTCAGCCAGCTCGACCTCGCGCTCGATGCGGAGATCTCGGCGCGACATCTGAGCTTCGTGGAGACTGGCCGCGCCGCGCCGTCGCGCGACATGGTCCTCAAGCTGGCGGAGCGATTGGACGTGCCCCTGCGTGAACGCAACGTGCTGCTGGTCGCCGCGGGCTACGCGCCGGCGTTCCAGCAGCGCTCCCTCGACGATCCCGCGCTCAAGGCGGCGCGCGAGGCGATGAACCTTGTGCTCAAGGCGCATGAGCCGAACCCTGCGCTCGCGGTCGATCGTCATTGGAACCTCGTTGCGGCCAACCGCATGATTGCGCCGCTGCTCGCGGGCATTCCGGAGCGGCTGCTCGCGCCGCCGCTCAACGTGCTGCGGGTGGCGCTGCATCCTGACGGGCTCGCCTCACGCACCGCCAATCTCGCCGAGTGGAGCGGACATCTGCTGGAGCGATTGCACCGGCAATGCGAGGCCACCGCCGATGCCGAGTTGCTGAAACTGTATCAGGAGTTGAAATCCTATCCGGTGCCGGCGCGATCCGCGCCGCTCGCCGCCGATAGCGTGGCGATCCCGTTCCAGCTGCGGATGGGCGATGATGTCCTGAGCTTCTTCTCGACGACCATGGTGTTCGGCACGCCCGTCGACATCACGCTGTCGGAGCTCGCGCTCGAGACGTTCTTTCCCGCCGATGAGCTCACCGCCGGCAGGCTGAAGGAGATGGTTACCCCGCCGTGACTCCCGCTTGTCCTGGCCGCGTATGGCCTTATCTTGGGCGGACCGCACGCCAAACTCGGAGCGAGGCATGAGCACCTTGAAGCCACTGATCATCGACGTCGTGTCCGACGTCGTCTGTCCCTGGTGCTACATCGGCAAGCGCCGGATCGAGGAGGCGCTGGAGCTCGTGCCGGACGTTCCGGTCGCGCTGAACTACCGGCCGTTCTTCCTCAATCCCTGGGTGCCGCGCGAGGGCATCAGCCGCGAGCAGTATCTCACGACCAAGTTCGGTTCTGTCGAGGCCTACAAGGGCATCGCGGGCCGCGTGGTCGCGGCCGCCGAGCAGGAGGGGCTGAGCTACCGGCCGGATCTGGTCGCGCGCCAGCCCAACACGATCGATTGCCACCGGTTGATCCGCTGGGCCGGCGAGATCGGCAAGGCGCCGGAGATGAAGCAGCGGCTGATGGAATTGTACTTCCGCGACGGCGGCGATCTCACCGACACCGAGGTGCTGGTGCAGGCGGCCGCGGATATCGGGCTCAATCCTGATGTCGTCCGCAAGATGCTGGGGACCGACGAGGACGTCGAACTTGTGTCGGCCCAGGCCCAGGAGGCGGCGGAGAAGGGCATCTCCGGCGTGCCGACCTACGTCTTCGCGCAGAAATACGCGGTGTCCGGCGCGCAGGACCCGCAGATGCTGGCGCGCGCCATCCGGCAGGTGTCGGCCGAGGTCAATGCCGAGGCGGCCGAGTAGCGGCCCGGCCTTTTCGCAGGGCGCGGAGCAGATGGACGCTGCGACGCGCCAGCGCCAATCCTTCGCGGCGCGCGGCCAGCGCGGCGTGAACGAGTTCGACGGCGGCATCGCGCTGGTGGAGCGGGATCAGCACGTCACCGATCGCCAGGCGGCCGCGCCAGATCGGATTGATCATCGGATGATCGGGGCCGGCGGTGGAATCCGCCGAACGGATCGCGGGATCGCTGCAGAGATGGCGCGTCAGATCCAGCGTCAGCTGGACGCCCGGCGAGTATTTCGCGAAGCGCTCATCGACGCCGAGCTTGAAGAAGAACGCGCGGCTGCGATGGCGCAGCACGACGCCCGCGGCCACGGCGATGTCGCCAGCGTGCAGACGGATGATCTCGCAGGCACCCTCCTGCGCGAGCGCCGGCACCGCGCGGCGGATGAACGCCGCGTCGCCGTCGTGCTGGATCAGCGCCGTGCCGCGCTGTCCCTTCCAGCCGCCGGCCTCCAGCGCGAGAAATGTCTCGAGCGCAGCAGCGGCTTCATCGGGCGCGCGCGCGACCTCGAACCTGATCTCGCCATGCTCGGCCAGCCGATGACGCTGCCTGCGCAGCTCCTTCATCTTCTTGGCCCCCAGCGCCTCCTGCAGCACCGTCTCCCCATCTCCCGTCGCATCGAGCAACGCCCGCTCGTAGGATTGCAGGACTCGCGGGCGCAGGCCGTCGCGGCGCAGTACGGCGTCGAAGGCCTGCATGACCGGGCCGGCGATGGACATGTCGCGCAGCAGGAGGGCACGTGCGCCGGTGCGCCGGGCCGCGGCGAGCAGGTGCGCTGCCGCCACCTCCGCGCTGTCGGCGTCAAGCAGCGGCGTGCACAGGGTGCCATAGGGATGGCCGCTGGCGAGAGCGGGCAGCGGCAGCCGGTAGGCGCGCCACAACGAGGTGACCGGCATCAGGCCGATCAGGCGCGACGGCTCGTCCGTGTCGAAGGCGCACAGCGCCGAGGTGCCGGTGCGGCCGCGGGCCGAGGCATTCACCGCGCGTTCCCAGCCCGGCAGATAGTAGCCGTTGG
This sequence comes from Bradyrhizobium sp. HKCCYLR20261, assembly GCF_051168435.1. NCBI lineage: Bacteria > Pseudomonadati > Pseudomonadota > Alphaproteobacteria > Hyphomicrobiales > Nitrobacteraceae > Bradyrhizobium > Bradyrhizobium sp. HKCCYLR20261. Next base: position 56,870 of record NZ_JBNPUZ010000015.1, read on the forward strand.
GTTCGAGCGCGCGGTCGGCCAGATCGCGCCAGGCCTGCTCGGAGGCACTTTCGAGCGGCACCAGGCCGCGCACGAGCGGCTCCGTGTGCCGCTCCCTGATGTTGGTCGAAGCAGGCCCAATTGCGCGATCGATGATGTCTGCCACGTCCCGAAGTCCCCTGGCGGCGCGCGATTGCGCGCGCGGCGTGCGGCAGAGACTAGCGCAAAGCCCACAAGAGACGCTTGTCGCCGCCCGACAATTCGAGCCGTTGCGTTAACGGCCCGTTCAGCACGTCGGCATTCAGCGGATGAGCGCTACCTCGCGGAAGGCGCCGATCAACGGCTTTTCGAGCTTGCCCTCCATGCTCTGGAGAATCTCGTAGGCCTTCTCGCGCGCCATCACCGGCTTGTAGCTGCGATACTCGATCAGCGCCGAGAAGATGTCGGAGATGGTGAGGATGCGCGTCAGGTCGGGAATGTTGTTGGCCATCAACCCGTCCGGATAACCGCTGCCATCGAGAAATTCGTGATGATGGCGCACCGCCTTCAGCACTTCCTCGGTGATCGCGGTGTTGTCCTTCAGCGCTTCGTAGCCGGCCGCCGGATGGGTTTCGACGAGCGCGCGTTCCTTGCCATCGAGCTTGCCCGGCTTGTCGAGGACGGCGAGCGGAATCCTGGCCTTGCCGATGTCGTGAAACATCGCGGCCATGTAGAGCCGCTCGAGATCGGTGCTGTTGACACCGAGGCTCAGGCCGAAATCGACCGTGACGCCGGTGACCAGCAGGCAATGCTGATAGGTGCCTTCATGATGGCGGCGCACGGTGGCCAGCCAGTCGGACAGGCCGTTTTCCGCGATGCAATCGGCGATCCGCTTGCCGGCGCGGCGCGTCTCCTCGATGTCGATCTCCGCACCGCCCAGGACCGCCGCAAACATCGACGCGATGCAGCCCGCACCCGTAAACGCGGCCTGGCGGTCGTCCACGACGACGCTTTTGGCAGCCGGGCCCGGCCGCGCATCGAGCAGCTTGCCCAGCAACTGATTGCGACTCGGTGTGCTCGACAGCACGCTCGTGGCGCCGAGCGCATAGGCCTGTACGGTCGACAGGCGCGATTTGTTGTTGGTCAGGAAAATTCGACGCGGGATGCGCGACAGCCGGTCGGAGATTTCCTTCAATGCGGTGATGTTGTCGACGTCGCGCAAATCCGCGGCAACGACGATGGCATCGATATTGCCGCCTTTGAGATCGGCATCCGAGATCAACTCGGTTGTAAGCGAGCAGCGTTCAGCCAGCATGCCTCGCAGCAGCGCGAGCTTGGCCGAGTCATCGCCGACGAGATGAACGTTCATGAAAGAACCAAGTCCCAGGGCAATATGCACGTAGTCGGATAGATGATCCCCAGGAAACGTTAAATTTGACCCATTCGTTCGCTAGCCGGTTCCGTGTTTGCGTTAGCTAAGAACTAACAATGTCCACGTTGAAGGTACCAGGGTCCCTTAGTTCAAAGAGCCTGACGGGCGTGCGGTAAAATGCGACGGCGGTGCTCATTCCCCCGACGAAATGCGCGGCCATCGGCTGCCGTCCCGCTTGTTGTCAAGTGACGAACATCACATCCAGATTGGCGCATCTATCGGACAAGAGAGGTCCGATGGCCACCTCGTGACGCGGAGAGTTCGGACGAGGGCGTTGTTCGGCGGATCAGGCCGGGAACTCGCCCGGTTTCGTTTGCGCCGCTCGATGCTGGCCACGGGATGAGTGAACCGCGCCGTTGATCGTCTCGACCAATGGGCAATAGCATGAGCAGATTGGAGATCCCATGTTTCGGCACGCTCTCAGGGCCGCATTGCTGGCCGGCGGCCTGTTGGCCGGCTTCGCTTCAGCAGCATCCGCCGAAACCAGCAGATTGGCGCTGGTGATCGGCCAGTCGTCCTATCGCGCGGTGACGCCGCTGCCGAACCCTGCCAACGACGCCAAGGCCATGGCGAAACTGCTCGGCGATTCCGGTTTCGAGGTGACGACGGCCGCCGACCTGTCGCAGCGAGATCTGAATCGGGAGGTGGGGGATTTCGCCGCCAAGATCGCCGCCAAGGGACCGGACACGGTGGCGCTGGTCTTTTATGCCGGTCATGGCCTGCAGATCGACGGCGAGAACTATCTCGTGCCTGTCGATGTCGATCCGCGCCGGGAGGCCGACATCCCCCTGCAGGCCGTTCGCCTCAACGATGTCCTGAACACGCTGAATTCGGTGCCGAGCCGGATGCGCATCCTGATGCTCGATGCGTGCCGCAACAATCCGTTCCCGTCCATCAATCAGAACGCGGGCAGGGGCCTTGCGCTGGTCGACACCAAGACGGGCGCGCCGGGCACCTTCCTGTCCTACTCGACGTCGCCCGGCGCCGAGGCCGAGGACGGCAACGGCGCCAACAGCCCCTACACGACCGCGCTGCTGCAGGCAGCGCGCGAGCCGGGCGTGCCGATCGAACAGGCGTTCAAACGGGTCCGCGTGGCCGTCAACAAGGCGACCGAGGGCCGCCAGACGCCATGGGATTCGTCGTCGCTGACGGAAGATTTCCGTTTCGTGGTGTCGACGGATGCGAGCGCCGCCAATGCCGGGCCGCGCCCCACGGTCGCCAAGCTCAGCGTCGACGAGTGGAAGCGCAGCCTCCAGGGCAAGCCGATCGAGTCCGCCAACGAGATCATCGTCGGCGACGGCAGCGTCGAAGCCTATGAGGCTTTCGTGGCGCTCTACACCGCTCCGCCCTACGGCCCGCAGGCGCGGGAGTGGCTCGACCTTCACAACAGGATGGCGGCCTGGAACGAGGCCGTGCTGATCAACACGGTGGCGGCCTATCAGGGCTTTCTCGACCGCTATCCGAACAGCGATCTGACGCCGACCGCGCGCAAGCTGATCGAGCGGCTGCGCAATCGCCCGGTCGTGACGCCCGTGGTGGCCGCGGCTCCCGCGACCCCGCCGGTGGTGCCGGCCAACCTCGCGGCAGGGCCGACCTGTCCGTGCTCGCAGACTCCGCCGCCCCGGAAGACGGAAACCCCGAAGCGCGTCGAGGAGAAGCCGGCCCGCAAGCGCGAGGAAGATCCGCCGAAGCGTGCCAGCCGTCCAACCCGCCGTGATCCCGGCGACGACGTCGTGGTCTATGCGCCGCCGCCCCCGCCGCGGACCTACTATGCACCACCTCCGGTCCGGGTGGTGCCGCCGGTGAACCTCGGCGTCAGTGTTGGTGGTGGTTACGGTGGCGGTGGCTATGGCCGGGGGCCGTCGAACTACCCGCCGCGACGCGGCTACGGCTACTGACTGCTTCCATCGACCGGAGTTCCCGCAGCGGCCGCCCTGAGGGCGGCCGCCTTGCTTGGCGGTCGCGGCCTTTGGGCTCGTCTCCCCTGATCCGCCGGTCGTCATTGCGCCCGGCCGCTCGTCCCACCGGGCCCGCCGTCCATCCCATCCGCCTGGATCGGCTTGGGAACGCTGCGTTTCATGCCTTCGGTGCGTCGCTTGGGACGCGAACAGCCGAGGGGGAAAGAGGTCATGCCGCTGCTACCAAAACGGGTCCGGATCGCGGTCATCTGCAGCCAGCTCATGGTGGCGCCGGCCCAGTCCTGGCAGCATTGGGGTGGCGACGCCGGAGGGACACGGTTCGCTCCCTTGTCGGAGATCACGCCGGCCAATGTCGACCGGCTGCTGCGCGCCTGGGACTATCGCACGGGAGATCTCGAGAGCCGGACGCCGGCAGCTGCGTTCCGCACCAAGTTCGAGGCGACGCCGATCCTGGTTGAAGACAGCCTGGTGTTCTGCACGCCGTTCAACGAGGTGGTGGCGCTCGATCCCGGCACGGGGGCGCAGCGCTGGCGTTTCGATCCCAAGGTCAGCGACGGGCGGCGTCCGGCCAATCGTTATGCCTGCCGTGGCGTGACCTCCTGGGTCGACCGGACAGCGCCGGCCGATGCCGCCTGCCGCAGCAGGCTTTTCATGGGCACGGTCGATGCCCGGCTGATCGCGCTGGATGCGCGGACCGGACGTCCCTGTGCCGGCTTCGGCGACGGGGGCGAGGTCCGGATCGACATCGCCAAGGACTTGCTGTGGCCGGGCGAATTCCAGATCACCTCGGCACCGGTGGTCGGCCGCGACGTCGTGGTGGTCGGCTCGTCGATCGCCGACAATCAAAGGCTCGATGCACCGAAGGGGACGGTCCGCGGCTTCGACGCACGCACCGGCGTGCTGCGCTGGAGTTTCGATCCGCTGATCCATGATGGGATCCAGGCGGGGCACGCCAACGTATGGGCGCCGATGTCGGTCGACGACGAGCGCGGCCTGGTCTTCCTCCCGACGTCTTCGCCGAGCCCCGATTTCTTCGGCGGCGCGCGTCCCGGAGACAACAAGCATGCCGATTCCGTCGTCGCCCTTCGCGTCGACAGCGGGACCTTGGCGTGGTCGTTCCAGATTACCCATCACGACGTCTGGGACTACGACCTTCCCGCGCAGCCGACGTTGGCGCGGATCGAGACCGGGCAGGGCGCGCGCGACGTGGTGATGCAGCCGACCAAGCAGGGCTTCGTGTTCGTGCTCGACCGCGACACCGGACAGCCGGTCTGGCCGGTGGAAGAGCGCGCCGTGCCGCAGGGCGCCGCGGAGGGCGAAGCGTTGTCGCCGACGCAGCCGTTTCCGACCCACGTGCCGCCGCTGCTGGACCAGCGCTTCGCGCTCGACGAGATTTTCAGGGCCGTTCCGCGCGCGATCGATTCCTCCTGCGACGATCAGCTCGCGCCGTTGCGGAATGACGGCCTGTACACGCCGCCGAGCACCCAGGGCACGCTGTTCTTTCCGATGACCGGCGGCGGCGTGAACTGGGGCGGGGCGGCTTTCGATCCCGTGCACCAGATCCTCTACGCCAATGTCAGCCGCGCGCTTCAGATCGTCAGGCTGATCCCGCGGGCCCAGGCCGAGCGGATGACGCCGCATCGCGGCGTGGATCTCGGACTGCAGCGCGGCGCGCCGTTCGCCGTGACGCGGTCGGTAGCCATGTCGAAGCTCGGTCTGTTGTGCAACCGGCCGCCGTGGGGCGAGATGGTCGCCGTCGATCTCAAGGCCGGCAGGATCCTGTGGCGATCGACGGTCGGCACCACCGAGGATCGTGCGCCGCTCGGGCTGGCCTTCAAATGGGGCACGCCGCTCGTCAACGGTGTCGTCGTCACCGCCGGCGGTGTCGTCTTCACCGGAGCGATGGATGCCTATCTGCGGGCGTTCGATGCGGCCTCGGGACGGGAGCTATGGCAGGGCCGCCTGCCGGCGCCTGGCGTCGCGAATCCCATGACCTACCAATGGAAGGGTGAGCAATATGTCGTGATCGCCGCCGGCGGCCATTCCGAGGCGGGCACCTCATTGGGCGATGCGGTCGTGGCGTTCCGCCTGGCGCGGGACGGCGAAGCGCCCTCGCTGTGGTCGCGGACGATCGATCGTCCCGGCGGAAGGTTTGCGGGCGGTGCGCTCAGCGCAGGTTTCGTCGTCCTGGTGGCGTTGCTGCTGGCATGGTTGCGCTGGCGCCGGCGCCGCCAGGCCTAGTCGGCGCGTCCATCAATCGAAGGCGACGCCGATCCGCTTGTCGTGGCTCCAGACCGCGTGACACCGCCGCGTGAACTTGTCGGCGGGAATGACCAGGGTGAAGGCTCCGGGCAAGCCCACCGGATTGACCACCTCGACACGCGCACCGGTGTCCGACATGTTGCGGACCATGCAGTCCACGGCGCCGCCACCGTCGAAAGCCAGTCTGCCCTGCTTGAGCACACGATGCCTGGGGGCGATGCGTTTGTTGTCTGTCTCGATCATGGCCTGTAACCCGGTGCTGAATGCCGTCACCTTTCACGTCAAAAGCAGATAAAATAAATCAGGCCCGCGTTTCGTTGGAATGAATGCGATCTGTGAGACCAGAGCTGCCATCTTCACGCTCTGTTAACCCCCGCATTCACCGAAGCCCGCTCAGAGCATCGCGAAGGCGCTTGACACCATCGCGACAGGCTTGCCGTCGCCGGCGCTGGTCAGCGTCACCCGGCCGAAGCTCATGGTGCGGCCCATGCGGACGACGCGCGCATCCGCCAGCACGTCGGAGGACGCCGCTGCGCGCATGAAATGCGTGGTCTGATCGACGGTGGTCATCGGCCGGTAGCCGCCGCTCGCCGTCACCATCGCAATCACCATCGCGGTGTCGGCGAAGGCCATCAGTGCCTGGCCGCACACGACGCCGTTGTCGCGGCAGAGCCGTGGCGAAAACGGCAGGCGCAGGATGGCCCCGGCCTCGCCCTGAGCAGAAGGCGCAATGTCTTCGACGCGAAGGTCGAGATCCTTGATCCAGGGGGCGAACACGTCATCGAGGATGCGGCGCGCCGCATCGATGGTGAAGGTCGGGGTATCGCTCGGCACGGGCAGGCTCCTCCATCTTTTGATTCATGTTCTGGCCGGCCTGCTGTTCGCGCAGCGGCGCGGGTCATCGTGCGACAGGCCGGCGGCTTGAAAAGGCCGGAGTTGCGAACCTATGATGAATGCGCGCCGGGGGACAGGCGGCGCATGCGCGAGGTCAGGCGGCACGCCGATCGTGCGACATGGCGCCCGACCCGGCGGGAGTGGCCCGCCCTTGGCTCGCCGTGGAGCGATGGTATAAGGCGGCCCGATACCGGGGAGTAATCAATGAAGAAGCTGATCGTGACGATGACGGTCGCCTTGCTGACCGGCTGGGCCGTTCCCGCAGTGGCGCAGATGCCCAATATCAATCTGCTGGCCGACGCCCCCTCCAAGACCCCCGAGGAAAAGGAGGCCGAAGCGGCGCGCGACAAGGCCTACAGGGAGACGATGCGCAAGATTCCGGACGCCAAGTCCGCCGCGGATCCTTGGGGCAATGTCCGCACCGCGGAACCGCCGAAGGCGCCGCCGGTGAAGACCACGGCAGCCAAGAAGCCAAAGACCGGCGCCACCACCAACTAGGCCAGGAGCCTAGCACTTCGAATCGGGACCATCGGACTCGGATTCCGTGCCGCCTCGTCTATATTGACGGGGTGGCAACGCCGAGGAGTTCGTCGATGGGGTTGCGCCCGCGGGACCTTGCCAGCCGGATGGCAGCCCGGCGCCAAAGAGGCGACGGCTATGTGCGCGACACCTTCACGCTGCCGCGGGAAGAGGCGCGCGCCAAGGCGCGCGACTATCTGACCCGGTACCCGAAGGCGGGGTACATGAGCGCCGTCGAAAGCTGGCGCGAGCTTCCCGATGGGGCGATCGAGTTCACCATGCGGCGGCTGCCGAGCGCCGACTGAACCGCCAAGGCTCAGCGCGTCATTCCTTTTCGCCGAGCAGCTTGCGGGTATCGCGATTGATGAAGTGAAGCCGCGTACAGGCCTTGCAGACCACAGTCTCATACGCGCTCGTGGGATCGCCCGGCCTCGGCTCTTCCAGCCAATGCTGCACGTTCATCCCGGTCCGTGGACATTTGAAGATCAGATTACCCATACAGATTCAAGCTTCTGCCAGGACCGGGGCAGGCAATTTGATCTGAATCAAGACCACGCGGGAAATCACAGCCCGCCGCGAGGCGCGGCGCAATCCTCAATTGCGCTGCTCCGGAGGAGCTCTTCCAAGGTGTCACGCCCGGCGCAAAAGCCTCCCGCCGAACGACCTAATCGAGCGACTCGGCGACGATCCGGATCCGAAACACCGGCTGTCGCGTCTCATCGAGCAGTTCCATCTGCCACTCGGAGTTTTCGGCGAGCTTGCGCGAGATGCTGCTGGCCATATCGGCGCAGACCGTGGTCATCTCTTTCCAGGCTGCATTGCGATCGGCGCATTCTGTCCCATACTCGGACGCGCCGGAGAAGTGGCCATTGCGGATACGAAAGAAATAGAGCGGCATTGCCAAAACCGGTGAGCCCTGACCGCCCCAGGCCGCTGGGTTTGATGTACGCACCGCAAGTTCAAGCGCAAAACCCTCCTGGATCAATTCCGGTAGAATACGGTGGACGGCCGGCCGAGGCCCGGCCGCAACCCGGACGGGCAGCGAGGCTGTACAGTCGGGCCACCTGCCGCCAGCGGCAGCCGAAGGCGAGCAAAGAGCCTCGGACCGCCGCGGTCCGAGGCTCGGCGTCAACGTCGTAGCTTCCCGGCGAGGGCAGTTAGGCAATGACAGCTCATCTTAGCGCGCGACCTGGTTGCCCGCCTTGCGGCAAATCAAGGGTTGTATCGCCGCTCGCTCAGCGTCGTGTGCTCGTCGCATCGACATGCGCGCGCCGCAGTCGCTGCGGACAAGATGTTCTTGGGACACAGAGCATCACGTCAAAAGCCCCGGACATCGTCCGGGGCTTTCTTTCAGCGCTGATGGTTTCAGGGCCTGCGCCTACGGTGACGGCGCCTGCAAAGGAATGATGTTGCAGGCGGCAGGTCCGCAGCACATCGCCGATGGATGTGCTCCGACCATTATCGAAACGAACAAACAAATTCGGGGCTGGTGAAAATTTGCTCCGACGATCCGACAACCTGAACGCTATAACGCAACCCCAAGTTTATGACAATGGTGGTTGCTTGAATATCTCGGGAGCACCAAGGGATCAGTGAGGTCGATCACCTACATAAGACGAGCGCCGCATGCGGCATCTTCGGGAACGTGCGAGCGGCGGACGTCCTCGCCGTCTTGATGTCGCAGGCCCGCGGAGTTGCAGCGGCGACGATGGGAACTCATCGCACATAAGCGCTTCGGCCGCCGTGCACGCCGTCAATTGCATTCTGGACGTGCGTTTGCCTGCGAGATGAGCCGAACAAAAGCAGAAGAGGCGATGGAACTTCGTTCCCCTCAGGAGAACCACGGATGTGCGATCTGCGCACGCGTGTAGGAAGTTGATAGTTTCAGGGAAATGTTCTGACGAGCGTGATGGCGCCGACGATGGCTGCGTTGAAGTCATCGAGCTCCTCGCTCGGAATCCAATACTCGAGATGATCGCGTCCACCGGCCTGCTGCACCGGATAGCGATCGATGAACTCCCGCAGCACGTCGAAGCGTACAACATGGCCACTGCCGCTGGCGGGCACGTTCCAGTCACGCGCGATCTTCACCGCGTAGTCCTCGGTCAGTACCGGATAGAAGATGGGTTGCTCCGGCAGCCGCGGCGGAAACGCGCGCATGCCCGACGCCTCGATCAAGGCAAGTTCCTTGGGGCCGACAGGGCGCCACAGCGTGATGGTGTCGGGGGAGATGGTCATGCGGCTCGAAGCTGTCCGAGGGGCGAGCAGATGCCCCACGATAGGGCAGAATCTGGCAGGCGGCGCAAGTGTCTGGCGCCATCTCCAAACTCATCATCAAGGCGCGTGTTGTCGCAGTCCAGCTCCCGCGTGCCGGAACACGGTCTGGTTGTGGTCAGGGCCTCCTTGGCGCGTGCTCTGCCGGTTCGCGCGTGGCCAGGCTGGTGCCCGATCGGGAGCTCGCTGCGCATCAGCGCGTGCCAGATGGCTGCTTGGCGGCGCGTTTGCTGCGCATGGCTCGGCTCTTGAGCTGAGCCACTTTTTCCTGCGGCAATGTGGGCTGCCTCTGGCGGAAGCTGTGAAAGGCTGCAAACGCGCGAAAGAACATATTGCGAACAAAGAACAGATCGGGTACATTCATCTCAAGATTGCTGGCCGGCCTCGTTAACCGTTTGTCCATCCCGCGAATCCCCGCCATAAGGAGCGCCAATGTCCGCCACCGCCCTGCGTATCGTCGAAGGTTCTTCCATGGATAAGAGTAAGGCGCTCTCTGCTGCGCTGTCCCAGATCGAACGCCAGTTCGGCAAGGGCTCGGTGATGAAGCTGGGCAAGAACGACCGCTCGATGGATGTCGAGACGGTCTCGACCGGCTCCCTCGGGCTCGATATCGCGCTCGGCATCGGCGGCCTGCCGAAGGGACGCATCGTCGAGATCTACGGGCCGGAATCCTCGGGCAAGACGACGCTGGCGCTGCACACGGTGGCGGAAGCGCAGAAGAAGGGCGGCATCTGCGCCTTCATCGACGCCGAGCATGCGCTCGATCCGGTCTATGCGCGCAAGCTGGGCGTGAATATCGACGAGCTGCTGATCTCGCAGCCGGATACGGGCGAGCAGGCCCTGGAGATCTGCGACACCCTGGTGCGGTCGGGGGCGGTCGACGTGCTGGTCGTCGACTCCGTGGCGGCGCTGGTGCCGAAGGCCGAGCTCGAGGGCGAGATGGGCGAGTCGCTACCTGGCCTGCAGGCGCGCCTGATGAGTCAGGCGCTGCGCAAGCTGACGGCCTCGATCAACAAGTCCAACACGATGGTGATCTTCATCAACCAGATCCGCATGAAGATTGGTGTGATGTACGGCTCGCCCGAAACTACGACCGGCGGCAATGCGCTGAAATTCTATGCCTCGGTACGCCTCGACATCCGCCGCATCGGCGCGATCAAGGAGCGCGACGAGGTGATCGGAAACTCTACACGCGTCAAGGTCGTCAAGAATAAGTTGGCGCCGCCGTTCAAACAGGTCGAGTTCGACATCATGTATGGCGAGGGCGTGTCGAAGATGGGCGAGATCCTCGATCTCGGCGTCAAGGCCGGCATCGTCGAGAAATCCGGCGCCTGGTTCTCCTATGACAGCCAGCGGCTCGGGCAGGGGCGTGAGAACTCGAAGACCTTCCTCAAGGCCAACCCCGATATGACCGCGAAGATCGAGGCTGCGATCCGCCAGAACTCCGGTCTGATCGCCGAGCAGATCCTGGCCGGCAACGCCGAGCGCGATGCCGACGGCGACGGTGAGGAGCCGGCGGAGGAGTAGAGCGAGCATCGCGGGCGCCGCAGACGTCGGTTTGACGACGTTCCGGCGCCCGACGCTTCCCAATCTCGCGCTCTGGTGGATTGGCCTGGCTCCGGCGGAGGCAATCGACGTAGCGCGCATGCCTTGATGGATGTCCTTTCCTCCTGGGTTCAAGCAGGTGAAAGCGCGTGTGCCGGCCGCCGGACCGGGGTGGCCGATGGGGCACGAGGAGCCTGACGTCGACTTTTGGTTAGACCGATTGCAGGCGGCCAGACTGCGCCGTGCGCCGATCGCGCGATGACGGAGCCAAGCGGATGACGAGCCTCATTCTCACGGCCGATGACCCCGGCGCCGGTGCGCTGCGGAGAGGAGGCTTTGCCGATCTCGTGGTGCCGATTCTCCATCGTTTCGTGTGGGGGCCTTTGCCGTCCGATACGGAGCTGTCGAATTTTCTCGGCGCGCGCCCGCCGCGACAGAAGGCGGCGCATTGGTTGGATTTCGCCTCGCGTCGCGAACTGATGGCCGCCGGCGTGCGCGGCAAGGGTCTGCTCGAGATCGTCTATCGTTGCGATCGTGTCGAGCTCTGGATGGACACCCGACCGAACGACCAGTTGGTCCTGATCTGGTTGTTGGACTATCTCCGCCATCACGCGGAGATCGCGACCAAGATCGTGTTGCGGCATGTCGACACCCCCCTTCATGCGCCCGCCTGGCAAATCGCCGAGCAGACGATGGGCATCGCGGTGTCGCGTGAGCATCTCGAGCTTGGTCATCGCGCATGGCGGGCGTTTCGAGCTCCGACGCCGCAGGCTTGGTTCGACCTGTTGAAGCAGGATCTCAGCGCGCTGCCGCAGCTTCGGCGCTGCGTGCTGGAGTTGCTCGATGAGCTTCCTGGCGACACGAGCGGCCTCGGAGCCTCGGAATTGCGAATCCTCGAATTGCTGTCCGCGGGCTATGAGCACCCGCTCGATGTGCTTCCGCCCTTTCGGGAGCGCTTTCAACGCCGCGTCTTCGATTATTGGGAAGCGGGCGCGTTGCTCGACGGCCTGGCGCTGGCGCCGGTGCCCGTCATATCAGGCCTCGCCGAATGGCCATTCTCGATCGAGATGCACCACGGTCGTGAACGTCTCGACCGCTACAAGGCGAGCACGCTTTCGCTGACGCCGCTCGGCAAGGCCATCCTGGCCGGCGAGGACGATTTTACGGTCCACAATCCAATCCGGCGCTGGTGGGGCGGCACCGAATTGACCAACGCCAATCTCTGGCGCTGGCACGGCGTGCTGATCGCGCCGGACCCTGACACGCCTCACGTCATCGACTGTCGCGAACCGTGGCAGGTGGTCCATTGGCGCGATTGCGAGGCCGCTTACTCCGCTGCCTCCGCGTAGTCGCCGACGGGCGGGCAGGAGCACACCAGATTCCGGTCGCCATAGACGTTGTCGACGCGGCCGACCGGGCACCAGTATTTGTCGGTGCGCGAGGTGCCTTCCGGGAAGCAGCCTTCGCTGCGGCGATAGGCGCGGTTCCAATCGTCGTCGGCGATGTCGTGCACCGTGTGCGGCGCGTGGCGCAGCGGCGAGGCCTCGATCTTGAAATGGCCCTGTTCGACCGCGGCGATCTCCTTGCGGATCGCGATCATGGCGTCGCAGAACCGGTCCAGCTCGGCCTTGGATTCCGACTCGGTCGGCTCGATCATCAAGGTGCCGGCGACCGGGAAGCTCATCGTCGGCGCATGGAAGCCGTAGTCGATCAGCCGCTTGGCGATGTCGTCGACGGTGACGCCGCTGGTCTGCTTGAGCGGGCGCGGATCAATGATGCACTCATGCGCGACGCGGCCACGCTCGTTGCGGTAGAGCACCGGGAAGTGCGGATCGAGCCGGGCCGCGACGTAGTTGGCGTTGAGGATCGCGATCTCGGTGGCGCGCGTCAGGCCGTCGCCGCCCATCAGCAGCATGTAGATGTAGGAGATGGTCAGGATCGAGGCCGAGCCGTAGGGCGCCGCCGAGACCGGGCCGACCGGATGCGCGCTTGCGCCATCCGTGGTCGGATGAACCGGCAGGAACGGCGCCAGATGCGCCTTGACGCCGATCGGGCCCATGCCCGGGCCGCCGCCGCCATGCGGGATGCAGAACGTCTTGTGCAAATTGAAATGGCTGACATCGGCGCCGTAGTCGCCGGGACGGGCGAGGCCGACCTGGGCGTTGAGATTGGCGCCATCGAGATAGACCTGTCCGCCATGCGTATGGACGATGTCGCAGATGTCGCGGATGTGCTCCTCGAACACGCCGTGCGTCGAGGGATAGGTGATCATGATCGCCGCGAGCTTGGCGCTGTGCGCCTCCGCCTTGGCCTTGAGATCGGCGAGGTCGACATTGCCGCCGGTGTCGCAGCCGACCACGACCACTTCCATCCCGACCATGTGCGCCGACGCCGGATTGGTGCCGTGGGCGGAGGAGGGGATCAGGCAGATCGTGCGATGGCTGTCGCCGCGCGCGGCGTGGTAGCCGCGGATGGCCAGCAGTCCGGCATATTCGCCCTGCGCGCCGGAGTTCGGCTGCAGCGACACCGCGTCATAGCCGGAGATCCGGCACAGCCAGTCCTGGAGGTCGGCGAACATCGCGTGATAGCCGGCCGCCTGGGCGCGCGGCACGAACGGGTGCAGGCTGGCGAATTCCGGCCAGGTGAGCGGGATCATCTCCGTCGTCGCGTTCAGCTTCATCGTGCACGAGCCGAGCGGAATCATCGCGCGGTCGAGCGCGAGGTCGCGGTCGGCGAGCTTGCGCAGATAGCGCAGCATCTCGGTCTCCGAGCGGTGCGCGTGGAACACCGGATGAGTGAGGTAAGGCCGCTGCCGCTTCAACTCGGCCGGGACGGGGTCGCGCGCCCCAGCTTCGACGTCGGCGTAGGACAGCTCGCCGCCGAACGCGCGCCAGACGGCTTCGACGACCTCGGCCGTCGTGGTCTCGTCGAGCGCAATGCGTAGCTTGCCGCCGTCGCGGCCGAGATTGATCCGCTCGCCTTCCGCACGCGCGATGATCGAGGAGGCCTTTCCACCAGCCTCAACGGTGACGGTATCGAAGAAGGCGTCGCTGCTGGGCGCGAAGCCGAGCTTGCGCAGGCCGGCCGCGAGCACCGTCGTCCGGCGATGCACCATGCGCGCAATCGCCTTCAGCCCTTCGGGGCCGTGATAGACCGCGTACATCGCGGCGATCACCGCCAGCAGCACCTGCGCCGTGCAGATGTTCGAGGTCGCCTTCTCGCGCCGGATGTGCTGCTCACGGGTCTGCAGCGCCAGCCGATAGGCGGGGGCGCCACGCGAATCGACCGAGAGGCCGACGATGCGGCCCGGCAGCGAGCGCTTCAGCGCGTCGCGCACCGCCATGTAGGCGGCGTGCGGCCCGCCATAGCCCATCGGCACGCCGAACCGCTGCGCCGAACCGATCGCGATGTCGGCGCCGAGCTCGCCCGGCGAGGCGACGAGGGTCACCGCCAGCAGGTCGGCGGCGAGGATCGCCAGCGCGCCCTTGTCGTGCAGCTTGGCGATGGCGCCGCGCGGATCGCGCAAGGCGCCGGTCGTGTCGGGATATTGCAGCAGCCCGCCGAACACCTCGGCGCTGTCGAGATCCGTCGCGGGATCGCCGACGATCAGCTTCCAGCCCAGCGGCTCGGCGCGGGTGCGCAGCACGGCGAGCGTCTGCGGGTGAACGTTGTGATCGACGAAGAACGCCTTGGTCTTCGCGCGCGACGAACGTTCGGCGAGCGCCATCGCTTCCGCAGCCGCGGTGCCCTCGTCGAGCAGCGAGGCGTTGGCGACGTCGAGCCCGGTGAGGTCGCAGATCATGGTCTGGAAGTTGAACAGCGCCTCCAGCCGGCCCTGGCTGATCTCCGGCTGATAGGGCGTGTAGGCCGTGTACCAGGCCGGGTTCTCCAGGATGTTGCGCTGGATCACCGCCGGCATGACCGTGCCGGAATAGCCCTGGCCGATCAGCGAGGTGAAGACCTGGTTCTGCGCCGCCAGCGCGCGCATGTGGCCGATCGCCTCGACCTCGCTCAAGGCGGGCTCCAGCGTGAGCGGCGCGGTCTGTCGAATGGTGCCGGGCAGGGTCTGCGCCATCAGCTCGGCAACGCTCTTCGCGTCCACGGTCTCCAGCATCGCCGCGACATCGCGCGGGGAGGGACCGATATGGCGACGGGCGAAGTCGGTGGCGGCATCATCGAGCGGCTTGAGCGGCGTGGTCATAAGCAATCCTCTATGCCTCGTCATGCCCCGCGAAGGCGGAGCATCCAGTAATCGCTGCTGTCGAGATCAGGCGGAGGGGGCGCGGCGTACTGGATCGCCAGGTCGAGCCGGGCGATGACAGCGGTGGGTGTCGCCGCACCGCGGCTCTCACGCCGTGTGCGCCTTGTAGGCGGCCTCATCCATCAGGCCGCCGAGTTCGGCCTTGTCGGCGATCTTGAGCTTGAAGAACCAGGCCTTGCCGTCGGCATCGGTGTTGACCAGCGCCGGCTCGTCGACGATCGCCTGGTTGACCTCGACCACCTCGCCGGTGATCGGCGCGTAGACGTCGGAGGCGGCCTTGACCGATTCGACCACGGCGGCGGCTTCGGTCTTCTTCAGCGCGCGGCCGACCTGCGGCAGCTCGACGAACACGACGTCGCCGAGCTGGGCCTGCGCATAGTCGGTGATGCCGATGGTGGCGACATCGCCCTCGATGCTGAGCCATTCGTGGTCGGAGGTGTAGAGCGTGGTCATGGACGTCCTTCAGCGCTTGTAGGTGTTGGGGACAAAAGGCGTGGCGGCGACGCGCAGCGGCAGCCGCTGGCCGCGCACATCGGCGAATAATTGGGTGTCCAAAGCCGAGAGGGCGGTCGGCACGTAGCCCATCGCGACCGGCGCGTTCAGCGTCGGCCCGAAGCCGCCCGAGGTGACCTTGCCGACCGGTTCAGTCGAGTCGGCGGTCGCGAACAGCGTCGCGCCCTCGCGCACCGGCGCGCGGCCCTCGGGCCGCAGGCCGACCCGGCGACGCGCCGCGCCGCTGTCGAACTGCGCCAGGATCTTGTCGGCGCCCGGGAAGCCGCCGGCGCGGGCGCCGCCTGATCGGCGGACCTTCTGCACCGACCATTCCAGGGCCGCCTCGACCGGCGTCGTGCCGGTGTCGATGTCATGGCCATAGAGGCAGAGCCCGGCCTCAAGCCGCAGGCTGTCGCGGGCGCCGAGGCCGATCGGCAGCACGTCCTTGTCGGACAACAGCGCCTCGGCGAGCTGCTCGGCCTTGTCGGCCGGCACCGAAATCTCGTAGCCGTCCTCGCCGGTATAGCCCGAGCGCGAGACGAAGCAGGCGAGCCCGTCGACGCTGCGCGGCCCCGAATCCATGAACCGCATGGCGTCCGCGTCTGCACAGAATTTCGCCAGCACGCCTGCCGCCTTCGGCCCCTGCAGCGCCAGCAGCGCGCGGTCGGTCAGCGGCTGCACGTCGCAGACGTCAGACAGGCCGTCGCGCAGCAGCTGGATGTCGGCCTCCTTGCAGGCGGCGTTGACGACCAGCACCAGGTGCTCGCCGAAATTCGCCACCATCAGATCGTCGAGGATGCCGCCCTCGGCATTGGTGAACTGGGCATAACGCTGGCGGCCCGCGGGGATGCCGACGATATCCTGCGGCACCAGCCGCTCGAGCGCGGCCGCGGCGTCGGCCACCTTGCCGGATTTTGGCACCAGCGCGACCTGGCCCATGTGCGACACGTCGAACAGCCCGGCGGCAGCGCGGGTATGGAGGTGCTCCTTGAGCACGCCGGGCGCGTATTGCACGGGCATCTCGTAGCCCGCGAACGGCACCATCTTGCCGCCGAGGCTCACATGCAGCGCATAGAGCGGGGTTCGCTTGAGAGAGGAAGAAGAAGTTGCAGCAGCCGGTTCAGCCATCAGGGGTCCTCGCGCGGTTCCTCGGGACCAGTCCCGAAAAACGCCATCGAAGCCCCATCTGTCGCTGTGCCTGAGAGTATTATCCCGTCGGCGGACGCCTCCCGGGATCAGGCCCGGCCAGCGCCTCTTTCCAGATGCAGTTGAAGTCGCGAGGGTCCTTTTGCCTGAGAGTTTCCGGGGCGGTTGCTCCTTCGGCGCCGATCCCTTGAAGTTCAACCAGAACCTCAGAAGACCGATCTCTCCCGACGCGACTAACGTCAGTGCGGCGACAAAACACCAGCTCAACCGAGCTGTCAACGCGTCACCATGGCTTTCAACCAGCTTTAGGAGCCGTGCAGCAACCCCATGATGTTTCTGCACAGTTTCTGGACACGTGAGGGACGCTTGTCTAAAAGCAATGCCGCCGAATTCCCGGACTTCTTCGATTGGATTGCTATGAGCGGCGTCAACGAGATCAGGTCGACTTTCCTCAATTTCTTCGCTGCGAACGGCCACGAGATCGTGCCGTCCTCGCCGCTCGTGCCGCGCAACGACCCGACATTGATGTTCACGAACGCCGGCATGGTGCAGTTCAAGAACGTCTTCACCGGCGTCGAGAAGCGGCCCTACCACCGCGCCACCACGTCGCAGAAATGCGTGCGCGCCGGCGGCAAGCACAACGATCTCGACAATGTCGGCTACACCGCCCGACACCACACCTTCTTCGAGATGCTCGGCAACTTCTCGTTCGGCGACTACTTCAAGGAGAACGCGATCGAGCTCGCCTGGAAGCTCGTCACCAAGGAGTTCGGCCTCCCGAAGGACAAGCTGACCGCGACCGTCTATATCGACGACGACGAGGCGTTCGGGCTGTGGAAGAAGATCGCAGGGCTCCCTGAGTCGCGCATCATCCGAATCGCCGGCTCGGACAATTTCTGGCAGATGGGCGACACCGGCCCGTGCGGGCCGTGTTCGGAGATCTTCTACGACCACGGCGACAAGATCTGGGGCGGCCCTCCGGGATCGCCGGAGGCGGATGGCGACCGCTTCATCGAGATCTGGAACCTCGTGTTCATGCAGTACGAGCAGCTCGAGGGCGGGGTCCGCAATCCCCTGCCGAAGCCCTCGATCGACACCGGCGCCGGCCTGGAGCGCGTCGCCGCGGTGCTGCAGGGCAAGCACGACAATTACGACATCGACCTGTTCGTCGCGCTGATCCGGGCCATCGCCGACCTCACCAATGCCGACCCGCAGGGTCCGCAGAAGGCGAGCCTGCGCGTCATCGCCGACCATCTGCGCGCCTCGTCGTTCCTGATCTCCGACGGCGTGCTGCCGTCCAACGAAGGCCGCGGCTACGTGCTGCGCCGGATCATGCGCCGCGCGATGCGCCACGCCCAGCTGCTCGGCGCGCGCGAGCCGCTGATGCACAAGCTGGTCGGCGCGCTGACGCGCGAGATGGGCCAGGCCTATCCGGAGCTGATCCGCGCTGAGGGGCTGATCAAGGAGACCTTGCGGCTCGAAGAGACCCGCTTCCGCAAGACCCTGGAGCGCGGCCTTGCCATCCTCGACGAGAAGTCGGCCTCGCTCTCCAAGGGCGACATGTTCGACGGCGACGTCGCCTTCACGCTGTACGACACCTATGGCTTCCCGCTCGACCTCACCCAGGATGCGCTGAAGTCGCGCGGCATCAGCGTCGACCAGGCCTCCTTCACCGACGCCATGGAGCGGCAGAAGGCGAAGGCGCGGGCGGCCTGGGCCGGCTCCGGCGAGGCGGCCACCGAGACCGTCTGGTTCCCGCTGCGTGAGAAGCTCGGCGCCACCGAGTTCCTCGGCTACGAGACCGAGACCGCTGAGGGCGCCGTGACCGCGCTGGTCAAGGACGGCGCCGAGGTCGACAGCCTCAAGGCCGGCGAGAGCGGCGCGATCGTGCTGAACCAGACGCCGTTCTACGGCGAGTCCGGCGGTCAGGTCGGCGATACCGGCGTGCTGACCGGCGAGGGCGTCCGCGTCCGCATCACCGACACCCAGAAGAAGGCCGGCGATCTGTTCGCGCATATCGGCACCGTGGAGCAGGGCACGCTCAAGCTCGGCACCGCGCTGCAGCTCGACGTCGATCATTCGCGCCGCTCCGCGATCCGCGCCAACCATTCGGCCACCCACATCCTGCACGAGGCGCTGCGCCAGGTGCTCGGCGACCACATCGCCCAGCGCGGCTCGCTGGTCTCGCCCGACCGCCTGCGCTTCGACTTCGTGCATCCGAAGCCGATCACGGCGGAGGAGCTCGCCCGCGTCGAGGACATCGCCAATGACGTCGTGCTGGAGAATGCCGAGGTCACGACCCGGCTGATGGGGCTCGACGACGCCCGCGAGGCTGGCGCCCGCGCGCTGTTCGGCGAGAAATATGGCGACGAGGTCCGCGTCGTCTCGATGGGCAATGCCGCGCGCGAGCTGGGCTCGAACGCGATGGGCTGGTCGGTCGAGCTGTGCGGCGGCACGCATGTCAAGCGCACCGGCGACATCGGCCTGATCGCGGTCACCTCCGAGAGCGCGGTGGCCTCCGGCGTCCGCCGCATCGAGGCGCTGACCGCGCGCGGCGCCCGCGCCCATGCCAACCACAATCTCGCGCTCGCCAAGGCCGCCGCGGCCGAGCTGCGCACCACGGTGGACGAGGTGCCGGCGCGCATCACCGCGCTGATGGAGGAGCGCAAGAAGCTCGAGCGCGAGCTGTCGGACGCGCGCAAGAAGCTCGCGATGGGCGGCGGTGCGGCGGCGGGCGGAGCCGCCTCCGGCATCCGCGAGGTCGCCGGCATCAAGCTGATGGCCCGCGCGGTCGATGGCGTCGAGGTGAAGGATCTCAAGTCGCTGGTTGACGAGGCCAAGAAGCAGCTCGGCTCCGGTGTGGTCGCCATCGTCGGCCGCAGCGAGGACGGCAAGGCCGGCGTCGTCGTCGGCGTGACCGCCGATCTCACGGCGCGCTTCAACGCGGTCGAGCTGGTGCGCGCGGCGTCCGAGGCGCTGGGCGGCAAGGGCGGCGGCGGCCGTCCCGACATGGCCCAAGCCGGCGGTCCCGATGGATCCAAGGCGGAGGCTGCGCTGGCCGCGATCGAGAGCGCGATCAGCAAGGCCGGCTGATCGTGCCGCAGCCGGGGCCGGGCGACAGCGTTCGCGATCCCGATCGCATGCCCGATCCCGATTTGCGGGACCGGCTCTACGAGCTGCTCGAGCACGACCATCTGCCGCTCTCGGTCGGCTCGCGCTTCGTGCGCGCCGTCGTCATCGTGATCTTCGCCGACGTGCTGGCAACGGTGCTGGCCTCGGTGCCGCATCTCGACGAGCGGTTCGGCCCGACCTTCACCGCGGTGAAGGTCATGGCCGTGCTGGTGTTCGGCTTCGAATATGTAGCCCGGCTCTGGAGCGTCGCCGGCCACACGCCGCAACATGTCTCGCCACTGCGTGACCGCCTGCAATATGCGTTCTCCGCGCTCGGCATCATCGATCTCATGGCCTTCCTGCCGGCCGCTGTCGTGCTCGCGTTCGGCGACCACGCCACGCTCGCCGTGCTCGTGGTGCTGCCGTTCCTCAAGCTGGTGCGCTATTCGCCGGCGATGCGTTCGCTGCTGGCGGCGATCCAGGCCGAGCGCCGCACCTTGGTCGGCTGCCTCGCGATCCTCGCCGGCGCGGTGCTGCTGTTCGCTTCGCTGCTCTATGCGGTCGAGCGCGACGTGCAGCCCGACAAGTTCGGCACCATTCCCGACGCGATGTGGTGGGCGATCGTGACGCTCGGCACCGTCGGCTATGGCGATGTCGTGCCGGTGACCTCGCTCGGCAAGGCGATCTCAGTGTTCACCATTATTGGCGGCCTCGCGATGATCGCGTTGCCGGTCGCCATCATCTCCAACGCCTTTGCCGACGAGGTGAAGCGGCGCGACTTTGTGGTGACTTGGGGCATGCTGGCGCGGGTGCCGCTGTTCTCGCATCTCTCGGCGTCCGAGATCGCCGACATCATGCGGCTCTTGCGGGCGCGGACCATCGAGGCCGAGGAGATTCTCGTCCGTCGCGGCGACGTCGCCTCGTCGATGTATTTCATCACCGCAGGCGAGGTCGAGATTGAACTGCCGACGCAATGCGTGCGGCTCGCCGACGGCACCTTCTTCGGCGAGATCGCGCTGCTGCACCGGACCAAGCGCTCCGGCACCGTCAGGGCCACCCGCAAGACGCGGCTGCTGGTGCTCGACGCGCAGGACTTTCACGCCCTGATCGCCCGCATGCCGGCGCTCGCCGCCCACGTCACCACCACCGCGAAGGCCCGCATGGCCGACACCGGCGACCTCGCCATCGCCGAACTGTCGCAAGCCGAGCACGACGACCAGCCGGGCGGGTAGGGCGCGGCGCGTCGATTGGAGACGGCTGGGGCAAAGGCGCGCTCGCTATATTGCACGCCACGTCCTGGGCTCCCAGCGCGCGCCGTGCCCACCATTGCCACCTCTCGCGCAACAACCACCGCTGTCGTCCCGGCGCACGCCGGGATCCATACCCCCAGGGAGCGGTTTGAGGCAGGCTGGCCGTTGGCTTTTTGCCCATCACAACGACCGCGGCGTATGGGTCCCGGATCGGCGCCAAGCCGCGCTGGCGCGCGTCGTGGCTTGTCCGGGACGACGGCGGAGTTTGTAGTCCGTAGGGTGGGCAAAGCGGGCGCCCGCAGGGCGGTTGCGTGCCCACCGTGTATCCGCCTGCGCGGCAGCCACGGTGGGCACGGCGCGCGACAGCGTTGGGCTCGTGGCTCAAGCGGAGGCGCGCCTTTGCCCACCCTACGGCAGCATCGCTGTGGTCGATTTCACATTCTCAAACAGCACGGACATGCGGCTGCAGTCTCGCGGCACATCCTGCCCGAGGTCTGCTGTTAGTTCGTCCCTCACGAACAACGATGAGGGCGCAGGGAATGCCGGGTGATGGCCTCACCCATGGCCCGCCTGCGAACAAAAATGCAGGCGGCAGGTACCACAGGTGCAGCCGGATCGACCCGGCATTCCCTGCGCGGCGGTTTTAACGCTTATACGCGATCTCCTCGGTGCACCGGGCTTGTTGGCCACCGTGTCGCGACAACACGCTTTCGCGCATTGCGCGAGGGACACCAGCATCGGGGTGTCAGGACCACGCGACTTCACGTCCGCGAGCACATCATTCGTCCGCACCATCCGGCGCGCTGATGCCCTCACGTCCACCGCATTGCCGATCCAACGTGTCGTGACGACGCGTACGCCCCTCATCCGGACCGGAACGCGGACATAATAGGCATGGTTTGCTGATTTTCGGAAGTTTTTTATTTTGGAGGGGGCCTCTTGAAACAGACGATCTCATTGAGATCGACGATGAAATCGGGTGTTCGGCGCAGCCGATTTCGACACGGCGCAGCAGTGATTCAGACCCGTCGGAAGGCGCAACGGTGCTCGTCGGGCAAATCAGGACAGCCAGAGTAGGGCGCCTTGCTCCGCGCTGCGACTGGCGCGACTGCGGCAGGGCCGACCTCGCAAAGTCCGCCGATGGATGCTATATCTCTCGCCACAAATGCTACCGTGTTCCCTCTCGCTGGAACGACCGATGTCTGAAACAAAGATCCGCGCATTTCCTTCGGCGATGCCGCCGCGCCCGGCGGAGTTGGCAGAGTGGAATGCCCTGACACGCGAAGAGCAAATTGAGCGCTTCGCGGAATTCTTCGCTCATCCCGATTGCGAGACGTTTACCGACGAGACGGCCGAGGACATCATCGCCGCTGCCCGGCAGCGCGCCGCTGTGCGCCGTGGGTAGCTATCGCCTCACGATACGCACGCGAGATCAGCTCGCGCAGATTTACGACTACACAGAGGCGGAGTTCGGGGCCTATCAGGCGGAAGCGTATGCGTCCGGACTGATCCGAACCTTCGAATTGCTCGCGGATTTTCCCGCCATCGGCCAGTCGGCCGAGGATTTCCGGCGTGGTTTGCGGCGGTTTCGTTTCCAAGCGCACTTCATCTACTACACCGTGTCGAACGACGTGGTCGAGATTCGAGGCGTGCTGCATCACGCGCGCCAGATCAGATCCAGTCTGTTCGAGTAATGCGGTTGGGAGCAGCGGGCTCCTGCTCGTGATGGGCCGTCCGCGTTGACACCGCAGTGGCCACACGTTCGAGATATGGCGCCACTATTTACGGCTAATCTGCTGCCAGAGATTAAGGCGTAGCGCGTAGGGCGGATGAGCGCGGTCCGTAGGGCGGATTAGCGGAGCGTAATCCGCCGTCGAGGCGGCGGGTTACGCCTGCGGCTAACCCGCCCTACGAGACCACGCTCCCTCGCCTCCTTGTGCCTAAGAATTCCGCAATGCGGTATGTGACGCTGATGTCACAGTTACATTTATACCGACTCCCAAATATAATATGACTATTCAAAGGCATCTCTGCGCTTGCTAGGGTCTTCGTCCAATCTCAGGTTGACGAATTTGCTCAAGAAATGAGCGGCGGCCGGGGGTGAGCCGAGGGGAAGCGCGTGCCGGGACGAGGCTCCGGGCCGGACGCGTCAGACAACAGCCGGAGCCTGGGGACGCTGCGAGGAGCAGGAAAATGAGTGGGTTTGTGACGACCGCACGCGTGTGCGGCGTAGGGATTGCTTTGTCTTGTTTGCTGGGAGGCGGAGCCGTTGCCGCCGATCTGCCGGTGAAGGCGCAGCCGATTCCTTATGCCGGTGTCGATGATTTCTGGACGCGGCCGTATCTGTTCGGCGATCTCGGCCGGACCCGGTTGAAGGAGCAGGGCATCTCGCTCGCGCTCACGCTCGGCGACGAGGCCGTCACCAACCTGTCGGGCGGCTCGCGCAACACCTCGGCCAATGCCGGGCAATTGTGGTTCGAGGCCAAGTTCGACATGGCCAAGCTCGCCGGCATCCAGGGTGGCCTGATCGGCATCACCTTGGTCGACCGTTTCGGCAAGAACCTCAACAGCGAGGCCGGCATTCCGGCGCTGCAGCTGACCAACGAGGTGTTCGGCCGCGGCAACATCCTGCGCCTCACCGAATTCTACTATCAGCAGAAGCTGCTCGATGACCGCCTCGTGCTGAAGGGCGGCCGGCTGCCGGTCGGCTCGGACTTCTTCTTCGGCCAGTGCGAGTTCATCAACCTGACATTCTGCGGCGGCCAGCCCGGCAACATCCAGGGCGGCTATATCTACAACTGGCCGGTGAGCCAGTGGGCCGGCGTGGTGCACTACAACTTCACCAAGGAGTGGAAGTTGTCGGTCGGCGTCTACGACGCCAATCCGAACTACCTGACGACGTCGGATGCCGGCGTCTATCTCGCGCCGGGCATTCCGCGCTCCAATCCGGCCTCGGGCGTCCTGGTGCCGGTCGAGGTGGTGTATGAGCCGAGCGGTCCGCTCAACGGCACCTGGCGCTTCGGCGGCTGGTATGACAACGCATCGACCATCGACGGCGGTCTGCCCGGCGTCACCGGCGTCTACCTTGGCGGTCCTGGCGTGGGCGCTCAGAACCTCAGCGATTCGCGCGGCCGCTACGGCATCTACGAGTCGATCCTGCAGCGCCTGACCGTCGAGGGTCCGAAGGCGCAGGGCTGGTACACCTTCCTCAACACCAGCGTCGCCGATCACCGCACCGCCTATCAGGACTACCAGATCTCCTGGGGCATCAAGCACACCGGAACCTTCTCGTTCCGTCCCGAGGACGAGGTCGGCTTCGCGGTCGGAACCACCCACGTCAATTCGGCGGCGCTGACGCCGAATGCCGGCGGCAACGAGATTCCGCTGGAGGCCTGGTACGGCTGGCAGGCCACCGGCTGGATGAACCTGAAGTTCGACGCCCAGTACGTGATCAATCCGGGCGGCCGCGGCTTCAACGCTGCCGGCGTGAAGACCGGGAATGCGGTGGTCCTCGGCCTGCGCACGGTGGTGCACTTCTGAGTGGCGTGTCACGGGAGGGGCGGATGTCCAGCATCCGCCCCTTCCGGCCGGTTTGCTCCTGCCCATCCGGGTGGGGGCGCGATGCGTTGGTATCGGTTGACTCTTTTGCGCTGCGACACGACATCTCCCGGGCACTGCCGCGCCTGCCCAGGAGACCGCCATGACCGCAACCGACGTTCCTCTTGCCCCTGGCCAGCGCCTGGGCGACGAGGTCGTGGACTGGCTCACCAGCGGCACCCACGACGAACGCTTCATCGACAATATCTTCGCGCAGATGTGCATCCGCCTGCAGCGTGCGGGCGTGCCCGTCAAGCGGGCGTCGTTGCACGTGCGCATCAATCACCCGCAATGGCTCGGCGCGCGCATCGTGTGGAGCGACGGGATGGAGAGCTCCGAGATCGACCGCGTCGACTACGACGTCGGGTCGCGCTCCGAGTTCATCGGCAGCCCGGTGAGCGAGGTCTACCAAGGTGCCGACGAGATCCGCGAGGATCTGGCGCGCGATGCTGCGCTCGGCCGGCAGCATGGCGTCTATGACGACATGCGGGCGCTGGGCCTGACCGACTACGTCGCCTGGCCGATCCTGCACACGCTCGGCAAGCGCCACTGCGTCACCTTTTCGACTGACCAGCGCGGCGGCTTCAATGATGCCGAGATCGCTGCGCTGAAGCGGCTCCTGCCGGTGCTGGCGCTGGTCAGCGAGATCCGCATCAAGAACAGGCTGGCGCGCACCTTGCTCGAAACCTATGTCGGCACGCATGCCGGCGAGATGGTGCTGGCCGGCGCGACACGGCGCGGCAGCGGCGAGACTGTGAGCGCGGCGATCATGATCTGCGATCTGCGCGACTTCACCAAGATCTCCGACAACTGGCCGCGCGACGACGTGATCGATCTGCTCAACGGCTATTTCGACGCGATGGTCGAGCCGATCACCGACCACGGCGGCGAGATTTTGAAGTTCATCGGCGACGGCCTGCTGGCGATCTTTCCGCTGAGCCAACCCGGCGCCTGCGAGAACCTGCTGCACGCCGTCACCGGCGCCAAGCAGGCGATGGCTGACCTGAACGCGCGCAACGCCGAGAGCGGCCGCGCGCCGCTTCGCTTCGGCATCGGCATCCATGTCGGCGACGTCATGTACGGCAATATCGGCTCGCGCACGCGGCTGGACTTCACAGTGATCGGGCCGGCGGTGAACATGGCCTCGCGCATGGAGGCGCTGACCAAGCAGGTCGGACGTCCCGTGCTGATGTCGCGCGCGTTTGCCGAGCTGGTCGAAGGCCCGTTCGCGCTGGAGCGCGTCGGCGAATTCCCGGTGCGCGGCTTCAGCGACCCGATCGAGCTGTTTTCGTTCGAGGGGTAGAGACGTGTCGTGCAGCCCGGATGAGCGCAGCGATATCCGGGTTCACCACGACCGTCTGCGATGACCCCGGATGTCGCTGCGCTCATCCGGGCTCCGTGCTCGTGCTTGGCGCCTGAGCTAGCCAAACTCGCGATGGAGCCGCAGGAACGCCTCGGTCGGACGGTCATAGCTCACCAGCTTGACGTCGAGGTCGAAACCGGAGGCCAGCAGCAGCGCCCGGCGCAGCGCATCTTCGATCCAGGCGTCGTCGTTTCCGAACGCTCCGCCGCCCACGCTGGTGAGCAGCACGATGTTCGACCCGCGGGCCGCGTTGAGCACCGCGGCCCAGATCGTCGCCTCGTAGCTCGCCTCCAGGACAAGGCGCGCGAAGGATTCCCAATAGCGAGGCGCGGCTGAGCAATAGGCCACGGGAAGCGCGGAGCAGAACGCTTGCGACACCGTCGACATCGGCTCTATTGCGTCCGTCAGTTCGACATCGCTGTGAATGCCGATCCGAAGGTGTCCACGCAGCGCGTCGATCTCCTCAGGGCTGCTCGCCGCGAGCAGCGCGGTGATGGTATCGAGCCCGCTGCGGGTGCACAGCGCGTAGCCGTTGGTCATCGCCCAGAGCTCGCCGGTGTCGCGGGGCAGGCGGCTTCTCAGCGCCGCACCGAGATCTGCGAGCGCGTCGAGCTGCCGGTCGCGGGTCTGGCCTGATTGCTTCCCGACGGGAGCGAAGTAGTTCCGGTAGATGGTCGCTGCGCCGGCGGCGATCGCGCAGGCCGGCCCTTGTGTCGGATCGGACTGATAGATCGTCACGCCGTCTTCGGGTGTGGCGTGCGGTCCGACCATCTCCAGCAGGTTGAACTGCGACGCGACCTGGAACAGGGCGCCTGCGAACTCCGGAAGCAGATGCAGGGTGCGGACGTCACCGCTGACCAGGCCGACGCGAAGCTTCCCCGACCTGCACGGCGATTGCTGGGCTTGTCGCCGAAGCTCCGACAGGGTCGGAAGCTCGAGCCGTCCGGTCGTGTAGCTCCGGCCGTTGACGAGAGATGTGAGGCGTCCGTTCTCAACCTTCAGTCTGGCGCGCGTGGAGGCATAGTCGACCTCCTCGAATCCCGTGAGCCTTTCGAACCAGTTCACGATTGCTCCTGCCATGTTCACGCCGGATCGAGATACGACGCGACCAGCTCGCGCGTCTCGGCGCTGGTGACCTTAACTGCGGTGCCGAACGCCTGAACGAGTGATGAGTCGGGCGCAAGGCCAGTCAGAGCATCGACCAGG
This sequence comes from Bradyrhizobium sp. HKCCYLR20261, assembly GCF_051168435.1. Classification (NCBI taxonomy): domain Bacteria; kingdom Pseudomonadati; phylum Pseudomonadota; class Alphaproteobacteria; order Hyphomicrobiales; family Nitrobacteraceae; genus Bradyrhizobium; species Bradyrhizobium sp. HKCCYLR20261. The sequence goes on from NZ_JBNPUZ010000015.1 coordinate 84,099, forward strand.
GCGGCCATTCCAGCACCTCCGGCGCGATGACAAGCAGGGTTGGTGCGACGAGGCCTCCTGCGACGCGGATTGCGGTCGTTGACCGTAGTGAGATCCCGCGTGCCTGGGCGAGCAGGGTCAGGCCTCGAATCAAGACACCCGTGACGAAGCCGATCTTCGTCGCAACCAGCAATGGGCCGCCGAGAAGGAACCCGGCGCACGGGGCGGAACAGCCAGCGAATATCTGCGGAAACAATAAGTCGCGAAGACTGTGAACCCTCGTCACCAGCAGCGCAACAAGGATCGCGATCAGCAGTGCGCGCCACGACGGAATCAGCGCAGCGATGGCGTAGCCGATGAGGCATGCGGCAAGCAATTCGGTTGCATAATCGAGCATCGATCGCGCTTCCTGCGATCACGCCCGATCGAGATACGGCGCCACCACCTCGCGCGTCTCGGCGCTGGTGACCACCGGCACGATCTCGAAGGTCATGCCGGAGTCGCGGGCATTGTCGAGGATCCATTGCTGCAACAGCCGAGCGTCGTCGCATTCCATCAGCTGGAAGCAGCGGTCGAAATTCGGCTCGATCCAGCTGCCGAGATATTTGAGGCCGTCGGGAAACTTGATCCCGGGGTCGCGCACGCGGCGATAGACCGGGATCGGATCGCGGTCCTTGAAACGTTCGATCACCATGAACAGCATGCGCGCCTCCGTGGCAGGTTCTGGCGCGCATTGTGAGCGGGTTTCGCCTCCTGTTCCAGATCGTTCCGGTTGTCTCGCGATCCGGCGCGGAGTCGCGCTCACCGTCCTCCCGCCATCATCCGGCTGAGGCAATTGTTAAACGCCATGGTGTCGCCGCCGGCGCCGTTGCGGCCATATTCCCAATGGCCGGTGGCGGGGTTGCAGCGGCCGCCGATCTGGATGGCGCAGCGCTGGCTGATGCTGGTGCAGCGGCCGCCGCCGCTGACGCGCTTCGGCTCCGGCTCGGAGCGCATCGCTACCGCCGGCTCCTTCTTGCGGGTGGGCTCCTCGCGCTTCGCAGGCTCGGTCTGCTTCCTGGCGACCGGCTCGTCCTTGCGCCGGACGCAATCGCCGTCATCGTCGCGGATCTGGCCCGCGGGGCAGGCGATCGCGACGCAGCTCTCGCCTTCGGCGCGCTGCCCCGTGGGACAGAGCAGCGGACAGACGCGGCCGGACCTCGCCTTGACCGCATCGAGCGCATCGATGCTGGCGATCTTGATGTCGAACGTGGTGCCGGCCTGCTTGTTGAAGCGCTCCAGCGCGCGGCGCGCATTGCCGTCCCAATTGCCGCCGCCGTCGGCGCTGCTGCAGCCGACGCGGCGCAGCTCGGTCGCGAGCAGACGTGGAAGGTCGGGAGGCGGTGTCGCGGCCGGCTTGTCCGCCGGCGTGGGCAGCGCTGCGACGACGACCGGATCAGGCGATGCGGCCGGCCTCTCGGCCTCGGCTCGCTGGGGCGGCTCGGGCGGGCTGCGTGTGACTTCGGGCGCCGCGGGGGGCGCCGCACCGGATGCGCCTGACGCGAGCTTGGCGCGCTGCGCCTTGGCGAGCGCCGCGTAGAAGCCGGAGGGATATTTTTCGATGAATGCATCGAACGCCGCGGCGCTGCCGATGCGCTCGGCGAGTTCGTAGTCGCGCCGCATCGCCGCGTCGGGATCGGCGGCTGCGCTCGGCGCGGATGCCGCGGGCACCAGCGCGACGTCATTGCCGCCGAGCGAACCGTAGACATAGGGCTCCTGGCGATAGCCGGTCGCCTTCAGCACGTCGTCTCGGACGAAGCCGAAGGCGCGGCGCAGATCGAGGCCGGGCTTCGGCAGATGCGCGACCAGCGCCTGTGCGAACGGGCTGTTGCTGGCGTCGCCATCGGCGGCGGTCGAGCCCGCCTTGGCCGAGAATGCGATCATCGTGTTCGGGCTCGCCGGCTCGACCTTGGCGAGGCCGCGGCCGATGCTGCGCGAGGCGACGCTGCGCTTCATCGTCTTCGCAAACGGATTGTCGCGGCAGGCGTCGAGCACCACGAGCCGAAGCTGCTTGGCGGGCTCGATCGCGAACAGCACGCGCTCGAGCGCGATCGCCTCGTCGAGCACGTCGCTGTCGGCTTCCAGCGAGGCGTCGGTCGGGATCAGATAGTTGACGCCGTCGAGCTCGATGCCGTGGCCCGCATAGTAGATCACCGCGACCTCGGCCTCGCGCGCCCGCGCGCCGAACTCGCGCAAGGCGCGGCGCATCTCCTGAACGCCGAGATCGAGTCTGGTATCGACCCGTTCGAAACCTGCAGCGCGGAACATGTCGCCGACGAGCTTGGCGTCATTCGCCGGATTGGAGAGCCGCGCCACCGTCTTGTAGGCGGAGTTTCCGATCACCAGCGCGATGCGCTTGTCGGCCCAGGCGGCCGAGCTGGAACTGATGAGGACGAGCGCAAGAAATAGGTAACGAAATGCCGCCATCCCAGCTCCCCGCAGTCGATGGAGCGCCAGACTATCCGGCCATGTCGCCAAAGCAAGCCGATGCGTCCCGAGCGAGCGATCGGGCTGCTTTGTTCAGCTACTGACCCGATGGCGTCCGCAGGCCGTGCCAGGCGTCGCGGACCTGGTGATAGTGAACCTCGGGCAGATAGTCCGGCGTGTTCAGATTGAGGTTCTTGACGTCGAGCCGGCCGACGGCGCTGAGCAGCGTGTAGGAGGCGATGACGCGGTCGCGCTGCGCGCCGATCAGCCGCGCCTTGGCCTGGATCAGGTCGGACTGTGAGTTGAGGACGTCCACCGTGGTGCGCTGGCCGCCCTGCGCTTCGCGCGAGACGCCCTGGAGCGCGACGGTGGCGGCCTTCACCTCGGCCTCGGAGGCGCTGACGGCGACCTTGGCGCCTTCATTGGCGACCCAGGCGCTGACCACGGCGGTGCGCGTCTGGTTGCGGATCTGGTCGAGCACGAGCCGGCTCTGCGCCGCGAGCTCCTTGCTCTGGCGCGTCTGCGAGGCCGCCGTGCCGCCGTCATAGATCGGCGCGGTGACGGCGCCGACGATCGAGGCCTGGTCGGTGCCGAAGGTGCCGAGCGTCTGGTCCGAATCGCGGCTGCGGCTGACGCTGCCCTGCAGGGTGACGCTGGGCAGCAGCGTGCCTTCGGCGATGCGGATCGAGGTCGAGGCGGCGTCGACGTCGAAGCTCGCCGCGGCGACCGCCGGGTTCTCCTTGTTGCCGAGCGCAATGGCGTCCTCGCGCGATCGTGGCAGCAGGCGGTCGACCGGATCGGCGGCGCGCAGCTGGCTCGGGGCCATGCCGATCACCTGCGCATAGGTGGCCTGGCTGATGGCGAGATTGACCTCGGCGGCGTTGAGGTCGGACAGGCCGCGCGACAGCCGCGCCTCGGCCTGCGCGGCGTCGGTCGGTGTGACGTCGCCGGCATTCAGCCGGCGCTGCGTCACCGCCAGCGTTTCGCGCAGGAAGGCGACGTTGGAGCGCTGCGCCTCGACCAGCGACTGGTTGGCGAGCACGTTGGTGTAGGCGGTGACGGCGTCGAGCAGCACGCCCTGGCCGACATTGCGCAGCGCCTCGCGGCCGGACTGCACCTGCAGCTCGGCCAAGCGCACGCTGTTGGCGGTGCGGAAGCCGTTGAACAGCGTCTGCGTGACCGTCACGCCGATGGTCCACGGCTTCAAGGTCGCGGTCTGAACGGTGTTGCCGGGCAGGAGATTGCGCACCGCCTGCAGGCCGCTGCTGAGGCTTGCGACCAGCTGCGGACGATAGCCGGCCAGCGCCTGCGGCACGTTCTCATCGGTGGCGCGCTGACGCGCGCGCTCGGCGTTGAGGGCAGGGTTGGTCTGATAGGCCTTCACCAGCGCGGCGGCGAGGTCCTCGGCCCGCGCGGGCGAGCACAGCGTGACGAGGCCGGCGACCAGGACCAGGCCGAGGCCGCTCCTTCGCGCACGTACCCTGCCGACGCCAAATTTCTTGGCCCGACCCACCATCCGACTCCGCCGCGTCCCACTGTCTTAACCAGTCGTTTACCTGTTTAAGCCGGAGGCCAGCCACACACAAACCGCGGATGTGGAATTTGGTTGGCTTTTCCATGGTTTGTTGTGGCGCTCTCGCCACAGGACGGCGGTCGCGCCGCCATGGGATGGCCCCATTTCGACGCGCTCGGTAAGCAGGTGAGGGGCGCATCGCCAGCGCGTCCGCGAGTCGATTCGCGGAGCTTTCGCGCGGTGGACGTCGGAGCTAGCGGTTCTTGTTCACCGGCTTGCGCTTCTCGATGAACGCGGCCATGCCCTCGGCGCGGTCCTCCAGCGCGAAGGTGGCGTGGAAGAGGTTGCGCTCGACGTTCATGCCTTCGGAGAGCGGGGTCTCGAAGGCGCGGTTGACGGCCTCCTTGGCCATGGCGGCTGCCGGGCGCGACATCGACGCGATCTTCTCGGCCGCGGCCATGACTTCCTCCAGCAGCTTGTCCGCCGGCACGACGCGGCTGACGAGGCCGGAGCGCTCGGCCTCGGCGGCATCCATCATGCGGCCGGTGAGGCAGAGGTCCATCGCCTTGGCCTTGCCGATCGCGCGCGTCAGGCGCTGCGTGCCGCCGATGCCGGGGATGGTGCCGAGCGTGATTTCCGGCTGGCCGAATTTCGCGGTGTCGGAGCAGATGATGAAGTCGCACATCATCGCGAGCTCGCAGCCGCCGCCGAGCGCGTAGCCGGAGACCGCCGCGATGGTCGGCTTGCGGCAGCGCGCGACGCGGTCGCCGCCGATCGCGGTGAAGTCGCTCGAGAACATGTCGATGAAGCTCTTCGGCTGCATCTCCTTGATGTCGGCGCCGGCCGCGAAGGCCTTCTCGCTGCCGGTGATCACGATGCAGCCGATGGCGTCGTCGGATTCGAGGTCGTCGACCGCCGCGGCGATCTCGCGGAAGACGCCGAACGACAGTGCGTTGAGCATCTTCGGCCGGTTCAAGGTGATGACGCCGACGGCGCCTTTGCCCTCGACGATGATGTGCTCGAAAACGCTCATGGCCCAACCCCCGCAAATCAAAACAGCGGGCAATGTGCCCGCTGGATCGATGCGCATCAAGTGTGGCGAGGCGCAGGCCTCAGATCATGCCCTCAGACCATGAACATCCGCGCCGCCGAGCCCAGAGTGAGCAGGGTGCCGCAGGCGATGAAGATCTTGCCGATGATCGAGGCCTTGTCCCAGCCCGAGCTGTCGTCATTGCTGACGGTGACGAGGTTCACGGTGGCGCTTTCCGTGCCCGCGGCAGGCTCGCTCGGCGCGGCATCGGCCGATTGCGCGGGCGGCGCGGCTTGCGCCTCGGCCGGCATCGGCGCCGGAAACCCGTCCTGTTTCAACCCGTCCTGCTTCGCAGCCGGCGCACTGTCGGAGCCCACCGGCAGGAACGGGCTGTAACCCTGTTGCTCGGCCGCAGGCGCCAATCCAGTGCCAACAAGGCCCAGAACGAACGCGGCGGCAATGATCAATGCTGAACGTCCACTGGCTTGGATCGTCATCGTCGGCCTTCTCCCCATCCCGCCAGCCCAAGTGGGAGTGAGACCCCGACAGATGTCGAGAACGGGGCAGAAAATGGGTATCTTCCTGCCGGTGACGGCAAAAGATGGGCGACGCCCGGCTGAGACATCAGCCTTGGCGGCGCAGCCAACAAACCTCGCCCCGCACCGGACGATTCGATGCTATGGAGCGGTCCCAGGGAACAGTCCAAGACTTGCCCGCTGGCGTGCTCTCGATGTGGCGTAACTCGGATGCTTCCGAGGCCAAGGCCGAAATCACGAATTCGTGATCAGTTGGGGTGCGCGTAACAACGGGGCCGTAGTGGCGAACTTCTGGGGGTGGGAGCCTAGGTGCGCGAGCGTGACGACGAGTGGACGGCCTGGATGCGCCAAGCCGTCGCCGGTGACGACCAAGCCTATCATCGTCTGCTGAAGGCGATCACGCCGGTGCTGCGCGCAGCATCGCGGCGCGGGCTTGCGCGCGCCGGACAACCGCCAGACCAAGCCGAGGACATTGTGCAGGAAATTCTGTTGGCGGTGCATCTCAAGCGGCATACCTGGGACGTCAACGCGCCGTTCGCCCCCTGGCTGTTCGCGATCGCGCGCAACAAGCTGATCGACACGCTGCGCCGACGCGGCCGCCGCGTGTTCGTCGACATCGACGATTTCTCGGAGACGCTGGCGGACGAGCCGCCGGCGCCGACGGTCTCGGCCACCGAGGTCGACGCGCAGTTGAAGACGCTGCCGCAGCGTCAGCGCGACGTGCTGCAGTCGATCGCGGTCGAGGCGGCCTCGATCAAGCAGACCGCCGCCAAATTCGCCATGAGCGAGGGGGCGGTGCGGGTGGCGCTGCACCGCGCGCTCTCCACTCTCACGGCCAAGCTACGGGATACATGATCATGGACACCGATCAGCTCATCCGCACCCTTGCAGCCGACAATGCGCAGCGCGCGCAGCCGGTCGGCATCATCATGGCGCTGGCCCTGATGGCGGCGACGCCGGTCTCGACCGCGATGCTGCTGATCGGCCTCGGCGTCCGTCCGGACATCTGGCTTGCGGTGCGCAATCCGTTCTTCGACCTGAAATTCGTGGTGACCTCGGCGCTGGCGATCCCGGCGCTGATCATCAGCCTGCATCTGTCGCGCCCCGAGGCGTCGCTGCAGGGCTGGAGCTGGCTCCTGATCGCACCCGTCGTCATCCTGGTCGGCGGGATCGCCGCCGAGATGATGCTGCCGCAGCGGTCGCCGATGCTGACGCGGATGGTCGGCCACAATTCGATGCTGTGTGTCAGCGCCATCCCGGTGCTGTCACTGCCGCTGCTGACGGCGGCGTTGTTCGGGCTGCGCCATGGCGCGCCGTCGCGTCCGGCGGCGGCAGGCGCGATCGCCGGGCTGGTCTCCGCCGGCATCGCGGCCACGCTCTACGCCGCGCATTGCACCGATGATTCCCCGCTGTTCGTGGCGACCTGGTACACCCTGGCCGCGTCGATCGTGGCCGGGCTCGGCGCCGTGATCGGCCCGAAGGTGCTGCGTTATTAGTTGCGGCTAGGCCTGCACGGGCACCGCGGCATCCTGCACGCGGTGGAAGCGCAGCACCTGCTGCGCGGTCGCGCGGCGGAGGCGCTGATAGGTGGCCTTGCACGCCTCGAGATCGGCGGGCGGGGCGCTTGTCGGCTCATCGCGCATCAGCTCGTGGCGCATCAGGATGATCGACTTGACCGTCGGCCAGGCGAGGCCCGCGACCTTGGCGAGGATCATCACGCCTTCGGCGCGGCTCTCGATCATGATGCTCTCGGCGACCGCGATCGGAACGTTGGCCATCGCGGCCACCGCGGCATTGGCCTCGTCGAATTTGCCCTGCCTGGTGAACTCGAGGACGAGCCCGTCGTCGAGACGGCCGTCGGCGTGCAGCGAGCGCACCAGCGCATGGGCGATCTCGGTCTGGCTGGTCAGCGCCACCGCGCTCGACCGCGCGCGCCGGCCAGCGGTGCGGACCGCCGATGAGACCTCCTGCGCGAGATTGGGGTTGGCGGCTTCGAGCCGCGCACGAACGGTGGCGGAGGCCTTCGCGACCAGCTTCAGATAGAGGTGCCGCGGCAGATTGGGGCGCATCGCCAGGCATGCCGCCAGGCCTTCGTCCAGGCTCGCGCGGTCGACGAGCGTGTCGAAGCTCGACTGCGACACGTCAGCGCCGGGATTGCTGACCGTGCTGTGAACGACCTCGTCGTTGCCGCGCCGGAGCAGAATGTCGGTCACGGCCCGGCTGATCACGCGACGGAGCGAAATGGCCAGGAGATGCGCCTGGCTCTTGGTTTCGGCGGTGCGGATCAGCGCGGCCTCGTCGAGCCGCTCGGACTTCGACAGCACCGGCCCCGCGACCTCGATCGCGTCATCGTCGGCGAGCCGGTGCAGCGTCCGCGGTGGCGCGGAGTCGAGCGGCGCCAGCCGCTGGGCGAGCAGGGCGCGCGCCGAGACCTCGATATGGTCGATCAGGCACTCGAAGACGTCGTCGAACAGCGCGACCTGGACGTCGGCGAAATCAGCGGCGCCGCTGACGAACAGGTCGGTGACCTTGCGCAGCGTCTCGACCCGCCGCACCACGGTGCCGTGGGCGAGCGTGTCCTCGAGCTCGTCAAGCAGACTATCACTCGGGTTCGATTTCGAACTCATCGCGGCACGATCATGCTTTCATGGTCACGCACTGGTCACGCGGTTGCGTCCGTCTGCCTTCGATTGGTAGAGCGCGCGGTCGGCTCGGGCGAGCAGCGAGTCCGCGGTCTCGTCGCCGCGTAGCGAGGCAACGCCGGCCGAGAAGGTGACCTGCACATCGGTCGAGAATGCGCTCCAATCCTGGTCGGCAATGATCCGGCGCAGACGTTCGGCCAGGCGCCCCGCCGCGTCCGCCGGAGCGCCGGGCAGCAGCAGAAGGAATTCCTCGCCGCCATAGCGGCCGAAGCGGTCGCCGCCGCGAATATTGGCGAACATCGTGATGGCAAAGGTGCGCAGCACCTCATCGCCGGTCGGATGGCCGCGCGTATCGTTGATGCGCTTGAACCAGTCGAGATCGATCAGCACGACCGAGCACGGCCTGCCGATCTGCCGCGCCCGCGACATCTCGTCCTCGAGCGCAAGCATGATCGCGCGCCGGTTCAGCGTGCCGGTGAGCTCGTCGAGCTCGGCGAGCTCCTCGATGCGGCGATTGGCTTCCTTGAGCGATTGTCCCCGCTGATACAGCGTCTGGCGCAATGTGCTGGAGATGAGGCCGAGGATCATGCAGCCCGCGATCGTGAGCAGGAACACCAGGAGAGTCGCGAGCCGTTCGAGACCGTTGCCGTGCGGCATGCCGAGCGGCTTGTCGGTGAGCAGGAACAGACCGGCCAGCCCGACCGCGAGAAAGGTCCAGCAGATCGCGCTCTGGCGCGGCGTCGACCGCAGGGACGCAAAGCTGACGACGATGTAGAGCGTGCAGAGGAACAGGATGCTGACATCAGGCGCGATGTAGCAGAACGCAACCGTGATCATCATGCTGACGAGCGATTGCGGCACGACGAGATAGTGATCGCGGAAGCGATCGTTGAAGCCGCTTTCCGACAACGCGGTCCACAGTGCGACGGTGAGCAGGCCGATCGCCGCATAGGCCGGAGCAATGGCGACCGGCACGGTGCCGGCTTGCGCGTAGATCAGCAGAATGACGGCGTCGATCACGTAGCATCCGGCGATCAACGCCAGCATCTGCCGCCGCCGCGCGGCACGACGCGCGCGCAGATCGCCGGCCAGGGGCGAGGGGACGCTCCCGGTCTCGGCCACGTTGGGCCTGGGAAAAGGCGGTGCCGTCGTGCCCATCTGCTCGCAATTCTTCGCCGTCGCAAAAAATCTACGTGGGAAGCATTTAACTTTGGTATCTATGGAACTGGGGTGGAGATCACGTCGCGCGCAGGCCGCGACAGGGAATCTACGGGCATTGGGCGCAGTTGGTGGACGGGACGTGAGATGACAGGTGGGAACCCGGTGGTCGCGATCGGCCCGGGCGCTGCAGCACAATTTTTTGATCTGTGCGCGGGCTCACAGTTGGGGACGTATCTTTCCGGTATTTTCAAGAATTTTGCGGTTGTATTCGAACCGCACCCACCTTCCTCCAGACCAATCTTGCGAGACGGCCATTGAGCGTGACAGCAGCGGCGTCAGACGAAACCCTGATTGCCCGGATCGCTCAAGGCGACCGGCTCGCCATGCAGGTGCTGTACGGACGGCACCATGTCAGGGTGTACCGTTTCGGGCTCCGGCTCGTGCGGGACGAACAGGTCGCGGAAGACCTCATCAGCGAGGTTTTTCTCGATGTATGGCGTCAGGCCGGCAAGTTCGAAGGCCGCTCTGCCGTCTCCACCTGGTTGCTGGCGATCACCCGGTTCAAGGCCCTGTCGGCACTACGGCGCCGCAAGGACGTTGAGTTGGAGGACGAAGCCGCCAACGCGATCGAGGATACGTCCGACGATCCGGAAGTGGCGGTACAGAAGAAGGATACCGGGGAAGCCCTGCGGAAGTGCCTGACGGCGCTCTCGCCCGACCACCGGGAGATCGTCGATCTCGTCTACTACCACGAGAAATCCGTGGAGGAGGTGGCCGAGATCGTCGGAATTCCCGAGAACACCGTGAAGACGCGCCTGTTCTATGCGCGTAAGAAATTGGCCGAACTCCTGAAGGCGGCCGGCATTGAGAGAGGCTGGCCATGATGGCTTTGAGCAAGAAGATGCTGGAGCAAGAGCCCGGTGACGTCGAACTGCTGCTGCCGTGGTACGCCGCCGGCACGCTGAGCGCGCGCGACATGCGCCGGGTCGAGGAGGCGCTGGCCGAGGACGCTGATCTCGCCAGGCAATATGCCGAAATCCAGAAGGAATATGCCGAGACCATCGCGCTGAACGAGAGCCTCGGCGCGCCGTCGATGCGCGCCATGCAGAAGCTGTTCGCGGCGATCGATGCGGATCCGGTGCAGAAGCCCGCGGTGCCGCGCGGCTTCGGCGCGCGGCTGATGGGGTTCTTCGACAGCCTCTCGCCGAAGACGCTGGCTTGGACCGTCAGCCTCGGTGCGCTGCTTGTGCTGGCGCAGGCCGGCGTGATCGGCGCCGTACTCATGCGCTCGCAGACCACCTATCAGACCGCTTCGGTCGCTCAGGACAATGTCGCCGCCGAGCCGCCTGCAAAGGCGAAGGTCGCGCCGCCGCCGCCCAGTGCTCCGGCGATGGCTCCGGCATCTGAGCCGGCCCGCGACAGCATGGCGCGGTCGCAGGTGGCGGAAGCTCCGGCTCCGGCGGCGCCGCTCATTCGCGGCCTCGGGCCGCAGGTCGCCGGATCGCCTGCGCCGGCCTACGCGCTGGTGCGGTTCGCGCCGGATGCGCGCATCGCCGACATCACGGCGCTGCTCGACAGCTATCAGGCTTCGATCGTCGAGGGCGCCAAGGGCGGCCTGTTCAAGCTGCAGCTCGGCGGCCGACCGCTGTCAAAGGCCGAAGCCGACGCCCTGATCGCGCGTCTCGCGCAGGAGAAGATCGTCGGTCTCGCGGTCGCCGCGCAATAATCTCTCTCACCGACGTGGGAGATCGACCGATGTCCTGCCAAGGCTCGCATCAAGGCCTTCCCCGAGGCGCTCGGCCGCGCGCGGGCATCGCCGCATGCGTCGTCGCGCTCGCGATGCTGATCGTTGGGGGAACGCTGTCCGCGCAGGCCCAGGCGATGATGCGGTCGCCCGCCATCAACATTCCGAGCCGTGTGCCGACGATCAATCCCAGCGCAGCGCTGCGGACGCCGCCGCCCAGTATTGCGCTCCGTCCGGCTCTGCCCAACGCGCGCTACGCGCCGAATCTGCAGGTCCGCTGCAGCCCGGCCGAACGCAGCGTCGCGGGCGAATGTCTGGACCGTCCGTCGGCCGAGGCCGGACAGGACAAATCGGCCAAGACGGCGGCGAACAAGCGCGGCTCGAACAGCGGCAGGTCGGACAAGGGGAGTTCAGCCAAGTCAGCCCAGCGCCGCGCGCCCAGCGCAGTGGCAGCCGCTGATGAGCAGACCATCGCCAACGAGCTGGTCGCCGAGATCGACGGCAGCCTCTCGGCCGAGCAGGCCGACGCGCTGGCGCGCCGCCATCGCCTGCAGCGCGTCAGCTCGCAGGCCTTTCCGCTGATCAATGCGACCATCGGCCTGTTTCGCATCATCGATCGCCGCTCGGTCGAAACGGTGCGCCGCGCGCTCTTAGCCGACACCAGCGTGCGCTCGGTGCAGCCGAACTACCGCTATCAGCTGCAGCAGCAGGCGCCTCCGGCCGAAGGCGATCCGGCCCAATACGCGCTGGCGAAGCTGCGGCTGCCCGAAGCCCACCAGCTGGCGCAGGGGGCGAACGTCACGATCGCCGTGATCGATTCCGGCGTCGATCTCAAGCACCCCGAATTCGTCGACGCCGCGTTCGATGCCTTCGACGCGCTCGGCGGCGACGCGGAGCCGCATGTGCACGGCACCGGCATCGCCGGCGTGATCGTCTCGCACAAGCGGCTGATGGGCAGCGCGCCCTATGCGCGCATCATCGCCATCCGGGCATTCGGCGTGACCAAGAAGGGCGGCGGCCCGGAGAGCAGCTCCTACGTCATCCTGAAGGCGTTGGACTACGCCGCCTTGCACGGCGCCCAGATCATCAACATGAGCTTTGCCGGCCCCAAGGATGCGGTGATCGAGCGGGCGATCGCGGCGGTGGCGGCGAAGGATCTCGTCATGGTCGCGGCCGCCGGCAATGCCGGCGCGAAGTCTCCGCCGCTCTATCCAGCCGCCAATCCGAACGTCATCGCCGTGAGCGCGACCGACACGAGGGATCAACTGCTGGCGGCGTCCAACCGCGGCAACTACGTCGCGCTCGCGGCGCCCGGCGCCGACATCTTCCTGCCGGCGCCGGACGGCAAGTATCAGGTCATTTCGGGCACCTCGTTCTCGGCGGCCTATGTCAGCGGGCTCGCGGCCCTGGTGCTGGAGCGCAATCCGGCGCTGAAGCCGGAAACGGTCCGCACAGTGCTGACCAAGACCGCGCGCGATCTCGGCTCGCCCGGTCAGGACGATCTGTTCGGGGCAGGGCAGGCGGACGCGCTGGCGGCGGTCCAGGCGGTGCTGTCTCCCCGGGATGCGCCGGCGATGTCAGCTGCTCCGGCGGCCAAGCCGCGCGACAGCGGACAGGACGGCGCACCTGCGCGCGACCTGCGTCCGGCCTCTGCTGCGACCATGGCGACCGGAGACACTCCGGCGGCCGGTGCCCTGCGTCCGGCGCAGCAGTAGCGTCAACGTTTTCGTGATCCAAAAATCCCGCCGTCGCTTTGAACGGGGGCCCGGGCGATCACGACAGAAGGTATGTGGGAGCGGTGATCCTCTCCCCAAGCTATATCAGGCGCGAGCGCCCATCCACCCCAAGCGCCCATATGGCTCTGAGCCGTCCGGTTGTCCCCCCGGACGGCTCTTTCATTTTTGGCCGCGCTTGAGCGGTGGCTCGGCGCCGGGTCCGGATCATCGGCGGTGGCCGGCCCGCGCGGCATCTCTCAGGTTGAGTTTTTGGATCGCGGATCGCGCGGGCGTTGCCGAGCGGAGCAAAAGCCCGAAAACTTGCGGTCAAAATTTCCGCGCAACTACGGTTTGGCTGCCAAACAAGATGGCGATAGCTAGACTTTGTTAACCTTTTCCACAAAATATTCACGTCACGTTGCGTTGATTCGTGCCGAGTGCGTCCGTCCCCTTATTTCACGGGCTCCCCTATGACACATCGACCGGACGTGGCTTGCAGCCGCGAACTGGCTGCACGCTGGTGCGCGCTCGCCGAACGGCGCCTCGACCATCTGAGCGAGCTGTTTCAGAGCGGCCGCTGGCGGCGCTACTACACCGAGCAGTCTCTCATCGAGGACATCCGCCATGCCAAGGCGGCCGTCGCCACCTGGAAATCGCTGTCCGCGGAGCCCCAGCCGGTGATGCCCGAACGGGCGATGCCCAATCTGGCGAGGCCCAATCCGGTGAGGCCGGAGGTGGTGAGGCCGGAGGTGGTGAGCATCGTGCCGAGCCCGGCACCGTCCATGATCATGGCCGCGGCACCCGTGGTGGCACGGCACGTGGAGCCTGAGCCGACGCTGCAACGTCCGATCGAGCTGCCGCGTACGCTCGAAGCCATTCTTTCGGAATCCGAGATCATCGTGGACAGCGAGATCGAGGTGGTCGGATTCGACCTGGCCGAGGATCTGCCCGAAGATGGCTTGGATGGTAGCCCGGAGGGTTACTTCGAGGATCGCCTGGAGGATGACCCGGAGCCGGATTACGCGACCGACGAAGAGGTCGAGCCGGAGCTGACGGTCGCGCCTACCCGCATTGACATGGCCGCGCTCGAGCAGGCTCTGAGCATCGGGATGGGCTCCGGCGCCGATGATGAGGATCCGGTGGTGGATCTCGACGCCATCGAACGCCGCTATCCGGCCCTGGCGGTCGCCTATTGATCCGTCATCGCGTGACGGCGTTGCCGGTCACGGTGAGCTGCGCATAGCGTTGCGCGGTGTCTTGCGTCAGGTCGGGGGTGACCGGCTTGATGTGATCGAGCCCGATCACCGCGCCGCGCGGCGCGCCCGAGATGATGTTGTTGGTGACGAGCGCCGTTCCTGCTCCCGGAAAGACGGACAGGCCGACGCCCGCCAGCGCGTTGCGGATGACGTTGCCGGAAATGACGACGTCGCGGAGATAGCGGCCCCAGCCGGCGACGATGCCATAGGACGGGGCATTCTCCACGACGTTGCCGGTCACCGACGAATCCGCCTCGACATAGATGCCGATGCCGGCATCGTCGTCGGGCGCGGTGCCGATCGGGCGCTTCGGAATCAGGTTGCGGATGATGTTGCCCTGGACGACGGCGATGCGGCCGCCCTCGTTGAAGTTGCAGACGGAGACCCCGAAGGCGGCGCCGTCGACCGTATTGCCCGATATGACGGCGCCTTCGAACGAGAACTCCGAATACAGCGCGACCTCGCGGACGTCGGTCACGCTGTTGCCGACGATCTGGATGGCGGAGGCGGAATTGCCGCGCACCGCGGAGTAGTCGCAGTTCCTGATGCGGTTGCCTCTGATGATGACGTTGCCGGCGCGGAAGGCGTTGATCGCGTTGCCGTACTGGCCGGAGCCGCCGGGTCCGGCCTTGATGTCCTCGATGCGGTTATCGAGCACCATCGTGCCGTCGTCGCCGATCGCCGTGCGCAGGATCTCGATGCCGTTGTCGCGGGTGCCCTTGATGGTGTTGCGCGAGACGATCAGCCCGAGCGCATCGAAGGAGACGATGGCAGTGACCGCGATATCGGTGATGACGTTGCCGCTGACGTCGCCGGAGACCTGCTCGAGCCAGATGCCGCTGCCGCCGGAGCGGATGATCTCGCAGTCGACGATCCTGACATCGCGGCCCGCCGCAACGTGAAGCAGGCCGCGGCGCTGGGGCAAAGCAATGCCGCTGCCGTCGAGCGAGATGCCGCTGATGCCGAGACCGTCGGCACCTTCGGCCGCGAGCAGCGAGGGGCCGCCGCCGGTGAATACAAGCTTCGTCGCACCGCGGACGCCGATGAGCTGGCTGCCTCTGCCGAGGCGCAGCATCGAGCTGCGATAGATTCCGGGCGGCAGCGCCAGCGGCGCCTGCGCGCGCGCGGCTTCGTCGATCGCGCGCTGCAAGGCGCGAGTCTGGTCGTCGGGACTGTTCGGCTTGACGCCGTACTGGGTGGCGTCGCGGCCGAGCGCGGCGATCAGCGGGGTGGCCTGCGCCGGCTCGCTCGGCAGCGCCAGGGCGCCGGCGGCACCGGCCACCGTGGCGCCGATCAGGTTGCGGCGTTTGACGTCCATGAGGTCAGGCTCGCGTGGGTCAGCTCTGGTTTGCTTGAGATAACGCGAAAGCGCTGACAGCCGGCTTTTGAGCAGCGTCGCAGGCCCTGTTTGTTGCGAGTAGGGTTAAATCTTTATCCGCGGGGACGGCCGTCTGAGGCACCAAGGCGGATCGTTTCTTGAGCTGATATTCGGCGGCTTGTGCGCACCTCTCCCC
Organism: Bradyrhizobium sp. HKCCYLR20261; assembly: GCF_051168435.1. Lineage (NCBI taxonomy): Bacteria > Pseudomonadati > Pseudomonadota > Alphaproteobacteria > Hyphomicrobiales > Nitrobacteraceae > Bradyrhizobium > Bradyrhizobium sp. HKCCYLR20261. The sequence continues at coordinate 99,655 of NZ_JBNPUZ010000015.1, forward strand.
GCGTGCGGGGAGAGGTCGGATTGCATCGAAGATGCAATCCGGGTGAGGGGGGCTTTCCGCGGGGCCCTTGCGTGTGGCTGCCCCTCACCCCAACCCTCTCCCCGTGAAGGACGGGGAGAGGGGGCGCACCGGCGGTGATGCGCGAGCTCGGCTTCAACTCGCAAGCTCTGTCAATTCGATCGCATTGAAGCGATTGATGCTGATGAGTTCGATTAAGCTTTCATCCGCGCGAGCTTCACCAGCTCCATCAGCATCGCCTCGCCGGCATCGACGAGCGCTTCCAGGGTGATGCGCGGGCTGCCGTGCGGCAGCGCCGTTCCCGCGCGCGGCAGTGGGGGAATGTGGATGAAGGCGGCGAGCCGTGGGCCGTCTGGCACCCTCGTCGCCTCGATCGCGCGCCAGCTCAGATAGTTGCAGAGATAGCTGCCGGCATCACGCGAGGCTCTCGCATCGATGCCGGTGGCGCGGGCGGCGCGCAGCAGCCGCGCCATGCGCGGGCCGAACGACGTCGGATGCGCACCGGGCACGATGACGCCCTTGCGCGCGACAGCGCGGTCGGCATCGGGGAAAGTCGTCGTCACAGCGTTGCGGGCGCGGGTCTCGATGCGGAGATAGGAGGTTCGCCCGGCAAGGCCGAACATCAGCAGCGCGTGCGGCCGCCGCTCGGCGATCAGCTGTGGCAGCTCACGATCGACCGCGCTGTAGGTGACGTGAAAGATGTGGCTGCTGATCTCGACGTGATCGAGCGCGGGCCGGCGCAGTGCCGCGAGACGCTTCACCAGCGGCATGGTCGGGTTGAACGGCGCGCCGGGGAACGGGCCGAAGCCGGTGATGAGAATGCGGACCCGACCGCTCACTTCAGCAGGTCCGCAAGCTGCTCGGCCGCAAGCGCCGGCGCGATGCGGCCTTCGGCGACCTCCGCTTCGAGCTTCTTCACCTTGGCACGGATCGACGTATCGGTGCGCAGCCGCGCCATCAGCCGCTGCTCCAGCATGGTCCACATCCATTTCACCTGCTGGTCGCGGCGGCGCGCGGCGAACTCGCCGGAGGCAACCATCGCCCTGCGATGATCGACGACCTTCTGCCACAGCTCGGCGATGCCCGAGCCGGCCATCGCCGAATAGGTCACGACCGGCGGATGCCAATGCTCGGAGCGGGGCGCGAGCAGATGCAGCGCGCCGCGATAGTCGGCGGCGGTGATGTTGGCGCGCTTGATGTTGTCGCCATCGGCCTTGTTGATCGCGATCATGTCGGCGAGCTCGACCAGGCCCTTCTTGATGCCCTGCAGCTCGTCACCGCCGCCGGGCAGCATCAAGGCGAGGAAGAAGTCGGTCATGTCGCAGACCGCGGTCTCGGATTGGCCGATGCCGACCGTCTCCACCAGGATCACGTCGAAGCCCGCGGCCTCGCACAACAGCATCGCCTCGCGCGTCTTGGCGGCGACGCCGCCGAGCGTGCCGGAGGACGGCGAAGGGCGGATGAAGGCGTTGGTGTCATGCGACAGCCGCGCCATGCGCGTCTTGTCGCCGAGGATGGAACCGCCGGTGCGCGCCGAGGAGGGGTCGACCGCGAGCACCGCGACCTTGTGGCCTTGCGCGATCAGATACATCCCGAGCGCGTCGATCGTGGTGGACTTGCCGACCCCCGGCGAGCCGGTGATGCCGACCCGGAACGCGTTCCCCGTCTGCGGCAGCAGCGCCTGCACCAGCTCGCGCGCGGATGCCTGATGATCGGCCCGGCGGCTCTCGACCAGGGTGATCGCGCGCGCCAGCGCCGCGCGGCTGCCGGAGCGGATATCGTCGGCCAAAACCGTGATGTCAGGCGAAGACGGGGAGCGAGGGGACATGCGCCCGTTATACCGGATGCGCGGCGCGCGGCCAGCTAGTTGTCGTCCGCATCCTTCTTCGGCCTGGCGCCGGCGAAGATCGCCTGGCCCTCGGGCGAGAGATACGGTTTCAGGGTCTCCCACGGCACGAAGGCGACGTACTGGCCTTCGGCGTAGGGGCCGACCGCGTAGGGCGGATAGTGGAAGGTGAGGCCGGAGCTCTTGCCGGCCTCGGTGGAGGGCGCGAGCGTCACCGCGCCGATCTTCAGGAGCTTCGGCTCCAGACCTTTGAACCATTCGGCGGTCGCGGTCTCCGTCGCATCGCGCTTCTTTTTCTCGGCCTTGAGCGAGGTGATAACGCCCGCGAGCATCGCCTTCATCGCGGGACCATTGTCGGCGGTCTCGGTGAAGAAGGGGCGGATGCTGATCGGCTTGGCGACGGTCTTGTCCCACAGGATGGTGTTGACATCGCTGTTCGGATGCGCGCCGCCGGTGTCCATGTAGTCGTCCCTGAGCACGCTGACGTAGCGGCCGGCGACGACCGAGCGGAGCGAATATTTGCGCTCATACGACCATTTGCGGTCACGGAACGCTTGCGGGTCCTCCTTGCGCTCCTTGGCGGCGTCGGCGGCGTTCCGGTCGATCCACTTCCTGCCATCGGCAAGACAATAGGCGGCGAGCGGCCCGTCGGCCTTGATCTGCGCATCGAGCGTGACGTTGGCCTCGACCGCCTTGGTGTTGATGGTGGCGTCCGGCTTGGGTTCGGCGGCGAAAACGGGAGACGCGGCAAGGAGGCCGAGGAGGGCGGCAATGCAGAGCGAGGAACGGGTCATGGCAATTCAAATCCGGTGGATCAAGATGCGTATCGCTGGGGATCGCGGAGGTTCATGGCCGCATATGCAACGGCGCGCGATCGCATGACCGCGCGCCGGCAGATGATGCAGCAAACTCTAAAAGACTACTCCGCCGCCTCGCTGTGGCCGAGCCGCGCGTTGAGCTTATGAATCAGTTCCTCGGCGGCGTCAGCGATGACCGTGCCCGGCGGGAAGATCGCCTCGGCGCCGGACTTGTACAGCGCGTCGTAATCCTGCGGCGGCACCACGCCGCCGACGATGATCATGATGTCCTCGCGGCCCTGCTTCTTGAGCGCGGCCTTGAGCTCCGGCACCGCGGTGAGGTGCGCGGCCGCGAGCGAGGAGACGCCGAGAATGTGGACGTCGTTCTCGACCGCCTGCCGCGCGGCCTCGTCGGCGGTGGCGAACAGCGGCCCGATGTCGACGTCGAAGCCGATGTCGGCGAAGGCCGACGCGATCACCTTCTGGCCGCGGTCGTGGCCGTCCTGGCCGATCTTGGCGACCAGGATGCGCGGACGGCGGCCCTCGGCCTCCTCGAACGCCTCGATCAGGGTCTGCAGCTTCTCGGCCTTGCCGGACATGGCGGCGATCTCCCGCTTGTAGACGCCGGTGATGGACTTGATCTCGGCGCGATGGCGGCCGAACACTTTCTCCAGCGCGTCGGAGATCTCGCCGACGGTGGCCTTGGCCCGCGCGGCCTCGATCGCCAGCGCCAGCAGATTGCCGTTGCCGTCGCCGGCCGAGCGCGTCAACGCGGCGAGCGCCGCGTCGACGTCGGCCTGCTTGCGCTCGGATTTCAGCCGCGAGAGCTTGTCGATCTGCAGCCGACGCACGGTGGAATTGTCGACCTTGAGCACGTCGAGCGGCGGCTCGTCGGTCGGCTTGTACTTGTTGACGCCGATCACCGACTGCCGGCCGGTGTCGATGCGCGCCTGGGTCTTGGCCGAGGCCTCCTCGATGCGCAGCTTGGGCACGCCGGCCTCGATGGCCTTGGCCATGCCGCCGAGCTCCTCGATCTCCTGGATGTGGCCCCAGGCCTTGGCGGCGAGATCGCGGGTGAGGCGCTCGACGTAATACGAGCCGCCCCAGGGATCGATGATCCGGGTGGTGCCGCTCTCCTGTTGCAGGAACAATTGCGTGTTGCGGGCGATGCGCGCGGAGAAGTCGGTCGGCAGCGCCAGCGCTTCGTCGAGCGCGTTGGTGTGCAGCGACTGGGTATGGCCTTGCGTTGCCGCCATCGCCTCGACCGCGGTGCGGACCACGTTGTTGTAGACGTCCTGCGCGGTCAGCGACCAACCCGAGGTCTGGCTGTGCGTGCGCAAGGACAGCGAGCGCGGGTCCTTCGGATTGAATGGCTTCAGCAGCTTCGCCCACAACAGCCGCGCGGCGCGGAGCTTCGCGACCTCCATGAAGAAGTTCATGCCGATCGCCCAGAAGAACGACAGCCGCGGCGCGAAGCGGTCGACGTCGAGGCCCGCGGCGATGCCGGCGCGTAAGTATTCGACGCCGTCGGCGAGCGTATAGGCGAGCTCCAGGTCCTGCGTCGCGCCGGCCTCCTGCATGTGATAACCGGAGATCGAGATCGAATTGAACTTCGGCATCCGCTGCGAGGTGAAGGCGAAGATGTCGGAGATGATCCGCATCGAGGGCGACGGCGGATAGATGTAGGTGTTGCGCACCATGAACTCTTTCAGAATGTCGTTCTGAATGGTGCCCGACAGTTTTTCAGGCGGCACGCCTTGCTCTTCTGCCGCGACGACGAACAAAGCGAGGATCGGCAGCACCGCGCCGTTCATGGTCATCGACACGCTCATCTGGTCGAGCGGGATGCCGGCGAACAAGGTGCGCATGTCGTAGATCGAGTCGATCGCCACGCCCGCCATGCCGACATCGCCGCCGACGCGCGGATGATCGGAATCATAGCCGCGATGGGTGGCGAGATCGAACGCGACCGACAGGCCCTTCTGCCCCGCGGCGAGGTTGCGGCGATAAAACGCGTTGGAATCCTCGGCCGTGGAGAAGCCGGCATATTGCCGGACGGTCCAGGGCTGGTTGACATACATGGTCGGGTAGGGGCCGCGCAGATAGGGCGCGGTGCCCGGCCATGTCTCGAGGAAGTCTATGCCGGCGAGATCGGCCTCGCCATAGGCCGGCTTCACCGGAATGCCCTCTGGTGTCAGCCATGGCTCGGCGGCGCCCGTAGGCGCGGGGGCAGCGGTCGGTTCAAAGGCGATGTCGGCGAAATTCGGAATGCGGGTCATTCCCGGGCGTCCTCAAACCTGCGGTTTCTCTCGATGAGCTCTTTCAGCTTCGTCTTGTAGACCGGATCATTGCGTGGATCCGCCGTCACGCTGCGGGTCCAGACCGTGTGGATCGCGGTTTCGATGAGTGCGGCCAGCCAGCTGAACATGGTCGATCCTGATGCATCGGTCAGCGCTCAGTCATGATCCGGATGCTGATGGCTGACGATGCGGGCCATCTTCTCCGGTCCGTAGTTCTGCTGCGTGGTCTGGCTCGGCAGATTGGCGATCGCGACGACCCAGCCGAGCCGGGATTCCGAGCCGAACTGCCGCGTCGGAACCACGCGGTCGGGCCGGTCGAAGCTGCCGGTCATGATCTCGATCCGCGGCCCGTCGATGGCGCCGAAGCCGAGCGGCGTGCCGCAGGCGGCGCAGAAATAGCGGTTCGCGATCGACGAGGAGCGGAATGTTCCCGGCGTGCCGCGCGTCCAGGCAAAGCTTTCGTGGTTGATGTCGGCGAGCGACGCGAACGGCGAGCCCGTCGCCTTCTGGCACATCCGGCAATGGCAGATGCTGACGCGCGTCGGCGCCGCCATCAGCGCGTAGCGGATGGCGCCGCATTGGCAGCCGCCGGTGAGGACGGGTTTGCTGGCCTCGGTCATGCTCACTCCAGATGCGTATAGGCGTCTTCGAGCGTCTTCAGCGCATCGCCGCCGGCGAACACGAAGCTGCCGATGCCGGCCTCGCGAAGAGGAGCCTCCTGCTCGCCGCCGCGGCCTGCGAGATAGATATGTCGCGCGCCGGCCGCTTGCAGGGCCTTGGCCGCGGGAACTGCGGTATCGCCATAAACCTTGTCTGACGAGCAGAGACACACGATCGTTGCGCCGGAGGCGCGATAGGCCTCCGCGAGCGCGGCCGGATCGGAGCCGCCCGGGCCGTCGATGGCGGCAATGCCGCCGGCTTCGAAGAAGCTGCGGGCGAATGTCGCGCGCGCCGTGAAGTCGGCGGCGGTGCCGAGATTGGCGAGGAACACGGAAGGACGCTGGCCCTTGCTCTTGAGCAGGCTGTCGGAGCGATCGCGCAGCCGCTCGAAGGCGTCGGCAAGACGGATCGGCGTCAGCGGCGCGAAGCTGAGCGCGGCCTTGGCAGGCGAGGGCGAAGCCAGCGGCGCGACCGGTTCGACCGCGACCTCGGCCTCGTTGAGGTTCGGAAACTCGCTAGCCCCGGTCAGCACGTCGCGGCGCTTGGCGATGTTGGCATCGCGCGCCTGCTTCACCGCGGCGACCTTGGACTGGATCAGCCCAGCCTGCAGCGCGGCCACGACTCGGCCGGCCTTCTCGATTTCCTGGAACAGCGCCCAGGCGGTGGTGCAAAGCTCGGCCGTCAGCGCCTCGATGCCGCCGGCACCGGCGGCGGGATCGGCGACGCGGGCGAGATTGCTCTCCTCCAGCAGCACCAGTTGCGTGTTGCGCGCGACGCGGCGTGCGAACGCATCGGGCAGGCCGAGTGCTGCAGTGTGCGGAAGGACGGTCAGGGCGTTGGCGCCGCCGAGGCCGGCCGCGAAGGTGGCGATCGTGGCGCGCAGCATGTTCACATAGGGATCGCGCCGCGTGAGCATGCGCCACGCCGTCTCGCCGGAGATGAACAGCGGCTTCGGCTGCAGGCCACAGGCCTGCTCGATGCGCGCCCACAGCCGGCGCAGGCTGCGGAATTTCGCCAGCGAGAGGAACTGATCAGTGTCGGCCGCGAGCCGCGCGTAAATCATGTTGCGCGCGGTCTCGAGCGCGATGCCGCCGGCCTCGAGCGCGCGCAGATAGGCGACGCCGGAGGCGAGCACGAAGGCCAGCTCCTGCGCCTCCGATCCGCCGGCGTCGTGGACGACCCGGCCATCGGCAGCGAGAAAGGGCCCGTTGAATCCGGCACCGTGCAGTTGCTTGACGACGTCGACGGCGCTGGATGCGAGGTGAGCCGCGTCATGGGCGCTCGCGCCGCGGCTCGCTGCATCGCCGATCGGGTCGAGGCCGAAGCGGATGTCACAGGCCTCGGGCTTGAAGCCGCGCTGCTTGACGTAGTCCGCGAGAACCGAGGCAGGCGCGGACGATTCACCAAGCTGCAATTCGATGGCAATCGCAGCGTCGATATGTACGCCGTCGAGCGCGCGGGCGAGCGCGTCGGCGGTCGCGGCGAGGCCGTAGCCATGCGCCGCATTCGATCCCGCAAACACCAGCGTCAGCCCGGTGGCGCCGTTTTCGAGGTCGACCAGCGCCTGCGCATTGGCCTTCGCGGCGTCCGGATGATCCACGCGCTGCATGATCTGCCAGGGCGCGGCCGGCGCGCGGCCGGCCACGGGGGCAGCATCCTTGGCGCGCGGATAGATCGGCTGGATCTTGAGCCCGTCATAGGTCTTGCCGACCAGCTTCTCGAAGGCGGCGCCTTTCAGCACGCCATCGACCAGCTTGCGCCAGTCCGCTTCGCTGGCCGGCGCGAAGTCGGCGGCCAGGCGCAGATTGTCGGTGTCGGTCGTCATGCGGCTCGCATCTCCCGGGCGTCTGTTATGGCGATTATTGTGGCGCAAAATGCCACGTCGGGAACGCGAAGCCAAACGGTTGTTTGGCCGGGAATGTCAGCTATTCGGCTGAGGGCAGCGGCCGGATTCCGTCGCGCGAAACCGCCCGCAGCGCCTCGTCGACCCGGCGGCCGGAGATCCGGCGATCCCCGGCGATCTCCGCCAGCGGCACCAGCACGAAGCCGCGTTCGAACAGTCGCGGATGCGGCAGCGTGAGATCGGGCGTGTCGAGGCTCACATCGTCGTAGGCGATCAGGTCGAGATCGAGCGTGCGCGGCCCCCATCGTGTCTCCTGTGCGCGATTGCGGCCGAACATCCGCTCGACCTCGTGCAGGACGGAGAGAAGTGCGCGAGGCGCGATGGCGGTCTCGATCGCGATGCAGGCATTGATGAAGGGCGGCTGCTGCTCCTCGCCCCAGGGCGGTGTGATGTAGTCGGCCGAACGCGCGGCGAGCGTGGCGTGGGCGCGCGTGATGATCTCGGGAATGGCGTGCCGAAATGTCGACCTGACATCGCCGACATTGCCGCCGAGAGCGATCAGCGCGCTGGCCATGGGATCACGGATGGCGCGAGCGCGTCAGCACCACGCCGACATCCTCGAAGATCGCGGCGATCGGCGCGTGCGGCTTGTGCACGGTGACCTTGACCGCGCGAATGCGGGCGAATGTCGCGAGGATCGCGTCGGCCACCGCGCCCGCGGCGCGTTCGAGCAGCCGGTAGTTGACGTCCTTGAACGCGGCCGTCGCCGTCTCGACCACATCGGAGTAGGAGACCGTGTCCGCGAGACGGTCACTGCGTGAGGAGTCCGAGAGGTCTGTATAAAGTTCGAGATCGATGACGAAGCGCTGGCCGACCTCGCTCTCATGCTCCATCACGCCGTGACGGGCGTGAATAAGGACGCCTTTGATGAAAATGGTATCGGTCATCTCTGTGCCTCGATTGCCGCTGCCACGCGCACGGCCTGAACCGTCTCGGCGACGTCATGCGCCCGGATGATCGCAGCCCCGCGCTGGACCGCGATCAGATGCGCCGCGATCGATCCGCCCAGCCGTTCCTGCGGCTCCGAGGCCACGACGGTGCTGATGAAGCGCTTGCGTGACGCGCCGACCAAGAGCGGCAGTCCGAAACGCTTGAATTCGTCGAGGCGTGCCAGCGCCGTCATGCTCTGCGGCGCGGTCTTGCCGAAGCCGATGCCGGGATCGAGCACGATATGGCCTGCGGGAATGCCGGCCTTCGCGGCGATGTCCAGCGAACGCGCGAAGAAGCGGACCATGTCGTCGATGATGTCGATCTCAGGATCGACTTCGGCGCGATTGTGCATCACCACCACCGGAGCCCCGTGGGCCGCGACGATCTCGGCCATGGCCGGATCGCGCTGCAGGCCCCAGACGTCGTTGGCAATCTGAGCGCCCTGGTCGAGCGCGTAGGCGGCGACGCTGGCCTTCATGCTGTCGATCGACACGGGGACCCCCAGTGCCACGATTGCAGGCAGGATCGGTTTCAGGCGCGCCAGTTCCGCGTCGGCCGTGACCGGCTCCGCGCCCTTGTAGGGCCGGGTCGACTCGGCGCCGATGTCGATGATGTCGGCCCCCGCCGCGATCATCCGTGTGGCTTGCGCCAGCGCGCGTTCCGGCGCATCGAAATGGCCGCCGTCGGAGAAGGAATCCGGTGTCACGTTGAGGATGCCCATGACCGCGGCAAAAGGACGGGCCAGCCACGTCCGCAGCAGCGGGTGGCTCGACGCGAGGTCCGGGGCGGAAGAGGGCAGAACGGCGCTCATGGGCGCCGCTTTGCGCGGTTGCCACGGGCGAGTCAAGACGTTGCACCGCCGAAGCCGCACGAAGCGGCGAGCCTGTCCGTCAATAGCTGATCTTCGGCTCCAACTGCCGCGCTTTTTCGATCAGCCGGCCGACTGATTTCTCCGACGGCAGGATGCGAACCAGCTTCCGCTTGGTATTCACTTCCTTGATGTTCTGCGCCAGTCGGGCGGGGTTGCGGTGTGCCAGTTCGCGCACCGTGGTGACACCGGCTGCGCGGACCAGGCAGACCTTGGCCTTGCCCATGCCGGGGATGCGCATGTAGTCGGCGGCATTCGCCCAGTCGAGCAGTTGCTGCTCATTGATGCCGGTCTTGGCGGCGAGAGACTTGCGTCCCTTCACGGTACGGGCGGCTTCGAGAAAGGCGTCGGTCGTCCGGATGCCCAATGTTTTCAGCTTGGAGGCATAGAACGTCGTCATGCCTTCGAGTTCGGTGATTGGATATGTCATGATACTCGGCGCGCGCGAAGGTGCTTCAGGTGATGTGGCCCCTGTGAGGGGCCTCAAGGCGGCCGGCTCAGGCCGGGTGAGCCTGTCGGGATCGCGCCGTCTGATCCGCGTCGGTCCGGTTGCGGTCGAGGTCGAAGAGTTCATCGGGCAGGGAAGGCGGCGCCAGTCGCGGCTGTCGGTCGTTGCGGCGGAGGTCAGGCTCGATACCGATGAATTCAGCCACGACTCCATCGAAGCCGGCCATTCTGGCCAGCGGCTCAATCAACTCGTTCATGTGAACCCCGTCTTCATCCGATCCCCCAAGACCGGATGTCCTCTCGCTGAATTCATCTTGATCGGACGATCCGTGAATTACAAGCGACGACCCAGCCTCGCTCGCGAATCGATTCGCGATCGACGATGAACTGTTGCAACGATGCAAGACCGAATGTTGAATCGACCGGCCAAATGTGCGCGCCGCGCAGCACCATCGCTCAACAATGCGCGCGCGTTGCGAAGAGGTGAGGCACCCTGACGCTGGTTCCAACCTGCGAAACTAAAGTATGTTACCGCACGAGACGCCCCGCCGCCGTGCGATGCGAAACAAGCACTCTGGAAAGATGGATCAACATGGCACCATCCGGAAAATCTCTGGCTGATACCGACGAAAAAATTCTCGTGGGTGCCGGCGAGCAGCCGGCCTGGTTGACGCTCGCGCTCGCCAATCGCCACGGATTAGTCACCGGTGCGACCGGCACCGGCAAGACCGTGTCGCTGCAGGTCATGGCCGAAGGGTTTGCGCGCGCAGGCGTTCCGGTCTTTGCCTCCGACATCAAGGGAGACCTGTCCGGCATCTCCCAGACCGGGGAAGCCAAGGACTTCCTCGTCAAGCGCGCGGGCGAGCTCGGCCTGACCTATCAGCCCGATCAGTTCTCGACGGTATTTTGGGATGTGTTCGGCGAGCAGGGGCATCCGGTGCGCGCCACCGTCACCGAGATGGGACCGCTGCTGCTCGCGCGGATGCTCGACCTCAACGATGTCCAGGAAGGCGTGCTCAACGTTGCGTTTCGTGTCGCGGATGAGAACGGGCTCGCGCTGATCGACATGAAGGATCTGCGCGCGCTGCTCGACGCGATCATTCCCGACACCAAGAAGGGCGCGGATGCGGAGGCCGATCCGCTGGCGCCGATCCGGAAGGCTGCGCAGTCGTTCGGCAATGTCACCCGCGCCACCGTCGGCACCATCCAGCGCCAGCTGCTCGTGCTGGAGAACCAGGGCGGCACCAAGTTCTTCGGCGAGCCGGCGCTGACCTTGACGGACTTCATGAAGACCGACCGCGACGGCCGCGGCATGATCAACATCCTCGTCGCCGACAAGCTGCTGCAGAACCCGCGGCTCTACGCGACCTTCCTGTTGTGGATGCTGTCCGAGCTGTTCGAGGAACTGCCGGAGGTCGGCGACGTCGCCAAGCCGAAGCTGGTGTTCTTCTTCGACGAGGCGCATCTGTTGTTCAATGACGCGCCGAAGGCGCTGATGGACAAGATCGAGCAGGTGGTGCGCCTCATTCGCTCCAAGGGCGTCGGCGTGTATTTCGTGACGCAGAACCCGCTCGACGTCCCCGATCGCGTGCTCGGACAGTTGGGCAACCGCGTGCAGCATGCGCTGCGCGCGTTCACGCCGCGCGACCAGAAGGCGGTGGCAGCCGCCGCCGATACGTTCCGTCCCAACCCGAAGCTCGACACCGCCAAGGTGATTACCGAGCTCGGCAAGGGCGAGGCGCTGGTCTCGTTCCTGGAAGGCAACGGCACGCCGTCGATGGTGGAACGCGTGCTGATCCGGCCGCCGTCGGCGCGGATCGGGCCGGTCACGGCGGAGGAGCGCAAGGCGGTCATCGCGGCAAGTCCGGTGAAGGGGAAATACGACACCGAGATCGATGCGGAGTCAGCCTACGAACTCCTGCAGCAGCGGATCGCCGGAAAGGCGGCGACCACGGAAGGCTCGTCCGGCGTGCTCGGCACGATCGGCAATCTCGCGGCGACGATCTTCGGCACCAACGTCAAGCGTGGCCAGCTCTCGACCACGCAGGTGATTGCCCGCAACGTCGCGCGCCAGGTGACCGACAAGGTCGTCGGCGGCATCGCCGCCGATCTCGGCAAGCAGGTCGGTGGTTCGCTGGGCAGCTCGATCGGCCGCAGTCTCGTGCGCGGCGCGCTCGGCGGGTTGCTGCGGCGCTGAGCCATGCTGTCATCGCCAGCGTGATGCTCGCGGCATCACGCTGGTCCGGACCGCGCAACGGGGCTAAAAGCAAGCCGACACGCGTCACTTGCGAAGGGATCTCTTGGCCATGGCCAATGCGCAGCTTCAATCCGTTCTCGATCACATCGATGCTGATTTCGACAACAGCCTGGACCGGCTGTTCCAGCTGATCCGCATCAAGTCGATCTCGGCCGATCCGGCCTTCGCTGAGGATTGCAAGGCGGCGGCCGATCATCTCGCCAAGGATCTCACGACGCTCGGCTTCGCCACCGAGGTGCGGCCGACCGCGGGTCATCCGGCTGTGGTCGGCAAGAGCAACGGCCACGGCGCGGCCAAGCCGCATGTGCTGTTCTATGGCCATTACGACGTGCAGCCGGTCGATCCGCTCGACCTGTGGCACCGGCCGCCGTTCGAGCCCGTGGTCACTGACCACGCCGACGGCCGCAAGATCATCGTCGCGCGCGGCGCCGAGGACGACAAGGGCCAGCTGATGACCTTCGTCGAGGCCTGCCGGGCCTGGAAGAAGGTGACGGGTTCGCTGCCGCTCGACGTCACCGTGGTGATCGAGGGCGAGGAGGAGGTCGGCTCGAAGAACTTCGTGCCGTTCCTCGAACAGAACAAGGACGAGTTCAAGGCCGACTTCGCGCTGGTCTGCGACACCGGCATGTGGGACCCGAACACGCCCGCGATCACGACCTCGCTGCGCGGTCTTCTTTATGAAGAGATCAAGATCAAGGCTGCCAATCGCGACCTGCATTCGGGCGTGTTCGGCGGCGGCGCGCGCAATCCGATCCGCGTGCTGACCGAGGTGCTCGGCGGACTGTTCGATGCCGACGGCCGCATCACCATCCCCGGCTTCTATGACGGCGTGAAGGACGTGCCGCCGGACGTCCTGGAGCAGTGGAAGAAGCTGAACCTGACGCCGGAGAGTTTCCTCAAGCCGATCGGGCTGTCGATCCCGGCCGGCGAAAAGGATCGCCTGCTGATCGAGCAGATCTCCTCACGCCCGACCTGCGACATCAACGGCATCTGGGGCGGCTATATCGGCGAGGGCTCCAAGACGGTGATCCCGTCGCTGGCGCATGCCAAGATCTCGTTCCGCCTCGTTGAAGGCCAGGATCCCTTGAAGATCCGCAAGGCGTTCCGCGACTACGTGTCGGCGCGCATTCCCGGCGACTGCTCGGTCGAGTTCGGCGACCATTCGGCCGGTGCCGCGATCGCGCTCGACTGGACCATGAAGCCGCTCGCCGCCGCCAAGCAGGCGCTGACCGAGGAGTGGGGCAAGGAGACCATCCTGATGGGCTCGGGCGCCTCGATCCCGATCGTCACCGACTTCAAGAAGACGCTCGGCCTCGACTCGCTGCTGGTCGGCTTCGGTCTCGACGACGACAACATCCATTCGCCGAACGAGAAGTACGACCTCAAGAGCTACCACAAGGGCATCCGCTCCTGGGCCCGCATCCTCGCCGCGCTCGCGGAGATGCCGCGGTAGCCGTCATGGAACTCCAGCGGCCCGCGTCTCCGACATGCGGCCGCTGCGACAACGGGGCTCCTCCTTTCCCGCCCGATCAGGGTACCATACAACCCTGGTCGGCAGGAAAGGCGCCATGGCCGAAAGCGAGATTTTTGGCAAGCGATTGAAGGCGGGTCTGCGGCTCGAACAGGCGCCGACGCTCGTCACTCGGGCGTTCGCCGACAGCGCGTTGGAGTCCGCAGAATGCCGGTCGGACAACCCGCAGAGGGGCCTGTCAGACCCGCTTCCGCCTGACGACGCCTACATGGTCAGCGTCAAGTTTCGCGACTATCCCGAATGCGAATGCTGGGAGAACGGGCGGGCGGTAGCCAAGAAGGACATCTTCGCCGGCGGCACCTATCTCTACGACATGAAGCGGGCGCCCTGTTATGTCATCGACAAGCCGTTTCATTCGATCTTTTATCGTCTGTCACGCGAGGTCATCGACGTCACGGCCCGCGAGATGTTCATGGCATCCGTCGGCGAACTGTCCTACGAGCCGGCGGTGGGCGTCGACGACCCGACCATGCGCCATCTCAGCCATGCGATGAGCGAGGCGTTGGGACGGCCTGATGAGGCCAACCGGCTGTTTGTCGATCATTTGTCGATGACGATCGCTGCCCATGTGGTGCGAACATATGGTGGCTGCGGCGAACCGGCGCCGCTGTTGCCGGGCGGGTTGGCCGCCTGGCAGGTGCGCCGTGCCTGCGATCTGATCGAGGCCAGGCTCTCCGGCAACATCCTGCTTCAGGACATCGCTTCGGAGTTCGACCTGTCGCCGAGCTACTTCGCGCGGGCCTTCAAGAAGTCGGTCGGTGTCGCTCCGCATCAATGGTTGTTGCAGCGTCGGGTCGCGCGGTCCCGCGATCTGCTTTTGCAGGGCGAGCTCACTCTGGGAATGATCGCACTCGAGGTGGGCTTCGCCGACCAGAGCCACTTCACCCGGACGTTCACGAAGCTGGTCGGCCTCAGTCCGGACCGCTGGCGGCGGTCGAACGGACGTGCGGCGATCAGACGCGCCTCCGCGCAGGACGCTCACTAACCGTTACGCCGGTTTTCGACAATCCGAGCCGGTCCGAAGCAAGAGCCGAAGCTCCGCCCAGGCAAAAATACCGTCGCCGCGCCCATTGTCGGGCGCCCCGCTGATCAGTGCAGGAGAGCGACGATGGCCTATGTGACGACCAACGACGGCGTCGACATTTTTTTCAAGGATTGGGGACCGAAGACGGCGCAGCCGATCGTGTTCCATCACGGCTGGCCGCTGTCCTCCGACGATTGGGACAATCAGATGCTGTTCTTCCTCGCGAACGGCTATCGCGTGATCGGGATCGACCGCCGCGGTCACGGGCGCTCGGCGCAGGTCAGCGACGGACACGACATGGACCATTATGCGGCCGACGCGGCTGCCGTGGTCGAGCACCTGGATTTGCGCGACGCCGTCCATATCGGTCATTCGACCGGCGGCGGCGAGGCGACGCGCTATGTCGCGCGTCATGGCCAGCCGCAGGGGCGTGTATCCAAGCTCGTGCTGATCGGGGCGGTGCCGCCGATCATGGTCAAGACCCCTGGCAATCCCGGGGGATTGCCGATCGAGGTGTTCGACGGATTGCGCAAGGCGCTCGCCGACAACCGGACGCAGTTCTACACCGAGTTTCCCTCCGGCCCGTTCTACAGCTTCAACCGGCCGGGCGCGACGCGGTCGGACAGCGTCATCCATAACTGGTGGCGCCAGGGCATGATGGGCGGCGCCAAGGCTCACCACGACGGGATCAAGGCGTTTTCCGAAACCGACTTCAGCGACGATCTGTCGAAGATCGACGTTCCCACCTTGGTGATGCACGGCGACGACGATCAGATCGTGCCGATCGATGCGTCGGCGCGGCTGTCGGTCAAGCTTCTGAAGCGCGGCAGGCTCAAGGTCTACGAGACGTTTCCCCACGGCATGTGCACCACCCATCACGAGGTGATCAATCCGGACCTGCTTGCCTTCGTGCGGGCATGACACTCGAATTCATAGGAGGCGAAGCCATGAAGATTGTCGTTATCGGTGGCACGGGGCTGATCGGATCGAAGCTGGTGGCGCGGCTTGCCGGGCAAGGTCATGACGCGGTGCCGGCGTCACCGAAGTCCGGCGTGAACAGCGTCACGGGCGAGGGTCTCGGCCGCGCGCTGCAAGGCGCGGACGTGGTCGTCGACGTCTCGAATGCGCCGGATTTCAGCCCGGCTGCCGTGCTCGACTTCTTCGAGCGTTCGAGCCGCAACCTGGTCACCGCGGGCAAGGCCGCCGGCGTCAAGCACCATGTCGCGCTGTCGATCGTCGGCACCGACAGAATGACCGACCTCGCTTATTTCCGCGCCAAGGTCGCGCAGGAGCAGGTGATCAAGACCTCGGGCCTGCCGTATACGATCGTGCGGGCGACGCAGTTCTTCGAGTTCGTCCGCGGCATCGCCGATGCGGGCGCGGTCGACGGGAAGGTCGTCGTGCCCGCGGCAATGTTCCAGCCGATCGCGGCCGATGATGTCGCGGCCGCGCTTGCCGACGTGGTGTTGCGGGCGCCGCTGAATGCCACGATCGACATTGCCGGTCCCGACAAGCAGCCCTTTGCCAGCTTCGTCTCGCGACGCCTGCGGGCTGCGGGCGATGGAAGGGAGGTGGTGGCCGATCCCAAGGCCGGCTATTTCGGCGCTCTCATCGATGACCAGTCGCTGACGCCGCTGGGGCAGGCCCGGCTGGGCGCGATCGATTTCGACAGCTGGCTCGCCTCGGCCGCCTAGGCTGAAATCAGGCCGCCGTCACGACCGGCCTCGTCGTGAGCTGGTCGCCCGTGACCTTGCGCAGCGCTGCGAGATTGGCCTCTGCCGAGGCCAATCTCCAGCACGATTTGCCGCTCGCCTTGGCTTCATACAGCGCGGCGTCCGCCGCAAACAGCAGCGACTCCGGATCGGTGCCGTGGTCGGGCGCCGCGGCGATGCCGATGCTCATGCCGACATGAACCTGGGCGCCGTTCGGAAGGATGAAGGGCGTGGTCATCACCTCGATGATGCGATCGCCGAGCGCCAGTGCGTGATCGAGCGCGGGATCGGTGGAGAGCACGACGAACTCATCGCCGCCGATCCGGGCGATGACGTCGGACGGCGCGACGATCTCCTTGAGCGTCCGGCCGACGATCATCAGGAGCTCGTCGCCGGCGGCGTGGCCGAAGGTGTCGTTGACGGGCTTGAAGCCGTCGAGATCGAGATAGAGGACGGCGAATCCCGGGCCGTCATGGTGCTTGCTGGCGAGCCGGCGCTGCAGCGCGTCGATCAGGCCGGCGCGATTGTTCAATCCGGTCAGCGGATCGAGCCGGGCGCGCTCGTCGCTCTCGCTCTTGGCATGCATGACCGCGACCAGCATCTTGTTCAGGCGAAACGCCGCGCCGGTCATGGCGAGGAAATAGACCGGCATCTGCAGATACATCGCGAACAGCAGCGGCTCGTGCGAGGTGGCGACGCCGGGGATGACCGGGCCGATGCTGCACAGGATCATCGTGCCGACCAGGCGCGGCGCGCTGAAATTGCGGAAGCAGATGCCGCCGACCATGGCCGCCGAGGAGATGCAGGTGAGCGACGCGGCGATCCAGTCGCCGGACGCGAGGCTGATGCCGACACCGAAGCCGACGCTGGCGCTCCAGGCGACCGCGAGCAGGATGTGGATGTCGGTCGGGGTCGAGAGCTGCCGGCGCGCGCGGCGATAGGCTATGATCATCACGATCAGGCGTGACAGGCAGATCGCGACTTCGAGCAAGAACCAGGTGATGAAAAGGGAGGTCGGCGTGCGCAGCGCGAGCGCCGCGGCGACGGCCACCGTGTTGATGGCGCCGCCGGCAAACACCGACCAGCAGCCGTAGAGCTCGCCGGTCAAGGCGAGGCGGATGTCCGCGGACACCTCATGTCCCGGATCCGCCAGCCACCGCGTCACGCGCCAGCGTGGCAAACTGAACGCCAGCCCATCAGTCCGCATTGCACACCCTCCACCCGGGCGCACTAAGCGCGGCAGCACTTAACAGCCGTTTAGGGAGGTATCCGCGTCTCGTTCCATGCTTGATGTGCGGTAAAAATTTACTACACGTCGTGTTCGTCTCCGCCGGGGACTGAAGGTTGAAAATGGCCCCTCAGCCCGAGGTCCGCACCCGCGCGCGCTCCTCTGCGACCGGAGCAACTTCGACCGTCGCATTGCCGAGTGCGCGGTCGCGCTCGAACACGAGCCGGACGCGCTGGCCGACCGGCGTGAGCCCGATGAGATTGCGAACCTGCGTGGCGCTGCGCACCGGCATGTCGTTGGCCTTTACGATGACGTCGCCCTTGCGCAGGCCGGCGCGCTCGGCCGGGGAGCCTGCCGCCACGTCGGCGACGCGCGCGCCGATCACGCGGCCATCGGCGGGCGAGTCCAGGTCGAGCAGGGTGACGCCGATGCGGCCGCGATCGACCCGGCCATTGGCGACCAGCTGCTCCATCACCCGCCGCGCCATGTTGATCGGCACGGCGAAGCCGATGCCGACATTGCCGCCGCCCGGCGAGATGATCGCGGTGTTGATGCCGACCAGCTCGCCGCGCAGATTGATCAGCGCGCCGCCGGAATTGCCGGGATTGATCGCGGCATCGGTCTGGATGAAATCCTCATAGCCCTGCTTGCCGAGGCCGGTGCGGCCGAGCGCGCTGACGAGGCCGGAGGTGACGGTCTGTCCGAGGCCGAAGGGATTGCCGACCGCGATTACGAAGTCGCCGACCTCGAGCGCGTCGCTGTCGCCGAGCGCGATCGCCTTCAACTCGTTCGGGTCCTTGATCTGCAGCAGCGCGATGTCGGTGGCGGGGTCGCGGCCGACCAGGCGTGCCGAGAATTTGCGGCCGTCCTTGGTGCGGATCTGCGCGGTCGTGACGTGCTCGACGACATGATTGGCCGTCATCACATAGCCCCTTGCCGCATCGACGATGACGCCCGAGCCGGTGGCGCTGATCTGCTTCTCGACCTGCTTGGGCACGTCGAAGAAATCGCGGAACAGCGGGTCCTGGTACAGCGGATTGTCCTGCCGGACCTTGCCTTCGACCGAGATGTTGACGACGGCGGGCGTCACCTCCTTGACCAGCGGCGCGAGCGTCGGCACTCGGCCGAGCTTAAGGTCGGGGATCTGGGCGAGGGCAGGGGCTGTCAGGAGGGAGAGCACGATCGCCGGCAGCAGGACCAAAGGCCGGACACAACGCAGAAGCTGCATCGTTTTTTCCTCGACGGAAGGGGACGGTTTTTGGCGCCCGTAGAACTGGTCAGGACGGCAGCCGCGGTCAAGCCGTCCTGGCAATCGTTCCCGCCGAGTGCCAAAAATTTTTCGTGACCCTCTTGAACGAAAATCTCGGCTTTCCTAGGTCGTTGCTCGCCCGGGGGCCTCATGGGACCCGGGGCTTATGACATCGCTGATCTTGTGAAGGAGGATGTGCATGCATTTCCGTCCATTGCACGACCGCGTGCTCGTGCGCCGTATCGATGCCGAGGAGAAGACCAAGGGCGGCATCATCATTCCCGACACCGCCAAGGAGAAGCCGCAGGAGGGCGAGATCGTCGCCGCGGGCCCTGGCGCGCGGAATGAGCAGGGGCAACTCGTGCCGCTCGACGTCAAGCCCGGCGACCGCGTGCTGTTCGGCAAATGGTCGGGCACCGAGGTGAAGATCGACGGCAAGGATCTCCTGATCATGAAGGAGAGCGACCTGCTCGGCATCATCGATACGCCCGTCGCGGCGAAGAAAGCCGCTTAACCCTCAGAACTGACAGTCATTAGAGAAAGGAGACGATGAACATGGCTGCCAAGGACGTGAAGTTTTCCACCGACGCGCGCGACCGCATGCTGCGCGGCGTCGACATCCTCGCCAATGCCGTGAAGGTCACGCTCGGTCCCAAGGGCCGCAACGTCGTGATCGAGAAATCGTTCGGCGCGCCGCGCATCACCAAGGACGGCGTGACGGTCGCCAAGGAGATCGAACTGGAGGACAAGTTCGAGAACATGGGCGCGCAGATGGTGCGCGAAGTGGCCTCGAAGACCGCCGATCTCGCCGGCGACGGCACCACCACCGCCACCGTGCTCGCCCAGGCCATCGTCAAGGAAGGCGCGAAGTCGGTCGCCGCCGGCATGAACCCGATGGATCTCAAGCGCGGCATCGATCTCGCCGTCGACGCGATCGTGAAAGATCTCAAGGCGCACGCCAAGAAGATCACCAGCAATGACGAGATCGCGCAGGTCGGCACCATCTCTGCCAATGGTGACAGCGAGATCGGCCGCTTCCTCGCCGAGGCCATGCAGAAGGTCGGCAATGAGGGCGTGATCACGGTGGAGGAGGCCAAGAGCCTCGACACCGAGCTCGAAGTGGTCGAGGGCATGCAGTTCGACCGCGGCTATGTCTCGCCGTATTTCGTCACCAACTCCGAGAAGATGCGGGTCGAGCTCGAGGATCCCTACATCCTGATCCACGAGAAGAAGCTGTCGGGCCTGCAGACCATGCTGCCGCTGCTCGAAGCCGTCGTGCAGTCCGGCAAGCCGCTCTTGATCGTCGCCGAGGACGTCGAGGGCGAGGCGCTGGCGACCCTGGTGGTCAACAAGCTGCGTGGCGGCCTGAAGATCGCGGCCGTCAAGGCGCCGGGCTTCGGCGATCGCCGCAAGGCCATGCTGGAGGACATCGCGATCCTCACCGGCGGCACGACGATCTCCGAGGATCTCGGCATCAAGCTGGAGAACGTGACCTTGTCGATGCTCGGCCGCGCCAAGAAGGTGGTGATCGACAAGGAGAACACCACGATCGTCGACGGCGCCGGCGCGAAGAAGGACATCGAGGCCCGCACGCAGCAGATCAGGCTGCAGATCGAGGAGACCACCTCCGACTACGACCGCGAGAAGCTGCAGGAGCGGCTGGCCAAGCTCGCCGGCGGCGTCGCGGTGATCCGGGTCGGCGGTGCCACCGAGGTCGAGGTCAAGGAGCGCAAGGACCGCGTCGACGACGCGCTGCACGCCACCCGCGCCGCGGTGGAGGAGGGCATCCTGCCCGGCGGCGGCGTAGCGCTCCTGCGAGCGACCAAGGTGCTCGACGGCGTCAAGACCGCGAACTCCGACCAGAAGGCCGGCGTCGACATCATCCGGCGCGCGATCCAGGTGCCGGTGCGGCAGATCGTGCAGAATGCCGGCGACGACGGCTCGCTGGTGGTCGGCAAGCTGCTGGAGAAGGATACCTATAGCTGGGGCTTCAACGCCGCGACCGGCGAGTACCAGGATCTGGTGCAGGCCGGCGTGATCGACCCGGCCAAGGTGGTTCGCACCGCGCTGCAGGATGCGGCCTCGGTCGCCTCGCTCCTGATCACCACGGAGGCGCTGGTGGCCGACAAGCCGAAGAAGGCCGAAGCCGGCGCTGCCCCGGCGATGGACTACTGATCGTGACGCCGGGGCGGACGGCAGGCCGCCGGCCCGCCCCGGCAACAAATAATCCGGACAAACAACTCATTGCCGCAGCGCTGGTCGTGGATCGGCCACAACGCGCAGCTATCAATCCCTGTCACGACCGCAATCCGTCCAGAACCGGCCACAATCGCTGCCGTGGCCGGGCGGGCCGACGGTCGACGGGAGGTGTGGTTGCGCGCTGTCGCGCCGCCCCGGTCTCATCAGCAGCGCAGGCAGCAAAAGCTCGCAGGGCCGATCATGCCAGCGTGGCAGTACGATCATCCGCCGCCCAACCCCACCGCGGTCATGAGCATGGGGGATCCCCGGCGTCTGACCCGCTTCCTGATCGAGAGCGAACAGCGCGTGGTGGCGCATTGCCAGGCGGTGCTGTCGCGCGGCGACATCGATCAGCGCGAGCGCGACCGCCTCGTCAGCGTGCTCCGCGAGGCGACGATGCGGTTGCAGCGGTTGTCCGCCGTCGCCGCCTGACACGCTTTTGCGCCGCGAGAAATCGCGACAAAAAATCCGCACGAGCCCTCTTGAATCCCGCACTGAATTTTCTAATTCGTTTGTCGCCGCTCCGGCGGCGCCGGGTGCCGTCCGGGCCCGGTTGACGATCTGGGCGCTGACCGGGTGTCTGGACAACACAGTTTGTCCTGCATCGGCTCGGCGCTCCTTGTATCCATCTTGCTCCCAGGAGGACTTGGCTATGAGGACCTACGACTTCACCCCGCTGTGGCGTTCGACGATCGGCTTCGACCGCCTGTTCGACATGCTCGACGAGACGCAGCGCGCCGTCGAGGACAACTATCCCCCGTACAACATCGAGCGGCTCGGCGACGACCGCTATCAGATCTCGCTGGCGCTTGCCGGATTTGCGCCGGATGAGCTCAGCATCACTGCCGAGCACAACGTGCTGACCGTGGAGGGGCGCAAGGCCGACAAGGAGGGCCGCGAGTACCTCTACCAGGGCATCTCGTCGCGCCCGTTCAAGCGGCAGTTCAACCTCGCCGACTATGTGCAGGTGACGTCAGCGACCTTCGACAACGGCCTGCTGCGGATCGAGCTGGTGCGCGAAATCCCCGAGGCCATGAAGCCGCGCCGCATCGCCATCGGCACCGCACAGGTGGAGCAGATCGCGCAGCAGAAGGCGGCCTGACGCGTTTTGACCTGCGACGCGGGGACGCCTTGTCGCCCGCGTCGCGATGCCATCAGTCTCTTGTGAAAGGAGTTGAGGAGGAGAGACGCCATGAGCGAGCATCGTGTTTCGACTACCGCAGCCGGAGCCGGTTTCCATCCGGTCTCGCATTACGAATCTCCGGCCGACCTGATCAACGACGTGAAGCTGTCCAGGGCCGAGAAGCGGCTGATCCTGTCGTCCTGGGCGTCGGACATGTACGCCGTGGAGTCGCAGCCCGGCCTGCGCAAGATTCCAGGGCTCGTCCATCCGCTCCGCCTGTCCGACATTCTCGGCGCGCTGCGTCAGCTCGACCGCGAGGATCAGCCGCCACGCCCGCGCGGCGGGGCGGCCATGCGCATCGTGCCGCGGGTCGATGTCGAGGCCGACGCTGCTGCGGGTGAGCATGCGCCCGGCCCGTCAGCCGTCCGGATGCGGCCGGCCGCCCGTCTGCGGTTTTCCCGCGAAGCCAATGTGCGGCGTTATCGCCGGTTGCTTGCGACCAAGCTCGCCGATCATGAGCGCCGGTTCGTCGAGCGGCGGCTGGCGGCCGAACTGCAAGGCGCCGGCTCGGCCGGGGATTGGCCGAAGGCCTCGCGCGCGAGCCTGGTGTGAGCGCAGCCTGCAGGACGTCCACGAGGACATGAGCGCCGCCCTGTCAGGGCGGCGTTTGTCGTCTGGCGCTGCCTGATTGTCCGTCAAACCGGACGCCGCCATCCGACGACCAATGCACGGTATGCAATCGAGCCTCGAGGATGTTTGGAATGGCCGTGACTGGACGGGGCGTGAGCATCGCCCTTGCTGCGATGCTTGTCGTTGGTGCGACCGTGTCGGCACGCGCCAGCAGCACGGTGATCTGCTACGCCAAGGACAAGGCCATCGACGTCGAATTGCACGGCTCGGCCGGACGTTCGATCGGCAGCGGGATTAGCGGGTTCGGCGGCGAAGCCGAGTTCAAGATGTCCTGGATGCCGCAGGCCGTCCGCCGGGTCAGCTTCGAGGCCGGGCATCTGACCCAGTCCTGGTCCGACGATCGGGAGATCAGGCTCGCCGTGAGCTGGATGAAGGAGGGTAAGGAGCCTTCGCCCGAGCTGGTCCTGATCATCAAGACCCGTCGTGCCCGTGGCGACGATGCGCCGTATCGCGGACAATACCAACTCATCGCCACTCTGCCGGACGACAAGGCGGGCACCCGGCGGGAGGTGCAGGGCAAGATCGAATGCAGCGCCGACTGATGCCAGGACCCCGGACGCAAAAACGCCGCCCGGAATTGGACGGCGTTTCACTCAAGATAGCGTAGAGGGTGATGGCGCGTTGATAGCCCATCACCCCGCGAAAATCAATTCCGGTAGCCTGGGTTGACCCGGTCGAGCCGGCGCAGCAGCGGCGGCCAGACCAGCTTGTTGGAGCGGAGCTCGATCCGATCCTCGTTGTCGAACAGCTTGGCGTTCTTGTCGACGACCTCCTCGCGCACCGGATAGGCCGCAGGCCCCAGGGTGCGGGTGCGCACCTGGATCGAGCAGGCGCGTTCGAGGTGGTACATGCGCTCGAACGCGGAGGCGACCGAGCGGCCGACGGTCAGCGTGCCATGATTGCGCAGCAGCATGTGGTTCTTGGTGCCGAGATCGCGCTGCAGCCGCGGGCGCTCGTCATGGTCCAGCGCCACGCCTTCATAGTCGTGATAGGCGAGGTCGTGGGTGACGTATTGCGCGATCTGGTTCAGCGGCAGCAACCCGTCGGCGCAGCTCGACACCGCGACGCCGTCGAGCGTGTGCAGATGGATCACGCAGCCGGCGTCCTCGCGCACCTCGTGGATCGCCGAATGAATGGTGAAGCCGGCGGGGTTGATGCTGTATTCGCTCTCGGAGAGCTGGTTGCCGTAAAGGTCGACCTTGATCAGGCTGGACGCCGTGATTTCCTCGAACAGCAGGCCGTAGGGGTTGATCAGAAAGTGATGCTCCGGGCCGGGCACGCGGGCCGAGATGTGAGTGTCGACCAGATCATCCCAGCCGAACATCGCCACCAGGCGATAGGCGGCGGCGAGGTTGACCCGCTGCGACCACTCCGCTTCCGTCATGTTGGAGGGCACTTCCTTCAGGCGCGCTTCGGCTGGCGACATGGCATTTCCCGCTCTCGAAATCATCGTCGAAGCCTAGGCGGCCCGAGTGACTCCGGCAAGTCGCGTAGCCAGAGGGCCGCCATGCGCGCTTCGCGGCCGTTTGCCTCTGCATGACGGGGCATGCTGCCGCCGGCCCGGACCGGCGCTCCATCATCACGGTCGCGTTAGGGGGACGCTCCTGTTGATGCCCATCAAGATGCATAATTTCTGCACAGCTAGGTAGGCCGGACATGCTCATGCCGTGGCTTCCGGGGGCTCCCGCGGGCGTCCGCCGCAGCACGCATGTGTAGCGGGCGAGGGCGCCACGGAGAACGACCATGACCTACCAGACCATCAATCCCTATACGGGGGAAACACTCGCCTCATTTCCGGATGCGACCGATGATGAGGTGCGCGCGGCGATCAGCGCCGCGCACGAGGCGTTTCTCGCCTGGCGGCAGACGTCGTTCGCCGAGCGCGGCCGGATATTGCAGGCCGCGGCAGACATCCTGCGCCGCGACAGCGAGGCCTATGCGCGGCTGCTGACGCTGGAAATGGGCAAGCTGTTCGGCGAAGCCAAGGCAGAGGTCGAGCTGTCGGCGAAGATCCTCGAATACTACACGCGCCATGCCGAGGCGCTGCTGGCCCCGGAGAAGCTCCCGGTGCTCGATCCGGCCGAAGGCGAGGCCGTCCTGGTCTGTGAGCCGCTCGGGGTTCTCCTGGCGATCGAGCCGTGGAACTTTCCCTATTATCAGATCGCGCGCATCCTGGCGCCGCAGCTGTCGGCCGGCAACACGCTGCTTCTGAAGCATGCCTCGAACGTCCCGCAATCGGCGGCTGCGTTCGAGAAGCTGATGGCCGAGGCCGGGTTGCCGCGCGGCGCGTTCCAGAACCTCTATGCCAGCCGATCGCAGGTCGAGCTCATTCTCAATGACGACAGGGTTCACGGCGTGGCGCTGACGGGCTCGGAGGGTGCGGGCGCGGTGGTTGCCGCGCAGGCCGGCAAGGCCCTGAAGAAATCGACCATGGAGCTCGGCGGCGCCGACGCCTTCATCGTGCTCGCGGATGCCGACCTCGAGAAGACCACGCGATGGGCCGTGTTCGGACGCCACTGGAATGGCGGCCAGGTCTGCGTCTCGTCCAAGCGCATGATCCTGGTCGATCCGATCTACGACGATTTTCTCGGCAGGTATCGCCAGGGTGTCGCTGGCCTGGTGGCGGGCGATCCGTTCGATCCGAGGACGACGCTGGCGCCGCTGTCCTCGCAGGGCGCTGCCGACGAGGTGAAGGAAAAGATCAGGGCCGCCGTTCAGTTCGGCGCCACGGCCGAGGAGGTCGGTCCGCCCGTGCCAAATCGCGGTGCGTTCGTGCAGCCGACGATCCTCACGGACGTCGCTGCGGACAATCCGGCGCGTCATTGGGAGTTCTTCGGCCCGGTGTCGATGCTGTTCCGGGCGAAGGACGAGGATGATGCGGTCCGCATCGCCAATGATTCGCCGTTCGGGCTCGGCGGGTCCGTGTTCACCGGCAATCCGGCCCATGGCGCCGAGCTCGCCAAGCGGATCTCGACAGGCATGGTGTTCGTGAACCATCCGACCAAGGTCGAGGCCGATCTGCCGTTTGGTGGCATCCGGCGATCGGGCTATGGCCGCGAGTTGATCGGGCTGGGTCTCAAGGAGTTCGTCAACCAGAAGCTGATCGGCGTCGTCGACATCGATGCACACTTCTGAGCGGTGCGTGGTCTGAAGCAATACGGCCAAGGCGATCGTCCGTCATCGGGGCGGTCGCCTGGTCACTTTCGTCTGTGGGCTAGGGCGCCGGGATCGACAGCAGGCTGGAGATGCTGCGGCCGCGGATGTCGTAGACCCGGGCGAACACGACGTCGTCGCGCTTGATCTCGACCATCACCGGGGCGGTCAGTCCCTTGCAGTAGAACTCGCCGAGCGTCATGGCGAAGTCGGCCGCGTGGCTGTCCCAGCCGATCGTGAAATCGGGGCCGAGCGCGACCTGGGCGGGGCGCTGCGGGCCGCACACCGCGACCTTCCATTTGTGCCCGATCGGCGGCACCTCCTGGCGCTCGTCGAGCTGCTCCTTGAGCCCGTCCGAGGCCTGCTTCAGCGCCAGGCCCCAATAGTCGAGCATGAAACGCGTGTCGGCCTCGCGCACGGTGCCGGCGATGAAGTTGAAATGCGTGTACTGGTAGGGATGCAGCCGGATCATCTCCGCCAGCGGCAGCAGCAATCCGAAGCAGAAGGCGGCGATCGCCACCGGCTGCCAGCTGCGGCGCTCGTCATTGTTGAGCCAGGACAGCAGCCAGGAGAACGCGACGCCGCCGAGCAGCGCCATCGGCGGGATCACGAACACGAAGTGGCGAATGCCGTTGTACAGCGCCGGGCGTTTGACGATCGCGATCAGGATCGGCAGCGTCGCCGCGAGCGTGAGCATCAGCAGGATGCTCTTCTGGCGGGCCGGCATGTCCGGCCGCGACAGCGACATGATCGAGGCGACGGCGCCGGCGACGAACAGCGCGATCATCAGCTCGGGCAGCTGCAGCGCGAACAGGGTCGGCAGATACGACCAGGGCATGTCCGGCACCGACACCAGCGCGCCGTCGAACATCTCCTTCCACGGCTTCTCGAAGAAGTGCGAGAAGTAGGTCAGAGCGCGGAACGGATTGGCCGGTTCGAGGATCGACCACGGCCAGATCAGCCCCATGATCAGGTAGCCCAGGATCAGGCCCGGGATCAGCACATAGAGCAAATGGGCGAAGCGGCGGACCGCCTCACGCGGCCCCTGGGTACGGTATTCCTCCAGGAACAGCGGCATGAAGCCGACCATGGCGTAGACCACGGCCATGCCGCCCAGGATGCGCGAGCCGATCGCGAAGCCAGCGCCCAGGCCGAGGATCAGGATGGTGCGCGGCGAGGGGTAGGGATACTCCTCGGCGAGACGCACGAGGCCCATCAGCAGCACGACCATGGCGACCGCGAAGGGGGCGTCCTTCGGGTTCATGAACATGTGGCCGTAGAAGATCGGGCAGAGCGCCAGCAGCAGCAGGGCGGCAAGGCCGGCGACCGGGCCACCGATGCGGCGCGCCAGCCGCCAGGTCACGCCAAGGCCGATCAGCCCGACGATGGCGCCGACCAGCCGGCGGGTCTCGAACAATTCCAGCGGCAGGATCTTGTGCAGCAGCGCTGCAACCATGTCGAAGCCGCCGCCGTACATATAGAGATTGGCGAACGACAGCGCCGCCTGGTCCCTGAACCCGGAACCGTACATGCGCAGCAACAGATCGGCATATTCGGCATGGGTGTAGTCGTCCCAGCCGAGGCCATAATCGCGGAAGGTCAGCCCGGCCACCACCGCGACTGCGGCGAGCACGAGCATCGCGAGATCGTCATAGGTCCGCTCGAGCGACCGCCGCGTGGGCGTCTCGAGGACCGAAGTGGTTATCGTTGTCATGGCTGATAGTGACCCGGCGTCCCCTAACGACCCCGCTTCCGCGCTTCAGGCCTGTGTTCCCCGCCTGCGTATAGCGCGTCCCGGTTCCCGAGGTGTTGGAAAGTTGAGCTTCACGCTTCCATCGCAGTGCAGCGAAGACCCGAATTCCGGCTGCTTCGCGCCATACTGGCACAGCCAAATGAACGCCCGCTGAACCACGGAGACAGGGAAAACCCGGGGGAACTTCAATGAATGCCGATGGTTGGCAAGGGTGTAATATGGCGAAACCGTGGCAGGCGCAATTGGGTGCCGAACAGGGCCCGAGGCTCTTGGTCGAACTTCTGCTGCAAATTGTCGCGGATTTGGACTAGAAACCGGATTCAGGGGCGCGTGCAACCGCAGGCTATCTAATGTGATTTCGGTCGGGACCCGGTCCGGAACCGGCGCATTAGGGGATAGGTTCGAATGATGAGTGCTATGTTGGTCGCTGGTGCGCTCGCCGTGTTGGCCGGGCTCGGGGCGATCGCCTATGGAATCCCGTTCAAGGAGTTCAGCGTCGGCAGCACGCTGATCCTGTCCGGGACTCTTGGCGTGTGCAGCGGACTGATCCTGTTTGCGATGGCGGCTGTCCTCGGCGAACTGAAGATCATCTCTGCCCGCCTGCGGCAGCAGCGCCTTGCATCGGATGCCGACTCGCGGCCTCTGCAGCTTCCCGGCGCCGGCACCAAGGCCGACGACCTCGACCCGCCCCCGGTGCTTCCGAGCGAGGACGTCTGGCGGGAAGGGGGCTCGCCCCGGCCTCGTCCCCGCATGCCCGACCTGTCGTCACCCTTGTCCTCGGGACTGGCGTCGTCGCCACTGTCGTCACTGCCTGCGTCTCCGCCGCCGCCGCTGTCCGCCACCCTGCGTGCCGCCGAAACCGAACCGGCGGGCGAGGCGGCCGCGGAGCCTGCCGAGCGGCCGAGGCGCAACCTGCTGTTCGCCTCGTCGTCTCGCCGCGAGCGAGAGCGCGAACGGGCGGAACGGCGCGGTGCCGAGCCGATGCCGACGGATTTCCGATCGCCGCCGCTGAATGAACCGCCGTCGCTTCCGCCGGAGGAGCCGGCTGCTGCTGAACCAAGCCCGCCTTTCCAGGACAGCTGGTCGCGACCGGAGCGAACGCGCAGCGCGGAGCCGTCGCGTCCGCCTTTCCCGCGGCGGCTGGCCCGCGCCGCGCCGGCCTTCGTCGAGCCAGAGCCGGCGCCACCTCCGCCACCCGAGCCGCAGGATCTGGACGCGCCGGCCGTCAGCATCATCAAGTCGGGCGTCGTGGACGGGATGGCCTACTCACTCTATTCGGACGGCTCGATCGAGGCGCAGATGCCCGAGGGCATGATGCGCTTCGCTTCGATCGACGAGCTGCGCACTCACCTCGAAGGCCGCTCCTGACACGCCCGGGTTGATCCCCTCTGGCATACAGGACACATTACTTGGATGGTGACAGACTTCCCAAGAAGAAGTCCTCACTATCTTGTCATTTTGCCAGTCATTCGCCCATATTGGTTGCAGAATCGCTGAACAACGCCGTCACTCCGCGCAAGTGATACTTGGCGGGTCATCATTGGGGGTGACCCTGGGCGGGGTGGCAATTGCCATCAGCGGCAACGGGTGGGAGCGGGGGGTGAGATTGCGATGACAGACGGCGCCGGCAAAAGCTTTATCGATCTGACGGCCGACATCGTCTCGGCCTATCTCAGCAACAATCCGACGCCGGCAGCGGAAATTCCGTCGCTGATCAGCCAGGTGCACGCGGCGCTGACCCGCGTGGCGGCCGGGCGCAGCGAGCCGGCGCCAGAACCGGCAAGGCCTGCGGTACCGGTGAAGAAGTCGATCCACCCGGACTATCTGGTGTGTCTCGAGGACGGCAAGCGCTTCAAGTCGCTGCGCCGGCATCTGCGCACGCAGTACAACATGACCCCCGAGCAGTACCGCGACAAATGGAACCTGCCGGCGGACTATCCGATGGTGGCGCCGAACTACGCGGTGACGCGTTCGCAGCTCGCCAAGAAGATGGGCCTCGGCCAGCAGCGTCCCGAACGCGAAAAGTAGTTCCGCGACGCTCAAGACGCGGCGGCGAGTGCCTCGCGCGCGTCTGACCGGATTCGCTCCACCATCGAGCGCAGGCCGTTCGAGCGCTGCGGC
Source organism: Bradyrhizobium sp. HKCCYLR20261 (assembly GCF_051168435.1). Lineage (NCBI taxonomy): Bacteria > Pseudomonadati > Pseudomonadota > Alphaproteobacteria > Hyphomicrobiales > Nitrobacteraceae > Bradyrhizobium > Bradyrhizobium sp. HKCCYLR20261. The sequence goes on from NZ_JBNPUZ010000015.1 coordinate 129,503, forward strand.
GTGAGGTGCTCGCGGAACCCGAGTTCATCGAACACGGCCGGCGCATCGATGGTCAGGATCTCCTGCGGCGTCCGCCCCGAATACAGTGTGAGCAGGATGGCGATCAGGCCGCGGACAATGTGCGCGTCGCTGTCGCCGAGATAGTTCAGCACCGGCACGGCGCTCTTGTCGTCGACGTGCTTTGAGAGCCAGACCTGGCTCGCGCAGCCCTGAACCTTGTTGGCGGCGGAGTGCTCGTCCTCCGGCATCGGCGCGAGCGTGCGGCCGAGCTCGATCACGTAGCGGTAGCGGTCGTCCCAATCGTCCAGCAGGGCGAAATTGTCGCGGATCTCGTCGATGGTCATGGTGCTCTTCGGTCCCGGAAACAGCCCTCATATAGGCGCTCGGGACGACGAAAGCGACAGCTGGTTCCGCCGATCAGGGCGCAGGCGGCAGCTGCCATTCGGCCGTGAGATCGTCCGACGACAGCGTGTCCGCCGGGGCCTCGTTGCTCGGAACCTCCTCGGCCACGGGCGCATCGATCGACCCGGTATGATCGTTGCCGCGCTTGTCGAGGCTTGCGGGCTTCACCGGACCGATGAACTTGTCGCCCGGCTTCTCCGTGGTCTCGGGCTTGTCGGTGATGATCTGATAGATCTTGCGCGCGCCTTCCTGGGCGCGGTGACCGATCACGGTCGCGGCCTGGCCGCCGACCTCGCAGGCCTGCGGCTGCCGCTTGCAGAACTGACTCATGTCGGAGACCGCAGCCGTCGCGGCCTGCACGGCTTCGTGCGCATTGATCTGCGGCAGCTTGTCGGTGTCAGGGCTCTTCTCGCGCGGCAGCAGCACCAGCACGAGCCCGAGCCAGAATGCCATGCGAAGCAGAAAGAACATCACGCAACCCCGACAGTGCTGTCGATCCCGTAGCGGTCCTCAACCGCGCAACCGAGATCGCCGCAGACGTGTTCTATGTCGCCACTGCTTGCATTGGGCTTAATTGGTTGAGAATTCGCGAAGGCGCAGCCCGAACTTTTTTCGGCGTAAATTTTGTGTTGGCGCGCGCTGATTGCCAAATGCAACTGGCTGTAGATCGCGGCGCTTTCGCAACCGTGGGCGCGGCCGGAAACGATGCATTCACCATCCCGGCCGAATGCCGGGCTCACCGCAGTCTGGCCCTTAGCGTTCGCTTAATGCGAGTCTGACACGGTGACTTCCGACGACAGGGGGCGTCCCGGCGCGTTCTCTCTCATGTTGAGAACGACCGATAGGCCGAGGCGCGAGAGCCGTGAGTGTGTTGAGTATCATCCGCGATTGTCTCGATGCGTTGCTGCATCCATCGGCTCGAACTGATGCGATGACGCGCGCGCGTCATCGCGCCTTCATCGCGCCGCGCCTGCTCGGCAGCCTCGCGGCCTTCGCCGTGTTTCCGGCCTATCTCGCGATGCGCGGCGCGCCGAGCGCGCTCGAGGTCGGCGCGCTGGCCTGGCTGATCGCGCCCATCCTGCTGTCCTGGTATCTGTCGCGCACCGGCCGCTATGAGAGCGCGTGCGCGCTGTCCTCGCTGGCGCTGTCCGCACTGATCATGGCGGTGGCGATCGAGACCGGCGGCATCGAGTCGTTTGCCGCAGTCTGGCTGATCGTGGTGCCGCTCGAGGCCTCGTTCTCCGCGTCGCGCCGCGTCGTGGTGTTTTCCGCAGCGCTCGCGCTGTCCTGCGCGCTGCTCCTGATCCTCATCGGTCATTTCGGCTGGCTGCCGAAGCCGGAAACGAATCCGGCCCTGCGCAGCGCGCTGCTCGCCTTCGGCGTTGCCTCCGCGACGCTCTATGCCGCCGTGCTCGCCTTTGCCGCCGACACGCTCGCACGCACCAGCGTGACGCTGCTGTCGATGGAGGAGGAGCGCTACCGGCTGCTCGCGCGCAACATGAGCGACGTGATCTCCCGTCATCGCCGCAACGGCGCCGTCATGTTCATTTCACCCGCGGCCGAGACGCTGATCGGTGCGCCGGTCGGGCAGTTGCAGGGGCATGGCCTGTTCGAGCGCGTTCACGTCGCGGACCGTCCGGCCTATCTCACGGCCTTGTCGCAGGCCGCCGGCGGCAGCGAAGCCTCGAGCGTCGAGTTCCGTCTGCGTCGCGATGCGCCCGGTGAGGGACGGGTCGCCCATCAGCCCGTCGATTTCATCTGGGTCGAGATGCGCTGTCGGCCGCTCGATCGCACCGGCCCGGCGCCTGAAGGATCGGAGCAGGATGTCGTCGCCGTCATGCGCGACGTCACGGATCGCAAGCTGCAGGAGCAGGCGCTGGAGCTCGCGCGCAGCGCGGCCGAGCGCGCCGACGCCGCCAAGACGCGCTTCCTGGCGACGATGAGTCACGAGCTGCGCACGCCGCTCAACGCCATCATCGGCTTCTCGGAAATGCTGATGCAGGAGCAGGTGCTGGTGCTCAACGCCGCGCGCCGCCGCGAATACGCGCAGCTCATCAATGATTCCGGCCAGCATCTGCTGTCGGTCGTGAACGGCATCCTCGACATGTCGAAGATGGAGTCCGGCAATTTCGAGCTGACGCCGGAGCCGTTCGCGCCGCGTGCCGCGCTGATCAATTGCTGCAATCTGCTGGCGCTGCGCGCGCGCGAGAACGGCATCGATCTCTCGGCCGACGTGCCGCAGGATCTGCCCGTCATCACCGGTGATCCGCGCGCGTTCAAGCAGATCGTGCTCAACCTGGTGTCCAACGCCATCAAGTTCACCGAGCGCGGCGGACGCGTCACCGTGTCTGCCGGCATCGATGCCACGCGCCTGCGGCTGCGAATCACCGATACCGGCGTCGGCATCGCCGCCGATGATCTCAAGCGCATCGGCGATCCCTTCTTCCAGGCCGGCAAGACCTATCAGCGCCGTCACGAGGGAACCGGACTCGGCCTGTCGATCGTCAAGAGCCTCGTGACCTTGCACGGCGGCGAAATGTCGATAGAAAGCAAGATCGACGAGGGGACGACGGTCACGATCGCGCTGCCGATCAACTGTGTGGCCGAGGCCAATGCCGGCGCCACCATCACGCCGCTGTCACCCTCACGCTCCGCCCAGCAAGGGCAGGTCATGCAGGTGAAGAAGAGTGCCTAGACGAGCCGCAGAGGATGATCAGGCGCCGCCGCGCCGTCGCAAGCGCGCCGCCGCTGCTGCCGTTGTCGAAGCCGCCGATGAGCGGGGCTGGCTGATGCGCGCGATGCTCTACAGCCCGAAGGACCTGTTTGCGGGGCTGCTGGCCTGTGCCGCGGCCAGCGCGATCATCGTCAATGCCGTGTTCCTGCAGTCGGGGCCGCATCCGGCGCCGATGTTCGGTTCCATCGTCACGATTCCGCCGAATCTGGTGACGTCCAACCCGCTGCCGCGCCCGCGGCCGATGGACATATCGCCGCTCGATCCCAAGGTGATCGAGACGCGTCCCGCCGAGACACGCGTGGCGGAGCCGAAGGTCGTGGACCAGCGGACGGCGGAGACGCGTTCGGATCAGAAATATGCCGATCCGCTGGCCGATCTCGTGAGATCCGTCAGCGGCGGCCAGGGCAACGTCCCGCGCCCGCAGCCGACACAGCAGGGTGGCAACGCGCGCCGTATCGCCGCGGTCCAACGTGCGCTGACCGAATACGGCTATGGCCAACTGAAGCCGACTGGAATGATCGGCTCCGATACGCAGGCCGCCATCCAGAAGTTCGAGCGCGAGCGCAAGCTGCCGGTGACCGGCCAGGTCTCGGATCGCCTGGTGCGCGAGCTGGCGATTGTCATCGGTCATCCGATCGAATAGAGCAGGGGTCCGCTGGCTGCGACGTGCAGCGCGCTTGCACCTGCGTTGAATTCTCATGCGATTGAAGACCAGCATCTGGGTGAGCGCCTATCTGCGCCGCTGCCAGTCGGCGGGCGCGTTCAGCGCGATCCGTCACCGCGGCGCCGAAGAGGCGGGCGCGGTGTTCGTCAAGGTCGCGCTGATGGACGGCACCGCGCAGCTCTACGCGCCGGCGCCGCAGACGGTGTATGACGACAGCCGTCCGGTCGACCGCTACTTCGTGCCGATTGCGCCGCGGCCGGTTGCCGAGACCGAGATCGAGGAGCGCCTCGTGAAGGAGCTGCGCTTCGATCCCGACGTCTGGATCATCGAGACCGAGGACCGGCAGGGCCGGCACTTCCTCGATCTCGTGCGCGAGCGCCCCTGATACAATCCAGGACGACCGAGATGGACGAGCGCTTCAGCGCTTGAAGCCGTCGGTGCCGGTGCGCACGATCGGCCGCGTCGAAACGCCGGGCCGCGCTGCGCCCGCGCGGGCACTCTGACGTTCGTCGTCATACAGCATCGCGCGATGCTTGGCCCTGATCGCGGCCATGCCCGAGCCGCGCCACGCCGCCAGCATGATCAGCGCGGCGCGCTCGCTCAGCCGCTCGTAGAAGCGTGACAGCCGAAACACGGTGTGGACGGACTGGCCCATCTCGGGCTTGAGGAACAGCAGCACGCGCTCGAACACCGGCGCCGGCATGCCCAGCGCCTTCAGCGCGCAGGCCAGCGGCTCGCCGTTGAGATCGTTGACCACGTCGTGGGTCATGCGCGACGGCAGGATCAGGCTCTCGCCGAGCTCGGTCGTGAACGTCTCGACGTCGGCGTTGAACGCCGCCATCTCCAGCGCCTCGATCGCATGCACCGCGCGGTGCAGCGGCGTCGGCGCGGCCGGTTTCAGCGGCGTGGTGGCGAGATTCTGCAGGATGGCGATGCGCTCATGCGAGGCCGCGCGCATGAACATCTCGCTGAGTTCGGCGGCATCCTTCGGCTGCATCGACAATCCCGACGCCGCATCGTCTCGCGGCGGCGCGGCGGGTGTTCGAAGCCCAGCGGGAATGGGGCCCGCCAGCGGCAGAGCCGGCTCGCTCTGCGGCGGACGCAAGCCGAGCTTGTTCAGGATCTCGACCGGCGTCGCCGGATAGATCGCGAGCCGCGCGCGCACCGCCGCGCGGGTTGCGTCGTCGACATCATCGACGAGGCGCGAGGCCAGTTCGACGAACTGCCGCTCCTCGTCCGCCGAATGCGCGCTCGCCTGGACGTAGAGATCGGTCAGCACGCGCAACAGAGTGGGCCTGATGTCGACGCCCTCGCGGCGCGAGAGCGTGAGCAACCCGTCGAAGCCGGGGAACAGCGATGATGGTGTCATGTCGGGGGTACGCAACTTCGGCAATCGTTATGCCGATTAGAGCGGAGTTGATTTAATGCCCCGTTAAGGAAAACAGCCGGTGAAGATGGGCCGAAATTACCCGGTGAGACAAAGGCGCAACGCTGGCTTGCCTTATCGCCTGCGGCTGCACGCAATCCGTGTTCCGTTGCAGCGCATTAATATCCTCTTAACCACGTCCTGATCTTAATCGATCCGTTCGATGATCTCGCCTTGGTCGCGTCACGCGATCAGCCTGATCTTCGCCGCGCCGAATGCCCGCTTGCAGCGGCATCCGTGATTGTCAGTTCTGCGTGCCCTCTTGCCTGCGAAGTTCGGGCGATGGGGAGTTTTCAGGGGGTAAGAACTTCGGGCACGAAAGAGAGTAGACATGGCGACCATCATTGAATTCCCGGCGGACGTTGCGCGTCGCGCGCGGCCTGCCGTGACCGGCGCGCCGCAGGAGGGCATGGGAACGATCCTGATTCTTCCCGTCGTTCGCATCGAGCGCGAGACCACGACCGACGATCGCGGGCCACGCGAGGGCACAGCACCGAGCCGACGCCGCCGTCGCCGCTGATCTCCGAGGGGAATGGGAATGCCGGACATGATGGTTCGGGTCCGGCGCGCCGCTCCGGCCGTCGCACTCCTTCTTTCGGGCGGGCTGCTCGGCGCCTGCAGCGGTGGTGATTTCGGCCGCACCCGCGCCGACATGCGCAACGACGACATGCACAAATGGATCGGGGCCGAGGCCACCGCCAGCGTGGGCGTGAAGCCGTCGCAGTTCCAGTTGACCGACGGCGAGCGCCAGCTGCGCGACCTCGCTTATCCGCTGATCGAGCCGCCGCATTCGCGCCCCGCCTGGAAGGCCGTGTTCGGCGACTATCAGCCGTCGCCATCGCCCTGGCGCCAGAAGGTCGTTTTCGATCGCACGGCCTACGGCCGCGCGCTGATTGACGAGCCGCACCGGTCGCATGCCTCGCGCTATGCGCAGCTGATCGACGATGTGCGCGACGACATCACGCGCTTCGAGCCGTTCTTTTCGTCCGCGATCCGGGTCATCGATCTCGACCGCAAGCGCGATGCCAGCATGAAATACATGACCGAGCTCTCGCCACGCGAGAAAGCCGATGCGGTCGCGCGCATGCAGGAGAACTCGCTGATCGTGCAATGGGTGCAGATCAGCCTGGAGCAGCGTGTCTCGTCCTATCGCTGGGCGCTCGAGCGCTTGGTGCTGCAGGCGCCCGACGGCATGGCCGCAGACGCCGATCGCCTGATCAACGAGCTCGCCGCCCAGACCGCCAATCCGCCCGTCGCCGCGCGGCCCTTGATCCAGCGGCCGCTGACGACGCGGGGCTGATACGCGGGCCAGCCGTCGTCATGATTCCGGCCGCAGCAGGCTGAACGCTTCCTCGAGCAGATGTGGCGTGTGCTTGCCGGTGGAGTCGCGGCAGGCCCGCTCGAAATAGTCGGACAGCGCCGGACGGAACTTGGCGTGCGCCGCCTTTTCGATCACGGTGCGCGCGCGCTGCTTGGGCGACAGGCCGCGCAGGTCGGCGAGCCCATGCTCGGTCACCAGGATCTGCACGTCGTGCTCGGTGTGGTCGACATGGGTCACCATCGGCACGATGCAGGAGATGGTGCCGTTCTTCGCGGTCGACGGCGTCATGAAGATCGACAGATAGGCGTTGCGGGCGAAGTCGCCGGAGCCGCCGATGCCGTTCATGATGCTGCTGCCGCGCACATGCGTGGAATTGACGTTGCCGTAAATGTCCGCCTCGATCAGGCCGTTCATCGCGATCACGCCGAGCCGGCGGATCACTTCGGGATGGTTCGAGATCTCCTGCGGCCGCAGCACGATGCGATCGCGCAGGAACTCGATCTCGTGGTTGAACTGTACGGCTGCGTCCGAGCTCAGCGACAGCGCCGTGGCCGAGGCCAGATCCATGCGCCCTGAGCGGATGAGGTTCAGCATGCCGTCTTGCAGCACCTCGGTATAGGCGGTGAGATTCGGGAACGGGCTATTGTCCAGCCCCGCCATGACTGCGTTGGCGACGTTGCCCACCCCGGATTGTAGCGGCAGCAAATTGTGCGGCAACCGGCCCTGCTTCACCTCATGTGCGAAGAACTCCAGGATATGTCCGGCGATCGCGCCGGAGACTTCGTCCGGTGGCGTGAAGGTGGTGTTGCGATCCGGCGCATGGGTCTCGACGACGGCGATCACCTTGCTCGGATCGCAGCGGTAGGTGGTCTCGCCGATGCGATCGCCGGGCGCCACGATCGGGATCGGCTTGCGATGCGGCGGCAGGCGCGTGCCGTAATAGACGTCGTGCATCCCGAGCAGCGCCGGGTTCATCCACGAATTGACCTCGATGATCACGCGGTCGGCCTGGTCGAGCCAGGTCTTGTTGTTGCCGATCGATGTCGACGGGATCAGGCGGCCGTCGGGCAGGATGCCGGAGCATTCGATGACGGCGACGTCGAGATGGCCGAGGAAGCCGAACCACACGAACTGCGCGACATGGCTGAGATGGAGATCGATGTACTCCATGCTGCCGGCATTGATCCGCTGCCGCGTCGTCGGATCGGACTGATAGGGCAGGCGCAGGTCGATGCCGTTGGCTTTCGCCAGGGCGCCGTCGAGCTCGGGGGCCGTCGACGCGCCGGTCCAGACGCCGATGCGGAACGGCTCGCCGCGCGCATGCGCAGCCTCGATGCGGCGCGCCAGCGCCAGCGGGACGGCCTTCGGATAGCCCGAGCCGGTGAAGCCGCTCATGCCGACATGGCTGCCCGGCGTGACCTGCGCGGCGGCATCGTCCGCCGACATGATCTTGGCGCGCAGCGCCTGCGACATCACCTGCGATGAACTCATCGTGCCTGCTCCAAAGCGCGATCGTTCAGACCGCAAGTCTCGCGCTCTCTAGCTGCGCTCTCCGCCGGCACGTTGATGCGGGTCAAGGCCTGGCGGCGCAGGCGCGCATCACAGACCTGCACCGCACGCGCGACGCAGCTCCCGCACCTTGCTCGCGCGTGACCGTTCGCTCAGCAGATTGGCCTTGCTGTAGCGCGGATCGCCGGTGACCTCGTCGCCGACCCAGTCGGGCAGGGTCACAACAGTGGTTTCGCTCGGCAGCTCGATCTCGGCGATGACGATGCCGTCGAGTTCGCCGTGATAGACGTCGACCTCCCACATGCCGCTCTCGCCCGGCACGTAGTGCCGCGTCTTCTCCAGGATCCGCCCCTCGCAATGCGCGAAGATCGCTTCCGCATGATCACGTGGAATGTCGTATTCGAACTCTTCGCGTGACAGACCGCGGCGGCCGCTCTTCACGCACAGCGTCGTTCGATGGCCGTAGCAGCGGACGCGAACCTTGAGGCCATCCTGGCGCGCGACGAGCCCGTCGCGAAGGTGTTCACTGTGCGTCGCCTGAGCCCGCCAGGAGTCGGTCCTGACGAGAAACTTTCGTTCGATTTCGAGGGGCATGACCTGATGATGAGCGAAACGTCGCCGTCCTGAACCATCATAGCAACGGAGCGGGAGAAACACTATGCCACGAAGGATGAAGAGCCCGTTGTGGAATTGATCGAACGTCCGCCTAACGCCTTACCGTTTGCCGCGCGGCTTCTCTGCCTTGGCCGGCGGCTCGGTCTGCACGCCGCAACTGGCCGCGGCAAGCGAGGCCTGCGCCTGTGGCATCAGGCCCGGTTCCGCCGCCAGCGCCTTCAGCACGATCAGGCCGGTCGTGGTCGGCGAATCGATGATCAGGCGGTCGGCGGCCGTGACCTCCTCGTCCTCGGGCAGGTCCTCGTGCTGGGCCTCGGTCATCAGGTCGAGCTCGATGACGCGCTTGCCGGCCGAGCGGTCGTTGATGGCGTAATAGGCGATCTCGTTGCGCGTGTAGAACGACACCGAGGTGTAGGCCTGGCTCACGGGAACGGTGAGCTTGAGCGGGCCGTCCGCGAGGTCGTAGCGGCAGATCGCCATGGCGAACGCCGGATCCATGAACGGCATCGGCGAATTGCCGGGATCGGCGAGCGGCAGCGGCGTGACGGCGTTGAGCTTGGTCAGCGGCGTCAGACGCGAATAGGCGTCCTGCGTCGAGATGCGCGGCAGCGCCAGCACGCTGACGAGATGCACCACGCCGCCGAGCAGCACGCCAACGACGACGGTGAACACCAGCCGGATCATGACGGGCATCCCACCGTGGTGATCGACGGCATCGGCGCGTCACGTTGCGTGCGGGTCGCGACCCCCACCGGCGTGTCGTAGAGGCGGAGCATCAGCGCATAGCGTTCGATCCCGCCGGTCGGCAGCCAATTGCCGGCGCGCGAGCGCGAGGCGACGCGGATCTCAAACGAGCCGTCGGCGCCGCGCACCAGCTCCTGGCTGGTGAATCCATAGCGCTGCAGCGTATTGGCCACGAGATGGCCTTTCCGGTCGTACAGCGTGAGCGTCCAGAACCGCGCCGCCGGCGTCACGCCGCTGACGAGAATGTCGCAGCGGCCGTCGAGCGGCTTCTTCTTGTCGTCCGTGGTGGCGGTGAAGGCGACGCCGTCGCCGGTGCCGATCGGCAGCTCGCCATTGCGGGTGATCGTCGCGCGCGCATAGGGGTCGACATCGGCGGTGCCGGTCTTCGGCCGCGCCGTCCAGGCCCCGATCGTGAGCGTTCCGAACTCGGTGCCGCGGGTCGTGGTGATCCAGGTCGCGCCGACGCCGACGCCGGTGGCGATCAGGAGCGCGAGCAGGGTGATCAGGAGCAGCCGCACGGGAATTCGCTGTCGTCAGTTCTTGCGCAGGGCAGGGGTGGCCACGCTGTCGGCGATGGCCGTGGCGTAGTTCTCGGGGAAGGCCAGCGCGCTGGATGACACCGGCTTGCCCGGCTTCTTCGGATCGACGGGCGCAGCCTTTTCGGCGACGCGCGCGGCGTCGTCCAGCATCTTTTCGACCTGCACCAGGATATCGGCGCCACGCCGGGTCAGGATCGGCGGTGGGCCGGGCTTGATCTCCAGCGTCTTCGGCTGGCCGGACTGGGCCATCGCCGCGGCGGCCGGCTGCGGCGGCAGCTTCTCGCCCATGCCGACGCCGGGCAGTTCCTTCACCTCGACGCCCCGATGCGCGGCGAGCATGATGTCGTGCCAGGTTTGCGCCGGCAGCGAGCCGCCGGTCATGCGGTTGGTCGGTGAATAGTCGTCATTGCCGTACCAGACCGCGCAAGTGAAGTTGCCGGTGTAGCCGACGAACCAGGCGTCACGATAGGCATTGGTGGTGCCGGTCTTGCCGGCGGTCGGAATGCCGTCGAGCGCGGCACGGCGGGCGGTGCCTTCACTGACGACGTGGCTCATCATGCCCGCCATGTCGGCGGCCACGGAGGCGGGGATCGCCTGGCGCGGCTTCGGCCCGTCACGGTCCCATCGCCAGACCAGGTCGCCGGCGCCGGTGCGCACCTCCAGCACCGAATGCGGCGTCACCGCTTTACCCTTGTTCGGGAACGTCGCGTAGGCGACGGCGTGCTCGAGGACGGTGACCTCGTCCGATCCGATCGGCATCGACGGCGTGTCAGGCAGCGGCGCCTTGAGGCCGAAGCGGCGGGCGACCTCGATGATCTTGGCGCGGCCGGCCTTGGGGCCATCCTTGCCGCCGAGCGCGATCGACAGCTTCACGGGGACGACGTTGATCGAGCGGGTGATCGCCTGGGTCAGCGTGACCGAGCCGGAATAGGAATGGCCATAGTTCTGCGGACACCAATTGCCGATGCAGACCGGGCCGTCGACCACGATCGAGGTCGGCTTGAAGCCGTTCAGCAGCGCCGTGGTGTAGACGTAGGGCTTGAACGACGAGCCTGGCTGCCGATAGGCGTCGGTAGCCCGGTTGAACTGACTGGCGCCGTAATCGCGGCCGCCGACCATGGCGCGGATGCCGCCATCGAGATCGGAGACGACGGTTGCCGCCTGGGTGGCATGATAGTCGCGGCCGAACTGGCGCAGCTGGTTCTCGATCGCCTCGTCGGCCGCGTGCTGCACGGTCATGTCAATCGAGGTCCGCACCACGAACACGCGCTCGGTATAGGACTTCGGGAACGTGTCGACCAGTTTGCGCATCTCGTCGAAGGCATAGTCGAGGAAGTAGTTGGGCGAGCTCTCGTCGCGCCGGTCGACCGCGAAGGCCGGGTTGCGGCGGGCGCCGAACACCTGGCCCTCGGTCATGAAGCCGGCATCCACGAGGTTGTCGAGCACGACGTTGGCGCGGGCGCGCGCCGCCGGCAGGTTGATGTGCGGGGCAAACTTGGTCGGCGCCTTGAAAAGGCCGGCCAGCATCGCGGCTTCCGCCAGGTTGATGTCGCGCACCGACTTGTTGAAGTAGAAATGCGCCGCGCCGTCGACGCCGAAGGTGCCGCCGCCCATATAGGCGCGGTCGAGATACAGCTTGAGGATCTCGTTCTTGGTCAGGCGGGTTTCCAGCCAGATCGCCAGGAACGCCTCGTTGACCTTGCGCTCGATGGTGCGCTCGTTGGACAGGAACAGGTTCTTGGCGAGCTGCTGGCTGATCGAGGAGCCGCCCTGGCGGACGCCGCCGGCCTGGGCGTTCGTGACCAGCGCGCGGGCGAGGCCGGGGAAGTCGATGCCGAAATGGTCGTAGAAGCGGCGGTCCTCGGTGGCCAAGGTCGCCTTGATCAGATTGTCCGGGAAGTCTTCGAGCGGAATGGAGTCGTTGTGCTTGATGCCGCGGCTGCCGATCGGGTTGCCGTAGCGGTCGAGGAAGGTGACCGCGAGATCGGACTTCTTGAGCCAGTCCTCGTCGGCGGTCTCCCGGAAGGCGGGGATCGCCAGCGCCAGCATCAGCACCAGGCCGCCAAGCCCGATCGTGGCGGCTTCCGAGAACGGCTCGACAAACACCCAGCGCTTCCAGCCGCCGACATAGAAGCGGTCCATGAAGGCGGAGTAGCGTTCGTACAGTTCGCGGGTGCCGCGCAGCGAGGAGAACAGCGCCGAATCGAACCGCGCGTCGAGATCCAGGCGGAAATTGTTGATCCGCTTCTTCCAATCGTCTGGAATGATCTGCCGCACGGGAACCCTGGTCGTTTCGAAAGCGTGTCAGCGGGCTTCGAAAGCACTCAGCACGCGGGCTGGGGGCCATCGAAGGGTCTTGCGCGATTGTTGCGGCAAACCCAAGGCACGACAAAGTACCAACCCATGGCACTGCGCGCCGCCGCCGAGTGACTCAAGCCCACAATCTAGCCGAGCGGGTGTCACAAACCAATGGTTCCGCTCACAATTTGATGCACAAAGCTAACGTCCTGCATGAACGTTCCCGGCGCCCCCTTGCGCGGTTCGGGGCGGGGCACCTAGATGGCGCCACGCCGCACCCCCTTGGAATCGCCCGATGACAGCACCGCTCAAACGTCCCTCGGGCCAGGAGGGAATGTTCTGGAAAACCAAGACCTTGGAAGAGATGTCCGAGGCGGAATGGGAGAGCCTGTGCGACGGCTGCGGGCGCTGCTGTCTTGAGAAGCTCGAAGACGAGGATACCGGCGACATCTACTTCACCCACATTTCCTGCAAGCTTCTGGATGCCGGCCTATGTGCCTGCAAGGACTACCCGAACCGCTCGGAACAGGTGCCGGACTGCGTCCGCCTGACGCCGGAGAACGTCCGCACCATCACCTGGCTGCCGCCGAGCTGCGGCTACCGGCTGGCGGCGGAGGGACGCGATCTCTACTGGTGGCATCCCCTGATCTCCGGCGATCCTCAGACGGTGCATGAAGCAGGGGTCTCCGTACGTGGCCGAGTCGAGGGCACCGAGGACGACGTTCCCGACGACCAGCTCGAGGATCACATCGTGCAATGGCCGGTGCTGCTCCCGAAGCGCGCCAAGCTGAAGCACCGGCCCAAATGAGCCCGGTCACTTCGCACGCGCAGCAAGTCACGATGGTGCGACCAGTCCCGTGCTGTCGGGATACGCCCATGCGCGGGGCCCGCTGCCGCAAGGGAAAATTATGCCTTAAGTAGTTCGCTATCTGGCGAATCTGCGCGGCGTTGGCCGCGCGCGGCGTAGCAATTTATCCCCATGAACAAGTTTGATCGACAGAGCCGTTATCCGGCCGCGTCCCAATCCTTGCCCGAAGAGATTGCCGCCGAGCTGCCGGCGATCCCGCCGCAGGTGCAGGCGGTGGATGATGCTCCGTCGCTGGCGCCGCCGGTTCCGCTGACCCAGGCCGAAGTCCGCACCATCCTGATGAGCCTGCTGCTGACGATGTTCCTGGCCGCGCTCGACCAGACCATCGTCGCGACCGCGCTGCCGACCATCGGCCGCGAGTTCCAGGATGTGACCAACCTCTCCTGGGTGATCACCGCCTATCTGCTGGCCTCCACCGCCGTGGCGCCGGTGTTCGGCACGCTTTGCGACATCTATGGCCGGCGCTCGATGATCATCACCGCGCTCAGCCTGTTCGTGGTGGGCTCGATCGTCTGCGCGCTGGCGCCGAACATGCCGGTCCTGATCCTCGCCCGCGGCCTGCAAGGGCTCGGCGGCGGCGGCATCATGCCGGTCGTCCAGACCGTGATCTCCGACGTGGTCAGCCCGCGCGAGCGCGGCCAGTACCAGGCCTATTTCAGCGGCGTCTGGCTGCTGGCGGGCCTGCTGGGGCCGGTGATCGGCGGCTTCTTCGCCGATCATCTGCACTGGTCGATGATCTTCTGGATCAACGTGCCCCTGGCCATCGCGGCGCTGGGGCTGCTGCTGCCCAAGATGGCGCGGCTGCCGGTCTATCACCGGCTGCGCAAGGTCGACTGGGCCGGCGGTCTGCTGCTGATGGCGTCGGCCGTCGTGTTCATGCTGGTGCTGACCTGGGGCGGCCACAAGCTGGCCTGGCTGTCGCCGACCATCCTGGCGATGATCGGCAGCGCGGTGGCGCTGGGGCTGGCCTTCGTCTGGCACGCCAAGCGGGCCGACGAGCCGTTCCTGCCGTTGTCGCTGATGGGTGGCACCGTGGTGCCCTACGGCATGCTGGCGAGCGGCTGCGCGCTCGGCGCGCTGATCGGGCTGACCGTTCACCTGCCGCTGTACTACGAGCTGGTCTATCACCTGACGCCGAGCCAGGCCGGGCTCGGCCTGATTCCGATCGCGGCGATCTCGACCTTCGGCGCTGCGATCGCCGGCCGCACCATGGCGCGGGTCAAGCACTACAAGCGCGTCGCCATCATCGGCACGCTCGTCGGCACTGTCGCCGCCGCGGTGATGACCGTCACCACGCCGTCGCTGTGGGTCCTGATGGTGCTGCTGTCGATCTTCGGCATCGGGCTCGGCACGGCGTTCCCGATCTCGGTGGTGTCGCTCCAGAACTCAGTGGCGCGCTCGCAGATCGGCACCATCACCGGCGCGATGAACTTCTTCCGCTCGATGATGTCGTCGTTCACGGTCGCGGCCTTCAGCGCCATTCTCCTGATGGTGCTCGGCGCCGACATCTCGCTGGCCGAGGGCGCCCATGGCGCGGTCAGCGGCATTGCGGAGGCCGACATGATCCATGCCTTCCGCTTCGTCTATGCCGCGGCCACGTTGATGCTCGCCTGCGCCTCCGTGTGCATGATGCTGATGGAGGAGCGTCCGCTGGCCGGCCCGTCAAGGAATGAGCCGGTGGAGCTCGCGGAGTAGCAAAGAAGTAGAATGGGCAAAGGCGCCGGGCAGGGCCGAGATTCGAGGCGCGCTGTCACGCGCCGTGCCCACCATCGTCAAGCACGGCAAGTGGCAAGACGGTGGGCACGGCGCCGCTGCGACCTCGCGTGAGGAGAGCGCACGGCAGCGCCTTTGCCCACACTACGATTCGCGCGCTGGCGCTGCTATTGGCGGGGCTGAACGACCTCGACGTTGTCCTGCCCGCGCGAGCCGTCATCGAGCGATGATTTGACGAGACCGGCCTCGGCGCGACGGGAGAACTCGGTCGCTCCGCCGTTCGCGAGTTCCTTGGCCTGGCTGATCCACTGCTCGCGCTCGATCCGCCCCGCGAAGGCCAGGTAGGAGCCGACCCATTTGGCGTGCTCCGCCGTCCAGGCCCCGATCTGCTCGAAGTGCCAGATGCCGAGCCCGTGTAGCCGCGCCTCGTTCTGCTTGCCGATGCCCTTGATCAGCTTGAGGTCGTCCGCCTGTCCGCCGTGCGGGGCAGCGAGGCCGAGCGGCCGGCTGCCGGCGTGATCGTCCTGGTTCTCGACCGGTGGCATCAGCGCCGGCAGGTGGGCCAGGAGGTAGCTGGCCTCGTCTTCGGTCAGCGCCGCATCGGCCTGCTCATCGATCGTGATGGCGCCGGACTTCACCGCGCTCGAATGCGCGGTGTCGAGACCGGCCGCGAGCAGCTTCGCCTGGGCGATCCAATGCTCACGCTCGATCCGGCCGGGGAACGCCATGTGATGGCCGACCCAGTCCGCATGCGCCGGCGTCCATTCCGCGATCTGGCTGAAATGATGCACGCCGATGTCGTTGAGAACGCGCTCGTTCTTGGGCCCGATGCCCTTGATCAGCTTGAGATCGTCCGCGCTGCCGTCGGGAGCGGGCAGGGCCGGCGGCCTGTCATCGGCAGCAGCCATAGGTGCTGACGAGGCGGCGACGGCGCTGGCGAACTGCTCAGCCTCGGCCTCCGCCGCAACTCGTTCGGCCTCCGCCTTGGCGGCGGCCTCGGCCGCGACGCGATCGGCCTCGGCCTTCGCAGTCGCCTCGGCCGCGAGGCGCTGAGCCTCCGCCTCGGCTCTGGCAACGGCTTCCACGGCGAGGCGGTCGGCTTCGGCTTTTGCAGCAGCCTCTGCGGCGAGGCGATCGGCTTCGGCCTTTGCCGCGGCTTCTGCGGCGAGGCGGTCAGCTTCGGCCTTTGCGGCAGCCTCGGCGGCGAGGCGATCGGCTTCGGCCTTTGCGGCAGCTTCCGCGGCGAGGCGATCGGCTTCGGCCTTCGCGGCAGCCTCGGCGGCAAGACGCTCGGCTTCGGCCTTCGCGGCAGCTTCCGCGGCAAGACGCTCGGCTTCGGCCTTCGCGGCAGCTTCCGCAGCGAGGCGATCGGCTTCGGCCTTTGCGGCAGCTTCCGCGGCGAGGCGATCGGCTTCGGTCTTCGCGGCAGCTTCCGCGGCGAAGCGATCGGCTTCGGCCCTTGCGGCAGCCTCTGCAGCGAGGCGATCGGCCTCGGCCTTTGCAGCGGCTTCCGCAGCGAGGCGATCGGCCTCGGCCTTTGCGGCGGCTTCCGCGCCGAGGCGATCGGCCTCGGCCTTGGCGGCGGCTTCCGCGGCAAGACGATCGGCTTCGATGCTGGCGGCCGCCTGGGCCGCGGGCGATGGGGATCGGTTGTCCGCGACCGGGCGTCCGCCGCCGGTATAGGCCGCCAGCGCCAGATTGCCGCCCGGGCCGCCCGGCGACATCGCGCTGGTGTCACTCAGCCCGGCATAGTCCTTCAGATATCCGCCCGCGAGGCAGCCGAGCAAATAGGCGCTGATCATCAGCAGCAAGACTTCGAGCCAAAGCCCGGCGCGTCCCGGCAGCACCCCCAGGAGCGCCATCAACAGACCGATTGCGAAGGCGAGCGTAGCGGGCAACAGCCAGCCCCGGTGCCAGTCCGGGTGCTTGTGGTCGGACCAGGTGATCCAGCCGACCGCGCCGCCGATCAGCGCGGAGAGCAGGATCCAGACCGGAAATGTCGCAAGGTCGTACATCATGATGTCAGCGCCTCACTTCACGACGAATTCGATGCGGCGGTTCTGTGCGCGGCCTTCCGGCGTGTCGTTGGAGGCGACCGGCTTGGTCTGGCCGTAGCCCTCGGAGGTCATCCGCGCGGTGTCGATGCCGGCCTCGCCGATGTAGCCGACCACGGCCGCCGCACGCTTCTTCGAGAGCTCCATGTTGGTCTCTTCGTCGCCCACGCTGTCGGTATGGCCTTCGATCGCGATCTCGGCCTCCTTGCAGCGCTTGGTGGTCTCGATCAGGTGATCGAGCAGCGCCAGCGAGTCGCGGCTGAGCTCGGCGCTGCCGGTCGCAAACCGAATGCGCCCCTTCGCGAGCAGCCCGTTGAAGGCCGGCTGGCAGTCGGCGACGGCAAGCGGCGGATCGTCCGGCTTGACCGCGATCTTGACGTCGGCGAGCTTCAGGCCGCCGGCGGCGTCCGCGAGCTCCTTCCGCACCTGCTCGGCGGACTTGTCGTAGATGGCGAGCGCGTCCACCGAGATCGCGGTATCCTTCGCGGTCAGCGCCCCCGACCACAGCCGCGCCAGCGCCGGGAAGGTCGCCTTCAACGACGGCACGAAGTCCTTGGGCGCGCCGTCGCCGATCTTCAGGCTGTCCTCGACCGTATCGGTGACGAAGGCCTGCGTCGCCGCGTCGACGAGATCGCGCCGCGCGGCCTCGTCGGGCACATAGCCGCTCAGCTTGACGCGGCCATCCTGCTTCTGCAGCCCGAAGGCATAGGGTGAGATCGGACCGTCGCGCACGTCGACGGCGGCGACCGTGAACGGCGCGGGCAGGGCGCCCGCGAGCGCCTCGCGCAGCGCAGCCCCGGTGACGTTGGCGAGCCCGATGCCGCGCAGCGAGACCTTCGTGTCGTTGATCTCGGCGCGGCCTGCCGAGAGCTTGGCGAGAAGCTGCAGCAGGCTTGCGCCGACCTTGCCGACGTCGCTGTCGGGCGCGCCGCGCGCGATGCCGACGTCGCTCTTGATCAGCTTGCCGTCGAACTGTCCGCCCGCCGCGCCCAGCATCGCCTCGCGCACGGTAGCGCTGGGCGCAAGACCGGCCAAAGTCACGCCGCGTCCATCGAATTCCGCCGACCAGCGATAGGGCTTGATCTCCGGCGGCACGATGTCCGCTTTTGCCAGGCTGAGCCCTGCGGGCAGCTTGCCGGTGCCCGCGATCGCCGCGTCATAGGCCGCCGGCGAAGGCGCCTCGCCCGAGATCGTGTAGGTGGCGTCCGAGATCACGACGCGCCCCGTGGTCAGCCGGCTCAACTCGGCCAGCGCGTAGGTCGCATAGGCGCCGAAATCGCCGGACGGCGCGCCGCGCGCGATCTGCATCTGGTGCGTCACCGGCGCGCCGGGCGCGAGCTTGATCGCGGCCGCTTCGAGCGCGCGCCGGAGCTCGTCGCTGGGGACGACGCCTGACAACACGAGGCCCTTGCCGTCGCGCACCGCGCTCCAGATGAAGGGCTTGGCCTCCGGCGGCAGGATGGCGGCATTGGCGAGCACCGCGCCGCCGGGCAGTTGCCGGGTCGCGGCCACGGCCGCCTCGTAGACGTCCGATGAGGCGGCGGCACCGGCGATCGAATACTGCTTGTCGGCAAGGGCGAACGTGCCGTCCTTCAGCTTGGCGGCCTGCGCCAGGCCGTGGCTCGCGATCACTGCGAAATCGGTGGGCGCGCCGAGCGCATAGCCGAGGCGGTCGACGACCTCGCCGCCGCCCGCGGAGCGGGCCGCGCCGAGCACGGTGTCCCGCGCTTTGGGCGTCGGCACCGTGCCTTCGAGCACCAGCTGGCTGCCGCTGCGTGCGGCGCGGAACGCATAGGGCTTCGGCGTCGGCAGCTTGTCGTAGGTGCCGTCGACCAGCCTGACGCCCTCGACGCTGGCGGCGTCCTCGAGCCGGCTCGCCTGGTCGGGACCGAACTCCGGACCCTCGATGCGCACGTCGCGCCCGGCGACCGACACCTTCAATGCTGCTGCGGTATCTGGTGCGGCGGCGGCCACGGCGGCCCGCGCCCGCGGCGCAATTTCGTTTTCGACACCCGCCGTCTTGAAGCCCATGGCTACCAGCCAGAGCACGCCGACGACGATCAGTCCCGCCCACCATTTCGATGGTTGATGCATGTGAGAGCCCCCGTTTCCCCACCTGCGCCGGATTCACCCGGATCGAGCCGTTTGTCGTGAACCACGCGTCGAGCCTATCAGAATCGCCTTGGGAGACCAGCCGTCTCCCGCGTTGTGTTCTTCAATATACACAAGCGGAGATGGCGCTGCCTTTTGCGGCAGCCTCGCTCCTCGGGTTGCGGTCGCTTCTTCGTCGACCTCCGGTGGGCCGAGCTTGCGAGCAAAGTGTGACCGTTCGACGACCAAGCGACAGTGAGCCGCGTGGGGCCGTTACTCCTCGAGCGCCCGGCGCAGGCGGCGGATGATGATGCCGCGGGCGCGGTCGTCGGCGGCCTGCTCGATGCGCGCGTGGATGTCGAGCAGGAGGCCCGACATGTCGTTATGCCAGTCGAGCCGGGTGACGGCCTCCGGCGCCAGCCGGCGCCTGCGGGCCACGTCGATCGAGGTCGGGGCAGGCGTTGTGAGTTCGTAGACGTCGTCGAGCAGGGGGGAAAACAGCTTGGCTGCCGGCACGATCCGCTCGCTCACGCGCGCGGCCAGCGCCGCGATCGCCGCTTCCTCGCCGTGCGACAGAAACAGGCCGCGCGCAATCGGGCGGCGGGCCGCGATCCAGCGCGCGATCTCGGCGCCGTCGGCATGGCCCGAATAATCGTCGATCATGCGGATGCGCGCTCCGACCTTGATCTCCTCGCCTTGGATGCGCACCGCCTTGACGCCGTCCTGCAGAAAGCGGCCGAGCGTGCCGTTGGCTTGGTAGCCGACCAGCAGCACCGTGGCGCGGTTATTCCATAGCCAGCGCTTCAGATGATGGCGGATGCGGCCCGCGTCGCACATGCCGCTGGCGGCGATGATGATGTGGAAACCGGTCAGCTTGGCGATCGCCTTGCTTTCATCGACGGTTTCGGTGAAGCGCAGATGCGGCGACGACAGCAGACGTTCGACATCGCTGCCGCCGTCGAGGCTCGCGGCATGCGCGCGAAACACCTCGGTGGCGTGGATGGCGAGCGGCGAGTCCAGGAAGATCGGCGCGGCCGGGATCGCGCCGCGCTCCATCAGCCCGACAAGATCAACGATCAGCTCTTGCGTCCGCTCCACCGCGAAGGCCGGGATCAGCATCGCGCCGCGGGCCGCGGCGGCCTCGCGCACCTCGCCGGCGAGACGCTCGCGACGCCGTTCCTCCGTGGTCGCCTCGCGGATGCGATCGCCGTAGGTGGCTTCCGAGATCACGTAGTCGAAGCCCGAGGGCGCTTTCGGATCGGGCTGCAACAGCTTGGCGTCGGGGCCGACGTCACCGGAGGCAAGCAGGCGCAGCGGTGCGCCGTCGGAGCCTTGACCAGCGAACTCGATCTCGATGGACGCGGAGCCCAGCAGATGCCCGGCATTCCAGTAGCGGGCGCGCACGCCGGGAATGATGTCCGTCCAGCTCTCGTAGGGCACGGGCTGGAAATACTGCAACGCGGCGACTGCATCGGCCTGCGTATAGATCGGAGTCACTTCGCCGCGGCCGCGCGCGATGTTGCGGCGATTCAGCGTCAGCACTTCCTGCTCCTGGATGTTGCCGGCATCGGGGAGCATCCAGGAGCACAGATCGATGGTGCCGCGGGTGGCGAAGATCTTGCCGTCGAAGCCCGAGCTCACCAGCTTCGGCAATAGTCCGCTGTGGTCGATATGCGCATGCGTCAGCAGCACGGCGTCGATATCGGCGGGCCGGAACGGGAAGTCGCCGTAGTTCAGCTCCTTCAGCGTCTTCTGGCCCTGGAACAGTCCGCAATCGATCAGGATCTGGCCCGTGTCGGTGCGCAGCAGATAACAGGATCCGGTCACGGTCTGGGCGGCGCCGCAGAAGCGAAGGCTGACACTCATGCGGCGGTCTCCTGGCTTGTTTGATGGAATATGCGATGCCGATCAGCGCTGGCCGTTCGGACCGTCCGCGAACGCGTAGCCATTGTTGGCGCCCGCGGCGGCGGCCGCCAGATCGTGCTCCGACGGATCGCAGGTGAACACGCGATAGAGCGGCTCGCCCTGGTCGACGCGGTCGCCGATTTTCTTGAACAGGCTGATGCCGGCGCCTTTGTTGACCGGCGCGCCGGCAGTGCGTGCCAGGCGGTTGAGCCGCAGGCAGTCGATCGCGGCGACGGTGCCATCGTGCTCGGCCCGCACATCGAAGGCGAGGTTGCCGAGTTCGCTGCGGCTCGTCGTCGGTCCCTGGGCGTCGATGATCTTCTGCATCTGTTTCAGGGCTGCGCCGCTGTCGAGCAGCTCGCGGGCGCGCGCGTAGCCCGCGCCGCCGCGCAGCTTCGGATCATATTCGAGCAGATGCGCCGCGAGCCGCAGCGATTTTTCGCGCAGGTCCGCCGGTGCCGACGGCTCATTGCCCAGCACGGCCATGACGTCGCGCGCCTCGAGCACCGGACCGATGCCGTTGCCGATCGGCTGGCGACCGTCGGTCGTGATCACCTCGACCTTGATGCCGAAACGATCGCCGACGAATTCGAACAGTTTTCGCAAGCGCATCGCCTCGGCGCCGCTGGTCAGCTTGGCGGTCGGACCGACCGGCAGGTCGAGCAGCAGATGCGTCGAGCCCGCGGCGAGCTTCTTCGACAGGATCGAGGCCACCATCTGCTCGCGCGTATCGAGGCTGAGCGGGCGCTCGACCGAGATCAGGATGTCGTCGGCCGGCGACAGGTTGACGTGGCCGCCCCAGATCACGCAGCCGTTGCAGGCCGCGACGATCGACTTCATCTCCTCGGCGCCGACATTCACCCGCGCCAGCACCTCCATCGTGTCGGCGGTGCCGGCCGGCGAGGTGATCGCGCGCGACGAGGTTTTCGGGATGGTGAGCCCATGGGCGGCGACGATCGGCACCACCACCATCGAGGTGCGGTTGCCGGGAATGCCGCCGATGCAGTGCTTGTCGACCACGACGGGCTCGGGCCATGTGAGCTGCGTTCCGGCATTGGCCATCGCGCGCGTCAGCGCCAGCAGCTCGCCCGAGCTCATGAAGCTCGCGGAGCCGATCAGGAACGCCGCGATCTCCATGTCGGAATAGCGGTAGTGGGCGAGGTCGTCGATCACGGCGGCGATCGCCTGGTCGCTCAAGGTCTCGCCGCGGATCTTGGCGCGGACGGATTCGAGGCTGTCGGGCGGCGTCGCCGGCGAGACCGTCGCCAGTGTCCCCGGCGGTTCTGCGAAGCGCCGTAGCGCCGGCTCGGACAGGCCGATCTCGTCCGGCCCGACCAGCGCGTCGTCGTCGGTAATCAGCAGCGTCGCCAGCAATGTCCGGGAATTGCAGCGCAGCTCGACCCGGCTGAAGCCACTGAAGACATCCGGCCGCAACGCCTTGGAGCGGCGCGAGATCACGACCACGTTCTCGCGGCCGGTGTCGAGCGCGACGCTGCGGATCTTGAGCTGGGGGCGGGCGAATTCGGCTGTGGTCATGGCGGTGATCGTCACCGTTAAGCCGGTCGCCGTCACGGCCGTTGACGCAGATCATGCCGGAGACGGATTGCGGCCAAGCCGAATTTTTTTCTCGATGTGTCGACGATCATCCCCACGCGGCGCATCTTGGACAACCTTGTCCTCCAGACTCGCGCGTGAGAGATAAAGTCAACGAATTCAATGGATTGCGCGGAGTTTTGAAATGGCTGGCGAGCCTTGGCTGCGACCGGCGGGCGCTGCCGGGGCAGGCATCTGCTGCGCCGTTTGTCTCCGATCAGATTAACCTATTTTTCAAGCGGATGCCCGAGGGTTTCCCGGGGCGTCCGTCCCGGCCTGTGCGCGCGCCGTCGCGGCGCGCCTGATGATCGAGCCCGACCGGAGTGATAGATGCGTCAGTTGATTGCAAACTTCCTGAAGAATCAGGCTGGCGCGACCTCGATCGAATACGCCATCATCGCCGGCGGCTTGAGCATCGTGATCCTTGCCGCGGTCAACGGCCTCGGCTCGGGACTGAGCAGCAAGTTCACCGCGATCAATACGTCTATCAAATAGAACGATCGTCCCGCCGCAGCCGGATCAATTCGAAGGCGCCGTGTGTCCGCACGGCGCCCTTCGTATTTGCCACTTCCGCAGCCGCTTGAAAAAGACAAAGCTTCCGGCGGGGCATCGCCGGAAGCTTTGGAGCGGTTGAGGTTTGATCGTCTAGCGTCAGAAGTTGCGCTGGGCGCGCAGCAGCATGCTGACCGTGTCCTGGTCGCGGAGCTGATACGTGGCGGCCGGCTTGGCCGTGCTCGTGACCGCCGGAGCGATCGCGGTGCCCGAGAACTTCTGGTCGAGGTGGCTGTAGGTCACGTCGGCCGAGAAGGTCAGGCCCTTCACGGGAGTCCAGCGCGTGATCAGGCCGATCTGCCCGAGGTTGAAGTCGGGATTGCAGGTCGAGCCCGCCGTGAGCATGGCGGTCGCGGCGATGCCGGTGCAGATCAGGTTCGTGCCGGTCTGGCCGTAGCGGACCTGGGCGTAGGCGCCGTACAGCGCCGTGTTCCAGCGCGGATCCCAATTGTGGGTGTAGGCGCCACGCATGCCCCAGGTCTGCACGGTCGAGAGGCCCGTGCCTGCGCCGTAGACCGCGTCGGCGACGCCGGCGAAGCCGATGCTCTGGTAGGCGCCGGGCACGCCGGTGCTGCCGTACATCGAATAGGACGTCGAGGCCAAGCTCTGGAAGTTGTAGCGGCTGGCACCATCGGTATAAACCGCCTGCAGGTTGACGACGTCGCCCGGACCGGTCGGGATGTTCTTGATCGACAACGACGCCTGAGCAGCCCAGCCCCATTTGTCGGACGGATGGCCCGACGTTTCCGTCGCGCCATAATAGGCCGTGTGGTTGTCATGCGCGGCGAACGACGCCTGGAAAATGCCCCAGGCCTGGTCGACGCGAACCATGCCGATGATGTCCGGCGACACGTTGCCGCCGATGCTGCTGGTGCCGTAGGCGCCGCCGAGCACGCCCGCCGCGGTGATGCCCGAGGTGTTCCAGATGTTGGTGGTGAAGAACTGGGTCTGGTCCTCCAGCGAAATCGCGGCGGTGATGCCCTGGCCGAAATCGGCGGTGTAGGTCAGCTGGTTGACGCCGTTGTTGGAGCCGCTGCCGCCGACGAGACCGTCGAAATTGTTGCCCGGATAGTTGGTCCACGGCGCGTCGAAGGTCGACACCGCCTTACCCATGGTGAAGCCGGCGAACTGGATGAAGGCGTAGTAGACGCCGAGCGTGCCGCCCGAGATGGCGTCGCCCGTATAGGCGGTCGCGCCGCCGCCGGTGCCGGCGGTGGAGCCGGAGGTCCAGGTCAGGACCGCGTCGAAATAGGTGCGGACCACGCCATACTCGGTGGCCGTCCGCGTATCGATGTTGATGTCCTGGCGCGACCGCATCTGATAGCGGTTGCTGAGGCGGTTGTCGGCGCCGGCCACGCCGCCATAGGCACCGCCATAGTTGCTGTTGGTCCACAGCGCGGTTTCGGCGCGCACATAGCCGCCGAGCTTGATACAGGTGTCGGTGCCGGGCATGTAGTAGAAGCCGGTGCCGTACAGCGAGCACACCTTGACATACTCGACGGCCTTGGCCTTGAGCGGAAGGTCTGCAGCGTGAGCCGCCGCGGCGGACAATATCACTGCTCCCGTTCCAAGAAGCAGGCCCCTGATCGTCTTCATCTCAATCTCTCCGGTTGATCGGCGGTCACACGGCCCCCCGCGTGTCGCCTCTGGCGGTTGCCAGCTTCTGCTTTCACACCCGCATTCCCGCTCAGGCCGATCGGCTTGGCTCTCGGTGGCATGAATGAAGTGTGCACCAGCTCATTTCAATTTGATGAATCTGGGCTGGTTTGCCCGTGTTCCACTCGGTCGTCGTTAACATGCTCTCGGATCGCACGAGCTTCGACGCGGCAACGCCACCGTTGTGTCCGTTCTGGAACAATCTGTTAATGATGATAATCATGAATAGGGTAGGTGGGAATCCCGAACAATCACGGGGGAATCACGCAACCTGCGCACACGATGGTGCGTTCACGCATCACTCGGAATGCGCGGCACGCGTCGGAGTGCGATCCGGCTCTCAGCGGCGATTCGATTCAATCGTTATGGACGAGCGATGTGACGTCGCTGCAACCAGTCCGTTGCCGCCGACGTCCGAGGCTCGCGTGATTCGATCGAGCGTGGCGCCGCTGCGCCATCGCTTGACGAAGTCGAGAAACACCTGCAGCGGCATCGGCGGTTGCCGTCGGCTCGGGTGATAGAGGAACAGTCCAGGCATCGTATGGCTCCAGCCGGGCAGGAGCCGCACCAGCCGTCCGTCCGCCAGATGCTGGTCGATCATCGGCTCGACGAGGTAGGCCACTCCGATGCCGTCGAGCGCGGCATTCAGCGCGAGGTCGAGATCGTTGACGGTCAGCGCGCCCTCCACCGCGATCTCCGTGTGATCGCCGCCATTGTCGAAGATCCAGGGCTGCAACGTCTCGTCGGCCGGCGCGCGATGACGGATGCAGTTGTGGCTCTGCAGATCTTCGGGAACCATGGGCGTCGGATGGGCTGCGAGATAGCCGGGGGAGGCCACGGCCACGAAGCTGCATTCGTCGAACACGCGAATGACCTTCATGTCGCGTTCGACGCGATGGCCCGCGCGAATACCGGCATCGAATCGATTGCGGACGATGTCGCTGTTGGTGTCGTCGACGGCGAGTTCGAGATGGATGTCCGGGTATTCGGCGAGGAATGACCGGATCAGCGGACCGAGGCCGCGCATGGCGAACACGCGCGACACCGTCAAGCGCAACGTGCCCATCGGCTTGTCGCGAAAGGCGTTGATGCTCTCGATGGCCTGATCGACACGTTCGAGAGCCGGCTGAATCTCCGCCAGCAGCCGCTCGCCGGCCGCCGTCAGCGCCACGCTGCGCGTCGTGCGGTTGAACAGCCGGACGTCGAGCCGCTCCTCGAGGCCCTTGATCGTCTGGCTGATGGTCGGCAGCGAGCAACCGATGTGGGCGGCCGCCTTGGTGAAGCTCAACGTATCCGCGACGGCCGCGAACGCCGAGAGCTCGGACAGCTGAACACGCGCCATGGGCTAGCCGCGCCGTGCCCGGCAATGGCTTCCGACATGCTGGACCATTCATACCCCCTGATACGCCGCGTCGTGCAGCCGGACCGACTCCGCCAAGGTCGCTCCATCATCGATCAGCCGCCTTCGCGTGGAAGCTGCGCCCGATCATTCACCCGCGCCGCAGAGCTAGGCGCGGCGTGCTCATTCCGCAAGCACGGAGGCGGCATCGAACCGATCACAAATCCGCGCCCAGCCTTGGAGGCGGGAATAGCGGACCAGCTCAGCAAAACCAGCGCCTCACCGGTAAGGATGAGGAAGTTGAGATCAGAGGAGGAGCTTAGAGGAGGGACGACACGTTGAAGCGACGGCGGGTTCCACCTGTGGCGCTTCAGTGCGTCCGCGAGGTGTCATCCGGCCTTTCGCGAGCGAGCGGTCGTCCGAACCGGCTTCTCGGCCTTCTTCGGCTCGTCCGCCTTCTTCGCATCGTCCTTGGCCTTCTTGCCGCTGATCGGCAGCAGCATCTCGCGCTGGCCTTCGACGCGCTTCTTCGGCTTCTTCGCCTTGGCCTTCGGCGCGCTGGCGGTGGCCGGGGCCGGTGCCTTGTCGCCCTCGCTGGCAAGGCTGCGCTTCAACGCATCCATCAGGTTGATGACGTTGCCGGTCGACTTCGGCGCGGCCTTGGCGGTGATGGTCACGCCGTTGCGCTTCTTGTTGATGAGTTCGACCAGTGCGGCCTCGTAGTGGTCTTCGAAGTTTTCCGGCTGGAAGTCGGCCGATTTCTTCTCGACGATGTGCTTGGCGAGATCGAGCATGTCGCCGGTGATCTTCACATCCTGGATGTCGTCGAAATATTCGTCCTCGTTGCGCACCTCGTAGGGATAGCGCAGCAGCGTGCCCATCAGCCCCTTGCCGAGCGGCTCCAGCGCGATGATGTGCTCGCGGTTGGTGAGCACCACGCGGCCGATCGCGACCTTGTCCATGCTGCGGATGGTCTCGCGGATCACCGCAAAGGCGTCATGGCCGACCTTGCCGTCGGGCACGAGATAATAGGGGCGGATCAGATAGCGGCTGTCGATATCCGTGCGCGGCACGAACTCGTCGATCTCGATCGTGTGGGTCGATTCCAGCGCGATGTCGTCGAGCTCGTCCTTGGTGACCTCGATGTAGGTGTCGGTGTCGACCTTGTAGCCCTTGACGATGTCCTCGTTGGCTACTTCCTCGCCGGTCTCGGCGTCGACGCGGCTGTACTTGATGCGATGGCCGGTCTTGCGGTTGATCTGGTTGAAGGAGACTTTTTCGGATTCCGACGTGGCCGGATAGAGCGCGACCGGGCAGGTCACGAGCGATAGCCGCAGAAAACCCTTCCAATTGGCGCGCGGGGCCATGTCTCCACTCCACTCAACTGCAAACTGACGGGCGAACTCCCCGGGACCGGGCTGCTGCGGACTTAGTTCTCGCGACGGCCGCGAGGATAACATCGCAGGCCGCGGATTCAACAAGCCTACCCGCAGATTCTAAGAGCGGCGTTAACTGGTCGCATGCGGGGGCCGCGCCGGAACATCATCTGGGGGCAGACGTTGCCAACTGAGCAAGTGAGAGAACGCGATATTGCGTTCGAGAACAGCAGCGAGCTGAGGGCGCCATGGCAACAAGACGAGGGTCGCAGATCGTCGAAACTCCCACCGAAGCCCGGCAGGGCGAACCCGGCCCGTCGGTGCTGGCGATGCTGGCCATCTCCACGGGGCTGGCGCTGCTGGTCCTGGGCCTCGTGTGGTTCGTGTTCTTCCATACCTGAGGGCGCATCGAGACGTCGGCTGGCCGTGACACCGCGGCCGGCCTCCATCGCTTCGCGCCAAATCCAGCCCGGCCATCCCCATGGCCGGGCTTTTCATCGCGGTGTTCCAGAGCGTATATCCGCCTCAATTCTGTCGGCCCTTGCCGGCGGCCCCGACCGAGATGACCAAAAAGTAACCCGTTCGGTCGGGTTCCGTTCATGCGCGGTTCACGGCCTTCCGGTTCATCTTGAGGGCGGAAATCGTGCAGTTCAGCTTTGGAGGCAAGCGTGCGTCTGCTCGTTGTCGAGGACGATCCGGATCTCAACCGTCAGCTCACCACGGCCCTGAGCGACGCCGGCTACGTCGTGGACCGTGCGTTCGATGGTGAGGAGGGGCATTACCTGGGCGACAGCGAGCCCTATGACGCTGTCGTGCTCGATATCGGCCTGCCGAAGATGGATGGCATCTCCGTTCTCGAGGCCTGGCGTCGTAACGGCCGGGCGATGCCGGTCCTGATCCTCACCGCGCGCGACCGCTGGAGCGACAAGGTGCAGGGCTTCGATGCCGGCGCTGACGATTACGTTGCCAAGCCGTTCCACCTCGAGGAGGTGCTGGCGCGCATCCGCGCGCTGCTCCGTCGCTCGGCCGGTCATGCCCAGAGCGAACTGACCTGTGGCCCCGTCACGCTCG
Organism: Bradyrhizobium sp. HKCCYLR20261; assembly: GCF_051168435.1. NCBI lineage: Bacteria > Pseudomonadati > Pseudomonadota > Alphaproteobacteria > Hyphomicrobiales > Nitrobacteraceae > Bradyrhizobium > Bradyrhizobium sp. HKCCYLR20261. The sequence goes on from NZ_JBNPUZ010000015.1 coordinate 157,973, forward strand.
ATACCCGCACCGGCAAGGTCAGCGTGTCAGGCAACCCCGTCAAGATGACCTCACACGAATACCGGCTGCTGTCCTACCTGATGCATCATTCCGGCCGCGTGGTCTCGCGGAGCGAACTGGTCGAGCATCTCTACGACCAGGACTTCGACCGCGACTCCAACACCATCGAGGTGTTCGTTGGCCGCATCCGGAAGAAGCTCGACTGCGACGTCATCCAGACCGTGCGCGGCCTCGGCTATCTCCTGACGCCGCCCCCGGCAGCCGGCGCCTGAACCGTCTCCGGCGCCCGCCATCGAGGTGGCCGGGCGCCGGACGTTTCGCTAATTTGCGGTCATGCGCCAAAGTTCACTTGCCACCCGGTTGTTCCTGTCCGCGACCGCGTGGCTCGTGGTCATCCTCGCCATCACCGGCATCGTGCTGTCCTCGGTCTATCGCAATGCGACCGAGCGCGCCTTCGACCGCAGGATCAACCTCTACCTGCGCACCTTGATCGCCGAGGTCGCCACTCCCGACGATCCGCCCGACCGGCAATTCCAGTCGCTCGGCGAGCCGCTGTTCGAGCTGCCCCTGTCCGGCTGGTATTGGCAGATCACGCGCACCGACACCGAGAAGCCGGAGGTGCGGGCCTCGCGCTCGCTGTGGGACAAGAAGCTGCCCAAGCTGGAGGAGCAGGGGATCGAGCTGACCGCGGCCGGTATCCGGATCGGCTATGTCGAGGGACCGGAGAACCAGGATCTGCGCATGGTCGAGCGGCCCGTGGACCTCGGCTCGGACGGCAAATTCCTGGTCAGCGTCGCCGGGGACGCGTCCGAGATCTTCGACGAGACCCGCAGCTTCGACTACTATCTCGGCGGCACCTTCACCGCGCTCGGCGTCGTGCTGCTGCTGACCACCATCTTCCAGGTCCGTTACGGCCTCGCGCCGCTGAAGCGCATCTCCGAATCGATCGCCGACATCCGCTCCGGCCGGGCGGAGCGGCTCGAAGGCGAGTTTCCGGTCGAAATCGCCCCCCTGGCGCGCGAAACCAATGCGCTGATCGATGCCAATCGCGAGATCGTCGAGCGGGCGCGCACCCATGTCGGCAATCTCGCCCATGCCATCAAGACGCCGCTGTCCGTGATCGTGAACGAAGCGACCACCCACGCGGCCGATCCGTTCGCGGCCAAGGTGATGGAGCAGGCCGATGTGATGCGCGACCAGGTCGCCCACCACCTCGAGCGGGCGCGGATCGCGGCGCGCGTGACGATCGTGTCGACCGTCACCGAAGTGGCGCCGGCGATCGAGGCGCTGCGCCGCACCATGGAGAAGATCTATCGCGATCGCAGCATCCTGGTCGAGGCCACGACCGACCCGTCGGCGCGGTTTCGCGGCGAGCGCCAGGATCTGGAGGAGATGGTCGGCAATCTCGTCGACAATGCCTGCAAATGGGCGACCTCCCGGGTTTCCGTCGAATTGACGGTGGAGCCGCCGGCGCAGCCGGGGGCATCGCCGATGCTGCGCATCATCGTCGATGACGATGGCCGGGGCCTCTCGGCGGCCGAGCGCGCCCAGGTGCTGCGGCGCGGCCAGCGACTCGACGAATCCAAACCAGGATCGGGCCTCGGCCTGTCGATCGTCACCGATCTGGCGGCGCTCTATGGCGGCCGGCTGACCCTGGGCGATGCGCCGACCGGCGGTCTCCGGGCCGAACTCCGGCTGCCCGGCGTTTGACGGGCGGCGAATTTCGCCATCCTAAAGGTGTTCTTAACATCGCGGACGCTAAGGTCGGTGCAGGGGTGCGCAATGTGCGCTCTCGCGGTGGAAATTTGCACGCCGGCGCATGGGTCAGACAGCTCAAGAACGATTGAGAGAATATCTCGGGCAGCTGCCGCCGAATGCGCAGTCGTTGCTGATGCGCGAGTTCGAACGCGCCATCGAGCGCGGCCAGGACGTGGCGGTCGCCACGCTGGTGCTCGAGCAGTTGCGCAAGGTCGCGCGTCCCGTTGCGCCGGCTGCGGCTGCGGCTCCGGCCGAAGCCGCCCGTTCGACGCCCCCCCGCGCCGCGCCCGCCGAGGCCGCTCCGCCCAAGCCTGCAGCCGAAACCGCGCCGGCGGCCGGCCCGTCGCGCGAGGATCGCCGGCAGAGCGGGGATGCACCGCGCCGGCTATTTCGGCCGCTCGAACCGTTCCTGACCGATTCCACCGGTCCGCTGCGTCCCGGACAGATCCGCCGCGGCTCGCTGCTTGCCGTCTGGCAGTGGCTCGGACGCGAGGGCGCGCCCGAGCGCTATGCCGAGTTCGAGGCCGCGATGTCGGCCGGCGGCGACAGCTCGCGCGAGATCGAGATGGCCGCCCGCAAGCTGCAGCTCGCCGCCGCCGAGTCCCTGATGAAGCTCGTGGGCCCGAACGCGACCGGCGACCGCCAGCGTCTGCTGGCCCGCATCGGCGCGCCCAGCGTGATCGAGGACCTCCTGCCGATCGCGCTGGTGCTGCAGAATCGCGAGGCGCTCGACGGTCTCAACGGACGCCTGCCGGGCATCATCCGGACGCTCGGCGATTCGCAGATCGCCTCCGTCACCGACGCGATCAACGTGCCGTCGTTGCAGACGCCCTTGATGCTGCCGTTCGCGCTGTCGCTGGTGATGCAGCGGCTGGCCGCGCCGTGGCAGATCATCCGCCTTGCTACCAAGATCGCCGCGTCCGACGACGAGATCCGGGTCGCGGCGACCCCGTTCGGTGTCGCCGTGACCATCGCGCTCAATGATCTCGCAGGTCTTGCCGCGGTGCTGCGCGCCGACATCCGGCGCGGGCACTTCTCCAATCTCGGCGACACGCTGAAGACCTTGCATGACGGCGTCCGCGGCCTGCGCACCGAGCTCGACCTGCGCTCGGAATCGAACTGGGGCAAGCAGCTCACCGCGATCCGCGCCGACATCTCCAACGCGCTGCAATCCGAGATCGACAGCGTGCCGGGCCGCGCCCGCCGCATCCTGCGCCAGCGCGCCGACAAGGACATTCCGGCCGGCGCCGGCGTCGACACCGGCGAGGTCGAGGAGGTCGCGGCGCTGATCGAGTTCGTCGCGGTGTGCCGCAACTATGCCAGCGAGCTCGCCATCAACGAGGTCACGCTGCGGACCTATTCCGACCTGCAGCAATATGTCGAGAAGGCCACCGAGGCGCTGGTGCAGTCGCTGCGCTCGGGCGACGCCCGGGCGCGCGCCTATCGGCAGTCGCAGGTTTCGGCGGCGATCCGCTTCTGCCATGTCCTGTTCGGCAACGACTACGCCCAATTGATGAGCCGGTCGGCCGAGAATGCGTTGAATGGCGAACGAAAATCTTCGCGCGCCGGCTGATCTTTTGCTATCTTCCACCCGTATTTGAAGAGTTCGATTTTCGGTTGTCCCGGGGGACGGGGCAACTCAGACGCTTCCGCCGCACGTTCAGCCGTTAAGTTCAGCCGTTTTCATCAAGACCATGATTTCCGTCATCAACTTCGTCGAAGTCGAGAATCGCGTGGTACGCGCGACCTATCGCAACCTCATGATCAAGGCCAAGGTCGTGCTCGTCGACAAGACGAGCGGGGCACAGCTCGCCGATCCCGTCACCACCATCGCCTCGCCGGTGCCGGCCGGCTCGCTGCGGATCAGGCTGACCGACGAGGTCAGGCCGGGGACCTACTTCCTGATGGCCCTCAACGGGCACGGCAGCTACCTCGCCAAGAGCGCCGAGTTCGAGGTGCCTTAATTACGTAATCCTCCTGAGTTTTTCGGCTTCGGGGAGTGCGCTACCAGGGCGGCAATTGTGAATTGCCGCCGGGAACGCTGCTGGTTAAAAGCGCGGCAATGCGCCTGCCGGTGGGCGCTGTGGAACCCTGTCGATGACGCTCTGGTTCGTGTTCGCCGTGATGACGGCCGCGGCGATCTTCGCCGTCCTGCTGCCGCTCGGGCTGGGCGCGCGCGCCGCCACCGAGGGCCGCGAGGTCGTCGTCTACAAGGACCAGCTCGCCGAGATCGATCGCGACGTCGAAACCGGCCTGATCGGCAAGGCCGAGGCCGAGGCGGCCCGGGTCGAGATCGGCCGCCGGCTGCTGGCCGCCGCCGACCAGGAGCAGGCCGCGCCGGCCAGGACCAGCCTGGGCTTGCGCCGGATGGCGGCCGTGCTGGCGCTGGTCGGGCTGCCGATCGTGGCGCTCGCGGTCTATCTGCCGCTCGGCTCGCCGCAACTGCCGGACTTCCCGCTCACCGCTCGCGCCACGCCGGCCGACGGTTCGCAGCCGCTGGAAAACCTGGTGTCGCAGGTCGAGCAGCATCTGCAGAAGAATCCGACCGACGGCCGCGGCTGGACGGTGCTCGCCCCCGTCCTGGCGCGGCTCGGCCGCACCGAGGACGCCATCCGCGCCTATCGCAACATGATCACTTATGCCGGCGACGGCGCCGCCAAGCGCGCCGATCTCGGCGAGGTGATCACGGCTGCCGCGGGCGGGGTGGTCACCGCCGAGGCCAAGGCCGAGTTCGAGCGCGGCCACGCGCTCGACGCCGACGAGCCGAAATCCAACTATTATCTTGGCCTGGCCGCCGAGCAGGACGGCCGCAAGGACGACGCCGCCAAGATCTGGCGGGGCATGCTGAGCAAGGGCTCGGCGGATGCGCCATGGCGGCCGCTGGTGGTGGCCGCGCTCGCCCGCGTCGGCGGCGGCGAGGCGCCGGCGCTGCCGAGCGAGGCGATGGCCGCCGCCAAGGACATGAGCGCCGGCGATCGCGACACGATGATCCGCGGCATGGTCGATCGCCTGGCGACGCGGCTGAAAGAGAATGGCGACGACCCCGAGGGCTGGCTGCGGCTGGTGCGCGCTTATGTCGTGCTGGGTGATCTCGACAAGGCCAAATCGGCGTTATCCGATGCAAGGCAGGCCGTGAAGGATGCCGATCGGTTGCGCCAGCTCAACGAGGCCGTGAAGACCTTCGGGCTGGATGGATGATGAGCGGCGCTTTCGCCGCGAACGGGATGTTGGGATGACACGCAAGCAGAGGCGTTTGACGATCATCGGCGGGGCGCTGTTCGTGCTCGCGGTCGCGGCCGGGCTGGTGCTGAACGCGCTGCGCGACTCCATCGTGTTCTTCTCGACGCCGACCATGGTCGCGGAGAAACACGTTCCCGCGGGCAAGCGCTTCCGTCTCGGCGGCCTGGTGCAGCCGGGCTCGCTGAAGCGCGGCGACGATCTCGCCGTCACCTTCGAGGTTGCCGACGGCGGCGCCAAGCTCCCGGTCGCCTACAAGGGCATCCTGCCGGATCTGTTCCGCGAAGGGCAGGGCGTCGTCGCCGAGGGCGCGCTCGATGCCTCCGGCGTGTTCAAGGCGGACACCGTGCTCGCCAAGCATGACGAGACCTACATGCCGAAGGAAGTCGCCGACAGCCTCAAGAAACAAGGCCATTGGAAGGACGATTACGGCAAGCCGCAAGGCGCCGCCAAACCAGGCCCGGTGTCGATGCGCGAGGGGGCTGAGAAGACGGCCGCAGGAGCGACGCAGTGATTGCAGAGAGCGGACATTATGCCCTGGTGCTGGCGCTCGCGCTGGCGCTGATCCAGTCGACGGTGCCGATGCTCGGCGCGGCCAAGCATGACGTCGCGCTGATGAATGTCGGCCGCTCCGCCGCGCTGGCGCAACTCGTCTTCGCCGGCCTCTCCTTCATCGCGCTGATCACGCTGCATGTGACCTCGGATTTCTCCGTCGCCAACGTGTTCGAGAACTCGCACTCGATGAAGCCGCTGCTCTACAAGATCACCGGCGTCTGGGGAAACCATGAAGGCTCGATGCTGCTGTGGGTGTCGATCCTCGCGCTGTTCGGCGCCATGGTCGCAGCCTTCGGCAACAATCTGCCGCTGTCCTTACGCGCCCGCGTGCTCGCGGTGCAGGCCTGGGTCGCAGCCGCATTCTATCTGTTCATCCTGACCACCTCGAATCCGTTCGCGCGCCTCGCCACGCCGCCGATCGAGGGCCGCGACCTCAATCCGGTCTTGCAGGACATCGGCCTCGCCGTGCATCCGCCGATGCTCTATCTCGGCTATGTCGGCTTCTCCATTTCATTCTCGTTCGCCATCGCCGCCCTGATCGAGGGCCGCATCGATGCGGCCTGGGCGCGCTGGGTGCGGCCGTGGACCTTGATGGCCTGGATCTTCCTGACCCTCGGCATCGCCATGGGCTCGTACTGGGCCTACTACGAGCTCGGCTGGGGCGGCTGGTGGTTCTGGGACCCCGTGGAGAACGCCTCGCTGATGCCTTGGCTCGCCGGCACCGCGCTGTTGCACTCCGCGCTCGTGATGGAAAAGCGCAACGCGCTCAAGGTCTGGACCATCCTCTTGTCGATCCTGACCTTCTCGCTGTCGTTGCTCGGCACCTTCCTGGTGCGCTCCGGCGTCATCACCTCGGTGCACGCCTTCGCCAGCGATCCGACGCGTGGCGTGTTCATCCTCGGCATCCTCGTGCTGTTCATCGGCGGCAGCCTGACCTTGTTCGCCGGCCGCGCCACCGCGCTGAAGCAGGGCGGCCTGTTCGCGCCGATTTCGCGCGAGGGCGCGCTGGTGCTGAACAACCTGCTGCTCACCGTGTCCTGCGCCACCGTGCTGTTCGGCACGCTCTATCCCGTCATCATGGAAGCGCTCGACTTCAAGCTCTCGGTCGGCGCTCCGTTCTACAACCTGACCTTCGGCCCGCTGTTCGCGCTGTTGCTGCTGATGGTGCCGTTCGGCCCGATGTTGGCGTGGAAGCGCGGCGATCTGGTCGCGGCGATGCAGCGGCTGCTCGCCGCCGGCATCGCCTCGCTGGTGGCGATCGCGATCGCCTGGGCCTGGGCGCGCGGCGGCAGCGCGCTGGCGCCGCTCGGCATCGGCCTCGGCGTGTTCGTGATAACAGGCGCCATCGTCGATCTGGTCGAGCGCAGCGGCATCACCCGCGTGCCGGTCAAGACCGCGCTGCATCGGACCCGCGGCCTGCCGCGCTCGGTGTGGGGCACCGCCTTCGCCCATGCCGGCCTCGGCGTGGCGCTGCTCGGCATCGTCTGCGAGACCACCTGGAACAGCGAGCTGATCTCGACGCTCCGTCCGGGCGATATGCGCAACCTCGCCGGCTACCAGATCAAGTTCGACGGCATGACCCAGCGCCAGGGCCCGAACTTCACCGAGGTGATCAGCACCTTCATCATCAGCGAGGACGGCAGGCAGCTCGCGGTGATGACGCCCTCCAAGCGCAGCTTCGCGACGCGCGGCATGTCGACGACGGAAGCCGCGCTGCTGACCCGCGGCGTCAGCCAGCTCTACGTCTCGCTCGGTGACACCACCGCCGATGGCGGGCTTGCGGTGCGCATCTATCACAAGCCGCTGGTGCTGCTGATCTGGTTCGGCCCGGTGCTGATGGCGTTCGGCGGTTTGCTGTCGCTGTCGGATCGCCGCCTGCGCGTCGGCGCGCCGCGGCCGGCGCGGGCCGCACGCGCGCTGCAGCCGGCGGAGTAGGGCGGATGCGACGCATTCTCGGTTCGCTCGCACTCGCGCTGCTGCTGATTGGCGCACCCGTGGCGCATGCGGTGCAGCCCGACGAGGTGATGTCGGACACCGCCAAGGAACAGCGCGCCCGCGCGCTGTCGCGCGAGCTGCGCTGCATGGTCTGCCAGAACCAGTCGATCGACGATTCCGACGCGCCCCTGGCCCGCGACCTGCGCCTGCTGGTGCGCGAGCGTCTCGCCGCCGGTGACAGCGACAATCAGGTGCTCGATTTCCTGGTCGCCCGCTACGGCCAGTTCGTGCTGCTCAAGCCGCGCTTCGAGCGCCAGACCCTGCTGCTCTGGCTGCTGCCTCCGGTGCTGCTGCTCGGCGGCGGCCTGGCGCTGTGGTGGCAGGTCCGCCGCCGTGCCCAGCGCGGCGCGGAGGCCACGCCGAAGCTGACGGCCGAGGAGGAAGCGCGCCTCGCCGCGCTGATGGCGGCGGAAAAGCAGCCGCCGGCGACTTGAACGCCGGAGGGAATTCCCGGTTTCGGGTGTTGCTCCTCTTCATGAACACGCCGCTTGGCGTGTTCATGGTCGCTGTGCAGGACCGCCCTGGGTGCCAGACCCTCATGGTGAGGAGCGCCGCGCGACGGTCGAGCCGACACGCATGGTCTTCATGGCGGCGCGTCTCGAACCATGAGGCCGAGGTCTCGGGCCTCGCCCTTCGAGACGCCCGCCCCAAGGGGCGGGCTCCTCAGGGTGAGGAGTGAGAGCGGGGTGGCCGCACGTGCGACGTGCGGATGGCGCTATTGATAACGCTTCCCGCCCGCACCGTCCCAAAACCCCCGCACTCTCCCGTGCTTCACCGGCCCCCGCGCTTTCATCTTATTTTACCATTGTCTGGGACTGTGCGTTGACATTCCGTCTGACGCGTCCGGGCAAGGTCCATGTTCTCCAACAGCAATCTGACGATCCGCTTCCTCGTGGGAGGCGTCGTCGCCTCGCTGCTCCTGCTGTTGGCGATCGGCGGTGGCACCGGCTTCATCGCGGTGCTCTATCTCAACAACCAGATCACCAGCCTGTCGCAGGACTTCGCCACGCTCAGCGGTCCCGCGCGTGACCACGCGACGCTGACCTATCAGCAGGCGCAATCGGCGTTCTCCTGGTTCCTGATCGCCTGCGTCGCGATCGCGGTGTTCGCCAGCGCCGTCTGCCTGATGACCTATGCCGCCGTGCAGAACGGCATCCTGCGTCCGCTCGCGGCGATGGTCGCGGCCATGCGCGACGTCGCCGGCCAGAAATACGACACGCGCATCCCCGGTCTCGGCCTGACCAACGAGATCGGCCAGCTCGCCGGCGCGCTGGAGGTGTTCAAGACCAACGGCATCGAGCGCCAGCGCCTCACCGAGCGCGAGCTGCAGGAGGCGCAGCGCCAGGGCGAGCGCTCGCGCTTCCTCGACGGCCGCATCCACTCCTTCAACGAGCTCGTCGCCAGCGTCGTCAGCAGCGTCGCCTCGTCGGCCGTGCGTCTCAAGAGCAACGCCGAGACGCTGTCGCGCGCCGCCAACGACACCTCGGCCAAGGCCAACGCGGTGGAGGCCGCCGCCAACCACGCCAATCGCAGCGTGCAGACGGTGGCCGGCTCCACGGAGGAGATGACCTCTTCGATCGGCACCATCAGCCGCCGCGTCTCCGACGCCACCCAGCGCGCCGAGGGCGCGGCGTCGCAGGCCGAGAAGAGCAAGAACACCATCCATTCGCTGTCGGACGCCGCCGAGAAGATCGGCACCGTCGTGCAGCTGGTGCAGGCGATCGCGGCGCAGACCAATCTGCTCGCGCTCAACGCCACGATCGAGGCCGCGCGCGCCGGCGAGGCCGGCAAGGGCTTCTCGGTCGTGGCTTCTGAAGTGAAGAACCTCGCGGATCAGACCAGCAAGGCGACCGACGAAATCTCGGCGCATGTCGCCAGTATCCAGGGCATCACCGCGGAGACCCGCGGCGCCATCGACGGCATCTCGACCACGCTGAGCGAGATCAGCGCCATCATGTCCGGCATCGAGGTCGACACCTCGCAGCAGCGCAACGCCACCCAGGACATCTCCAAGAGCGTCCAGGAAGCCGCCCGCGGCACGCTCGAGGTCTCCAACCACATCGCCCAGATCACCTCCACCTCGGCCGAAACCGGCCGCCTCGCCACCGACGCCCGCGACGCCGCCGGTGATCTGTCGCAGCAGGCCGAGACGCTGAAGCGGGAAGTGGATGCGTTCATCATCAGCGTGAAGGCGAGCTGAGGCACACCGTCGCTCAAGCCCGCCGCCGCCGTCCCACCGCCCGGCGCCGCACGACACCAGCCAGCCATCCACTCCGCCGTCATTCCGGGGCATTCGCGGCACGCGAATGAGCCCGGAATCCATAACCACGAACGGCGATGATGGCGATGAGCTGTCGTGGCATCTCCCTTCAACAACTGCCGGTCGTGGTTATGGATTCCGGGCTCGCGCTGACGCGCGCCCCGGAATGACGGCGGAGAGAGCGTCGTGTCCGGCTTGACCGCAGCCGTCACCCAGCCCTCCGCTGTCGTCGGATAAGCGTCAGCGACATCCGGGATTTCACGCGCGGTCGAGATTAGCTTGGATGTCGCTATCGCTGATCCGGCCACGCCTGCGCCGCACTATAAGAGCCAGCCATCATCTCCGCCGTCATTCCGGGGCATTCGCGGAAACGCGAATGAGCCCGGAATCCATGATCACGAACGGCGATGATGGCGACGAGCTGTCGCGGCATCTTCCTTCAACAACTGCCGGTCGTGGCTATGGATTTCGGGCTCGCGCTGACGTGCGCCCCGGAATGACGGCGGAGTGTGTGGCGAACCGCTCGCGTCACGCTGGCAGGCAGCCTCCACAGCCGCGCCGCGTTCTTTCACTTTGCCGATAAACCGCCCGGCGGAATCAGCCGGGGTTGTGATGGTCGCGCCGACACAATTCATCACAACTACGTAGTCCGCACCGGCGCCATTCGATGAAGCACCGCCTACCTTTCTAACTCACTCTTAGTAAATATAACTCATCGTGCATATAGCTCAGCTGTGAGTCGCGGCCAGCGCGACCGCTGGGGCAAGGCAGGCGCGCAGGCTGTCAGTTCGCCCGCCTACCGCACATGGGGAGAGGGCGAGGGGACGATGATGAGCTTCCGGTTGAAGATCAGAGGGCGTCTCTACGCCGGGTTCGCGGCGCTGGTGGCGGTGGGCATGGTCATGGCCGCGGTCGCCGTATGGAATCTGCGCGCCGTCAGCGGCCAGGTGGCGAGCATGTCGGCGCTGTCGGACGCGACCGCGCGCATCCTGCAGATCTCCAACCATCTTCAGGCGATCCAGCGCGCCAACCTCCGCTACATCCACGACGCCAACGAGCCGGCGCTGAAGGAGGCCGCCGATCGCGAGGCTGCCGCGACCGACCTGCTGCAGACCGCCGGCGCCGTGTCCCGCTCCGCCGAGCGCCGCAAGGCCTATGCCGATCTCGCCGCCGACATCGCGCAGATGCGGACGCTGCGCGAGCAGCTCCAGGACGCCGTCCGGCAGATCAAGACCGGCCGCGCCGCGCTGCTGCCGGGCGGCGAGGACCTCGCCGCCAAGACCGCAAAACTGTCCATCGCCGCGCGCATCTCGAAAGAACCGGAGGTGATGACGGCGGTCGCCGACATCGACACGCGGCTGCAACTGGTGCGTATCGCGACCTGGCGCTTCCTGGCGCTCCGCGACGCCAAGGCGGCTTCCGCGTTCCGCGCCGGCGTCGACAATGTCGAGCAGCGCCTTGCCACCCTGGAAGGCAATTCGCCGCCGGCCAGCGTGCTCGCCGCGATCGCGCCGGTGAAAGCCTCGCTCGACGTCAACAAATCGGCGTTCGAGGCCACCGCCGCCGCGACCTTGAAGTCGGAGGAGATCTACGCCAACGCGATCGAGCCGCTGATCGCCCGCAGCGTCGAGGCGCTGAAGGCGGCCGAGACCAGCGTCAACGCCGACTCCCAGGCCGCGCGCGCGACCGCCGAGGCCGCGATCGGCCACACCATGTCGCTGCAGATGCAGGTCGGCGCCGCGGCCGTGCTGTTCGGCTGCCTGGTCGCGTTCCTGATCGCGCGCGGCATCGTCGGCCCGCTGACGTCGATGACGCGGGCGATGGGGCGGCTCGCCAGCGGCGACGTCGCCGTCGAGATCCCCGGCCGCGGCGCCCGCGACGAGATCGGCGCCATGGCGACCGCCATCCAGGTGTTCAAGGACAACATGGCAGAGACCGAGCGCCTGCGCGCCGAGCAGGGCGAGGCCGAGGCGCGCCGCGAGCACGAGCGCAAGGCGGATATGGCCCGGCTCGCGCGCGAGTTCGAGCAGGCCGTCGGCGAGATCATCGACGCCGTCTCGCACGCCTCCAGCGAGCTCGAAGCCTCCGCCGGCACCCTGACCAGCACCGCCGCGCGCGGCCAGGAGCTGTCGACCGAAGTCGCCGCCGCTTCGCAGGAGGCCTCGTCCAACGTGCAGACGGTGGCCTCCGCCGCCGAGGAGCTGTCGTCGTCGGTCAGCGAGATCTCCCGCCAGGTGCAGGACTCCGCGCGCATCGCCCGCGAGGCGGTGGCGCAGGCCAGCCGCACCAATGAGCGCGTCGGCACTTTGTCGAAGGCGGCCGCGCGCATCGGCGACGTGCTCGAGCTGATCTCGACCATCGCCGGCCAGACCAACCTGCTGGCGCTCAACGCCACCATCGAGGCGGCACGCGCGGGCGAAGCCGGCCGCGGCTTCGCGGTGGTCGCCGCCGAGGTAAAGGCGCTCGCCGAGCAGACCGCGAAAGCCACCGGCGAGATCGCCCAGCAGGTCTCCGGCATCCAGGCCGCCACCGAGGAGTCGGTCGGCTCGATCAAGGAGATCGGCTCAACCATCGGCCGCCTCTCCGAAATCTCCGCCGCCGTCTCCGCCGCGGTCGAAGAGCAGGGCGCCGCCACGGCCGAAATCTCCCGCAACGTCCAGCACGCCGCCAACGGCACCCAGCGCGTCTCGCGCAACATCGACGATGTGCAGCGGGGGGCGTCGGAAACGGGCTCGGCGTCAGCCCAGGTGCTGACGGCGGCCCGGTCGCTGTCGGCGGAGAGCGGGCGGCTGAAGCGGGAGGTCAGCCGGTTTCTGGGGTCGCTGCAGGCGGCGTGAGGCGAAGCTTGCGCATCCGACGATCGCAGTGCTGCGCTCGTCCGTCTCCACATCGTCATGGCCGGGCTCTTGTCCCGGCCATCCACGTCGGCCCACATGCTGAGAACGACGTGGATGCCCCGGGTCTTCGCCGCGCCGAGGCGGCTTCCGCGCGCAGGCGGGACTAGTACTACTGCGTCACAAATTTCTTCTTTTTGGCTTTGGCGCGAGGCCGCAACATGGGCATCGAGGTAAAGTTCTG
>NZ_JBNPUZ010000016.1:0-157898 GCF_051168435.1 Bradyrhizobium sp. HKCCYLR20261
GCGTATAAGCGTGAAGACCATCGCGCAGGGAATGCCGGCGTGTTTCGGCTTTGCCTGTGGTACCTGCCGCCTGCATTTTTTTACGCAGGCGGGCCATGGGTGAGGCTGTCACCCGGCATTCCCTGCGCCCTCTGCATAATCGCGAGGGACGAACTGATCGCAGACCTCGGGCATCACGTGCCGCGAGACGACGACTGCACGCCCCTCGCCCGCCTCAGCTGTTTGAACCGTGAATCCGTCCCACTTAACCGCCGTCGTCCCGGACAAGCCGTGATGCGCGCAGCGCGTCGCGGCGCCGATCCGGGACCCATACGCCGTGACGACAATGATGCGCGAAGAAGCCAATCGCCAGTCTGCCTCAAACTGCTCCCTGGGGGTATGGGTCCCGGCTCAAGGCCGGGACGACGGCGGTGATTGTCGCGATAGCGAGACCCGATCCCCGGGGGCCATGAGACAACCGCGCAAGGAATTGAGACACCCCGTCGCGAATGCACCCGATCGTGATGATCGCGCTTTGGACAACCGCACCACGCCGATTGCAACTGCCCCGTTTGCTGTTATTCAGGCGCGGCTTGAACGGGGGTTATTATGATTTGGAAATTGCGTCTGGCTGGTCTCGCCTTCGCGTCGCTGGTGATCGCACAACCTGCTTTGGCCGCCGACGATCCGTCCGGCACCTGGCTGACCCAGGCGGGCGATGCCAAGATCAAGGTCGCCAAGTGCGGCGCCAATCTGTGCGGCACGGTGGTGTGGCTGAAGGAGCCGATGGACACCGACACCGGCAAGCCGGCGGTCGACAACAAGAATCCCAATCGCGCGCTGGCCAACCGTCCGATCATCGGGCTGCAGTTGTTCGAAGGCGTGCACCCCGAGGGGCCGAACAAATGGTCCGGCAAGATCTATAACGCCGATGACGGCCAGAGCTACACCAGCCACATCTCGGTCTCCGGCCCGGACACGCTGAAGGTCGAGGGCTGCGTCGGCGCGATGTGCGGCGGCGAGACCTGGACCCGCGCGCGCTGAGCGACCTCAGGCGGCCGCGGTCTTGAGCGCGGTCGCCGCGGAGGCGTAGCCGCCTTGCGCACCGTCGACGAAGTGCACGTGGTCGGGACGAATGGCCGATGGCGTGAAGCACGTCATCATCGCCGTATCCTGCCGATGCAGTCCGTATCGCACGATGCCATCGGCGGCGGCCTCGCTGAGACGCCGCTCCAGCTCCTTGGCGAGATCCTCGGAGCAGTCGAGGATCATGCGCAGCGCATCGTCATATTTTCGGAAGTCGGAATTCTCGACGACCTGCTGCCTGTAGAGAACAGGCACGAAGCCACCCATGTTGATGCCGAAGCGCATAACGGCATAGACGAACAGCGTGCGCCCGATCACGCGGACCCAGCGCGAGACGGCCGAGCCGCGCGTGGCGCGCACCTCGTAGCCTAGCCCCTGCGGCGGCCACCGCAGGGCGGGCCCGCCGGCCGGCACCGGCCGCCCGGCGTCGGGGCTCCGCTCGGTGAGCGTGATGATGTCCTCGATGACTTTGCGATACGCCTGCGGATCCGCATTGGCGCCCGGCAGCACCAGCACTGACAGGATCAAGCCGCGCGCCGAAGGCATCTCCTCGAAGCGGCACGACAGGCCCGACAGATCGGGCTGCGCGCCCGATGGCGCCGGTGAGACCGCGAATTCGCCGCGCTTCATCGCCGCCTCGGCCCAGCCCAACCCGCCGCCGGCGAACATCGCATAGGACAAATTGGCCGACGGCCCGTAGCGCGCGACGCGCACGTCGAGGCCCTGCGCGCGGATGGCCGTCACGGGCACCAGCGCGACACGCATCGAAAGATCGAGATCCTCCCGCACCCAGGTCGCCGTCGCAGACAGCGCCTCGCGCGCCGCGGCGGCATCCTCCGGGCCCACCGCGAAGCTTGCGCCGTCGCCGCCGAACACGAACGGGAATTCGCGCCCCTCCAGCGCGTTGGTCACCGCGGCGATGACCGCCGCTCCGGCCATGTTGACCGCCTTGTAGCGCTTGTCGGCAATCGCCTTGGTCGAATCGACGATATCGGCGGTGCCGATCAGCCAATCGTCCGGCACCGGCTTGTAGAGCCCGGGATCCATCAGCCTCGAGAAGCCGCGAAAGACCGGGATCGAAGCGTAATAGTCTGCAGAGCTGATCTTCGACATGCGAGGTCATCCGTCGGAATGCGCCTTCCATGCGGAGCTACGATCATCCCTGTCAAGCGGGTTCAGACCGGAAGCGTCAGGCGGCACGTGTTATCGTTCCGTCGGCATCGACGTGCTAGCCTTGCCTCATGAGTGCCGACTCCCCGCCTGTCCCCCAACTCGCCGCCCGCGCCGTGCAGATCGCGGACCGCATCAATACCGCCGGTTTCGAAGGCCAGGTGCTGTCGGCCACGCCGCTCGCGGTGCGCATCGGCGAGACCGGCATCGCGGTGGTGTTCCGCTATGGCGTGGTCGTCTTCATCGGTCTGACCGTCGCCGAGGAGATCAACGTCCTGGACCAGTTGAGTCCACGGCTGTTCGGTCCGATTTCGCCGCCCGAGGAGGAATTGGCGAAGGTCCAGGTTGCCCGCGAATCCGAGGAGCCGATCCCGGTCGGCGGTCCGATCCTGGTCAAGGAGCTGTCGATCGAGCGGCTGCTGATCGTCGCCGATGCGCTGGCCAAGAGCGTGGTGCTCGGCCGCAGCGAGCGCGAGATCGCAGCCGTGTTCGACACGATCGAGCCGTTCGCGCGCGAGCTGGCCTCGCTGGGCAGGACCTCAAAGAGCCGGGTGGCGATGCTCAAGCTGCTCGGCGCGGCGCTGCTGGTGCAGCACCGCGTCTCCGGCCGCGTCGCCGTCGGCGAGAAGCCCGACGTGCTGTGGGACCGGCCCGATCTCGAACGGCTCTATGCGCGGCTCGAGGACGAGTACGAGTTGAAAGAGCGCGAGGAGACGCTCAACCGCAAGCTCGCGGTGATCGCGGAGACCGCGACCGCGCTGGCCGACATCATCGACACCAAGCGCTCGCTACGGCTCGAGGTCATCGTCGTCATCCTGATCGCCTGCGAGATCGTGCTCGGCTTCTACGAGATCTTCGCCCGCGCCGGCCATTGACGCCAGGCGTTTGTCTACGGCGCGCGAGTCCGGGGCATTCAGCTCGGGTTCAGCCGCCGGATGGAACATTGCGGTCATGCTCGACGAGGAGCACGGGGAGCGAGTTGGATGACGAGGGCAGACCGTCGTCGTTGTTGGATGCGGGGCGCATGAGCGCCGTCGCATCACTCCAGCGCGCTGACGCTCCAGGTCGCATGACGGACGCCGGGCAGCCTGCCCAGCTCCAAGACGATCCGGTCGAGTTCTGCGCTCTCCACGGCGAGCGGCACCAGCGCCGCGGTGATCTCGACGATGTCCTCGGAGCGGTAGACGACATCGGTCTCCCGCACCGGATAGCTCGCCGCCTCCAGCCGCTCATCGACGGCCTCACGCAGCTCGGCCGCATGCAGCACGTCGGTGGTCACCACGATCTTGTAGTGAGCCTCCGAGGTCTTGGCATTCAGCGGGATGCGATCGATGGCGTTGACCAGCGGCCGCAGCAGCGTGTTGCCGGCGAGCACGAACAGCGTCAACGCCAGCGACTGCGCGATCAGGTCGGCGCCGGCGCAGGCGCCGACCGCGGCGGAAGCCCACAGCGTTGCCGCCGTGTTGAGGCCGCGGACGTTCATCCCCTCCTTCATGATCGTCCCGGCGCCGAGAAAGCCGATGCCCGAGACCACATAGGCGATGATGCGCACCGCGCCATCGGCGCCGGTCAGGCGATTGCCGATGTCGACGAAGGCGGCCGCGCCGACGGCGACCAGCACGTTGGTGCGCAGGCCGGCGCTGCGCTGCCGGTATTGCCGCTCGGCGCCGATCAGCGTGCCCAGCACGAAGGCCGTGAACAGGCTGACGATGGTGTCGAGGAAATCATAGAGCTGGAACGTGTGCAGGAATCGCATGGGCAACGGGCCGTTCGAGATCACGCGCGCGGCCGTCTCGACCGCGGACAAGGATGGTATCGGGCAGTCGGACCACCGCGCGACGGCCGCTTTCTTAGGCCGTCCTTGATCGAAATCAAATCCCAATCCCTCCTGCATCTTTTAGGCTGACATGATCAACAGGCAGATGACGTCATTGTCCGACACGCGAAGGGACTATAGTCCCGCCGTCAGGCTGGGACATGATGCCGTGAGCGCGGTGAAGCTGTCCCAGGAGCTCACCGCCGAGATCGATGCGTGGGCGGAGACCCACCAGATCACGCGTTCCGATGCCATCAGCCGGTTGCTTGAGCTGGGCCTCGGCGTCGCTCCGCCGCCGCGACCGCGCCGTCTGCGAATGGATGATCCGGCGGCCATCGAGCAACGCACCATCAGCCTGATCGACCAGATGCTGGATCCGGCGTTGCCCCAGGACGAGCGCGAACGCCGCATTCGCCGGCTGATCGAAGGGCCGCCGGAGTTTGCCAGCGAGCGCATCGACCTGCCCAAGCCAGCCAAGTGACGATCAGGCCGCGGCGTGCGCCGCCACCGCCTCGTAGATGTCGTCCTCTTGCGCGGTATGCATGCGCACCAGCGTCTCGATCGCCTCGATGACGCGCTGCGCGTCGCGGATCAGATAGCGGTCGACGTGCTCGGAGGGCAGGTCCTCGACGAGGCGGCCGAGCAGCCGCGCCAGATGCAGGATCTCGCGATGCGCCCGGCTCATCGCCGACAGGCCGTGGCTCTCCTGCAGCAGCCGCGCGAGCTTGGGATAGACCGAGCCCTCGTCGTCGCGCTCATGGGCGACGACCTTGTCCTGGACCAGGCCGTTCGCCTCCATGATCAGCGCCACCGCGTTCTCGGGCGAGGCCTCGTCGAGCGCATCGACGATGCCGCGCAGCCGGTCGAGGCCGCGCAGCAGCGCCTGGTGGTCATGCCGCAGCCCGCGACCGTCCTCGGCCGTGATCTGCCCGGCCTTGCCGCGGCCGGCCGGCAGCAGCACGCGCAGCGCGTTGAGGATCACGGCGACATCGATCGCCTCCTGCACCAGGGCGGCCGGCACCGGCTGCAGCAGCCCGAACGCCGCCGCGCCCATCGCGATGAACGACAGCCCCATGCCGGCGAAGATGCTCTCCAGCGCGATCCGCCGCGCGCGCTGCGCGATCACGATCGCCTCACCGACGCGGTCGAGACGATCGGCCAGGATGACGACGTCGGCGGCTTCCGACGAGGCGCTGGCGCCACGAGCCCCGAGGGCGATGCCGACGTCGGCCGAGGCCAGCGCGGGCGCATCGTTGATGCCGTCGCCGACCATGATGGTCGGATGCAGCCGCTGCTCGCTCTTGACCGCCTCCACCTTGTCGGCCGGAACGCGATCGGCGAGCACGGCATCAAGGTCGAGCGCGGCGCCGATCGCCTGCGCAGCCGCGGCGCGGTCGCCGGTCACCATGACCATGCGGGCGATGCCGGCCTGGCGCAGCCAGCGGATCGCGCGCGGCGTGTCGGCGCGCAGTTCGTCCGCCAGCAGCAGCGCGCCGATCAGCCGCCCCTCCACCGCGACGAAGACGATCAGGGCGGAGCGCCAGGAGGCGCGGCGGATGGCGCGGGCGGCCCAGGGCGGCGGCGTGCGGGAGCCAAGCACCAGATCACGCGAGCCGGCGATGACGGCGCGGCCATCGATGAGACCTTCCAGGCCGGAGCCCATCGTCTCCCGGACCTGCGCTGGCACCTTCAGCTTCAGCCCCCGCGCCTGGCCGGCCTGCACGATCGCGTGGGCCACCACATGATGCGAGGCCCGCTCCAGCGACGCGCAGAGCAGCAGCACGTCGTCCGCATCCTCGCCCGGCGCCGCATCGACCGACAACAGCCGCGCGCCGCCGACGGTCAGCGTGCCCGTCTTGTCGAACAGCACGGTGTGCGCGCGCGCGAGCGCTTCGAGCTTGCCACCGCCCTTGACCAGGATGCCGCTGCGGGCGGCCTGAGCCACGCCGGCGATGAAGGCGACGGGCGCCGCCAGGATCAGCGGACAGGGCGTCGCCGCGACGAGCACAGCGAGGCTGCGGATCAGATCGCCCGAGGCGACATAGGCCGCGCCCGCGATGATGAGGCTGACCGGCAGGAAGATCAGCGCGTAACGGTCGGCCAGCCGCACGAACGGCGCCTTGGCGGTCTGCGCGGCCGTGACCAGCTTGACGATGCCGGCATAGGTGCTTTCTCCCGCCGTCGCCGTGACCGACATCTCGAACGTGTCGCCCGCATTCACCGAGCCCGACAGGATCGCCATGCCGCGCGTCTTCGTCACCGGGATCGGCTCTCCGGTCAGCGCGGATTCATCGACCACCGCGAGCGCCGCCTCGACCACGCCATCGACCGGCACGATCTCGCCGGCCCGGACCATCAGGCGATCGCCGATGATCACGGCAGCGATGGGAACGTTGTCGATGTCGTCGCCGCGACGGCGATGCGCCTCGCGCGGCGCGCGATCGACCAGCGCGCGCAGATCATGCTCGGCGCGGGCGACCGCGATATCCTCGAGCACGTTACCGCCGGAATACATCAGCGCCACCACCGCGCCGGCCAATGGCTCGCCAAGCACGATCGCCGCGCTCATGGAGACCAGGGCGATGGCGTCGACACCGATGCGGCCGGCAAGGACGTCGCGGATGATCGAGACGATGAGGCCGGCGATGACGGGAACGGTTGAGGCCGTGAAGGCGATCCCGGCGAGGTCGGAGCGGCCGAGCAGATACGCGACGCCGCCCGCGGCGAGGCCGCTCACCGCGATTGCAACGAGGGTCCACCGCAGGATGCGCTCGAACATGGGATGCCGGTTTCCGGATTGCGGCGCCACTATCGCCGCTGCCGCCCCCGGTGCGCTTGAGCGAAATCAACCCGCTCAGGCGGTATTGCCGGCGTCCACCGTCAGCACCGTGCCGGTCACGTTGCGACCGCCGTCGCCGAGCAGATACTCGACCATCGCGGCGACGTCCTCGGTCTCCGGCAGCCGGCGCAGCGCGCTACGCCCGGCGATGCGCTTCTGCTGCTCCGCGTCCATGCTCTGGGTCAGCTCGGTCGCGATGAATCCCGGCGCGATCGCGTTCACGGTGATGCCGACCTTGCCGACCTCGCGAGCCAGCGAGCGGGTGAAGCCATTCGCGGCCGCCTTCGTCGCGCCATACACGGAGAGGCCGTTGTAGCCGGTCGAGGCGATGATCGAGGAAATGTTGATCACGCGCCCCTCGCCCGCCGCCATCATGTGGCGCACGACGTATTTTGTGAGGACCATCGGCGCCAGCACGTTGAGCCGCACCAGCGCCTCGATCTCCGAATTGTGCATGGTCGCGAGCAGCCCCTCGGTGCCGATGCCGGCATTGTTGACCAGGCCATAGATCGGACCGAAGGCATCGCGCACCGACTTCACGAACGCCGGGATGGCGTCGGTGGCGCTGAGGTCGCAGGCCTGGAAATGAATGCCGCCGCTGCTGGCACTGAACTCGGCCATGGCCGCGCGCAGTTGCTCGCTCTCGCGACGCGCCACGGCGATGACATCGTAGCCGGCGCCGGCCAGCCTGCGCGCGATGGCCAGTCCGATGCCGCGGCTGCCGCCGGTGACGAGAACGTTACGCATCGGCACGCGCCAGTTTGCCCGCGGGGGTGACGTCGAGCGCCGGCACGAAGCGGATCATCGCGGGCACCTTGTGCGCGGCGAGGCGCTCGCGGCACTGGCTGAGGATCTCGTGACGAACGACATCTACCCGCGCGGAATCGGCCTCCGCCGTCAGCACGACCTCGGCGACGACGATGCCGCCGGTGATCGGGCTGCGTCGCGACTTGGCCCGCGACATCCGGACCTCCGGATGGCCGTTGATCACCGCCTCGATCTCCTCGGGATGCACCTTGAGCCCGCCGACATTGATGATGCCGTTGCGCCGGCCGACGAAGTAGTAGCGATCGCCGCGCAGCTCGACCATGTCGCCGGTGTCGACATAGCCGTCGCCGTCGGTGATCGCGGCGGCCGCGCGACCGATATAGGCATGTGCCGCGCGGCGCGAACGGATGCGCAGCGAGCCGTCGACCACCTTCATGTCGACCGCACCGCGTCCCTCGCCCAACAGCGCAGCCGGGAATCCTTCCAGCCCGTCATTGACGGCAAAGCCGACGCCGGCTTCGGTCGAGGCATAGGCATGACCGACCGAGGCGTTCGGAAACGCCTGCTTCAAGCCGTCGAGCACGGCCTGGTCAGCGATCTCACCTGAGAGCCGCACATAGCGTGGCGCAAAGCTTGCGGCCGAGCCGCTCATCAGCAGCTTGCGCCAATGCGACGGCGTCCCCGAAATGTGGGTGACGCCGCGCGCGTTGAGACGCGCGACATGGTCGGCCAGTGCCTCGCCGGGGTCGGACAGCACCATGGAGCCGCCGCCAACGATCGCACGCAGGAAAATCTGCAGCCCTCCGTAGCGCCGGATGTCGTAGAACGTGGCCCAGACCGGCAGCGCGTCTCCGGGCACGGGGCGGTCGCCGATGATGGCGCCACACAGGCCCTCGAGCGTATGGCCAACGATCTTGGGCACGCCTGATGTGCCGGAGGTCAGCATCAGCCATTCGGTGGCACGCACGGTCTGCGCGAGACGCGAGGCAGGCCGCGGCAGAGCCACGGGGATGATGAGATCGATGCCGCATCCGGTGAAACGCGCCGGCTCATCGGTCACGACAGCATCGATCTCCGCATCGGCGATCAGGCTCGGGAGATGCTCGCTCTTGAGATCGGGCGGGCACAGCAGCATGCGCCGGGCCACGCCGTCGATTTCGATCAGCGCGAGCCCTGCCAGCAGCTGGCCCGAGGTCGCGAGCAGGACGGAGCGGCCATCGAGTTCGCCGCTCCGGCCTCCGACGCAGCTCTGTGTCGTGAGCTGCGCGAGCGCTACGACGTGCCGCGGGTCGGAGATCGTCCGTTCCGTCAGCGCCGTCCCGAGATGATCGCGCAGCGCGAAGACTTCACGCGGGGACATTCTCGTAAGCCGCAATGAAGTCGCCGATCGTGTTGGGGAAGGTGACCTCTTCAGACAGCGTGAAGGGATCGACACCGAGATCATCCTCGAGCCGCGCCACGAGAATGGCAAAGGCGAGCGAGTCGAAGCCGGTCTCATGCAGGCTCAGTTCATCCGTCAGCGGCGGCAGCTTGACCTTCTGCTCCTCCGCGATCTGCTTGATGGCTGCAATGATCCTCAACCGTACCGACATGGGTCAATCCACTTGCTGTTCAAAACGATGCAACCGACGATACGGGGCGATGGTGAAAGAACCCGGTATTTGCCCGGAGGTTTCGAGGGCGTTGGTAAATGCACATCGTCGCCTATGATTAAACTTGTCTACAAACGGACCCCGCCGGCGACGACCCGCGCATAACCTTCGGAGTCGAGCGCGCGATAGGCACCGGTCGCGGCCTCACGTAGATAGATCGGATCGGACACACGCGACGGATCGAATCCGTCGCGCATCAGATCCTGCTTCTTTTGCTTGAATGTCTCGGTCGCCTGCAGCGACGGCGTGAGGCGCAGCGCGACGGGCTGCGCATAGGCCGGCAGCCGGCGCGCGAGCTCCACCGAGAGCGCCTCGAGATCAAAATCCTCGTTGACCACGAGCGCTGCCATACCGGCGCGCCCGTCGGTACCGGGTACGACAATTCCATAGGTCGAGGCTTCCACAACACCCGGGCATTGCAGGATCGCTTCGTTCACCTCGCTGGTCGCGACGTTCTCGCCTTTCCAACGATAGGTGTCGCCGACGCGGTCGACGAAGTAGAAGAAGCCTTGCTCGTCCTGGCGCATCAGATCGCCGGTGCGGAACCACGCATCGCCCTTGGCCCGCACGCCGCAGAGGACCTTCTTCTCGGTCTCGGCCGTGTCGGTATAGCCCTCGAAGCGGCCGCCGCCTTCATCCGCGGTGCCGATGCGCCCCACGGCTTCGCCGATCTCGCCGCGCGCGCAGGGGATGCACAGCCCGTCGGGTCCGCGCAGCGGCGTGCGCTGGTCGGCATCGAGCTTGATGATGTCAGCCGGAAAGCGATGCGCGAGCAGCGACGGCACCCGGCCGATCGATCCCACCCGTCCCTCGACATTGTAGAGCGAGAAATTGCCTTCCGTGGCGGCGTAGAACTCCAGCACCTCAGGGATTGCGAAGCGCGACTGGAAGGCCTCCCAGACATCGCCGCGCAGGCCGTTGCCGCATGCAAGCCGCAGCCGATGCGCGCGCTCGAACTCGGACGGCTCGGCCGCGAGCAGATAGCGGCAGAGTTCGCCAATATATTGCACCAGCGTGCAGTCGGTGCGGACGATGTCGCGCCAGAAGTTTCGCGCCGAGAATTTTTCCGCGAGCACGGCCGCAGCGCCCGCGCGCAACATGCTGCACGGCGCGACGATGCCGCCGACGGAATGATAGACCGGCAGGCAATCATAAAGCCGGTCATCCGAAGTGGCGCCGGTCAGACCGGCGAACCAGCCGCCCCAGTTCATGATGCGGCGATGGCTGATGCTGGCGGCCTTGGGCAGGCCGGTCGTGCCGGAGGTGTAGATCAGCAGCGCACGGTCGTTGATCGTGACGGCCGGACGCGCGGCGGACGGAAGCGGATGGCCGTCCGTTTCGGCAAGAACGGCTGTCAGCTCATCCTCGGTCCAGACCCGCGGCGATGCTCCGATCTCCGGCTGCGCACCGGCGAAGGTCTCGTGAAATTCGTCGGCGACGATGATCTGCGCTGGCCTCGCGACATTGATGCAATGGGCGAGCGATGATCCCACCAGATTGGTGTTGATCAGCGCGACCACGCCGCCGACGCGGCTGATGCCGAGCCACGCCGCGAGATAGTCCGGTCGGCTGGGCATCATCAGCGCGACCGTGTCGCCGGACCGGATGTGCTGCGCCAGCGCCCAGCGGGCGTATTGGTTGATGCGGGCCGCGAGCTGGCCGTAGGTGAAGGTCTCGCGGTCGGAGATCAGCGCCGGCTTCTCGGGCTGCTTGGCGGCCCAGTCGTCGACGATATCGGCAAACAGCCGCGCGGGCTCCGCCTCGATCCGTGCGGTCAGCTCGATCGCCTTCAGCCAGATCTTCGCCGTCGACGGACGCCGGACGGGCGTCGTGAGTTCCGCAGAGTTGCTCGCGCGCTCGGAGTTCATGCCTGCCACCGCCTCAGATCCCCGGTCCTTATAGGTCGCCAGGACTGACCAGGTGTTAAGCAGCAGGGTTAACCTCCGAAGAGTCGGGCGTGGTTGATGCGAATGCGATCCTTTACGAAGTTCTCGGAAATACCGGTTAGTCTCCCACTCCCAAACCATGCCAACGCGAAGGCCGGCATGCCCAAGGACACGACGATCACACGACGTGCACTGCTGTGCTGCATCGCCTGGAGCAGCGCTGCGGCCATCTCTCCGGCGGCGGCGATCGCCGGGCCCGAGGCGCCCTATCCCGCGCGCCCGGTCACCTGGGTCATTCCGTTCGCGCCCGGCGGGGCCACCGGCCGGCTGTCGCTGCTGATCTGCGATCGGCTGTCGCGCCGGCTCGGCCAGCCCTTCGTGCTCGACCACCGGCCCGGCGCCGGCGGCGCCGTGGCGACCAAGAGCGTCGCGACCGCCGCCCCTGACGGCTACACGATCCTCGCCACCTCCACCGCCAACATCATCACCGCCTCCAGCGGCGCCTCGCCCGCCCCCGACGAGGATCTCATTCCCGTGGCCGGCATGGCCCGCATGCCGCTGCTGCTGCTGGTCAGCAAGCAGCTGCCGGTGAAGACGCTGCCCGAATTCCTCGCCTATGCCCGCGCCAATCCCGGCAAGCTCAGCGTCGGCTCGGCCGGACCGAGCACGATCCAGATGCTGTCGGCCGAGCTGTTCCGGACGCTGGCGGGCGTCAGCTGGTCCATCGTGCACTATCGCGGCTCGGGACCGGCGCTGCTGGACCTCGCCTCCGGCCACATCCATGCGATGTTCGACAACACCGCCTCCGCCGTCGACCTGCTGCGCAGCGGCAAGGTCCGGGCGCTGGCGGTGTCGACGCGCGAACGCGCCGCGGCCTTCCCCGACCTGCCGCCGGTCGCCGACGTGCTGCCGGCGTTCGAGACCTCCGGCTTCTACGGCGTCGCGGTGCCGCGCGGCACGCCGAAGCCGATCGTCGACCTGCTCAACCGGGAGATCAACGACGCGCTCGCCGATCCCGAGATCATCCAGCACTTCGCCGAGATCGGCGCGACGCCGCTCGCCGGCGACACCGGCGTCTATGCTGCGACCTACCACGCCGAGATCATGCACTGGCGCAAGCTGATGCCGCAGGCGAGCGCGAAGAACTGATCTTCGCGCCCGCATCTCTCGTCCTCAGCCCGCCACGCCCTGCAGCACCAGCCGGTTGAGCCGGGCGGCGAACGCGGCCGGATCCTCGGGCAGCTCGCCGTCGAGGATCTGCGCCTGCTCCAGGAGCAGGAACGACATGTCGTCGACCTTGTCCTTGTCGGCCGCCGCCTTGGCGATCGCCACCACCAGCGGATGGCGCAGGTTGATCTCCAGGATCGGCTTGGTGCGGGCGCCGCGCGCCTGCTGCGACAGGATCCGCTCCAGCTCGCGGTCCGGCCCATGGCTGCCGGCGACCAGGCACGAGGCGCTGGTGGTGAGCCGGGTCGAGACCTTCACGTCGGTGACGCGATCGCCGAGGCTCGCCTTGATCAGCGCCACCGTGTTGGCCTCGTCCGCCTGAGGCTTCTCCGCCTCCTCGGCCTTCTGCTCCTCGGTGACCGGGATGGACTCGAAGTTGATGTCGCCCTGGCTCAGCGACTTCAGCGGCTTGCCGTCGAACTCCAGCCGCGCCGAGGTCCAGAACGCATCGACTGGGTCGGTCAGCAGCAACACCTCGATGCCGCGCGCCTTGGCGGCCTCAAGCCGCGGGTTGGACTTCAGCCGCTCCAGGCTGTCGCCGACCAGGAAGTAGATTTCGGTCTGGTTCTCCTTGAGGCCTTCGACATACTGTTTCAGCGAGCGCCGTTCTCCGATCGTCGTCGTGAAGCGCGACAGCGCCAGCAGCTTGTCGCGGCGCTCGAAATCCTCGTACAGGCCTTCCTTGATCACGGCCGCAAACGCGTCCCAGATCTTGTCGAAATTCTCCGCATCCTTCTCCGCGAGCTGCTCCAGCTCGCTGATCACGCGCGTGGTCACGGCTTTCCGGATCTGCGCCAGCTGCGGATTGTTCTGCAGCATCTCGCGCGAGATGTTGAGCGGCAGGTCCTCGCTGTCGATCACGCCGCGGATGAAGCGCAAGTAAGCCGGCAGCAGGTCGGCATCATCGGTGATGAAGACGCGGCGGACATAGAGCTTGACCTTGCCCTTGCGCGCCGGCTCGAACAGGTCGAACGGCTTGGTCGAAGGCGCGAACAGCAGCACGGCGTAGGAATAGCGCCCTTCCGCGCGATAGTGCAGCGTCATCGCGGGGTCGTCGAAGGCGTTGGCGATCGACTTGTAGGCGGTCTTGTAGTCCTCAGGCGTCTGCTCCGACTTGGAGCGCTGCCACAGCGCGCTGGCCGAATTGATCTGGCGCGGCTCGCCCTCGGCGGCGACCAGCATGATCGGAAACTGGATGTTGTCGGAGTACGCGGTGACGATGCGCTCGATCTCGTAGGTCTCGAGATATTTCTTGGCGTCGTCCTTGAGGTGCAGCACGATCTCGGTGCCGCGCGCCACGCGGCTAGCATCCTCCTCGGAGGCCGGCGCGACCTCGAAGCCGGCGCCGCCGGTCGAGGTCCAGGTCCAGACCTCGCTGCCGCCGGCACGGCGGCTGATCACGGTGATGCGGTCGGCGACCATGAAGGCCGAGTAGAAGCCGACGCCGAACTGGCCGATCAGGCCGGTGCCGTCCTTGGCCTCCGACAGCTTCTGCACGAACGCCTTGGTGCCGGAGCGGGCGATGGTGCCGAGATGGTCGATCAGCTCCTGCCGGTCCATGCCGATGCCGCTGTCGGCGATCGTGAGCGTGCTGGCGTCCTTGTTCGGAATGATGCGGATCTGCGGCGGCTCGCCCTCGCCGATCAGCTCGGGCCTGGCGATCGCCTCATAGCGGAGCTTGTCACAGGCGTCGGAAGCGTTGGAAATCAGCTCGCGAAGGAAAATATCGGTCTCGGAATAGACCGAGTGCACCATCAGATGCAGCAGCTCGGAGACTTCGGCCTGAAATGGATGGGATACGGTGGCGGTGTCGGTCATCGTCATGCGTCTTCCCGGAAGCAATCGCGGTTGAGGAGAGACCGTCGATATAGCGCTGACGCCGCCGTGATCAAGAGTTTGGGAGAGGGGTGGTCGGATCGGAGGCCGAGCGGCACGCTTGGCCTCCCTGGGGGAGAGCTTGTGCCCGGCTCCATCGGCACGAGCGGTGCGCTCCCTCTCCCCGTTCTTCACGGGGAGAGGGGCAGCTCCGCGGGTGGTGCTTGCCGCCGAGCTCGGATGCTTCCCCGTTGCCGAAGAGAGAAGTGCGAGGTCCCCAACAGAAATGCGCAGGAAGGGGGGCACGTCTCTTCCGCTTAGACCTCCCGTGCGGCTGCCCCTCACCCCGACCCTCTCCCCGTGAAGAACGGGGAGAGGGAGCGCACCTTCCGTGCGGTTGGCGGAGAGGCAACACAGTTGACATGGATCAATGACCGAACTCGCGGAGCCGGCGCATGTTGTCCGATACGCCTGATGCGCCGGGCTTATTATTTGTTGCATATGCAACAAATTTATCACCGCACCGGGCACATTCATTGTGACAACATCATAATGTCACCTCAGCTTCACTGAAGCCATCTACGGCTCGATCCCGTTCCACCAAGCCACGGGGATTCGCATGCCGCGCTACTACAAAGTCCTGCAGACGCAGCGCTTCGACGACTATCGCTACTATCATCAGAGCCGGATCAATCAGACGCTGCACCTGATCAGCGCCGTGATCTTCCTCGTCGCCTACGCGCTGCTGTTCAAGGACCCGGCGATGGCCGGGCTGGTCGGCTGGCTGGCGATGCTGACGCGCCAGGCTGGGCACTTCTTCTTCGAGCCGAACGGCTACGACCACGTCAACGACGTCACCAACGACTACAAGGAAGCGGTCAAGGTCGGCTACAATCAGAGCCGCAAGATCGCGCTGCTGACGGTGTGGGGCCTGGTGCCGGTCGCGCTGTTCGCCTTCCCCACGCTGTTCGGCCTGTTCGACCCGCCGGTGACCCGCACGGACTTCATCCGCCACGTCGGCGTGCTGTGGCTCGCCGTCGGCATCGGCGGCGGCCTGTTTCGCGTGATCCAGCTGTTCGCGACGCAGGACGTCTCGACCGGCCTGATCTGGGCGTTCAAGGTGCTGACCGACCCGTTCCACAACATCGCGCTGTACTGGAAGTCGCCGCTGGCGCTGCTGCGCGGCGAACTGATCGACCCGACCATCAAGGACGCCTCGCATTGGGGCGCGGCGGAGGACGACGACGCCGAGGAGGCCGCGCATCTCACCTGATGTGCCTCTCGCGCTTCCACCGCCCGCCGCGCGGGCGGTGGAACCAGCTGCGACCATCAACAACATGGAACGACTCTTCCGCTGCGCCGTTGCGGCCTCAGTGCTGGTGGCCTTCAGGAGCTTTCCATGTGTGACTACAGCCTCCATACTGTCGCTTCCCGTGATGCCAAGATCGACGACGTGCTGGTCTCCTGTCGCTTTCCCGGCACGGAGACCCGCGGCTTCTGCACCAAGAACGATCCGTTGACCGCTGTCTGCCTGCGGCCCGGCACCGAGCTGGCCTTCGAAGGCGACGTCCGCATCAAGGGCTTCTTCTTCCGCCGCAAGGTCGGCGCGCAGCTCGCCCGTTTCCGCCAGGTCGACACCAACAAGCCGACCGAGCATCACGACGCGCTCGAATTCGCCAACGGCCGCATCGTCAAGGTCACCGACCTCGCCGCCGGCCAGCGCGCCCGCGTGCTGCAGATGCCGGCCGATCCCGCCAGCAAGCGGACGGCGACGCCGGTCACGATCGAACTGCGCGCGACGCAGCTCTGAGAGCCCGGACATCATCGACGGCTGCGCCACGGCGCCGCCGTCCCCGATCGGCAGCCGAGAACCCGACCGCTCGCTGACAGCCATTCGGTTGCTGGCCGAAAGCTTGCCCACGTCGCATCCGCGCGCGCTGTGCTCCGCATGCGCTGCTCCGAACATCGTCATCATCAGAACTGATCCGCATGCGTAGGCGCGTTCCCGCGGCACATGCGATGCCCGGGTGGTGCGGCCGTCATCCCTCTCAGATGCAGAGGGCGCGGGGAAGGCCGGGTGCTGACCACGGCCCATGGCCCGCCTGCAACAAGGAAAGCAGGCGGCAGTCACCACAGGTCGGGCCACCAAGCGGCCTCCCCCGCGCAATGGTTTTACGGTGTCCTTCGTGCTCTCCCTGGGGATCGGCGTTCTTGCCCCCATCGCCCGCGTGTGCCGTCAAGCAACGACCGCGGACTTGACCTCAGCGTCGAGAGGCCAGGACCACACGACTTCGCCGTCCGCGTCGGCCTGTGCTCGTCTGGCACAGCCGTCACGTCCATCGCAGCCCACCTCACGTTCGTGACGACGCGTCCGTCCCTCTGCTCGAGGCGGGATGGAGGGAGATAAACATGATTTCGGAAAAGAAGCAAGATAAATTTCGGTAAGAACGAATTTGATCCGCGTCGTATTCGACGCCGATATTGTGCGAGGTGCGCCCCCGGAGGGCGGTGCGCTCCCCTCCCCCTTGCGGGGAGGGGTTGGGGGTGGGGGTCTCCGGGCGATGAGCTTTGTTGGGACGCACCGGCTCAAAAGCGATCGCGCTTTATCGACAGACTGCCGGTGGGGACCCCCACCCCCGACCCCTCCCCGCAAGGGGGAGGGGAGCGGAGCGGCGGGCGTGGCCTAATCCGGCAAATTGGTGAACTTCGGGCGCCAGACGCCGAGGATGACGTTGACCGTGGCGACGCCGAGCATCACCCAGATGGCGCCCTGTTCGGTGCCGAAATTTGGCGCCAGCGTCGCTGGGTCGATCTGGCCGGCGACGGCGCGGGCGGCTTCTTCAGCGGCCTCCTGCATCGGGCCCTGCACGGCGGCGAAGCCCCATTCGAAGACGAGGATGCCGGAGGCGAGCTTGGCCAGCGCCCAGCCGGCGCTGTGCAGGGCGCGGTTGATGGCGATG
The DNA here is from genome assembly GCF_051168435.1 of Bradyrhizobium sp. HKCCYLR20261. Classification (NCBI taxonomy): domain Bacteria; kingdom Pseudomonadati; phylum Pseudomonadota; class Alphaproteobacteria; order Hyphomicrobiales; family Nitrobacteraceae; genus Bradyrhizobium; species Bradyrhizobium sp. HKCCYLR20261. The sequence goes on from NZ_JBNPUZ010000016.1 coordinate 17,199, forward strand.
GCGAGCAGGCCCGCGACCAAAGTGAGGCCGAGCGAGGGGAAGAACACGTAGTTGACGATGGCCCCCATCGCCGCGCGCATCTCGGCATAATGCGACAGCGACACCGAGGGCTGCGGGATCAGGCCGAGCAGCACGACCAGGCAGGCCATGGCGCCCATCATGCCGATCGCGCCCATCGTATGCAGGAACTTCATCAGCCGTCGCATGGCGTTCCCCCTGGAGCGGCGTGGACCGAATGCATGTGGACTGCCGGCGGAGAGCACGCATCGCGCGCCCTGCCTGGGTGTCCGCGTCAGCCGGAGCGCGCCGGGCGAATCCCAGCAGCTTAAACGAACGGCGCGAAACCGCGGATCAATTCGCAGCAGCTACCAATGCCGCGTTCCCGGCGCGCCCTTGAACGGACCGACCACGCGCGACGTGATCCAGCCGCCATAGAAGTCGCCTTCTTGCGCTGCAACACGCTCCTCGCCGACGAAGCAGGCATCGACGCGGGACGCGTAGAACGCCAGATGTCGCGCGATCGGCGTGAAGGATGCGGTCGGCTGCTCGTAACTCCACGCCGCCTGCTCGGAGATGCGGCCATCGACATCCAGCGTCCAATATCCGGCAAAGCCCTTGAACTCGCAGAAGGAGCGGCCAGGCGCGCGGCGCAGCCACTGCATCGCAACGTGGTGCGGCGGGATGTAGTAGACCGGCGGGTGGCTGGTCTCGAGCACGCGATAGCCGTCTTGCGTGTCGGCGATCGTGACGCCGGCGAATTCGACGCGCAGCCTCGCCGTGCAACGCTCCAGTCGCGGTGGCCGCGGATAGTCCCACACCGATTCCTGTCCTGGTCCTGGCGCGATACGCTGCATTCCGATCCCTCCGCATGCGGACCAGCCCGCATGGCCGGCCGGCGACATCGGGATCAGAACGACGCTGGCGTCAGCAGGGATCAGCGTGCATCAGCTGCTGGACCTGGATCGCACCGGCTCGGGGCTCTTCGAGGTCAGGTCGGCTCCCGGCGCGCGCTCGATCCGGTACAGCTGGACATAGCTGCCGCGATACAGCGGCGACAATCCGGCGACCGTCGGCTGGCGTCGCGGCGGACCGATGAGAAGCACATCGTCGAAATCAGACCGCCAGCGATCCAGATAGGATGGCGGCGGCCCGTCGGACACCAGATCCGGCGCGCGCAGCCATCGCCATTCGACCGGCTCTCCCAGCGGCTCGGCGAGTTGATCGAACGGCGCGCGCACGATGACCGGCTGCATCGCCGGATGCGCGAACATCAGGGGCCAGAAGGCGCGGCGCTCGATCACGAGCAGGGCCGCCAGATGCGTATCGACCCGATGGACACCGGGCAAGGTCCGCTCGGTTCGGCTGCCGTCGTCGATCCCCTCCAGCTCGCCATTGGTCGCGAGCACGCGCGTTCCCGGCTGCACTTGCGCGATCGCCGCACGCAATTCGGCGAGATCATCACGATGATCGATCCAGCCTGCGCCGACATCGACACAGCGCAGGATCGTAAGCGCCCCGAGCACGAGCCCGGCATACGCAGCGCCGCGTCGGCTGAGCCGCGGTTGCAGCCCGGCGAACAGCAGCAGGCCCATCATCGTGGCAATCCGGAAATCGATATAGACGCCGTTGATGGCCTTCGCGGGGGCGATGACGAAGCCGAGCAGCAGCGCGCAAAGCGCGAGCAAGAGACCGGGAGCGAGTTCGATCTGTCTGCGGATCAGGACCAGCAGCGACAGCACGGCGCAGGCGGTGAGAAGCGTCAGCCCGGTGCTGGTGGTCATGAACGGAGCAAAGATCCACCATAGCTTCGGCTGCCACAGCCAGGGGCCGGGCCGCGCGCCGGCTTCGCCGAGCGGGCCGAGCGCATAGAGCGTCAGCGCGGGCATGACCGACAGCGCGAGCGCCGCGGCTGTGAGTCCGAGCTCTCGCGGCAGGCCCGTCGACCCGCGCAGCCGCCACAGCCGCTCGGCTTCGGCCGCGCCGACGATCACGGCGAAGAAGACGAGGCCGAGGATGTGCGACAGGAAGGTCGCCGTCGCCGCGAGCATGCCCCAGGCCGTCAGCAGCCACCAATCGCCACGTCGGCGCAGCATCAGCCAGCCGGCGGCGCCGCCGAGCGCCAGCCCGAGCGACATCTGGAAGTTCATGAAGCCGAGCAGGAAGACGCCGTTATAGGCGATGACGCCGGCGGCCAGCGGCCACAAGGACAAGCGACCGAACGCGGCGCGATGATAGGCCACGACGCCGGCGAGCGGCGCGAACAGGCTGAGCGCAAGCAGAATGCGGCCGCCGACATGAACGTCGGTGAAACGCAACAGCGCCGTGCCGATCAGGTCCATGCCGAGATTGGGCAGGATGCGCCAGTTCGGCTGGTACATCTGCGACAGCACGGGATCATCGGGATGCGCCAGCACGAACAGGCGCGCGAGGTGATTGGGATAGTCGAGCACCGGCGGCACGTCGACCAGCAGGAACGGGGTCGCGAGCACGATTGCGAGCAGGAGCGCCAGGACGAGCCAGAGGCGAGGAAGGGAGCGCGTCGTGGCAGCTGACGGAGTCTGCGGAGCCGCGCCGGCTTCGACAGGCAGCCCGGGTCGATCCTGCGCGGAAAGGCCGGCGAACGACCAGAACGGTTGCAGACGCATCGAGGTACCCACTCCCACCGGGATACTTCGATACCATCCGATCTCAGACTGCAAGGCAGCGGCGACGCAGCCTTATGGTTGTACCTAATGCCCCGTTAAATTACGGGGGCTGAGCCACTCAGGCGATGGCCTGGAGATAGCGCGCCACCGAGCGGTCGAAGGCCGCCTTGCCGTCGCTGGCCACGTTCTTCTGCCACCACGCGCCATAGATGCGATCAAAGGCGAGCGGCGCGACCGCGTCGGCGATGCGGCGCACGGCGGCGGCGCCGAGCGGGATGTAGTTCGGATAGGAATACATGAAGCTGACGTGGCGGCGGTCCATCGCGACCATCGCGATGTCGCCGGCGAACAGCGCCCCCTTGCCTGCCGCGCCCGCGCGCCAATGCAGCATGGTGGCGCCGGCGAAATGCCCGCCGGTGCGCAGCAGCACCACATCGTCGGAAATGGCGATGCGATCGCCGGTCCACGGCACGATCGCCGGATGCGGCCGGGTGACGAAGGCGCGGTCGTCGCCATGAAGATAGATCGGGATGTTGCCGAACGCCTCGCTCCAATCGGCGACGGCGCCATAATAGTGCGGATGCGACACCGCGATGGCCTTGAGGCCGCCGAGGCTGCGGACATGCGCAATGGCCGCATCGGTCGCCAGCGGGATGCAATCCCACATCACGCAGCCGTCGCGCTCGGGGATCAGCAGCGCGCGCTGGCCGATCGCAAAGCCGGGGTCCAGAGCGAGGCCGGTCAGGCCGTCATCGTCGCGCCAGACGAGCTGATGTTTCGCGGCGAGTTCGTCCCGGCTGAGGAAGCGCTGGCCGTTCCAGTTCACATATTGCCGTTCGTCCTCGCAGACCACGCAGGCCTGCGGCGGCGCCGGCGTATCGGCGAACTGCGCGCCGCATTGAAAGCAGGTCCAGAGCGGCATCGATCACCTCGTGAGGTTGCAAGGAGTGAAGCATAGCATGGCGGCCGCGCGTCGGCATGGTCGCGCACCGGTTCCTGATGGCCTATCGTCCGCCCGTTCAGACCAGGAGCCCCGGGACATGCCGACCACGCCGCGCCGCGCCTTCGTTCACCGCCTGCCAATGCGCAGCCCCGATGATGTCGGCGCGCTCGAATCTGCCATTGCGCAAGGCACGATCGATCCCGCCGGCATCGTCGCCATTCTCGGCAAGACCGAGGGCAACGGCTGCGTCAATGATTTCACCCGTGCCTTCGCCGTGCGCTCGCTCGAGGCGCTGCTTGGCCGCTACCTCGCCGCCGATGCGCTGCGCGAGATCGCGATGGTGATGTCCGGCGGCACCGAGGGCGCGCTGTCACCGCACATGATCGTGTTCGAGGCGCGCCGGGACAGCGGCGCGTCCGACGAGCCGCGGCGGTTTGCGACCTCGCTCGCGCTCGGGCGCGCGCGGACAAGCGTGCTGGCGAGCGAGCATCTCGGCCGCATGCGGCAGGTGGAGCTGGTCGCCGAGGGCGTGCGCGCGGCAATGGCCGACGCCGGCATCCGCGACGCCGCCGACGTCCACTACGTGCAGGTCAAGTGCCCGCTGCTGACGATGGAGCGGATCGAGGCGGCGGAGGCGCGCGGCGCCCGCACCGCCGTTCGCGACACGCTGAAGTCGATGGGATTTTCCCGTGGCGCCTCGGCGCTGGGCGTGGCCGTCGCGCTCGGCGAGCTTGAGCTGGCCGAGCTGTCCGATGCCATGATCTGTTCCGATTTCTCGCGCTTCAGCCGGCGCGCTGCGACCTCCGGCGGCGTCGAACTGCTCGACCACGAGATCATGGTCGCCGGCATGTCGGCCGACTGGCGCGGGCCGCTCGCGATCGATCATGGCGTGATGGCGGATGCGATCGACATCGAGCCGGCGCGGCAGGCGCTCGCGCGGCTCGGGCTCGGCGTGGCCGGCCAGGTCCCGGCCGGCGAGCGCGGCCGCATCGCAGCGGTGCTCGCCAAGGCAGAAGCGGCGCAAGGCGGCCGGGTCCGCGGCCAGCGGCACACCATGCTGGACGACAGCGACGTCTCCTCGACCCGGCATGCCCGGGCCTTTGTCGGCGGCGCGCTCGCCGGCCTGTTTGGCTTCACCGATCTGTTCGTCTCCGGCGGCGCCGAGCACCAGGGCCCGGACGGCGGCGGGCCGGTCGCGGTCATCGCGGAGCGATGCTGAGCGCCGTCTGGATCCCCCAGGAACCCCTGCACAAACACCGGTGCCTCCGCTCCCCTCCCCGCAAGGGGGAGGGGAGCGCACCGGTACCGTGGCGGCAGTTCGGACTCGCTGGACGCCGGCCTGCGACATAATGCGCCTCTCAGCGGCGAACGGTAACAAAAAACCGTGGAATGAGGCAGCACGAAGGATTGCGAATAATTCTCACCTGCATCAGGTAATATCGTCCTAGTGCAGTCACGGATGTAACGACCTTTCACCCAAATTCACGGCCTTGTTGAGAGAGGTTCGCAATTGGAACAAGCCAGTTGCAGACCTCACGAACAACAATTCAGTCCTTGAGCAACCATTGGGGTGGTGAGTATGGGTCGAGCTGTCTTTCCAGCGAGCTTGCGCGGAGGCCCCGCGCTTCGGGGGGAACCCTCCTCTGACGTATCCGGAGTCAAGGTGTCGGCGGTCGCGGGACTGATCGCCGTCGCCTCGTTCTCCGGCGCCGAGGCGCAGCAGGCGCCCCTGCCCTCCGTCACCGTCGAGGCGCCGACCGCCCGCGCCAAGCCCGCGCCATCGCGGCCGTCAGCCGAACAGATCCGCGCCCGCAGCGCGCTGCGCCGCGCCGCGCGCCCGCCGCAGCAGCCGCCGGCCCAGACCGGACCGCAGACGCCGCCGGACGCCAACCCGTATGCCGACGCCGCCGCGCCCTACAAGGTCGACCGCGTCGCCTCCGGCAAGTTCACCGAGAAGCTGGTCAATACGCCGAAGACCATCACGGTGATGAGCAAGGAGGTGATGGAGGACAAGCGCATCACCACCCTGAAGGAGGTCGGCCGCTCCACCGCCGGCGTCACGCTCGGCTCCGGCGAGGGTGGCAACGCGTTCGGCGACCGCTTCTTCATCCGCGGCTTCGACGCGCGCAACGACATCTTCATCGACGGCATCCGCGATCCCGCGGTGTCGGTGCGCGAGAACTTCTTCACCGAGCAGGTCGAGATCCTGCGCGGGCCCGCATCCGCCTATGCCGGCCGCGGCACGGCCGGCGGCGCCATCAACATCATCACCAAGCAGGCCGGCGACCGCAATTTCTACAACGCCGAATCGACGCTCGGCACCGATCAGACCAAGCGCGTCACGCTCGACGTCAACCAGACGATCTCGCCGACCTTTGCGGTGCGCACCGGCGGCCTGTTCCAGGACGCCAATGTCGCGGGGCGCGACCACGTCACCGACGATCGCTGGGGCGGCTTCATCTCGACCAAATGGACGCCGAACGATTCGGTGAAGGTCACGACCAACTACGTCCACACCGATCTCTCCGGCTACCCGGATTTCGGCGTGCCGTTCTACAAGCAGGGCAACATCCCTGCAACCTCGGCCGGCATCCCGCGCACCAACTGGTACGGCTTCCTCAACCGCGACTTCCAGGCGGCGCGGCAGGATTTCGGCACGCTGGCGGGCGAGCTGAAGCTCAGCGACAGCGTCACCTTCACCAGCAAGCTGCGCGGCGAGCATTCCGAGCTCAACTACATCGGCACCCTGCCGAATGCGAGCGTGGCCGGAACGGCCAACGCCGATCCGACCAAGTGGTTCTTCAACGCCAGCGCGCAGAGCCGCTATCAATTGGTGGACAACTGGGCCAACCAGAACGATCTGACGTTCAAATACGACACCGGTCCGATCAAGCACACCACGGTGATGGGCACCGAGTTTTCCAAGGAGAAGATCTCGATCGACCGCTATGCCGGCCTGACCTCGGAGGCGTTCGGCTCGCAGGGCACCACCGGCGGCGGACTGCAGAACCAGAACATGTTCAGTCCCGCCTATACCAACCTGCCGTTCACCACCGTGCCCTATCTGACCGGCAATCCGACGCGCTACGACGTCGACAGCAAGAGCGCCTATGTCATCGACACCGCCAACTGGCGCGACACGCTGATCCTCTCCAGCGGCATCCGCTATGACGGTTATGCGATGCGATCGTCGAACAACACGGCGTCGGCGACGGTCGATTCCGACCTGATCAACTACAATGTCGGCCTGGTCTTCAAGCCGCTGCCGATCGGCAGCCTCTATGCGGCCTATGCGACCTCGGCCAATCCGTTCGGCTCCGAGCTCGACGGCACCGCGACCGATTACGGCGGCATTCCGCCGAACAGCACCATCATCCTCGGGCCGGAGCGCAACAAGGGCGCCGAGATCGGCACCAAATGGGAGCTGGTCGACCGCCATCTCCTGGTGACCGGCGCGCTGTTCCAGACAGAGAAGGAGAACGCCCGCGAGACCGTCAACGGACTGCTGACCTCGGGTGCCGCCTACCGCATCCAGGGCATCGACATCGAGGCCGAGGGCAAGATCACCGATCGCTGGAGCATCTTCGGCGGCCTGGTTCTGATGCAGTCGAAGGTGACGCAGAGCGGCATCGCCTCCAACAACGGCCTGCAGCTCGCCAACATCGCCCACCAGTCGCTGAGCGTGCTGTCCAAGTACAAGTTCGACGACGGCTGGGAGATCGGCGGCCAGGCGGTGTACCGGTCGAAAGTGTTCGGCGGCACCTTCGCGGCCAACACCGGCAACGAGCTGCCGAGCTACTGGCGCTTCGATGCCTTCGTGGAGAAGCAGATCGACAAGAACTGGAGCATGAAGGTGTATGCCCAGAACATCACCAACCAGCTCTATTACGACACGTTCTACCGCAGCGCCGTGCCGTTCACGCAGGTCGCTCCCGGCCGCGCGTTCTATCTGATCACCACCGCGAAGTTCTGAGCCGGACATCGTCCCGATCCAGAAACAGTTTCGCCAAACTCCCGCCGCATCCTTCGGGCGCGGCGGGAGACGGACCGACGAACTGATCGACTGAACAGAGCGCCGGAGGCCCAATCAACCGCAGAGAAGGCTCGACATCAGCGTCGCTCTCCCATCTCGAATTGAATGACGAACATCAGCGCAACCAGGAGGTTTCAATTGTTGCCGTGAGGCGACAGTGCGGGGATCAACTCCCATTTTCGGAAATGGATGGAAACTTTTCGCATTCCGGCCACGAGCGGAACCAGCTTTGGACCGCTTTCCCTCGCTTCTTGACTTGCATTCGCAACAGGCACGCGCCCGTTGCGGGCGTTCAACGAACCAGGTTCTCGCGGACCAAGGTTCACAAAACCCAAGTCAAGTTGCGTAACGAATGGGGTGGTCGAAGATGGGTAAGGCAGTCTTTCCAAGGAGCTTAAGAGGAGCCGGCGGGCACGAATGGGAATCACCGGCTGACGTGTCGGGCGTGACGGTCTCGGCAGTGGCCGGCCTGATCGCGGTCGCGTCGTTCTCCAGTGCCGAAGCCCAGCAGGCGCCGCTGCCGTCCGTCAATGTCGAAGCGCCGGTGGCGCGTCCGAAGCCGGCGGCCTCGCGCCCATCCACGGAGCAGATCCGCGCCCGCGACGCGATGCGTCGCGCCGCCCGCCAGCAACAGCAGCAGCAGGTCGCGGCTCCCGTCAGCAACCTGCCGCCCGACCGCAACCCCTATTCGAGCCCCGCCTCCGACTACAAGGGCGAGCGGCTGCAGGCCTCCGGCAAATTTCCCGAGAAGCTCCTGAACACGCCGAAGACCGTCACGGTTCTCAGCAAAGAGATCCTGGCCGACAAGAACTCCACCAGCCTGAAATCCGCCGTGCTCTCCACCGCTGGCGTGACGCTCGGCACCGGCGAAGGCGGCAACGCATTCGGCGACCGCTTCTTCATCCGCGGCTTCGACGCCCGCAACGACGTCTTCATCGACGGCGTGCGTGATGCCGGCGTCTCGGTGCGCGAGAACTTCTTCACCGAGCAGGTCGAGATCCTGCGCGGCCCGGCGTCGTCCTTCGCCGGCCGCGGCACCACCGGCGGCGCGATCAACATCGTGACCAAGCAGGCCACGACCGAGAACAGCTTCTACAACATGGACACGACGCTCGGCACCGACCAGACCAAGCGCGTGGTGATCGACGTCAACCAGAAGATCACGCCGACCTTCGCCGCCCGCGTCGGCGGCCTGTTCCAGGACGCCGGCGTGGCGGGACGCGACTACGTCACCGACAACCGCAATGGCGGCTTCATCGCCACCAAGTGGACGCCGCTCGACACCGTCACCCTGGCTGCCAACTACATCCACAGCGAGGTCTCGGGCCGTCCGGATTTCGGCGTTCCGTATTACCGGCCGAGCAATCTGGTCGCCGGCGCACCGTTCCCCGAGGTCGGCGCGCCGCGCACCGCCTGGTACGGCTTCGTCAACCGCGACTTCCAGCGCATCGGCCAGGACATCGGCTCGTTCAATGCCGAGGTGAAGATCACCCCCGACCTGACCATCTCCGACAAGGTCCGGGTGTCGCGCTCGACCCTGAACTACATCGGCACCCTGCCGGAAGGGCCCACGATCACCAATCCGATCCAGAACTCGGTGATCCGGGCCAATCCGCAGAGCCGCTTCCAGCAGACCGACGTGCTCGCCAACCAGCTGGATGCGACCTACAAGTTCGACACCGGCCCGTTCAAGCACACGCTGGTCGCGGGCCTCGAGGTCTCGCAGGAAAAGGCCATCATCAACAGCTACACCGGTCTGACATCCGAGCAGCAGGGCCTCGCCTTCGCGGGCAACGGATCGCTCTCGAACGTCAGCGTGTTCAACCCGCAGTTCACCAACCTGCCGTTCGGAATTCCCTCGCTCGGCCAGTTCCCGACCAACATCAAGATCGACACCGCGAGCGTCTACGCGCTCGACAGCGTCAACTATCGTGACTTCGTCATCCTCAATGGCGGCGTCCGCTACGACAAATACGACGTCCGCGTCGACGGCTTCGGCACCGTCAACGGCGTCGCCAACACGCCGGGCTCGACCGCGGCCTCCAGCGGCCTGCCGAACTTCAACGTCGGCCTCACTTTGAAGCCGCTGCCCTATGCCAGCGTCTATGCGGCCTATGCGACGTCGTCCAATCCGGTCGGCGCCGAGTTCGACGGCCTCAACGCCGCGTATGGCGGCCTCTCGGCGGTCACCAATGGCGGCGCCAACCAGGTGTTCGGGCCCGAGAAGAACACCTCGATCGAGATCGGCACCAAATGGGAGCTGCTCGACGGCCGCCTGCTGGTCACCGGCGCGCTGTTCCAGACCGAGAAGGAGAACGCCCGCGAGTCGCGCAACATCGCCAACAGGGCCCAGGCCACGGCCGACTGCCCCTATCCGGTCGGGACCACCGGCAACGTGCCGTGTCTGTCGGCAGGCGCAGCCTACCGCATCCGCGGCATCGACCTGCAGGCGGGCGGCAAGCTGACCGACAAATGGAGCATCTTCGGCGGCCTCGTGCTGATGGAATCCGAGGTGACGAAGTCGAACATTCCGCCGGCCAACACGGCGCTGTTCACGAGCAATGTCGGCCTGCAGCTCGCCAACACCGCGCACCAGTCGTTCAGCCTGCTGACGAAGTACCAGCTCAACGACACCTGGGAAATCGGCGGCCAGGCCGTGTACCGCTCCAAGATCTATGGCGGCACATGGCTCGCAGCCAACCAGGGCACGGAGCTGCCGAGCTACTGGCGCTTCGATGCCTTTGCGGAAGCCAAGATCAACAAGAACTGGACCGCGAAGGTGTTTGTTGCCAACATCTTCGACAAGCTCTACTACGACGCATTCTATCAGAGTGCCACGCCGTTCTCGCTGGTCGGTCCGGGACGAAGCGCATCGATCGTCGTTTCGGGACGGTTCTGACCTCAGCGCAAGCGAGCCGGGGCACATCATCGAGTTGAGTTCATGCTGATCTGTGTCCCCGGTATTTTGAGCAAAGACGATGTGGCGGAGTTCCGCCGCATCATGGACCAAAGCGACTGGGAGGACGGCCGTTCGACCGCCGGCGCCCAGTCGGCCATGGTCAAGCGCAACGAGCAGCTGCCGCCCGACAGCGAGGTGGCGCGCAAGCTTGGCCACCGCATCATCTCGGCGATGACCGCCAATCCGCGCTTTCTCGCCGCCGCCATCCCGCAGCAGATCTTCCCGCCGCTGTTCAACCGCTACAGCGCCGAGTCGGGACATCATTTCGGCATTCACGTCGACAACGCCGTGCGCGGCGACAAGCTCACCGGCCTGCGCATCCGCACGGATCTCTCGGTCACGCTGTTTCTCTCCGAGCCCGAGGATTACGATGGCGGCGAACTCGTCATCGAGGATCTCTACGGCTCGCATGAGGTGAAGCTGCCGGCCGGCGACCTCGTGCTATATCCCGCCTCGAGCCTGCACATGGTGACGCCAGTGACGCGCGGCGTCCGCGTCGCCTCGTTCTTCTGGCTGCAGAGCATGATCAGGGATCCGCTCGCCCGCAGCATGATCTTCGATCTCGATACGACCATCCAGGGCCTGTCGCAGCGTCTGGGACGTGACGATCCGGAGATGGTTCGCCTGACCGGCCTCTATCACAACCTGATCCGCTACTGGGCCGAGGTCTGAGCCCGGCTCTCACCGGCGCGTCAGGATCCTCTGCGAGCGAGCCGCGGCTCAGGAGCCTCGGCTCGCCGATCCGTGTTCCTTTCGCGCGCGGCCCTGCCGCTTCGACAGCCGAGCCCCTGTCCTCATCGGGTCGATCATCAGCACGGCCGTCGATCATCTGCGCATCCCTCCGAACCGCACCGCGCGCGATTGTCCTTCAGCGCTTCAGTCGATGTGTCGCATCGTCGGTCGCCCGCCCGCATGCAACAGTGAGCGCGGTCACCCGCTTCGATCACTTGCGCACCGAATCATCCACATCGGTCGCATCCGCGCCGATCTCGCCGCCGGACCGCTGCTAAGCTGACGCTGATCGTTTTCCGCGGCCACGACTAATTAGAATTGATGGAAGTCCGAACGGCGGCAATTGCGTGATCGGCAGGCCGCATTGGTGGCAACCGGCATCCTTCGAATCGTTCCAGATTAGAAACTTCAGATAGTTAGTGCACGAGGAGCGCCTTCAAGCGACGATCCGCTAGCCGCACGGCATGCTCTCGCACATCGCATCGCACGCACGGACTTGATTGCCGACATTGATGAACCCGCTTTGAGTCAAGGCAGCGTCTCAAATCAGCCCCGTTGCGCCGTGAAACATTACCGCAAGTTTAACTACTAGGGGTGTGCAGCAACATGTTCAGGATCGTTCTTCATGTCGGAGCGGTGATCGCAGCCGTTTCGGCCGGCGCCATGGCGCACGCCGAGCAGCCGTCCACCTCGCCGAGACCTGGCCAGGCTGCCGTTGCGCCACAGACTGCTGCGACGGCGCCCGCAGCGCGAAGCACCCCGAGCACACCAGCACCGGCAGCGACGGTCGCGCAAGCCCAGGCGCCCGTCAGTGCCGCCACAGCTAACAGCACGGCGCAGGCACAGCCCGCCGCAGCGAAGCCCGTGACCACCGGTCAGGCACCGGCGGCGACTCCGGCAGCCGCGGCGACACAGCCCGCAACGACCGCGGCAGCGCCAGCCGCAGCCGTCGCGCCGGCGGCGACGACGCCGCCCGCGGCCCCTTCGGCTGCAGCCGACGCACACGCGCCGACCGCGACCGAGGCCGTCACCGACGCGTCGCCAGCCGACAAGGCAAAGGAGCAGGCCGACAAGCCGGCCCAGACCACGACGCAGGCGGCCACGCACGTGCCCCACGACCTGTCGCCGTGGTCGATGTTCCTCGCCGCCGACATCCTCGTGAAGTCGGTGATGATGGGCCTTGCACTCGCCTCGCTCGCGACCTGGACCGTCTTCATCGCCAAGACCATCGAGTTCGGCATCCTGCGCCGCAAGCTGAGCAGCGCGCTGCGGAAGGTGGACAACGTCCGCTGGCTGTCCGAAGCGAAGCTCGCTTTGGGCTCGCGCCAGACCGTGCTGAACGCGTTGATCGACGCCGCCATGCATGAGATCAGATTGTCGTCCGAGCTGCCGTCTCACGGCGTGAACGAACGCGCTGCGTCGAGCTTCTCGGAGATCGTGCGCGCCGAAGGCCGCCGCTGCCGGACCGGCATGGGACTGCTCGCCACCATCGGTTCGATCTCCCCCTTCGTCGGTCTGTTCGGCACCGTCTGGGGCATCATGAACAGCTTCATCGGCATCTCGAAATCGCAGACCACGAACCTCGCGGTCGTCGCTCCCGGCATTGCCGAGGCGCTGCTCGCGACCGCCATCGGCCTCGTGGCCGCAATTCCCGCCGTCATCATCTACAACCACTTCACGCGGGTGACGAAGGGCTACATGGAGCTCGTCAACCGGTCCTCCGGCGCCACGGCCCGCATGCTGTCACGTGATCTCGATCGCGGCCAAAGCCATCACACGCCGCATGACAGCCGCTTCGAGCCGATCCACGTCCACTCCGCGCCTCCGATGGCGCTGGCCGCGGAGTAAGCGCAATGGCGGTCTCTCTTTCGGAAGCCGATGGCGACGACGATCTCGGCGAATCCAGCGACATCAACGTCACGCCGTTCATCGACGTGATCCTGGTGCTGCTGATCATCTTCATGGTGGCGGCGCCGCTCTCGACGGTCGACGTGCCCGTCGATCTGCCGACCTCGTCGGCGACGCCGCAGAAGAAGCCGGACAAGCCGATCTATGTCAGCATCAAGCCGGACCTGACCTTGTTCGTCGGCGAAGAGCAGGTCAAGCGGGCGAGCCTGGTGAGCACGCTCGAGCACATTCCCGACGCCGCCAAGGACAAGTTCATCTTTCTCCGGGCGGACCGCGGCGTCGCCTACGGCGAACTGATGGACGTGATGGAACTGCTGCGGACCGGCGGCTATCCGAAGATCAAGCTGGTCACGGTCGAAGGCGTCTCACAGGCAGCCGCGCAGGCTGCACACTGACCCCCTGTAACGACGGAAGTGAAGAATGGTCGAACACAAGTATCAAGGAGCGTCGCGCCGCTTGTGGATCTCAGCCGCCATCGGCGCGGTGATGTTGCACGGCGGCGGCGCCGCTCTCGCGGTCGTTCATCTCAGCGGCCATGAACAAGAAGGCGGCCTCGGCGCCGCCGGCGCCGAGTTCGCCCTCGAGATGGCGTCGCCCCAGGTCGAGGACAACGATCTTCCGCCCGGCCCCGACAGTGATGCGGCCGAGGCCGCGCCGGAACAGATGCAGCAGACCGCCGAGGTCAAGGAGTCCGATGCGGTCAAGGACAAGCCGACCGAAACCGAGGAGGAGGCCGATCGGGTCGTCACGATGAACGAGCCGAAGAAGCCGGAGAAGGAAGAGCAGCAGCAGGCGCAGCAGCAGGCGGAAGCCTCCGTCGCGTCGGCCGCGCAGGAGGAGTCGGCTCGCAAATCCCTCGACGAGGCGGCTCCGCCAGCCGAGACCGCCAAGGCGCCGAATCCCGGCATGGGCAAGGACAAGCAGAAGCTGACCAATGATTGGGGCCGCAAGATCAGCGCCTATTTCGAGCTGCACAAGAAATATCCGGAGGGCAAGAAGCACAACGGCACCGTCAAGGTCGCGCTGGTGCTGAGCCGCGCCGGCAAGGTGATGTCGGCCTCCGTGATGCAGTCCTGCGGTGACCCGATGTTCGACACCGCGGCGCTGGCGATGATCCGCCGCTCCGACCCGGTGCCGGCGCCGCCCGCCGGGCTGACCGACGATCAGTTCAGCTTCAGCCTCGACGTGAACTTCAATCAGAAGAAGTAGTCGCGCGCTCTGTGCGCGCATCTGCAGACTGGGCAGCGCTTGCGATTCCGCGGGCGCTGCTTTTTCATTGCGAGGGGTTGCGGCGGGCTAAGAGCCAGCGCTGAGCGGGCGTCTCGGCGGGAGGCTCCGATCGTGGCCTCATGGTTCGAGACGCGCCGCGAGCGGCGATCGCACCTCACATCGGCGCACTCGGCGCGGCGCTCCTCACCATGAGGGTCAAAAGCCGGGCGGCACTGCACGCCGACCATAAGCACGCCACGGCGTGTTCATGGAGAGGAGCGACTTTGGCGTTGCCGTGCCCGGACTCGTTCTCCTCACGCTGAGGAGCACGCCGAAGGCGGGCGTCTCGAAGCGCGAGGCCTCGGTCTGATCCGATTTGCTGGATAAAGACGACGAGCCCACCGGCTCCGCCAACTAGTACTGCACCCTCGCGCCGACCTGGACCACCGTGGCCGAGAGATTGTTCTCCTTGAAGTTCGAGCGCGTCTCCTCGCGGCGGACGCTGGCGCGGAGCTGCAGCAGGCGGGAGAACTTGTAGAGCATGCCGACTTCGACGAGATAGCGGTTGTCGACGCGGGTGGTGCCGGTGAAGGCGTCCTGGCCGACACCTGCGAGGAACGTGCCGACCAGCCAGGGCTCGAACTGGTGCTCGACGCCGACGGTGACGTCGCGCTTGAGCACGCCGGAGATGCCGGGCTCGGTGATCTCCACGACCTGCGACTTGGCGCCGAGCATGACCGCGGTCTCCTTGGCATACTGCCAGGTGAGGTTGGCGTCGGCGATGAAGCCGTTGACCGGCTTCAGCATGGGATCCTGATAGCGGCGCGCGAGATAGCCGACGGCGACGTCGCCGGTCAGCGTGTCGGCATAGTTGAAGGTGACGCCTGCCTCCACCGCGGTGCCGGTGGAGTCGCGGCGAAAGCCTTCGGCGTCGACGGCGATGTCGTGCACGCGGCGATCGACGGCGACGTCGACGAAGGGCCGAATCTCCGGGGTGAGATTGTAGGTGACGCGACTCTGCGAACCGTACTGCACGAAGTTGCGGTCCGCATTGCTGACGATCTGGCCATCCATCAGCGGCGCGTTCTGGAAGGCCACGCGGTCGATGGCGGCCTTGGTCGAGATCTCGACCTCCTCAAACCGCTTGGTCAGACCGGCGGAGCCGCCCACGGTCGACGCCAGCGGAATCCTGGCGAAGCGTCCGGCGAAGCGCGGCGTGCCGGGATCATCGGCATCGACGACAACGTGGCCCTCGCCGTTGAGCGCAAACGTATCGGTGATGTCGTAGCGCCCATTCACCTTCGCGTCGACGGTGGGCCTCGAGAGCTGCCGGAGCTTGGCATAGTCGATATAGCCGACGCGCACATCGGCGTTGAGCAGATGCCTCTCGAACTGAGAGCGCACGAGCAGGACCGGCGCAACGCTGACGAAGGCGGAGCCCTTGCCTTGCGGCACACGCCCGGGATTGCTGTCGAAACCGGAGGACATCTCGAAGGCAGGCTTCAGGATGAAGTTGCCGACCGTGATGCCCTTTGGCTCGAAAGGGTCCTCCTCCATCATCGGCGGTGCCTGCGGCTGCGGCTCCTGCGGCTTCTGTCCTCGATTGACCGGCGGCAGCCGCATCTTCGGCTTGTCGGCGAGAACGGGCGGAATCGGTTGCGCATCCTGCCGCGGGATCGGTGGAAGATTGCGCGGCAGCACACCTCGCGTGGCGGGCGGAGGGCTCACGGCGAAGGCCAGCGCATCGAGACAGCGATTGGGAACGTTGGTCATCGACAGCCGGCCCGGCGTCGACAGGCAGCCGCCGACCAAGAGACCCGCCGATGGCGCGCCGAAGAATCCGTTGCGCACGGGAGCGAGGCGGGGCTGCGGCTCACGGCGTGCAGCCTGCGGAAGCGCGCCCGCGCCGGCATCGATCGGGGATTTCGGTCGCGGTCGCTCCTCGACCTGCGTCGCCGCCTTTGGCTCTGGCTCGGCGCCACCCGGCGCGACGATCACCTGTGGGATCACCAGCGGACCGTTGCCGTTGGCGGGCCGCGCCGGCTGGCGGCGACGACCGGGAATGACCACCACCGGTCCGCCCTCGGTGGTCCCTGGATCTGCATAGGCGCTGGCCTGCGTGCCGGGAACGACGGTCTGGCCGAGCGCGGGCGCCCCGCCGACCAACGTCACGAGCAGCACGGCGAACGCGGCCGTCTCCTCCTGACGCAGCGAGACCCAACCAATGCCACGCCTGGAATCGGACGTCTCTCGTGCTTTCCGTTCCAAAAAGCTTCGTCTCCGTCGCGGCCAGCAACCTGAGCAGGGCGGCGGACGCGGCGGCGCGAGACGTTCTCGCCTCACGACGACGCGGCCGTCGACAATCGGATCACTCGATGATCAGCGTGCCCTTGTTGCCCTGATGGAAGTCGTCGAAGAATTCGTAGCGGCCAGGCTTCTGCGCCTTGATCTTCACGATCCCCTCCATGTTCGGCTTGATCACCGTCTCGAACTCCAGCGGCTCGCTCTCGAACTCGACGGGCGCACCATCCAGGTTCTTCACCTTGAAAACGATCGGCGTGTCCGCCGGCGCCTTCATCTCGGCCGGCTGAAACTTGTTGTCCTTGACGGAAATCTCGATCGTCGTCTCGGCCGCCCGGGCGGGCAGAGCGAACGCGGTCGCCAACAGCGCAACGGCGGCTGCAGCCTGTGCTTTTTCGAAGAGCGTCATGATGAATGTCCCTGTCCCGAATTCGTCGTGTGGCGGAGCTCACAAAGGCGCGTCTGTCTTCACGCGCCTCCGACACATCGTAGAACGACTATAAATTCCCGAATGCGGCAATTTACCGTGTCGAAATTTGACAAACTCGTTGTGTGCGACAAACCGCGCGATCTTTATTAGTTGATGCGCGATAACGAACACGCCCCCGATCAGTTGCGGGACATACGGCCGTCATGTGCACGAAGGCGCCGTGCGCCGGAGTCCGTGCGCGTGCAGGCCGCGCTGGTCCGAAACACCGCTATCGCCTGTCGATCCCAACCGGGATGATCTCTTCAACAGACGTCTGCTCGGCGCACGCCGGCTTAGCCAGGACCTTGGCCCGATCAATGCACCGAAGGCACGCGGGATGCGCGAAGACGTTCGCGGTCACGCGGGCTGTTCGCATCCTGCGGGACCGGACGATCACCGGCACGCGCGCCTGAGAGCCGCGCATGCACCAGCAGCGAAATCAAACGCCGTCCTGCACCGCCAGGACGCCTGCGGGCGCACGCCACCGATGCGCACCGTCTCATCGGCCGACTCCGAGCCGCTTGTCGTGGACGCTGAGCGTGCGAGGCATGCGCGCAGGGATCGGCTTTGCTGTCACAGGCGGCGGCGCCGCGCGCTGCGGCGGCAGATCGGGCACGACCGATATCTCCTCCTCGCGCGCAACAACCGGCGTGAGCTCCGCGCTACGGCTGCGGACCGTGGCCGGATCGGCGCGCACGATGCCCGGCACGCGCTTGCGTCCGGTGACCATGGCACGCATGAGATTCTCCCGCTGCAGCACGCTCATCCAGACCGTTCCGAGCACATGCACGGCGATCAGCGCGATGATCGCGTTCGACGACAGCGCATGGGCCTGCTCGATCCAGCCGACGCCGAAGAAGCGCTGCGAGACCTGCATCACGCCGCTGACCGTCGAGACGATCAGGAGAGCGAGCATAGCGACCAGCATCGCTGCGCCCGCGGGGTTGAGACCGAGATAGCGCCCTGTCTCGCCGCGCAGGATGTTGACGATGTATTTGGGCGCCGCGCGCAGCTTCAGGCTGATGCGCGCGAACAGCGAATGGCGGCTGCCGATCACGCCCCAGATCAGGCGGAAGGCGAGCAGGCCGATCACGGCATAGCCCGCCAGCCGGTGCAGACGGTCGAACGTATTGGGCGTGACGCAGGCGACGAGCACGAAGGCCGCAAGGGCCCAGTGCCAGACGCGGAGCGGAAGGTCCCAGATTGCGACGGTCCCCGAACGTGGGTTCGCCGGCCGCTCGGAGGCAACGCTTCGCTGCGCCGGACCTGCGTCACGCGTGATCATCAGATCACTTCGCCTTGGTGTGCTTCAGCGACAGATCCTCGGGGCTGTAGAACAGCTCGAACAGCTTGCCGCCCTTGACGCCGTAGACCTCGTAGCAGGAGCCCTCGATCTTGGTCTGGCGAACCTCGTAGCCCGCGGCCTTCGCCTTCGCCTCGGCCTCGGCGGTGGTCTTCCACGACGCCTTGTCGAGCTTGGTGCAATCCTTGTAGCCGTCGGCGAGCGCAGCGGAGCCCGATGCGAGACCTGCCACCGCAGCAACGACCATGATCTTGATGAGCTTCATTATCAAATCCTCCTCGAAGTCTGCGCCATCGGCGCCTGGAGCGCTCAATGCGCAGTCCTACAAAGGGAGGGAGATTTCAACGAAACTTGGACGCCGCGATCGGCCGCGGCTGACGCCGGAGATGCGAGCCGAGCCGCAATCTGTCCGTATGCGGCCGCATTGTTGCTGGCAGGCGGACCGAACTGCGTTACAGGTGAGTTCGCGGCATGACCGCCGGTTTTAGATGTGTCTGTCGTCGCATCACCGTGCAGTCCCCGGCGCCTTGCAACTGACATTGAATCGCAAGGCTCTATCAGGGCCGCGCGTAAGGCGTGCGCGCGATGCTCACCGCGAAGCGTGTCCGGCGGCGCCGACGGCACCACACTGCTGCCGGATTGCGGCTGTGTCGACGGTGCGGCGAAAAGGGCGCCGAACGCCGCAAAGCTGCGACGTTACGCCTCGAAAATTTTTTCTCAGAGCTGATCAGCTGGCGATCTCTCGGGCTGAGGAAACGATGCTCACGTTCGCGATGCGCACGCGCGCCATCCGTCAATCGTCGCACGGATGTGCGCACGCGACGCAGATCGCATATCGAAGCACGCCCGAGAGCGATGTGCGCTGCACATCGCCGGACGTCGATCAGGCGGCCGGCAGACGGCCGCGCATCATGGGAGAAAACAGCCGGTCGCGGGCGCCGTCACTTCGCTCCGGTCAGCACGCGGCTGATGAAGTCGGAGCTCTCCGGAGATTTGGTCATGTCCGCGGTCGGCTCCGGCGCAGACTGCAGCTCGAGCGGAGCCGCGGCACGGCTCTGCAGGCGGCTGCGCGGGTTGACGCTGCGGGTCGCGCGCGCCTCCTGCTCACCGTTTGGGCGCGCCACCGTGATCATGATCTTCTCGGAGACCACGGGAGGATCGAAGTTGAGGTGCTTGGAGTCGCCCATGACGAGCTGCAGCGTGTGCTTGCCGGGCGACAGTTCGATCCGGGCCTCGGTCTCGCCCGCCGCATAGTGGATGTGCTTCTTGTCGCGCGGGATCTCCTCGCCGGCCTGCATCGTGTCGTCGACGTCGATCAGCAGATGATGATGGCCGCTGCCGGCGAACTCGTCGCCGGCGTGGGTGATGCCCATGTTGCGCAGCCCGAAGCGGGCGATGAACGGCCCGGTGACGGTCTCGCCATCCGCCGGCGAAATCAGGTAGACACGGGCATCCTTCGGGGATTTGGTGCCCTTGGCCGCCACCAGCGGTGGCGCGAGTGCGGCGGCGAGGGTCATGATCAGGCAGAGGCGCGCGGGCATCGTCGGCAGCATGCGGATCTCCTATGGTGACAGCGCAACACGAAAGCCGAGGGTGGGATGCCGGATGCGCCCGTCGTAGCGGTCGCGGCTCCCGGCGCGCGCGTCGGACGCGCCGTTCTTCCACGAGCCGGAGCGGATGACGCGGGCATAGCTGCCCTCCTCCATCCAGGCTGATCCATCATTCGGCGCGCCCTTGTAGTTCTTGTGCCAGGCGTCAGCGACCCACTGGCCGACACCACCGCCCATGTCGAAAAGGCCGTAAGGATTGGCCGGGACGCTGCCGATCTTCGGCGGCTGATCCTGATCGGCTTCGTTCGGGCCGTTGCAGCCCCTGCAGTTCGCCATGCCCTGGCGCATGCGATCGCCCCACCAGTAGCGGGTGCGCTGGCCGCCCCGCGCGGCATATTCCCACTCGGCCTCGGTCGGCAGCCGGAACGACTTGCCGGTCGCCCTGGAGAGCCAGGCGAGATAGGCCTGCGTATCGTCGTAGCTCACATTGGTCACGGGACGATCATCCGCACCGGTGGCGATGTCCGGACAGCTCGCAGCCGCCACGCACTGCTTCCATTCGCCGACCGTCACCGGGTGCTTGCCGAGCGAGAACGGCCGCACGCTCACCTGATGGACGGGCTGTTCGGACTCGTCGTCACCGCCCATCGCAAAGCTTCCGCCGGCCACGGTCACGAGTTCGGGCACGCGCAGCTTCGGCTCGGGTTCGGAGAGCGGCAGCGCGCGCGGAGCGGCGAGCGTCTCGGGCGGCTGCGCCGGCGCCGTTTCCATGCCCGTCGCAGCCTGCCGCGACGGCGCGAATGAGTTCGATGCCGAGCGCGTGGAGTCCTGCGGCGCGGTCTCGACCAGGATTCGACGCGGGGACGGCGGCGGCGCCGCCGACTGCGCCTCGCGCGGCGCGGTGGACGATCCCGTCAGTCCCAGCGGCGGCTGGATCAGCAGCTTGATCTGACGCAGCGGCAGCATCACGCCGCCGAGAAACACGATGGCGAGAACCACGATGCCGATCGCGCCGCGGACCAGCTTCTTGCGCGTGCCCGCAAACGGTGCGAACAGCGTCCGCCACCAGCCGCCGCTGGCCGCGTCGTCCTGATCATCGTCCCATCCATCGCTCACAGACGGCGCCGGCACGGGCAGGCTGCGCGATCGCACCGGCGCAAGCTCGGGCGGCGGTTCGGCGTGAACAACGCGCTCCGGCTCTCCGGCGCCCCACTCGGCGTCGAGCGACTGCTCGAGCGCGCCGCACATCATCAGCAACAGCCCGCCCTGGCTGTTACCGGTCCAGCGTTCCTGCACCTCGGGGCACTCGACCTGATCCTCGACGCGCTGGAAGCTCGGCGGACGCATCGGGCTGAGCGAGACCTCCACGGTGCGGCCGCAGCGCCGGCAGGCGACCGCGCGCGAATCCGGCGGGAGCGCATCCTCGGCGAGCCTGGGAGCCCGCAGCCATTGCAACGCTGAACTCTCGCTCATGCTGTCCTCGCCTTGGTGGAGGCCCCCAGCCCCTTTACTGACCCCAGCTCGCGAACGCGTCCTTGAAAACGCGGTCGCCGTCGGCTCCCTTCTCGATCGACAGCAGCGCCCGATTGCCGCCTTCATAGACGATCGGGATGTCGAACCACTGCTTGCCTTTCAGCAGCATCAGATTGCGCTTGGTGTCGACGTCGTTGGCGGACAGCGCGACCATGAAGAATTTCGGCGTGACCCGGGCGGTTTGCGTCACCAGCGCCGTGCCGCGCTCGGACTCCTCACCCTTGAGGCCGATGCCCCGCAGGCTCGTCAGGCCGCTCACCGACTGATCCAGTCCGTCGAATTTGAGCTCCATGATATGGCTGGCCGGCATCTCCATGTCCGCGTTCCGCCGCAGCGAGAGCGTGACCTTGGTGCCATTCTCGATCTCGATTTCTCCCTTGATCGCAGGCGCCGCATCGAGCCGCGGCCCCCTGCTGGGTTCGACGGACCAGGTCACCTTGCCGGGGAAACGCTTGCCTTTCGGATCCTGCGGATCCTCGTGATAGAGGAATGCCTGACCGGGCATGCTGACCGGCACGCTCATGCCGACCGTGGTCGGCTCCTCGGCCGCCGCAGCGACCGCAGGCTTGCCGTCCGGCATGATCC
The DNA here is from genome assembly GCF_051168435.1 of Bradyrhizobium sp. HKCCYLR20261. NCBI lineage: Bacteria > Pseudomonadati > Pseudomonadota > Alphaproteobacteria > Hyphomicrobiales > Nitrobacteraceae > Bradyrhizobium > Bradyrhizobium sp. HKCCYLR20261. The sequence continues at coordinate 39,369 of NZ_JBNPUZ010000016.1, forward strand.
GCTCGGCATTGACCTTGCGCGGACCGGGCTCGTTGGGCAGAGCCGCCGTCGCGCCGCTCAGCGACACCTGAACCCATTCCGACGCGCGCTCCCAGGAAACCGCTGCACCGATGATCGCGAGCAGCCCCGCCGCGGCCACGGCCAGCACATGCCGGCTGGGCAGACGACGGCGCGTGACCGCGGCGCTCTGCTCCGACTTGAAGGCTGTCTCGAGCAGCGAGGGATGGATCTTGATCTCTTCGGGCGGCGCCGCGGGAGCTGTCGCCTCGGGCTGTTTGGTCTCCGGCACGACAGCAACGGCAATGGGCTTGGCGACGCTCGCATTGCCTGCATTGACGGGCTCCGCCGGCTCGGCGCCCGCGGGCGTCACTGCGCCCTCTGCGGCGGTCACCACCGGCGCAACCTCGCGCGGCGCGGGCTCCGACGGGCGGGCGGCTTCCACGATCGGCGCCTCGGCCGCGGGCACCGCGCGCTGCTCGCTCGCTGCCGGCTTCACGGCGATCGGTAGCTCGGGCAACGCCGGCGGCGTCGCAGGCGCGGACTTGATCTCCTCCGCCGACGGACGCCGCGGACGCTGGCGCAACACGCGCAGCTCCGGAGACGGCTTCGCGGTTGTCGCGCGAGCCTCGTTCGGTTGCGGGGCCGCACGGTCGCGCGCAGGGCTTGGCGGCGCGGCGCTGTCAGAGCCGCCGCGACGGGCCATCGAGAGATATTTCGCGACGGTCGCGATCTCCTCTTCGAGCGTATGCGTCGTGCTGATCGGCCGCGGCGCCATGCGCCGCTTCGGTGCCTGCGCCGGCGCCGGCGCGCGCACCGGCCGCGGCCGCTCGGCGACGGAAGCCTCCGCCGGCTTCGCCGGCTCGTCGATCAGGAGCGGCGTCGGCGCGGCAGCCGCCTCGACGAGAATCGGCCGCGCGCGCAGCTCGATCATCCGCTCCGGGAACAGAATCTCGGCAAGATCGCGCAGCGAGGCCCCGGGCATCAGCAGCCGGCGCAAGGCCGGAGGCATGTCGCGCAGCGCCTTCGCATGGCCGCGCCGGGCCAGCCGATCGCTGCGGGCTGCGATCGCGGCCGCATCACGGCGCTCGTCGCTGATCAGGACCTTGCGGGCGCGCAGCATCGCGGCGAGCTCGCGCACATCCGAGCGCGAAGCGCTGTCGACGACCAGCAGATCGAAGGTACCGATCCGCGCCGGCAGCAGTTCGGCGACGCGCCAGGCCGGCATGATGTGGCAGGGGATCTCCTCCAGCCAGCCTTCGAAGGAGCTGCGAGCGGCGATCCGCAGACGGCGCGCAGTCGGGCCGGAGCAGGCCGAGGCCATCTTCTGCATCGTGTCGCGGAAGCGCTTCAGCGATTGCCGGACGGCGCCGCTGGCATTCTGCGCGATACCGAGCGACATGCGCGCGCCGATCACCACCTCGAACAACGCCAGGGATCGCTTCTCGAGCCGCAGTCGCTGCGCCGCGAGATCATGGAGAAGCTGGCGCTCCTCGGGATTCTCGATCCGCTTGAGGACCGCCAGATTCCACGCGCTCACCCAGTCCGCGAGTGTCGCTTCTTCCTTGAGAGCATGCTTCGCAGCAGCCTTCGTCGTATCCTTGGTGTCCGTTTCGGCCGGCACGGACCGCAATCGCTGCGCGAGACTCGGTGCGCCCGCCGCGATGGCCATCCGGCACGCCGTCCTGACCAGTTCGTAGTCGGTCTCGTTGCCGCGGATCGTCTCCACCGCGGCGAGGATTCCCGACCACCGCGCCGCCAGCTCCTGCGCGTCCGTTTCGGCATCGCCGACCAGCGACAGCACGTCGGCCTGGACGGTCGCCGCGAGTTCGCCGGCTCCGGCGAACAATTCACCGAGCCGCGCGAGCTCGACCAACGGCCCGGACACCCGCGTCATGACGGTGCGAATGGCCGCGCCGAAGGCGGCCGGCCGCTGCACATCCGCCACCATCGCGGCAACCTCGCTGTCGGTCATCGACAGCTTGCGGCAGGCATCGACAACGTTGCGGACCGCAAGCGCCGCCGTCACCACGGCGACCTCGACGCTCTTGACGATCTGCTCGAGATCATCGAAGGCGCGCGCCGATTCCAGCTGCAGCGCCGGCGCATCGATCTTCATCGCGATCGACGTCCAGCGCGCGCGCAGCGCATGCAGGTCGTGGCGCCACAGCAGGAAGCGGGCGACGTAGCTCCAATCGGCCGGCGTCGATGGCGCGGCTCCGTCCAGCGTGATGGCATCGACCGCGGTCTTCAGCGCGCGGCGCGACGGCGTGAACCGCGCGAACGGCTTCTCGCCGGCCGCGAGCCGTTCGACCACGCGAATGGCGTCCTTCTTGGTGAAGGCCTCGACCGGCGCCTGCACCTGGCGCCGGGCGAATTCGGCAGTGCGTGAGAGCTGGAAGGAGGCATCACGCGCCCAGCCCACCACCTTGTCGAGCCCCTCGGGCCCGTCGGTCTTTGACGTCGCGAGCGGTGACAGCCGGCCGAGCCAGGCTTCCGCGGCAATGGCGCGATGGCCGGCGGCGAGCGCATCGAGGTCTGTCGCGAGCCGGCCGGTCGCGTCGAGCCCGAAGGTCGCGATCGCATCCAGCGCGAGATCCTCGTCGCGCCCGTTGTCGGACGTGATCGTTGCCTGATGACGCAGCTCCTCATGCAGGCGCAAGATCGCCGCCGTATCCGGAAGCGCCGCGGTCTCCGGCAACTCGTCGTCGATATGCTTGAGACGATCGCCAAGACGCTGTCGCGCCTCGCGCGCCTTGTCGACCGCGGCGACCAGCGCGTCCGTCCCCGAGATGAGACGCTTGGGCCGATCCTTGAACCAGCCATAGGCATGCGGCTCGCCGACCAGTCCCTTGAACAGATCGAATGGCAGCTCCGGCAAGCCGCCGGTGAGCCGCAGGTTGCGCCTGACGATCTCCGCGATCTCGTCGTCGAGCGATGTGATCTGGGAGCGCTTCGAGATGATGTCGCGCTCCAGCCGGCCGATCTGCGCGACCTGATCCCGCAGGTTCGCGGCATCGAGGATCGACTGCAGCCGGCCCGCCAGCGCCTCGGCTTTTCTGAGCACGTCCTTGTCGGAGCCCGTCGAGCTGACGGTCAGCTCGCGGACCGGCGGCGGCAGCTTCTCATGCAGCAAGCCGAGCGCGGTCTCGTCTCTGGAGACCACGAGCACGCGCGATCCGAGCGCGAGGTGATGGCAGACGACGTTGACGAGCGCGGCGATGCGGTCATCATCTGCGGCGGCCTGCAGCACGAGGCCGTCCGAGCCGGACAGCTCGCGTACGATCTCGACGTCCTCGGGAGCGGCCGGCAACGGAAAGAACAGATCACCCTGCTCCACGGCGACGGGCTTCGGCGGCGGCGCAATGTCGATCGGGCCGCCGACGATGCCCGACAGATGCCGGCGCGCCGCGGCGTGGCCTCGTCCATCGGACTGCATCAGCAGGGCGCCGACGGCGCCGGTCAAGCAGCATTCGCTCTGCGGCGCGTGCGCAACCGCCGTCTTGAGGCTCTCGATGTCGCGTAGCGCGCGGACATCCGGCCGCCGGCGCGCCGAGATGGTCCAGCGGCCGTTCGCGATGGCCGCGTCCGAGGCGTCCGCCATCGGGCTGTCCGCCGCGCGCGACGGCTTGTGGCCGGTCTGGACGCCGACCGCGCCGATGATCTGCTCGAGATCGAGCGGCGTGAACGGCGACAGCTCGCCGCGCTGCTCGAGCGCCTCGACCAGTCGGTCGGACCTATCGGCCAACGCAAGCGCTGCGTCGGGCACCATCGCCTCCAGCGCCTTGCGGTTGACAGTGGCGCCGACGAAACGCGGCCGCACCCGGACCTCGGCATCGGGGCGCGCAATGACCTCGATCTCCACGGCGCGCTCGAACAGCGGCAGTTCGTAGTCGCGGCCGCTTTGCCGCCATGACGACAAGCCGATGCCCCAGATGATTTCGAGCGCAGGATCGGAAGCCGATGCCGCCGCCAGCTCGCGCAGGCGCTGATGAATGGCCATGGTCCGGCGGCGCTTGCGCTCGGTGTCGGCCCATGCGGTCCAGGGACCGGAGACGTAGCGCTCGATCCGCTGCAAGAGATCGGGGCGCTGCTCGAGGCGCAGCCGTCCGGTCCATACGCCGAGAGCTGCGGCCGGCGAGAAATCCTCGGGACGGGCGTGGCGGGCGAAGGTGAGGCGGTTCTTTTCGATCTCGTCGACCTTCACCAGGATGCTGTCCCGCGGCGATGGGCGGCGATCCGGATCCGAGGACAGTTCGACCCAGGCGTCGAGATCGGCATCGATCGCCGGCGGCTCGGTCGCTGCAAGCGCCTCGACGGCGAGCCACACCGGCCCGTCGACATCGAAGGTGTTGAGCACCACGCCGGGCAGGTGCTCCATCTCACCCTGGTCCAGGGCCAAGCCGTGATCATCGGCAAACGGGTGATCCGGCTGCCGCTCGAGCGGGGATGTCTCCGCCCGGATCATCTCCGTCAGACCGCCCAGGACCTCCTGCAGCGGCTCGCCGGCCGTCCGCGTGTCATTCGCGGAGCCTTGCCAAGAGTCTTGCCAGGCGTCTGCCGCCGCCGGGTTGTCCAGGGACGACGCTGCACTTGCACCGAGGGCACCAAGCAGCCGCATGCCGTGATCGCCGATCGTGGCCTGCGCGGCGGACTCGCTCGCCTTGGCCTCATTCGGCCGCATATTCACCAGCTGGCTCATCGTGCAGATCCTTTTCTGAACTCGGCTACGGCAGTGGCCTGAGGTCGGCGAGCGGCTGACCGACACGGATGGCCCCGCCCGTGATCACGGCGCGCCGGGCGATCGGAGAGTGGGTTCAGACTGGACAAGCTTTCCTCGCTGCAACGTCGATGGAACTCCCGACTCGTTGCGGAGGCGTATGGCGAAGGTAGGTCACATCAATGACCCGACAGGTAGATGAATGTGACGATTCTCGTTCTTGCGGGGATCTCGGGAAAAAAATCCCGGGTCGTTTGCTGCGGAAAATCTCTTCTAACAACCCTGTTAGTCTGCAGTTTTTGTCGGGGGCGACATGCAATCGCAGCGGCAAGCTCAGGTTGCGCGCGAATACGCTAGAATGTGTCTAAGAATACTTCTAACGCTCAAGACGAGGCGACGTGACGCTTGACCAAGGCACGATGTCCACGCCGCCGCGCGGCCGTCGCCAAGGTTCAGCCATCGCGCCGTCGCGCATGCGACCCTCGCGTCAAGTACAGCGCCACAAATACGAGCGCATCGCGTCTTCAGCTTGGCGCCGGGTGAAAGCAACGCGGCCCGGTCGGGCGAGCGGTCTTCCCGAAGGAGCGCGTCGGGAAGGACATCCGGCCGTCACGGACCGCACGCGTGGCCGCGAAAGCCGAGCGCTGGACAGCAGGGCCCTGCTTGAAACGCCCCGAAAGCTGAAGTAGCAGTCATTGCAAAGACATCAACGTCGTTCAGACGTCCCCGATCGATGGGCCGGGACTGCATGATTTGGCAACGGATGAGAACGGCCGCCGCATGCAGTGCAGCATTTCTGACGCTGCTGTCGGCGCAGCCGGATGCCCGGGCGCAGTCGTCGGGCACGGCGCGTGAGCCCGCAACGGTCAAGCTGTCCCCGACGCAGCAGAAGCAGATCGGCCTCCAGACGGCGGTGCTGGCCAGGGAATCCCACCCCGAGCAGTTCCGGGCCTATGGCACCGTTCTGGACGTCGCCAGGCTGACCGACCTGACCAACAACTACGCCAACGCCCAGGCGCAACTGCAGACCGCCCAGGCCAGGCTCGACGTCGCCAGGCTCGCCTTCGAGCGCGCCCGCGACCTCGTGCAGTCGGCGGCCATGCCGCGCAAGGACGCCGAGGCGGCGGAGGGCACGTTCCGCACCGATCAGGCCGCGCTCGCCGCAGCGGACTCGCAAGTGAAGACATTGGTGGCGACCGCGCGGCAGGAATGGGGCGCCGTGATCGGAAAGGGCATCATCGAGCGCTCGCCCCAGGTGGTGCAACTGATCGAGCGCGAGCAATTGCTGGTGCAGGTCACGCTGCCGCCCGGCGTGACCCTATCCGAGCCGCCGCGCCTGGCGCTGGCCCAGGCGTCGACGCGCAACGCCAACATCGAGTTGCGCTACCTTTCGCCCGCGCCGCGCACCGATCCGCGCATCCAGGGCGTGAGCTATTACTTCGTCGCGGCCGGCGACAGCGGGTTGCTGCCCGGCATGAACACGACGGCCTATGTTCCCTCCGGCAAGGCCTATCAGGGCGTATTCGTCGAGGACACCGCGATCGTGCAATGGCAGGGACGCGCCTGGGTCTATCTGCGCGCAGGTCCCGAGACCTTCCGGCGGCATCCGATCCGCACCGACCAGCCGATCTCGGACGATGACTACGTCGTGCAGGACATTCCGCCCGGCTCGGAAATCGTGATGCGCGGCGCGCAGGTGCTGCTGTCGGAGGAAGCCAAGAGCGAGCTGCGCGGCGGCGGCGACGATGATTGACGGCATCCGTGCGGCCGCCACGGGGCCGCAGGCCGCGCTGGTCTCGTTCGCGATCCGCTTTCGCGGCATGATGCTGGCGCTCGCCTGCACCATCCTCATTCACGGCATCTTTTCGCTGGGCAGCGCCAAATACGCCGTCTTCCCGGAGTTCGCGCCACCGCAGGTGTCGATCCAGACCGAGGCGCCGGGGCTCAGTCCCGAACAGGTCGAGGTGCTCGTCACCCAGCCGATCGAGACCTCGATCAACGGCCTCGCCGGCGTCGAGAGCATGCGCTCGTCATCGATCCAGGGCCTGTCCGTCGTCTCCGTGATCTTCCAGCCCGGCACGGATGTCTTCAAGGCGCGGCAATTGGTGACCGAGCGGCTCACGGTGATCACGAGCGGCCTGCCGCAGGGCGTCCGCGCGCCGGCGATGACGCCGCTGGTGCCGGCGGCCGGCACGGTGCTCGCGATCGGCCTCACCTCAGAGCGGCGCTCGCTGATGGATCTGCGCACCATTGCCGACTGGACCGTGAGCCGGCGGCTGCTCGCCGTGCCCGGTGTCGCGCAGATCACCACCTATGGCCGGGACGTACGGTCGCTGCAGGTTCAGGTGCGCGCCGACGATCTCGTCCGCTTCGGCGTCGGCATGAACGATGTCGTGGCGGCGGCGCGCAAGGCCACCGGCGTGCGCGGCGCCGGCTTCGTCGACACCGCCAATCAGCGCGTCATCCTGCAGACGCAGGGGCAGTCGCTGACGCCGGACCAGCTGGCGCGCACGGTGCTGCTGCATCAGGGCGGCGCCAGCGTCGTGCTCGGCGACGTCGCAACGATCGTCAACGCGCCGGAGCCGCCGATCGGCGGCGCGCTGATCGATGGCCAGCCCGGCATCATGATGATGATCAGCCAGCAATACGGCGCCAACACCCGCAACGTCGCCGCGCGCGTGGAGGCGGCGCTGCAGGAGCTGCGCCCCGCGCTGGAGAGCGAACAGGTCAAGCTGCACGCCGACCTGTTCCGCCCGGCGACGTTCATCGACTCCGCGACACGGAACGTGCTGGTCGCGCTCTTGATCGGCGGCGCGCTGGTGATCGTCGTGCTGCTGCTGTTTCTCTACGACTGGCGCACGTCGCTGATCAGCTGCACCGCCATCCCGCTGTCGCTGTTCTCCGCCGTGCTGGCGCTGCAATGGATGGGGCAGAGCCTGGACACCATGACTCTCGGCGGCCTTGCGATCGCGATCGGCGAGGTGGTCGACGACGCCGTCATCGGGGTCGAGAACGTGGTGCGCCGGCTGCGCGAGAACCGCAGCCTGCCGTCGCCGCGCAGCGAGACCCGCGTGGTCTACGATGCCATGCTCGAAGTCCGCGGCGCGGTCGCCTACGCCACCTTCGCGGTGCTGCTCGTCTTCGTTCCGATCCTGGCGCTGCCGGGCCTCGCCGGCCGGCTGTTCGGCCCGCTCGGCATCGCCTACATCCTCGCCGTGCTGGCCTCGCTGATCATCGCGCTCACGGTCACGCCAGCACTGTCGATGTTGCTGCTCGCCGGCCGCTCCACGCGCGACATCCGCGAGCCGCCGCTGGTGCGCTGGTCGCGCCGTCACTACGAGCGGCTGCTGCGGCGCCTCAGCGCATTCCCCAAGCTAGTCATTGCGGCTGCCCTGCTGGTGACGCTCGGCGGCGCCGGCCTGGTGCCGTTCTTCGGCGGCACCTTCCTGCCGGAGCTCCGGGAAGGTCATCTGATCGTCCACGTCTCGACCTTGCCGGGCACGTCGCTGGATGAAACGCTGCGGCTTGGTACTCTCATCGCCGATGCCTTGCGTGCCGTGCCGGAGGTGCGCAGCGTCGCCCAGCATGCCGGGCGCGCCGAAGCCGGCGTCGACACGGCCGGCACGCATTCCAGCGAGATCGAGGTCGACCTGAAGCCCGGCCTGTCGGGCGACGACCAGGAGCGCGCCGAGCGGCGCATCCGCGCCGCGCTGGCCGACTTCGCCGGGATCAATGTCTCGATCAAGACCTACCTGACGGAGCGCATCGAGGAGACGCTGTCCGGCTTCAATGCCGCCGTCGTCATCAACGTCTACGGTCCCGATCTCGACGACCTCGAGCGCGCGGCGCGCGACATCGCGCGCGAGCTCGGCGAGGTCTGGGGCGCGGTCGACATCCAGCAGCAATCGCCGCCGGGCATGCCGCAGGTCAACGTCACCTTGCGCCCGACCGATCTGCAATCATGGGGGCTCGATGCCGTCGAGGTGCTGGAGCTGATCCGCACCGCCTATCAGGGCGACGTCGTCGGCCAGGCCTATGAAGGCAATGTCGTGTTCAACGTGATCGTCAAGCTCGATCCCGATGCCAGCGCGCGGCCGACCGAGATCGGCAACATGCCGATCCGCACGCCGAGCGGCGCCTACATTCTGCTCAAGCAGGTCGCCGACGTCTACGGCACCGCCGGCCGCTACATCGTGCTCCATCGCAACGGCCAGCGCGTGCAGACCGTGACCGCCAACGTCGCCGAGCGCGATCTCGAATCCTTCGTCACTGCGGCCAAGCGAAAGGTCGCCAAGGAGGTGAAGCTGCCGCCGGGCGCGCATGTCGAGTTCACCGGCGCGGCCGAGGCGCAGGCCAGATCACGCCGCGACCTCTTGATGAACTCGCTGCTGGCGACGATCGGCATCGTGCTGCTGCTGTCGTTCGTCACCGGCCACTGGCGCAACCTCGTGCTGGTGCTGCTGAACCTGCCCTTCGCCTTCGTCGGCGGCGTCATCGCGGTCGCCGTGACCGGCGGCGTGCTGTCGCTGGGCTCGATGATCGGCTTCGTCACACTGTTCGGCATCGCACTGCGCAACTCGATCCTGATGATCTCGCACTACGAGCACCTGGTCGTGGTCGAAGGCCGCCCCTGGAGCCTGGACACGGCGATCGCCGGCGCCGCCGACCGCCTCGTGCCGATCCTGATGACCTCGCTCGTCACCGGCCTCGGCCTGCTGCCGCTCGCGCTCGGCGCCGGCGAGCCCGGCCGCGAGATCGAGGGACCGATGGCGATCGTCATCCTCGGCGGCCTCCTGACGTCGATGGCGCTCAACCTGCTGGTGCTCCCGACCCTGGCGCTGCGCTTCGGACGGTTCGCGCGCGGCGTGCAGGCCCACGGAGATGTCGGGGCGAGCTGATCGTGGTCGTGAGCACAGCGATGGGCCAGAAGCGGCCCCTCCAATTGACCAGGTTCAATTACGGCCGCCGACCCAAGTCAGATGTTTGTCCGCTGAATCGAGTCGACCGTGCAAGCGAACTCTGACGAAAATGGTGCCTAAACGCAAATTGAGACAGGAGCGAAGCAGGTTTAGCGTAGCGCTACTCATCAGCGGGCAGGTACAGCGCAAAGATGGGAAGCACTACGTTCATCCGTCCTACGCTCGCTGTTTATCGACGTAGTTGATTTAGACTATTAAGTCGCATATTCGATTGCCGAGAGCCAGAAGGAAATTAGATATATCCGTTGCTTCCGGTCTCGTAATGGTCTGCTTTTGGTTAGTTATCGGATCGAGATCTGCCTCGTGGACGATGGCGTTTCGGCGCGTAACAATCAGCCTCTGCTTGCGCTTGGCGGCGTCGTCGCTCATTCCTAGTCCTTGAGCGATCTGCTGCCACTTTTGGCTCTCATTCCAAATGTAGCTCAGACCATCGGCGATTTTCGTTGGATCCTGAAACGACAATTTGCTGAGCTTTTCGCGAACGATTTCCTCAAAGCGAACAGGCGGCGGAGGAACAGCGCCGGGCGCGAGCCCTTGCAGATGCTGAATGGCAACAGCCTCGCTCAGATATTTTCCAGTTGACGGTCTTTGGTTTTCGAAAATTCTCACCATACCAATGCGAATCAAATCGTGCATCAGTTTGTCGAAAGCGCTAACGGCATTGACGACCTGGGATCGCAACAAATCGTCGAACTGTTCGGGAACGGGCACCGTGTTGCTCAAATACTCGTAGAGGGCTCCAAGTTCGTTCGCCTGCCTGATGTTGTTGTGAAATACCCCCTTGGCGTTGAGCATGTTATCCGTTCATGAGGTCTTTCAGCGTCTTTGCGACGGCGTCGAACTGTCCACGGATCTGGTCACGCTTCTCGATCGTGTTGGCTAAGACTACCCCGCTTGCGCCTAGCTCGTTATCGCGCAGTGCAAACACTGGTACGCCGGCTTCGTGAGAGCGTGGCAACAAGGCACCAAAGTCCGGGATTTCCTCCAGACAGAAGCCATTGTTACTCAGCGTTTGCGGGTAGTTGCTTTCGGGGAGTGTGAGACCGCTACTCCTGAGTGCAGGATAGAGGCGCTCGTATGTGACTTTCTTTATCTCGGCGATGTTGTCCCGGTACGGCGCGGCCGCGCGCCCCCTTCGCACGTTGAAGCGCTGTATCACGGTGCCGGCAAACTTGGGCAAGCCTGGTAGTAGTGGGTAGGCCGAGTCCTTGAACACCGCTTCGTTGCCCACCTTCCAGGTGGCCCACCGCGGGAAGATGGTTTCCAGCGTCTGCAACGCCATGATGGAGAACGGATCGGGGTTGGTCGGGATCAGGAAGAAGTCAGAGTTCAGAAAAAGGTTCTGGTTGATTGCGCTCAGGCCAGGGTTGAGGTCGATGATCGTGTACTCAATGCGGTTGGCCTCCTCGACTTGGCGGATAAGTTCGTGGAAGGCACCGGGCAGGTTTTGCAGCGTAGCCAACGCATTCGAGGTCTGCGCGAAGGTCAGTGACGCATCGTATTCAGAAAGCGTGGCATGGCCGGCTAGCAAGTGCACCCGTGACTGGCGGGCGGGAGACTTGGAGACCACGGGCGTGATGGGCGTGGGCTTGCCCTTGAAGGCCGGTGCCACGCCATCCTTGATATTCTGAAGTCGCGTCGCATCGTCCAGGTAGTACGCATCAAAGTCATCGCCGAGTATCAAGCTCGTGAGGTTGCATTGCGGGTCGGCATCCACAAGCAGGACCCGGTGTCCCTGCTCGGCGAGCATCCAGCCTACGTTGTAGACCGTCGTGGTCTTGCTGACGCCACCCTTGTGGTTGAACAACACCAATCGCTTTGCCATTACGGAATTCCCAGGAGCACATCGTCTTAGTCATCGCCGGCGCGTGATCGCCAGGCAAGTGACGTAATTGAAACGGCTGTCTCGGCACTTGAAAGCTCGCTCGGACTGCTTGATCTGGTGAATCCAGCAATTTAGCAAACTTATAGTAGATGAGCGTAGCGATGCCCTTCGCTTTCTTCCACTATCCTACGAATTCCGGGGCGTCTCGGCAACTGCTGCTTATCCTGATCAGACGTGAGAAACCGGCAATTGCGCTTTCCACCATACGCGGCCGTCCCTGTGCATCGCCCGCAAGCACCACTTTGGATTACACGGCCCCGCAAGAGGCGATCCCTCTGGACCGGGTTAGCTCTGTGGTCAGTGTATTCAGAATAAGAGCCGACTTGTTGCATTGCCGCAAGTCGTTAGGCTTCAGGCCATTGACGGCAGGTCGAACCGCCCTGTCACGTCCGCAATCCGCCCTTCTCGGACCTTCCGGCCGCCGCCAAAGACGTCGGCCTGCTCGGATTGAGCGGATATGCTTGTCGAGACTCGTGCGGGCCCGAAGCCAGGAGCGCACGACTGACAAGACGATCTGATATCATGCGCCCAATTTCACTCACCGCCTCAAGCACATCACCCTTGTCCAGTCCTCCGACGAAAAATATTCCACTTTCGTTTTTCAGAAAATCATAATTGACTCTGCGCATCCCGTCCCGCCATGAGGGGCGCTTCGCGATCGTCACGAGACGTGGGTGCGGGATGCGGTGGGTGCATTGGATCGCAGCGCGAGCCATCGTGCGGACGAACGAGCCCGATGCGCCGGCGAAATCGTAGGGTCCTGGCCTCCCGGTGCTGAGGCCAAGCGGATGGTGACGATCATCATTCGTGACGGGGGCAAAACAGCCGGTCCCCGGGGAGAGGACGTATAAGCCGCCCAACCATCGCGCGGGGAATGCCGGGATGTCTCGGCTGAACCTGTGGTACCTGCCGCCAGCATTTTTTCTCGCTGGCGGGCCATGGGGGCGGCCAGCTCCCGGCATTCCCTGCGCCCTCTGCTTCGACGAGGGCGAAACGACCCGTACAACTCGGACGCTCCGGGCGCCGCGAGGCCGCGTGATTGCGTTCTAGAGCATGATGCGAATACGTGGAAAGGCACGATGCTTTCATCGCCAATTTGCGATGACGACACGGCATGCGCCGCGATTTCAGTCTCACCTTCCCCTGAAGGGGGAGGGTCGGTCGCACGCGAAGCGGGCGAGCGGGGTGGGGTGAAGCCGCGAAAACCAGTGCACATGGAGAGATCACCCCACCCCGGCTCCTACGCGCTTCGCGCCTATGAGCCGACCCTCCCCCTCCAGGGCAGGGCTATCGCATCTGGCGATCGCCGTTTTGTGCTCGTCTCTCTCCACATCGTCATGGCCGGGCTTGTCCCGGCCATCCACGTCGGCCGGCATACTGAGAACGACGTGGATGCCCGGGACAAGCCCGGGCATGACGGAGTAACTAACTTGCAGGATCGTTCGTCGCGACAGTCCGGAACTTCCACATGCGATAGCCCTGCCCTCCAGGGGAGGGTGACAGCGGGGCCGATCTCGAAGCTCCGCGCGCGCCGAATGGCCTCAGCCGTTCAGCCGGTCGATGTGCACCTTGCCGGCCTTCATCACCAGCGGAATGTGATCGCCCTGGCCGAGCAGGCAGGAGACGTCGCGCAGCGGATTGCCGTCGACCACGAGCAGATCGGCGATGGCGCCCGGCAGGACGCGGCCGAGCTTGCCCTCCATGCCCAACACCTCGGCGCCGATCACGGTGGCGCTGGCGATCGCCTCGCGGGCCCCGAGAATCTCGGCGCGAATCCTGAACTCGTCGCTCTGCAGCCGCTGCGACGGGCCGAGCAGGTCGCTGCCAAAACCCATCTTCACGCCGGCCTCGCGGTAGATCGACAGCGAGCGCAGGCCGGCGTCGCGGACGTCGGCGATCTTGGCGACGCTCTCCGGCGGCAGGCCGTATTGCGCGCCTTCGTTCGCCAGCGCCTCATAGGTGACCAGCGTCGGAATGACGTAGGCGCCCTTCTCGGCCATCAGGCGCGCGGTCGGCAGGTCGACCAGATTGCCGTGCTCGATGGTGCGCACGCCGCAATGGACGGCGCGGGCGATCGCTTCCGCGGTGTAGGCATGTGCGAGCACATAGGTCTGGCGCCCGCGCGCCTCGGCGACGATGGCGCGGATCTCGTCCTCGGAATAGCCGAACGCGCCGACCGGATCGGTCGGGGAGGCGACGCCGCCGGAGGCCATGATCTTGATCTGGTCGGCGCCCATCTGCAGCTCCTCACGCACCGCCTTGCGCACGGCATCGACGCCGTCGGCGACACGCGCCAGCGCGCCGACGCGCACGCAGCACGGACAGGGCGCGTTGTCGGAGAGGAAATCGGTGCGCGCCCGCATGTCGCCATGGCCGCCGGTCTGGCTGAGCGCGCGGCCGGAGACGAACAGCCGTGGGCCTTCGGTGAGGCCAGTCTCGACCGCCTGCTTCAGCGGATAGCCGGCGCCGCCGGCGTCGCGCACCGTGGTGAAGCCCCGGCGCAGCATGCCCTTCAGCAGAATCGCCGAGCGCAGGGTCACCAGCACGTTCGGCATCTGCACCTGCTGGGCGAGGTTGAGCTCGACCGCGATGGCGTGGACGTGCAGGTCGATCAGGCCGGGCATCAGGGTCTTGCCCTTGAGATCGATGGTCTGGTCGGCGCTCGCCTGCAGCGGCTTGTCGGAGACCTCCTTGATCAGACCGCCTTCCACCAGGACGTGCTGCCCTTCGAGCAGGTCAGGCTGCAGCGGGTCGAGCAGAGCGGCATTCTGGAACAGGATGGTCGGCATCAAGGTGTCCTCGATCGGAACGGGAAGTCAGTCGGCTTGGCGCAACGGCCGCAAGCGACGGCAGGCAGCAACGGATTCATCCCCTATCGCGTCCCGGCGCGGCGAGCCAGCTCAAGCCGGAATACCTGCATTCGCCGATCCGATCGCCGCTCACCCGATCGACATGAGACTGGCGTTACCGCCGGCCGCCGCCGTGTTGGTCGAGAGGCTGATCTCCTCCACGAGCCGGTCGAGATCGTAGCCGCCGTCCACGCTGCGCCGCGCGACGAGCGGGACGATCGGTCCCGCACGCGCGGCCAACTCCCGTCCGAGCCCGATGAGCTCCCGCGCATCGCCATCGGAGAGCACGGCTGCAAGCGCCTCGACCGTCCGCCAGTTCTCCACGGTGACGACGCGCTCGCGCGCCTGACCGGTGAGACCGCCGAGAGCCACGAGCGCCGGGTTCGATCGTTCGACGATTGCCTGGTTGCCGGTGGCCAGGATGGCGCCAAGCTGGATCAGCAATGCCTGCTCTGTCCGCGCCAGCGCGGCCACCGCGCCACGCGGCTTGATGCGATAGATGTTCTGCTCGCCGACCGGCCCGGGCAGCTCGATCTCGGCGCCGGCCGACACGCAGGACAGAAGCGCCTCGCAGGCCCGCGCGGCATCGGCAGGCCCGTCCGCGCGCAGCCAGTCGAGATAGGCTTGTGCCGCCATGTCGAGCACGCCGACCAATTCGGGAACCGGGCCCGGCGGTACGGCCAACAGCCGGCGCAGATACAGCGGGCCGCCGGCCTTCGGCCCCGTCCCCGACAACCCGGAGCCGCCGAACGGCTGCACGCCGACGACGGCGCCGATGACGTTGCGGTTGACATAGATGTTGCCGGCCGCGCTGCGGCTCGACGCGCGCGCGATGGTTTCCGTGATGCGCGAATGGATGCCGAAGGTCAGGCCATAGCCGGTGAGATTGATCGCGTCGATGAGGTCGGCGAGCTGTTCGCGACGATAGCGCAGGACGTGGAGCACGGGGCCGAACACCTCGCGCTCGACATCGAAGACGTTGGCGATCTCGATGATAGCCGGCGCGACGAACGTGCCTTGCGCCGCCTGCGGCGGCAGCGGCAGCCGCTCCACGGCGTGACCGCGAGCCTGCATCGTGGCGACATGCGCCTCGAGCGTGCTGCGCGCCTCCGCGCTGATGACCGGGCCGACATCGACCGACAGCGACGCGGGATTGCCAAGTTCGAGCTCACGCAGCGCGCCGCGCAGCATCGACAGGATGCGATCGGCGACGTCCTCCTGCAGGCAGAGAATGCGCAGCGCCGAGCAGCGCTGGCCGGCAGAGTCGAACGCCGAGGCGATGACGTCGGCGACGACCTGCTCGGCGAGCGCCGAGGAATCCACGACCAGCGCGTTCTGGCCGCCGGTCTCCGCGATCAGCGGCACCGGCTGTCCCTGCGCGGTGAGGCGTTCGGCGAGCTGTGTCTGGATCAGCCGCGCGACCTCGGTCGATCCCGTGAACATCACGCCCTGCACACGGGGATCACCGACCAGCGCCGCGCCGACACGGCCGTCGCCGGGCAGCAGCTGCAGGACCTCCGCCGGCACGCCGGCCTCATGGATGATGCGCACCGCTTCGGCGGCGATCAGCGGCGTTTCCTCGGCCGGCTTCGCCAGCACCGGATTGCCGGCCGCGAGCGCCGCCGCGATCTGGCCGGTGAAGATCGCGAGCGGGAAATTCCACGGGCTGATGCAGACGATCGAACCGAGCGGAATGAGAGCGTCATCAGCAGCGAGCGCTTCGATCTCATACGCATAATAGCGCAGGAAATCGACGGCCTCGCGCACTTCGCCGATCGCGTTCGCATAGGTCTTTCCCGCCTCGCGCACGATCAGTCCGATCAGGACGGTGCTGCGCGCCTCCAGCGCATCGGCCGCGCGACGCAGGCACGCGGCGCGGGTGCTTGCAGCTGTCGCTGCCCAAACGGCGGCGGCTGCGGCCGCGCGCATCAGCGCGGCCTCGATGTCGGACGGGCTCGCATCGGTGGCCTTGCCGACGATGTCGTCGTGGTCGGCCGGATTGCGGATCAATCGCGCGCCTTGTCCCTCCGCGGCGCCGGGCGGACGCGCCGTCCAGCCACAGGTCACGCTCGCCGCCAATCCTTCGGCGAGCTGCGCCAGCGTGCTTTCGTCCGAGAGGTCGAGACCGGCCGAGTTCACGCGGGCTTTGCCGAACAGCTCGCGCGGGCGCCTGATCTTGTCATGCGGCGCGCCGGGATGCTCGGAGGCGCGCACGATGTCGACGGGATCCGTGATCAGTTCGTCGATCGATATGTTGGGATCAGCGATGCGGTTCACGAAGGACGTGTTGGCGCCGTTCTCCAGCAGCCGGCGGACCAGATAGGCCAGCAAGGTCTCATGCGAGCCGACGGGCGCATAGATGCGGCACGGACGGCCGAGCCGCTCGGGACCGACGGCCTCCTCATACAGCGGCTCGCCCATGCCGTGCAGGCACTGGAATTCATACTGGCCGGGCGTGTAGTCCGGGCCCGCCATCTCGACGATCGACGCGAGCGTGCGCGCGTTATGCGTCGCGAACTGCGGGAACACCGCGTCCGGCGCGGCGAGCAGCTTGCGGGCGCAGGCAAGATAGGACACGTCGGTGTGGCTCTTGCGCGTGAAGACGGGAAAGTCCGGGAGGCCGTCGACCTGGGCGCGCTTGATCTCGCTGTCCCAATAGGCGCCCTTCACTAGCCGCACCATCAGCCGGCGCTGCGAGCGCCGCGCGAGATCGATGATCCAGTCGACGACGACGGCGCAGCGCTTCTGATAGGCCTGGATGACGAAGCCGATGCCGTTCCAGCCGGCGAGATCCGGGTCACAGCACAGCGCTTCCAGCAGATCGAGAGAGAGGTCGAGGCGGTCAGCCTCCTCGGCATCGATGTTCAGTCCGATGTCGTAGCGCCGGGCCAGACGCACGAGCTGCTTCAGCCGCGGCAACAGCTCGGCCATGACGCGCTCGCGCTTGATGCGCTGATAGCGCGGATGCAGCGCCGACAGCTTGATCGAGATGCCCGGCCCTTCGTAGATGCCGGTGCCGGCCGCGTGCCGCCCGATCGCATGGATCGCGCTCTCATAGGCAGCGAAGTAGCGCGCGGCGTCCTCGGCCGTGGTCGCGGCCTCGCCGAGCATGTCGTAGGAATAGCGGAAGCCCTGCGCCTCCCATTGCCGCCCATTCGCGAGCGCCTCGTCGATGGTTTGCCCAGCGACGAACTGCTCGCCCATCAGCCGCATCGCCAGCGTGACGCCCTTGCGGATGATCGGCTCGCCGCCGCGCGCGATCAGCCGCGTGATCGACGAAGCCAGGCTCTCCTCGCTCGCCGCCGCCGTCAGTCTGCCGGTGACGATCAGGCCCCAGGTCGCGGCATTCACCAGCAGCGACGGGCTGTGGCCGATATGCGCCTGCCAGTCGCCGGTCGCGATCTTGTCGCGGATCAGCGCATCGCGGGTCGCCGTATCGGGAATGCGCAGCAGCGCCTCGGCGAGGCACATCAGCGCGACGCCCTCCTGGCTCGACAGCGAATATTCCTGGATCAGGCCCTCGACGCCGCCCGCGCCGGCCTTGCCGCGCAGGCGCTGGACGAGATCGCGCGCGAGATCAGCGCTGCGCGCGGACTGCTCCGGCGTCAGCGCCGCGAGATCGAGCAGCGGCCTGATACAGTCAGGCTCGGCGCTGCGATACGCCGAGGTGATCGCGGCGCGCAACCCGCTTTGCGGCTGTACCTGCGCGGCGAAAGCGGCGAAGGGAGGCGCGGGATCGGACCGGCTCTGTGCTTGCGACATCACCCGTCTCCTGAAGCGATTCCCGCGTGTCCAGATCTAGGTAGGCACCGACATCATGCAGCGCTAGCGTCCCATCAGCTGGTCCGCGTAGTAGCCGATGGTCTTGCGGTAGATCACCGCCCTGTTCCACTCGCGCATCGCGTCGAAATTCGCGCTGCCCTCGTCATAGGGCTGGCCCATCTTGAAGCCGCTGGTCTTCAGCAGATTGGCGGTCGAGGCGAGCACGTCGGCGGTCGAGTGGCGCAAATCGACGCGGCCGTCGCCGTCGAAATCGACGCCGTATTTGATGTAGGACGACGGCAGGAACTGGGTCTGGCCGATCTCGCCGGCGAAGGCGCCGATCAGGTCGCGCAAGGTGAGATCGCCGCGGTCGACGATCTTGAGCGCGGCCAGCAGCTCGCCCTGGAACAGCTCGGTGCGGCGGCAATCATGCGCGAGCGTGGCAAGCGTGCGGATCACCGGCAGCTTGCCCATGTCGCCCTTGCCGAAATCGGTCTCCAGCCCCCAGATCGCGACCAGGATCTGGCGCGGCACGCCATATTGGCTCTCGATCTTCGACAGCAGCGCCGCATGCCGCTGCAGCATCGCCCGCCCGCCATTGATGCGTCCCGCGCCGACGCGGGTCGAGACGTACTGCTCGAAGCTCTTGTTGAAGGTGTAGCGCTGGCGCCGGTCGAAGGCGAGCACCGCCGGATCGAGCGTCACGCCCGACAGCGCCTGGCTGATCGTGCCGCCGGACATGCCGGCGCTCTGCGCCTCCGTGGAGATGTTGGCGATGAACGTATTGAAGTCACCACCGCAGCGCGCGGCCTGCGCGGAGCTTGCCGCCGTGAGGGCCGAGAGCGAAGCCGCGAGCAGCACGGCCAGACGACGCAGAAGCATGCGGATTCCCTGGTGATTCCCGATCGGGCGATCATGGCATGGCCGAAATGCCGCCGTCAAAACTGCGGCGATGTGACCGCATCTGCCAATCCCGCGAACGGTGCGCCCCCTCTCCCGCTTGCGGGGGAGGGCTGGGGTGGGGGCCGCCGCAACGGCGGTGCGCATGGAGAGAGCTTCCCCCACCCGTATCGCATCTTCGATGCGATACGACCTCCCCCGCACGCGGGGGAGGCGCAGACCGACTGCGCAGAAAGACGCGTGATCGATCACGCCCCGTGAGCCGGAGGCCCCTTGATCCTCATCAACATCCACCCACTGTCCCCTTCCTAATCTCCCCTACAAAAGGAGACCACGCCATGATCGGGATTACGCTGACCGCCGACCAGATCCGCTCGGCGCCACCGGAGGTGCGGCGCTGGATCGAGCATCAGGTGCTCGCCGGCCTTGGGCTCGGCCCGGAGACGCCGTCAGCGCCGCCCTTGCCGGTGCCGGGCGCGCATCTCGTCGCCTGCAGCAATGACGATGCGGCCAAGATTCTCGCGCAGATCCAGGGCGTGCTGCCGGCCATCAACGTGTTCTTCGAGTTCGGCCGCCCCGGCATCGCGCTGGGCCAGCCGCCGGTCATGATCTATCGCCTGATCGACATCCTGCATCACACGCGGCTGCAGAACATCGGCCAGGTGATGGCGTCGCTGGAGATGATCAACAAGGCGCTGATCGAAACGCGGCATGATCCGTCCGCGCGCTTCTGCGGCTTCGACCATGAAGGCCATTGCCTGATCGCGCCGGAAACGCAGCGCGCGATCGCCAGCGTCTGGCAGACGGTCATCGCCAAGCAGCACGGCGTCGCCGAGGGCGAGGCGGCGTAGGCCGTGGGGCAGCGCTATTCGTCGCGGCTTGTCCCGAAACGATGCACGCCCCGGTCGGCAGTTATGCGCGCACCGGGCCGCTCCGGCCTTGAGCGGGGCGCGATCGGTGCTACGATTCCGCCGTCGTTCACGATCTTCAGGAGATCGCCGATGCCGCCCCGCCAGCGCCGACTGCTGCAGTCGCCTCTGTTCCGCCTGCTCGCGATCAACCTCGCGCTCGGGCTGGTCATGGCCGTGGTGCTGGTCGGCGGCCTATTGGCCCTGAACCCCTGGGACATGCGCCACCTGATCTTCGCCGACCATTCCCCCGGCGTCGCCATCGGCCTGCTGCTCGGTTCGTTCTTCGTCACCTTCGGCTCGACCGCCATGGGCACCGCAATCATGGCACTCGGCAGCAGCGATGATGATGACGGCCCACGCGGCGGCACGCGGGTACACGCCCGGGTGAAGGTGCGCCGGCGCTAAAGCCCGGCTTTTGCAACGCCGACGGTGCGCTCCCCTCCCCCTTGCGGGGAGGGGAGTCCACCGCCCTCGCGGCGAGAGCATGCCTCAAGCACGCACGCTCACCAATGCCCCTTCCACTTGTTCCACGCGAACAGCCCGTCGGCAAACCGGTCGTAGCCGAACCGCGTCAGCGGCCGCATCACGCGGTTGCCGAGCAGCGTCGCCAGCCACCCCTCGCCCGGCGTCAGCTTCCACAGCAAGAGCGCGACGTCGGCGCCGGTGATCAGTTGTCCGTCCTCGTCGGTCGCATGCAGGCGGCGGCGGACGGCGTCGATATCGGCACCGAACGCAGCCAGCGCCTCCGGCTCTTCGTTGATGTCCTTGAACGCGACGCGGCCCGACTTTACCAGCGCCAGCAGCTTGTTGCGTTGCCAGTCGATGCCGGCGTCGCAGACCGGACAGCGGGTGTTGTACCAGATGGTGAGTTGCGGCATCGACATCGGCATCCCGGGAGGCGGCGTTCATCAGGCTGACATGGAATCGGGCGCATGGGGGCATGCCGATCCGGCAAAATCGAGGAGCCCGGAATGCGGTCGCGCGCGAGGCCGAACGGTAGAAAAACGCGGCGGCATCACCATATCAGCCTGGCACCCGCGGCCTCGCATGGCGCCCGGCACGGTGCGTCGTTGCGGGAGCGGGTGTGCCGGAGCATCGTTGCTCAGGCGACTGCCCTGCTCTGCCCCCTTAACCATTTTCCTCAGCAAAATCGATGTGCAGACCGGCGTCCGTGCTCGTTGACGCGGCGGTCGCGATCCTGGAAAAGCCCCCCATGGCAAAGAAACCCGGCTCCAATCCCAAAGGCGAATTCGCCTTCTTCAACGTCATTTATGAGGACGGCTCGCAGCGCTCCAACCGCCGCGTCCCGGCCGAGTTGCTCGGCGGCCTCGACGGCGACGAACCCGCGCGCGGCTTCATCATGGAGCAGGACCGCGACATCGCCGAAAAATCCGGCCGCCCGCCGCTGGCGATCAAGTCGCTGGAGCGGGTCGGGGCGAAGAAGAAGTAGTAAAGCCGAGCTGCCGTCGGGTGGGTAAAGCGCGCAAGCGCGTGCCCACCATCAGCTGACTGCCGCGAGGCGCGGTGGGCACGGCGCGCAAGACCGTCTCAAGCCTGACCATCGTGCGAGCGCCTTTGCCCACCCTACGGCTGCGCGCTAGGCGGCCTGCTGCTCGCACTCCGGCGACAACGCGTTCTCCTTGACGTCCATCGCCCTCGGCCGGTTGATCAGGCTGACCAGCGTGTAGCTGATGATCAGCAGCAGGAACCACGAGCCGAGCTTGGCGGGCGACACCATCGCCCAGCCATGCGCCTGCGCCGGATAGATCCAGGTCCGCGACAAGGTGCCGATGTTCTCCGACAGCCAGATGAACAGCGACACCAGGATGAGCCCGAGCATCAGCGGCATCGAGCGGTGCACGCGCCAGACCTTGAAGTGCACGGTCGCAGGCGCGAACAGCAGCGCGGCCCAGCCGAACAGCACCAGCCTGAGATCGAGGCCATAATGGTCGGTGAAGAAGTTGAGATAGATCGCAGCGCTCAAGGCGATCAGCCAGCGCCGTGACGGATGGCCGGTGAAGCGGAAATCAAACAGCCGCCAGACCCGGCAGAGATAGCTGCCGATGCAGGAATACATGAAGCCGGAGAACAGCGGCACCCCGCCGAGCCGGATCAGGCTCGGCTCGGGATAGATCCACGAGCCGGTCGCGGTCTTGAACAGCTCCATCGCGGTGCCGACGAGATGATAGATGAGGATGACCTTGGCCTCCTCCCACGTCTCGAGCCCGAGCGCGAGCAGCGCGACCTGGACGCCGAGCATGCAGAGCAGCAGGAAGTCGTAGCGCGCGAGGGGCGCCTGCGCCGGATAGAACCGCCACGTCGCCAGCATCAGCACCACCGCGATGCCGCCGAACAGGCAGGCCCAGGCCTGCTTCACGCCGAAGCGGAGGAATTCGTAGAGGAAGGCGGTGCTGGGTGTCTCGGCGGCGCGAGCGGCGAGGCGAGCTTCGGCGGCGATGAAGGGACGGAGGAGCGGCCAGATTGCGGCGGCGCTTGAAGTGCTATCTGACGAAGATTTTCTGTCGTTCTGCATCGAAAGCTGGTCCGTGAAGGACCTAATAGGTAGCAGCGGCGGCTCACGCCACGTCAGCGGAATTTTCGGCCTTCTCCCGGAGCAATGCGGACAAGTGCGGACGAGGCTTGCGACGAGCGCGAACCGTCGAAGGTCACAACTGACAACGAACACGAAGCCCATGAATGCTCCCCGTCCCCTTGTGGGAGAGGGCATGTAGGTCAGCGCTGCAAATTCGGTCGGGTGAGTGGCACTTCTCCACAAGCGCGACTCGCGGATACAGACCCCTCACCCAACCGCATACGCGGATGGGCCTTACATGCCCTCTCCCACAAGGGGCGAGGGCGCTGTATCCAAAAGCGCCCGCTGCGGAAGCAAGGACGGCCTGTAGGACAGCAAAACAACGCGCAATCGGCGTGTACCCGCTATCAGCTGTGTCGTTGCGCGAACTATAGCGACTTCTCAGTTGCTGTCAGCCTGAGACTGCAGAATGAACATCAGCTTTTCGTAGTCACTTTCGACGCTCTCGTCGCCGCGGAAGCGGCTGAATTCGAGATGATTGTCTTCGAACACATCGATTTCCAGCCGCTCGCCGACCAACGTCACGGATAGTCGGATCGTATCGGGTCGCGTTCGCTCGATGAAGAAGTGGTGACCGAGTTTCTCGAGCAGGCGGACGGTCGCGAACAGAGTTGAGGACATCGGCGCACGTCTTTCGGATCTTGGCATCACTGCCGTGGAGGATGGCCGGGGACTCACTAGCCATGAACGAAAACGGCGAACCTCTCGGTCCGCCGTTCTGTTCTGATGGATTGCCGGGTCAAGCCCGGCAATGACGTCCGTCTGGACAGCGATCAGTTGTCCAGAAACGAACGCAGCTTCCGCGACCTCGACGGATGCTTCAGCTTCCTCAGCGCCTTCGCCTCGATCTGACGAATACGCTCGCGCGTCACCGAGAACTGCTGGCCGACTTCTTCCAGGGTGTGGTCGGTGTTCATGCCGATGCCGAAGCGCATGCGCAGCACGCGTTCTTCGCGCGGGGTCAGCGAGGCGAGCACCCGCGTCGTGGTTTCGCGCAGGTTCGACTGAATCGCGGCGTCGATCGGCAGGATCGCGTTCTTGTCCTCGATGAAGTCGCCGAGATGTGAATCCTCCTCGTCACCCACGGGGGTTTCGAGCGAGAGCGGCTCCTTTGCGATCTTCAGGACCTTGCGCACCTTCTCCAGGGGCATGCCGAGCTTTTCGGCGAGCTCCTCGGGCGTCGGCTCGCGGCCGATCTCGTTCAGCATCTGGCGCGAGGTGCGGACGATCTTGTTGATCGTCTCGATCATGTGCACGGGGATGCGGATGGTGCGGGCCTGGTCGGCGATCGAGCGGGTGATCGCCTGCCGGATCCACCACGTGGCGTAGGTCGAGAACTTGTAGCCGCGGCGATACTCGAACTTGTCGACCGCCTTCATCAGGCCGATGTTGCCTTCCTGGATCAGGTCGAGGAACTGCAGGCCGCGGTTGGTGTACTTCTTGGCGATCGAGATCACGAGACGGAGGTTGGCTTCCACCATCTCCTTCTTGGCCTGACGGGCCTCGCGCTCGCCCTTCTGCACGGAGTGCACGATCTTGCGGAATTCGCCGATCTCGAGACCGGTCAGCGCGGCCAGTGATTGCACCTCCTGGCGCAGATCCTTGATGCGGTCCTTCTCGTAATGGACGAAGTTCTTCCAGCCCTTGGCCGAGAGCTTTGAGACACGGTTGAGCCAGCGCGGATCGAGCTCCGAGCCCTGGTAGTTGCGCAGGAAGTCCTCGCGCGCGACGCCGTGGGAGTCGGCGAGACGCATCAAGCGGCTCTCGAACGAGACCAGCTTCTTGTTGATGTCGTAGAGCTGCTCGACGAGCGAATCGATGCGGGCCTGGTTGAGGCGCAGCGACTTCACCTCGACGATGATCTCGTCCTTGAGCTTCTTGTACTTGCGCTCCTGCGACGGCGACAGCGACTCGCTCTGCAGCTGGTTTGCAATGTCCTGCTCCTGCAGGCGGCGCAGCTTCTTGTACTCGGACGCGATCTTGTCGAAGGTCTCGACCACCTTCGGCTTCAGCTCGGCCTCGATGGCGGCGAGCGACATCTGGTTCTCGAACTCGTCGTCGTCCATGTCGGCTTCGGCCGCCGCCTCGCCGGGATCCTTCTCCTCGGCCGGCGCGCCGCCGTTCGGCGCGGCACGGAACGGCGTCGCCTGCTGCGGCGCCGCCGGCGGCGCAACCGCCGCCTGGATCTCGCCGCCCTCGGCCGCCTCGCCATCGCCGGCCGCGGGCGCTGCGATCTGCGGGTTCATGCCGCCCTTGGACTCGGGGCCGGCATAGGTGGCTTCGAGATCGATGATGTCGCGAAGGAAGATCTTGCCTTCGTTGAGCTCATCACGCCAGATGATGATGGCCTGGAAGGTCAGCGGGCTCTCGCAGAGGCCCGCGATCATCGCCTCGCGGCCGGCCTCGATGCGCTTGGCGATCGCGATTTCGCCCTCGCGCGACAGCAGCTCGACGGTGCCCATCTCGCGCAGATACATGCGCACGGGATCGTCGGTGCGCTCACCGGGCTCGGATTTCTTGACCTCGGTGACGGCCTTCTGCGTGATCTCGACAAGCTCGTTGTCGGTCTCGTCCTCGCCGTCGTCCTTCTCCTCGGACTCGTCGGCCTCCTCGGCCTCGGTCACGTTGATGCCCATATCGGACAGCATCGACATGATGTCTTCGATCTGTTCCGGCGAGGTGGTGTCGGAAGGCAGCACTTCGTTGAGCTGATCAAAGGTCACGAAGCCGCGCTTCTTGGCCTGCTTGATCATCTTCTTGACGGCGGCGTCCGACAGGTCGAGCAACGGCGAAGGGGCGTCGGCGGCGTCCTTTTCGGGAGCGTCGGCGGCCTTGTCGTCCTTTTCCTTGTCCTTCACCTGCAGCGTCTTTGCCTTCGTGGCCATTCATTGCTCCCGAAACGCGCCCGCTCTACCCGTGGCATCGTAGCCCTTGGCATCGCGGCGCCCGCCTGCTCTACTCAAACTGTTCTCGACGCGGAAAGGGCGGCGCACATCTGAAGTCGCCACCCCCAAAGGTCTGTCGCTGGTGTCGTCCCGTTTTGGACCGGCGCGCGTTTCTTGCAAAAGCGATACCGGTTTTGCAATCGAATCCGGCGCCCAATTACCGGCGTGGTATCCGACAGCGAAACCAACCCATCACTTGCAGAAAATGCCCCGGACCTCTTAAACTTCGATTAACCCTGTTTTTGCAGCCAAACCATGGATTTGGCGAGTCTTTTCGCGCGGACCCTGATCCCGCTCGGCGGGACCGGCCGAAATGTGCTCGTCCATGACAGGGCGCCGGGCCCGATTTTCACACGTTGCGATTGGTACGCCCGGACAGTTCCCCGAAGCCTTCGATCAGCGCTTCGGTGCCGTCCATCTCGGCCATCCTGGCCTTCACGTCCCTCAACCAGCCCATGTTCGGCTCGCTCGGCTCATCGCCCAAGGCAAGCTCGGCATCCTTCAATTCCCTAAGTAAGGAGTGCCATTGCCGATGCAAGGCAACGAGCTGGTGCCAAGTCGCAAGAACGTCATCGCGCGCCGCCCCGGGCTTGGCGGCCCACACCGCCGCGGTCGTGATCGCCCGCTCAACCCGTTGAAGAAGCTCGGAAAAGCCTCCCTTCTCCAGGTCGGTGCGCATCTTCTCGGCCTGCTCGTCCGGATCCGGCGAATGGTGGTGGTCGTGGGCGAAGGCGGCGATGATCGCGGCGCGCAGCTTGTGCGCCTCGGGGTGGGCGAGTTCCAGGGCCGCGACCTCCTCGAGGTGGTCGTGCAGGATCCAGGGGTGGTTGATCAGGCATTGCAGGATCAGCGCCTCGCGGCGCGAGATCGCCGAGCGCTGGCCGCGCATGATGGGGCTCATCGCGAGTTGCGGGCTCGCCGCCATGTAGGGTCCGCGAGCCATTGACGGGCCTGTGGACGGCGCGCCGCCACGGCGGCCGCACCCTGTGGATAACCGCCCCTGTTGCCCGGAACCGGGACCACGAGGGGCAAACCGGCGTCCTGATTCGGCACCGAAGCCGCGGCCAAAGCCCCTGCCGCCGTCCGGCGCGAAGGCGCGGTAGAGCCGGTCGCTGAGGTCCTGCTTGTAGTATCTCCGCACCACCTCATCGGCGATGCCGCCGGTGAGCTGGCCGATGCGCGCCTCCAGCGCGGCGCGCCGTTCCGGGGTGGTGAAGCTGCCGCCCTCGATCTCGCGCGACCAGATCACCTCGGCGAGCGGCTTTGCGACCTTGAGCACCTCCTCGACCGCACCGCGGCCGCCGGAGCGGACGAGGTCATCGGGGTCCTGGCCTTCGGGCAGCAGCGCGAAGCGCAGGCTCTTGCCGGGCTTGAGATGCGGCAGCGCCAGGTCGGCGGCCCGGTAGGCCGCTTTCTGGCCGGCACGGTCGCCGTCGAAGCAGAGGATCGGCTCGTCGACCATCTTCCAGATCAGCGCGAGCTGGCTTTCGGTCAGCGCGGTGCCGAGCGGCGCCACGGCGCCGGCGAAGCCGGCCGCGACCAGCGCGATGACGTCGACATAGCCCTCGACCACGATCATTGGCGCACCATTGTGCGTGGCCTGGCGGGCGGCTGGGAGATTGTAGAGGTTGTCGCCCTTGTGGAAGAGCGGTGTCTCCGGCGAGTTGAGATATTTTGCCGGCACGTCCTTCTGCATCGCGCGCCCGCCGAAGGCGATGACGCGGCCTCGCAGGTCGGTGATCGGGAACATCACCCGGTCGCGGAAGCGATCGTACGGCACCGGGATGTCGTCGCCGCCGACCAGCAAACCGGCCTCGACCATGTCGTTCACCGGCACCCCCTGCGCGCCGAGATATTCCTTCAGCGCGAAGCGGTCCGGCGGCGCGTAGCCGAGGCGGAACTGAAGCTGCGTCTGCGGCAGGATCGCGCGGTCGGCGAGATAGCCTCGCGCTCTTGCGCCATGGCGCGAGGCCAGCGTGTCGGCGAAGAATTTCGCCGCCAGCTCCATCACGTCATACAGCGTCTTGCGCTGGCGCTCCTGCCGCGCCGCATCCGGCGTCGCCACAGGGAGCGCGAGGCCGGCAATCCCCGCCAGCCGCTCCACGGCCTCCGGGAAGGAGCAGCCCTCGGTCTCCATCACGAAGTCGAAGATGTTGCCGTGCTTGCCGGAGGAGAAATCGTGGTAAAAACCCTTCTGGTCGTTGACGTAGAAGGACGGCGTCTTCTCCTGCTGGAACGGCGACAGCCCCTTCCACTCCCGCCCGGCCTTCTTGAGCTTCACGCGCTTGCCGACGACATCCGAGACCGGAAGCCGGGCGCGCAGCTCATCGAGGAATTCGGGGGTGAAGCGGGCCATGGGCGGCGTTACGGTCCTGTGTGGGTGAACTTACGCATATAGGCAGCCGTGTACGAAATGTGAACTTCCTCGGCCTTATCAGGGCTATTCACAGCCCCCGCTCTCTCCGCCCGTCATTCCGGGGCGCCCGCAGGGCGAGCCCCGGAATCCATAACCACGAGCGGCAATGAGGGCGTGACGGCCACGTCACCTGCGTGCCCCGCGCGGTTCGTGGTTATGGATTCCGGGCCCATCGCTGCGCAATGTCCCGGAATGACGGCGGAAAGGCCTACGGCGCCAGGAAGCGTCCCGAGGCGATGCGGGCGGCCTCGTCGACGGGCCAGTTGTAGACATAGGTCCAGGCCTCGCGGACCGAACCGTCCGCCAGCGTCACGCCGAGGTGCTGGCGCAGATATTCGGTCGGCTGCTCGAACCCCTCGCCGCAGGCCTCGTACATGTCGAACTCGCGCAGCATCGGCGCGGGCTGATGCAGCCGGAACAGTTCGCCATGGACGATATCGGCCGCGTCCTCCGACAGCACGAGGCCGGGATAGTGCTGGATGCGGTAGAGCCGGCCGCGGCAGCTGGCCTCGGCGACGAAATCGGCATTGGCCGACAACAGCCGCGCCATCGGATGGTCGAAGCCGCGCATCAAGGTGCCGTAGACGAACAGGAGATCGGAGGTCGTGTCGGAGCTCATGGTCCTGCATAGCCGCCCCGGCGCGGCAAGGCCAGCTTACGCCGCGCCGCGGGCGGGCAGGATCTCGTCGCTGACGACGTGGAATTTGGTCAGGGTCATCCGGCCGAACGAGGTCGACAGCGCGACGTCGGCGGCATCGCGGCCGGTGGCCATCAGGATGCGCCCCATGCGCGGCACGTTGTGGCGGGCATCGAACGTGTACCACTGGCCGGAGAGATAGGCCTGAAACCAGCCGGAGAAATCCATCGGATAAGGCTCCGGCGGAATCCCGATGTCGCCCATGTAGCCGGTGCAGTAGCGCGCCGGGATGCCCATGCAGCGGCACAAGGTCAGCGCCAGATGCGCGAAGTCGCGGCAGACGCCGGTGCGCGACTGATAGACATCGTGCGCCGACTTCATGTGATGGGCGTGCTCATAGCCGAAGCTGACATGCTGATGGACGAAGTCGCAGATCGCCTGCACCCGCGTCCAGCCCGCCGACACCTGGGCGAACAGCGACCAGGCGACGTCGGTCAGCTTGTCGGTCTCGCAATAGCGGCTCGGCATCA
The DNA here is from genome assembly GCF_051168435.1 of Bradyrhizobium sp. HKCCYLR20261. NCBI lineage: Bacteria > Pseudomonadati > Pseudomonadota > Alphaproteobacteria > Hyphomicrobiales > Nitrobacteraceae > Bradyrhizobium > Bradyrhizobium sp. HKCCYLR20261. The sequence goes on from NZ_JBNPUZ010000016.1 coordinate 68,493, forward strand.
GATAGAGCAGAAGCTCGTCCGGCAGCTGATCGATCGGCAGCTGCTGCGCCTCCGGATTGACCGCATCCGGCAGGCCGGAATCGCGCACGATCGCGCTGCCATGAAAGGTGACGCCGCCGCTCGGCGCCACCAGGCGGCCGCAGATGTTGCCGAAGCTGTCGTGATAGAAGCTGATCGGCACCGCCGGCTCGGCGACGATGGTCTCCGTGCCGATGATGTCCTGTCGGCGCGAGGGATGGATCGACAGCATGATCACCATCGGCGTCGCGGCTGGCGCCGCATAGGCGATCTCGAACCCGACCTTGATCTGCATCCGTCCCCTCCTCCGCCTGTGCACAGGCTCGGCGATATCAGGCCTTGTGATCGACCACTGGGACCGGCATCGTCAGCGAATCATCATCGCGGGTTTCGACGAACCAATCCAGGTTGACCTCTGCTCAATCGTCGTTCGTCATGCCGCCTGAATGAGCAACGAACGTGACCATGACTGAGCCTTGCACGTGACCGATCCAAAACGACTCCTTCAAAGCGATGAAGTTCCGCCGGTCTATGAGCAGAACGTCAACGGCGCATCATCGCTCATGTTCACCTGCGATCATTACGGCCGGCTGCTGCCGCGCGCGCTCGGCGATCTCGGACTTGATGAAAGCGAGCTGGAGCGGCACATCGCCTGGGACATCGGCATCGCCGCCGTCGCGGAGGCCGTCTCGCGCGCGCTCGATGCGCATCTCGTGGCGCAGCGCTATTCGCGGCTCGTCATCGACTGCAACCGCTGGCCGACGGCGCCCAACGCGATCCCGATGATCAGCGAGCGCACCACGATCCCCGGCAATGAAGGCCTGACGCATGAGGACGCCGAGCTCCGGCGCCGCACGATCTTCGATCCGTATCATGACCGCATCACCGCCGTGCTGGATGCGCGCAAGGCGGCGGGGCGGCCGACGATCCTGGTCTCGCTGCACAGCTTCACGCCGGTCTACGCGGGCATCGCGCGGCCATGGCACATCGGCACGCTGTATCAGCACGACAAGGTTCTGCCGCCATTGCTGCTGAAAGCGCTGCGGGCCGAGCCCGACCTCGTCGTCGGCGACAACCAGCCTTATGCCGTCGGCGACAACACCGACTACACCATTCCCGTGCATGGCGAGGGCCGTGGGCTCATCACATCCGGCATCGAGATCCGGCAGAACGAGATCGCCGAGCCCGAGGGGCAGAAGCTCTGGGCCGAGCGGCTGATCCGCATCCTCGGCGAGATCGAGAGCGAGCTGCGCGGCCGGGGGCTCGCATAAAGAGCTTGGAGCATCGCAGGCGACATTTGCCTGGAGAAGCTCACCTGCCCTCCACCGTCCTTCGAGACGCCCGCCTCCGGCGGGCTCCTCAGGACGAGGGCGGAATGTGTGGCGTTGCTTTGTCGCAGCGCGATTCAACCCTCATGGTGAGGAGCGCGCCGCTTGGCGCGCGTCTCGAACCATGAGGCCCGGAGCCCTACTCCGTCATGTCGGATGCGTCGTGATGCGACAAGAGGCCGGCGAGCCGCCACAGCGCGGTGCGCAGATCGTCATGGCTCGGCAGTCCCAGCGCCAGCCGCACCGCGTTGGGTGAATGGCCATGCGCGATGGCGAAGGCGCTCGCCGGCGTGATCGCGATGCCGGCGCGGGCCGCCGCCGCGGTCAGGGCCTCGGCACGCCAGCCTTCCGGCAGATGCAGCCAGACGTGATAGGAACGCGGATCGGCGTCGATGCGATGGCCAGCGAGGCACTCGGCGACGATCGCCTGGCGGACGACGGCATCGGCGCGCTTGCGCCGGGTGATCTCGGCCGCGGTGCCGTCGGCGAGCAGGCCCATGCCCGCCGCCAACGCGAGCGAGGTCACCGACCACGCGCCGGTGCGCACCGTCGCGGCGAACTTTTCGCGCAACGCCGAGGGCACATAGAGGAAGCCGACCGCAATGCCCGGCGCGAGCCGCTTGGCGAGGCTGTCGACGACGATGACGCGCTCCTCGGCCTGCGCCGCCAGCGACACCTGATCGCTGAGAAAGCCGTAGACGAGATCCTCGATGATCATCAGCTCGTGCTTGCGCACGAGCCGAACGATCTCCTCGCGCCGCGCCTCGCTCATGGTCAGCCCGAGCGGGTTCTGCATCACCGGCTGGATGTAGATCGCATTCAGCGCATGCGCGCGGTGCGCCTTGGTCAGCGCATCGCCGCGGACGCCTTCGCCGTCCATCGCGAGCGGCACCAGCGTGACGCCGAGCCGCGCCGCGATGCCCTTGATCATCGGATAGGTCACGGCCTCGACGCCGAGCCGGCCGCCGACCGGCACCAGCGCAGAGATCGCCGCCGCCAGCGACTGCCGGCCGCTGCCGGCAAACACGAAGTTCTCCGCGCGCGGCCGCCAGCGCTCCCCGGCAAAGAAGGCCGCGGCCGTGCGGCCGGCCTCGACGAGCCGGCGCTGGGTGATCGGCGCCAGCACCGGCGCTAGCTTCTCCGGCCGCTGCCAGGCGGCCAGCGATTTTGCGATCAGGGCCGCCTGATCGGGCAGTGTCGGAAAATTGAACTCGAGATCGATGCGTCCGTCGAACGCCTCCAGCCGCAGCGACGGCGGGACCGGGACCGGCTCACCAGCGACGAAGGTGCCGCGACCGACTTCGCCGACCACGAGGCCCCTGCGCAATAATTCGGCATAGACGCGCGCTGCCGTGGATGCGGCAATTCCCCGCTCATAGGCGAACTGGCGCTGCGGCGGCAGCCGGTCACCGGCCTTCAGCCGGCCCTGCGCGATGTCCTCGGCGAGGTCGTCCACCAGGGTCGTATACGAAGCATTCATGCTATATTGCACCGAGAGCAATGTTTCAATTGCACCGAGATATGTACTGCGCGATTGCTCTTCGAACAACGCAATCGAAGACCAATAGGTGACTCATGGCATATTCCCTGGCGCAGCGTTGGGCAACTCCGCAAGTTGCCCACGGAAAGAGCAACTTGCTCCAGGTCCCGCAACTGTGGCTGCAGCGCCTGTTCTGGCGCTCCGAACTCGCGATGCTCGACGCCGAGCAGATGCGCGACTGCGGGCTTGATCCGACCTTGGTTCAGGAAGAGGCCAACAAGCCGTTCTGGCGCGACTGACACGGCATTCAGGGAGAACACAGCCATGCCGACGCTTCCGTTTCACCAAGTCGACGTGTTCTCCAAGGTTGCTTTCAAGGGCAACCCGCTTGCGGTGATCGCCGAGGCCGACGGCCTCGACGACGCAACGATGCAGGCGATCGCCAACTGGACCAACTTGTCGGAGACGACGTTCCTGTCGCCTGCCCAGGATCCAGGCGCTGACTATCGCGTGCGCATCTTCACGCCGCAGCGCGAGCTGCCTTTTGCAGGCCATCCGACGCTCGGCTCAGCGCATGTGTGGCTTGCGCTCGGCGGTCGGCCGAAGGGGGAGCACGTGGTGCAGGAATGCGGCGCGGGCCTCGTGCGCATCAAGCGTGACGGCGACCGGCTCGCCTTCGCGGCGCCGCCGCTGCGCCGGACCGGCGCTGTCGATGCCGAGCTCACGGCCAGGATTGCCGCCGCGCTTGGCATCAAGGCTCAGTCCATGCGCTCGGTGCAGTGGGCCGACAACGGCCCGGGCTGGATCGGCGTGCTGATGGACTCGCGCCAGGATCTGCTCAACATCAAGTTCAACGTGCTGGCGCTGTCGCAGCAGCCGGTCGGCGTCGTCGCGCCATGGGATACAGCGACGGACGGTCGCGATGCAGACTACGAAGTCCGCGCCTTCACCTGGAGCGGCGCCGAAGACCCGGTGACGGGCAGCCTCAATGCAAGTCTGGCGCAATGGCTGATCGGCGCCGGAATTGCTCCGAAGCAATATGTCGCGTCGCAGGGCACCGCACTCGGCCGCGCCGGCCGCGTTCACGTCGCCCAGGAGGGCGAGACCATCTGGATCGGCGGCGACGTCGCGCCGGTGGTGAAGGGTTCGATCAGCCTATAGGCCCGTGAAGGGCAGGACCGGCACCACAGCCATGGCGCCGCTGCTTCCGCCCGCCGAAGGCGTCGCCTATACTTCGGCCAAACAGGCGAACGTGCATGAACATCAAGGTCGATCCGGCCGCGGTCACGCCCGAGCAATTCTTTTCCTGGGTGACGACACAGGACGAGCGCTACGAGCTCGTCGACGGCGAAGTGGTGATGATGGCCGGCGCCGGCCGTCGCCACGATGCCATCGTCGTCAACCTGAAGGCTGCCCTGCACGCCCAGACCAGGGGCGGTCCGTGCCAGACCTTCACGGGCGACACCTATGTGATCACGTCGCCGTCGACCCGCCGCATGCCGGATCTGGGGGTGGATTGCGGCAAGCCGGATGAGGACTCGCTGGTGGCGGACCGGCCGGCGCTACTGGTCGAGGTGCTGTCGCCCACGACCGGCGGCTTCGACGTGACGGTCAAGCTGGCCGAATATCAGGCCTTGCCTTCCCTCGACTACATTCTGTTCGTCGATACCGACAGCCCCAACGTCCATCTCTATTCGCGCGCTGCAAACGGCGCCTGGACCGATGTCGTGCTCAAGGGGATCGAGGCGGTCATTCAGTTGAAGAAGCTGAACGTCTCGCTCGAGCTTCGCGACGTCTATGCCGGCCTGGACTTCCGGCCGAAGCCGCGCCTCGTCGAGTAAGCGCAGCATCGGCCCTCGATTGCATCCTCACCGCGCCCGCGTCAACGCGAGCCACAGGCCGCCGCCGATCATGAAGCCGCCGGAGATGCGCGAGACGAGGCGCGTCCGCCTCGCCGAGAACATCTTGCGGGCACGGCCGGCGAGCAGCGCATAGACGGCGTCGGTGAGGCCCGCGACCACCATGAAGGTGACGCCGAGCAGCGCCACTTGCGGCACGTGATCCCGGCTCATGTCCATGAACTGCGGCAGGAAGGCGCCGAAGAACACCATCACCTTCGGGTTTGACAGCAGCACCAGCAGCCCCTGCAGGAAGAAGCCGCCGCGCGGCGGCGGAGGCGGCGCCTCGCCTTCGGCGATGCCTTCGACCGGCGAGCGGATCAATTGGATGCCGAGCCACACCAGATAGGCGGCGCCGATCAGGCGTACCCATTCGAACCAGTAGCCCATGGTGGCCATCAGCGTCGTCAGGCCCATCGCGACGACGCCGATTGCGATGGCAAGCCCGGTCTGCACGCCCGCAATATTGATCAGTGCGGCACGGGTTCCATGACGCAACCCATTGGCGATCAACAGCGTCACGACGGGTCCGGGCAGCAGCGCCAGCGCGACGCAGGCGGCGATGAAGGCGAGATAGACTTGCAATGACATGAAGCGCCCCGGTGCGAGTGAGGAGCACGACTAATGCATGACATGTTTGCCGATGGAAGCGGGGTCTGCTCCGAGAGACGCGCAAAAGATGATTGACATGCAACCTTTTAGTTGCATATTTTCCTGTCCATGGACGAAGTCTTCAAGGCGCTGGCGGATGCATCGCGGCGGGCGCTGCTGGACAGGCTCCATGCCCGCAACGGGCAGACGCTGGCCGAACTGTGCGATGGCCTCGCGATGACGCGGCAGGCCGTGACCAAGCACCTTGCGATCCTCGAAGCGGCCAATCTGGTGACTACGCGCCGGCACGGCCGCGAGAAGCTGCACTTTCTCAATCCGGTGCCGATTCACCAGATCGGCGAGCGCTGGATCAGGAAATTCGAGCGCGCCAGGCTCGTGGCGCTCGGCGAATTGAAAAAACGACTGGAGGACGGCGATGACTGAACCGGGACGCGCGCTCGACATCTCCAAGTTCAAGCCGGAGACCGTCTACACCATCTACATCGCCGCAAGTCCGGAGAAGGTCTGGCAGGCGCTGACCTCGGCCGAGTTCAGCCGTCACTATTTCTTCGGCTTCGCCGTCGAGGCAGAGTTGCGCGAGGGCGGCGCGTTCATCGTGCGCGCGCCGGACGGCTCGGAGCATATCAGCGGCAAGGTGATCGCCTGCGAGCCGCCGCAGCTTCTGACCATCACCTGGGACGTCAACTGGCCGGGCCTCGTCGAGGCGCTTGGACGAACGCTGGTGACCTATGAGATCGAAGCCGCCGGCGACGCAGTGCGGCTCACCATGACCGAAGCGCATGAGCGGCCGTTGTCGGACGACATCCTGTCCGGCGGACGCGCGGGCTGGCCGGCGATTCTGTCGAGCCTGAAAAGCCTGCTCGAGACCGGACAGCCGCTCGCCGTGAAGATGTCGCCGCCGGCGCGCATGCTGGCTGCACTCAAGGCGATGGGGATTCAGGTGCCCGGCTAGCTCGCCGCTAGGACACCGCAGCGATCTGCGGAATGCACGCGAGCACGCCGCCGACCTGCACGGCGTTGCTCAGCATGCCGCCCCAATGCAACCAGCGCAGACGGCGGACGGCCTTCGCATCGCCGGCGTCACGGTCACGGATGCGCGCATCCATCTGCTTCAGGAACCAGCGGCGCGACAGCAGCGCGAAGCCGGCGATCAGGCCGATGCCGAGCGCCAGGCCGGGACGCCCATCGGCCAGCACCGCAAGCGTGCCGATGCCGCCGGCGATCGCCAACGCGACGAAGTAGGAATCGAACATGCCGCGCAGCAGCCGTGTCACCGGAACGATATCCAGCCGCACCAGCAGGAAGGCCGGCGCTGCCAGCAGCAGATAGAACATCGGCAGCAGCAGGATGATGGTGGCGAACAGGGCGATGTTGTCGGGCATCATCGTTCTCGCTGCTCAGCTTGGCGCGACGATCCGCCGATAGAGATGCCACGTCGAATGGCCTAGCACCGGCACAGTGACGAGCAGGCCGAGGAAGTACGGCAAGGCCGAGACGATCAGCAGCACGGTGATGACGCATGCCCAGCCGATCATCGGCCCGGGACTGGCGACGACTGCGCGCACGCTGGTGATCATCGCAGTGACGAAGTCGACATCGCGATCCAGCAGCAGCGGGAACGACACCACGGTGAGCGAGAACAGCACCAGTGACAGCGCCGCACCGTCGAGATTGCCGATCGCGAGGAACAGCAGGCCCTCGTTGGTGGTCAGCACGACGGTCATGAATTCCCTGATGCTGGAGAACGAGGCATTGAGCCCAAGCAGCAGCGCGATCAGCAGCCGCACCTGGTACATCCAGATGACGAAGAAGAACAAGGTGACGAACGCCATCCAGCCGATCTCGCCGCGCGAGGTGACGGTACGCAGGATCGCGCCATAGGAGATCGGCTGTCCGAGTTCGCGGCGGCGGCTGACCTCATAGAGACCGATGGCGACAAACGGGCCGATCAGCGCAAAACCCGCGGCCAGCGGATAGGCCAGATAGACCATGCCGAAGGCCGTCGCGCACAGCACGATGCTGATGCCGCCGAGCACGTAGATCAGGCCGAAGGCGAGCCCGAACAGCGGCTGCGCCTGGAAATCGCGCAGGCCTTGCGTCAAGGCCTCGGCAATATCGGCCGTGGTGATGCGGCGCACCACGGGGTCGGCACGTCCCGAGACGGATGCGGTCATCGGCGGTCCCTCCTGCATGTTCTTGTTGCAGGGATGCTAACAGCGGGAGGGCGGGGATTTCAATTTCAACTTGTGGGCAGAGGTGAAGGGAGTGATCTCATGCCCTGCCTGTCGCGAGATGAAGGCTCTCGCCGACCAGACGGTCGGCTCCCTCGCCCCGCACTTGCGGGGAGAGGGGTGGGGTGAGGGGCGGCCGCACGAGAAGTATCCGTGATTAGACCTGTATCCCCTCACCCGGCTTGCATCTGGCGATGCAATGCGACCTCTCCCCGCTCTAGCAATGCTTCGCTTCGCCCTGACGGGGAAGGTCGCAAGCCGCACGATCGTGCCTCAAACAAAAGCGTCCCTACCCGCGCGCCCTCAATTCTCGCCGCAGCACCTTGCCCGTGGCCGTCATGGGCAGGCTGTCGGTGAACTCCACATGCCGCGGATATTCATGCGCGGCGAGCTTCACCTTGACGAAGTCCTGGATCTCCCGCGACAGCGTGTCATTCGCAACGAAGCCGGGCCGCAGCACGATCCACGCCTTGACCGCCTCGGTGCGCACGGGATCGGGAATGCCAACCACGGCAGCCAACGCCACCGCGGGATGCTTGAGCAGCGTGTCCTCGATCTCCGAGGGGCCGATGCGGTAGCCGGCGGAGGTGATGACGTCGTCCTCGCGGCTCGCATACCAGAAATAGCCGTCCTCATCCTGGGTGCCGAGATCGCCGGTCAGCAGCACGTCGCCGGCGAACTTCTTCTGCGTCGCCTCGGGATTGCGCCAATATTCGATCATGGTGCAGGGATTGGGCTGGCGCACGCCGATGATGCCGCGCGTCCCCCGCGGCAGCTCTTCGCCCTTGTCGTTCACGATCAGCACCTCGAAGCCCGGTGTCGCCTTGCCCATCGAGCCCGGCCGGATCGGAAACAGCTTCGCATTGTTGCCGACGACGAGATTGCACTCGGTCTGGCCGTAGATCTCATGCGCGTCGATGCCGAAGGTCGCGCGCACCCAGTCGAGCAGCTCGGCGCCAAGCGACTCGCCGCCGGTCAGGATGCTGCGCAGCTTGACGCCGTCATGCTTGACGTTCGCCTGGCGCATCAGCTTCAGCGCAGTCGGCGGCAGGAACACGTTGCGGATTTGATAGTCCGCCATCAGTTGCATCGCCGCCTGCGGCACGAACTTTTTCGCACGATAGCCAACGACGGGCACCGCGTGATACCAGGCCGGAAACAGCGCATCGAACAGCCCGCCGATCCAGGCCCAGTCCGCCGGCGTCCACATCACGTCGCCGGGCTTCGGCAGAAAGCCGTGCACCATCTCGACATTCGGCAGATGGCCGAGCAGCACGCGATGCGCGTGCAGCGCGCCCTTGGGATTTCCTGTGGTGCCCGAGGTGTAGATGATGATCGCCGGATCGTCGCTCGACGTCGCGACCGTCGGAAACTGGGCGGAGGCGCGCTCCAGCGTCGGCCAGAACGGCCGGGCGCCGCTCGCCTCGCCGTCGATGACATAGATCGTCTTGAGCTCCGGCAACTGGTCGCGAATGCGCGCCAGCTTGGCAAGGCCCGTGGCGTCGGTCACCACGACCTTGGCGCCGGAGTTCTGCAGCCGGAATTGCAGCGCGTCCTCGCCGAACAGCGTGAACAGCGGCACCGAGACGAGGCCGGCGCGGAAGGCAGCGAGATGGACGATCGGCAGTTCGAGGGATTGCGACAGGAACACCGCGACGCGATCGCCCTGCGCGAGGCCGTCGGCCTTCAGCACGTTGGCGAAGCGGCAGGAGGCGTCACGCAGCTCGTCGAAAGACACGCGGCGCGCAGCGCCGTCCTCCTCGACGACGATCAGCGCGAGGCGGCCTGAGCCGTCGGCGTGGCGATCACAGGTCGCGACGGCAATGTTGAACTGCGCCGGGATGTCCCAGCGGAAGTCGCGGTAGAGCTGGTCGTAGTCGGACGTTTCCTGGAGCATGGCGGAGGCGTTTCCCTCTCGGTTGTTGGTTCAAGCGTACCCACGAGGTGGCGAATGCCCGGACGCTTGCTCGGTCCTCAACCTCGCCCCGCGTGCGGGGAGAGGTCGGATTGCATCGTCAGATGCAATCCGGGTGAGGGGGCTCTCCGCACGGTCGGTGCGCGTGGCTGCCCCTCACCCCAACCCTCTCAGCGCGAGCGAAGCTCGTCGCGGCCCCGTGAAGAACGGGGAGAGGGAGCGCACCGCCCGTGCGGGTCGCCTGTCGATTAGCAGCTGGCAACGGGCTCAGCCCGTCAGCGCGGCCTTCACCAGGCCGCTCGCCTTGGCAAAATCCATCTGTCCCGTGTACTTCGCCTTCAGCACCGCGATCACCTTGCCCATGTCCTTCATGCCCGCGGCACCGGTCTCGGCCACCGCGGCCGAGATGGCCGACTTCACCTCGTCGTCGCTCATCTGCTTCGGCAGATAGGCCGAGATGACCGCGATCTCCTCGCGCTCGCCGGCGGCGAGCTCGGCGCGGCCGCCCTTTTCGTACAGCTCGACCGATTCCTGGCGCTGCTTGATCATCTTCTGCAGCACCGCGAGCACGTCGGCGTCGGTGAGCGGCGGCTTGCCCTCGCCGCGCGCGGCGATATCGGCGTTCTTCAGGGTCGAGTTGACCATGCGAAGGGTGGAGAGCTTGCGCTCGTCCTTGGCCTTCATCGCCTCCTTGACCGCGTTGTTGATGTCGTCGCGCAGCATGCTCTCACCCTCTCGAATTCGGTTGCCGGCTGGTCTAGGCGGTTCGTTCTCCCGAAACAACTCGGTTCCGCATCCGTTCTGGCCTGCGGGACGGAAACCGGGCCATTCTCCGCGCAAATTGACCTAAATCGCGTGTGAATCGGCCGCTTCCCGCTTTGACGCCGGGCCCGCGCCCCACTATGTAGGGGCCTCATGACACACATCGATACTGACGCCGCCTGGCCGGACCATAAACCGACCGCGCTCCTCGTGCTCGCCGATGGAACGGTGCTGGAAGGCTACGGCCTCGGCGCCGAAGGCCACGCTGTGGGCGAGGTCTGCTTCAACACCGCAATGACCGGCTACGAGGAGATCCTGACGGATCCGTCCTACGCCGGCCAGCTCATCACCTTCACCTTCCCGCATATCGGCAATGTCGGCACCAACGACGAGGATATCGAGACGGTGAACATGGCGGCGACGCCAGGCGCGCGCGGCGTGATCCTGCGCACCGCCATTACCGATCCCTCGAACTACCGCGCGACACGCCATCTCGACCAGTGGCTGCGCGCCCGCGGCATCATCGGCCTGTCGGGCATCGACACCCGCGCCTTGACGGCGCTGATCCGCTCCAAGGGTATGCCGAATGCGGTCATCGCCCATGCGAAGGACGGCAAATTCGACCTCGACGCCCTGAAGAAGGAAGCGCGGGAGTGGCCGGGGCTCGAGGGCATGGACCTCGTGCCGATGGTCACCTCGGCGCAGCGCTTCAGTTGGGACGAGACGCCCTGGGTGTGGAACGAAGGCTTCGGCCAGCAGACCCAACCGGAGTTCAACGTCGTCGCGATCGACTACGGCATCAAGCGCAACATCCTCCGCCTGCTCGCCGGCGTCGGCTGCAAGGTGACAGTGGTGCCAGCCACCACCTCGGCCGAGGACATCATGGCGATGAAGCCGGACGGCGTGTTCCTGTCCAACGGTCCCGGCGACCCCGCGGCGACAGGCAAATACGCCGTGCCGGTCATCCAGCAGGTGATCGCCTCGGGCACGCCGACCTTCGGTATCTGCCTGGGTCATCAGATGCTCGGCCTCGCGGTCGGCGCCAAGACCAAGAAGATGCACCAGGGCCATCACGGCGCCAATCATCCGGTCAAGGACGAGACCACCGGCAAGGTCGAGATCACCTCGATGAACCACGGTTTCGCGGTCGACCAGGACACGCTGCCGGCCGGCGCGACGCAGACCCATATCTCGCTGTTCGACGGCTCGAACTGTGGCATCGCGCTGGACGGCAAGCCGGTGTTCTCGGTGCAGTATCACCCGGAGGCCTCGCCCGGGCCGCAGGACTCGCACTATCTGTTCCAGCGCTTCGCCGAGCTGATGCGCGAGAAGAAGCGCAGCGCGGCGTAAGGCCGAGCCGCTGACGACAATCGAATGCCCGGGTCGCTCCCGGGCATTTTTGCATCCGGTTTCGTGATGACGCCGCCGCAGCTTTGCGCTCGCGCCGTCGCCGCTTTCTTTATATGATGATCCTCATCCAATGGAGAGCAGCAGAGATGGGCGAGACGGTCGGACGTGATGATTACGGCGTGGTACCGGTGTCGGTGCTGGCCTCGATGCCTGGATTGGATTTCGTGCGCGGCATCTTCGCAGGCACCTTGCCGCAGCCGCCGATCATGCAGGGCGTCATGCCGTTCGACTGCACGGCGGAGCCCGGCCACGTCGTGATGCATAGCGTGCCGGGCTTGCGGCACTACAATCCGATCGGCTCCGTCCACGGCGGTTATGCCGCGATCCTCCTGGACTCGGCGATGGGACTTGCCGTCCATACGCGGTGTCCGCAGGGCAGCGGCTATACGACGCTTGAGTTCAAGATTTCCTTCGTCAAGGCGATGACCGAGGCGACGGGCGCCGTACGCACCGAAGGCACGACGCTGTCCTTCGGCCGCCGTGCCGCGACGGCCGAAGCGCGGATCACCGATTCACAGGGGCGGCTGCTCGCGCATGCGACCACCACCTGCCTGGTGTTCGAGCTGCCCAAGGGCTAGCCCGCGCCGCCTCACTTGCGCGAGACGCTCCAGTACACCGGCGCCGGCGGATTGAGCAGACCCGTCAGCTCCGCGCGTGCGGCACGGAACTGATAGGCCACAGCGATCGGGATGTAGGGCACGGTCTGCACGGCGCGCAGCTGGATCTGTTCGGCCAGCGTCTTGCGCTCGGCCGTGTCGGCGGAGTCGCCGAACGCGGCGCGCAGCTTCTCGATCTCGGCATCGCACGGCCAACCGAACCAGGCCTTGTCGCAGTTCGAGCGCAGGCCGAGATGGCTGATCGGCAGCATCATGTCGAGGCCGCCGGGGCCGGAGATGAAGATCGACCAGCCGCCTTGCCCGACCGGCTCCTTCTTGGTGCGGCGGCTCACGACCGTCGCCCAGTCCATCGCCTGCACGTCGACCTTGAAGCCGGCGGCCTTGAGCTGCTGCTCGGCGACCAGGCTCGCGGGATGGATCTGCGCGTTCTCGGAGGCGTCGAGGATCACGACCGGCGTGCCGTCATAGCCGCTCTCGCGCAGCAGCGTCTTGGCCTTCTTCAGGTCGAAGGACGGGAAGCCCGCCTCCGTGTAGTATGGCGAGGCGCAGATGTAGAACGACTTGCAGGCCTGGATGGCGCCGCCCTCGCCGCCGCCCCAGGCCTCGATGTAGTCCTGCGGATTGACCGCGAGCAGCGCGGCCCGGCGGATGGCGGGATTGTCGAAGGGCGGCTGGATCGCGTTCAGGCGGATCTGCTGCGCCACGCCGATCTCATCCTGGTTGGAGACGACCACATTCTTGCCGGCCTTCGCCACCGGGACGAGATCGGCCGGAATGTCCTCGGCAATATCCAGTTCGCCCTTTTTCAGCGCGTCGAGCGCGGTCTGCTGGTCAGGAATGATCAACCATTCGACGCGGTCGACCTTGACCACCTTGCCGCCCGCGAGGCCCGACGGCGGCTCGGCCCGCGGCACATAGTGCGGGTTCTTGACGAAGACGAGCTTCGAGCCCGGCACCCATTCATCCTTCTTGAAGATGAAGGGGCCCGAGCCGGTCTGGTCCGCGAGCGGCTGTCCCGCAGCGGTGCCGGCGATGATCCTGGCGGGGACGATGAAGGGCACCGGCGCGCCCGGCTTGGCGAGCGCATCGAGCACGAAACCCCAGGGCTCCTTCAGCGTCAGCGTGAAGCTCCTGGCGTCGACAGCCTCCCACGCCGCGCCATGGGCATTGAGCATCTGGCCCATCGCATCGGCCTGGCTCCAGCGCTTCAGCGAGGCCACCACGTCCTCCGACGTCACGCTCGCGCCGTCGCCGAACTTCAAGCCGTCGCGCAGCTTGAAGGTCCATACCTTGCGGTCCGCAGAGGTCGTCCAACTGTCCACCATCTGCGGCTTGACCTGCAGCTTGTCGTCCACCGTGAACAGCGTGTCGTAGATCATGTAGCCGAAATTGCGCGCGATCGAATCCGCGGCGATGGTCGGGTCCAGAACCTTGAGATCTCCCGACGGCTTCACCTTCAGCACGGTCTCGGCGCGCGCGCCCGTCGCGGGCAGCGTGGCCGCCAGACAGACCAGAACACCCGCCACGATTTGACGTAACTTCATCATTCCCTCCATGCTCGTCGGACGTGAATGCCGACGTGTCAGCTCGAAATCAGTTGCTTGCCTTGCGCACGTCGCTCGCCGCTGCGCCGGATGAACGAGAAGGCGGCGAGCGCCAGTCCTGACCTCGGCTCGCGCCCGAGGCTCGCATCGGAGAAGGTGAGCGCGATGCCCTGCACGCCGCCGAGCCGTGACCGGCCGATGGCGTCCAGCACGGCGTTGCGCTCTTCCGCAGGCAGAGCGCTCGGCCATCCCGCGATGACGACGTTGCTCTGGCGGGTAAGATTGAGAGCGTTGCCGATCGCAAGGCCGAGCCGGTCCAAGCGCGTCTTGATATCCGCGCGGGCCGTTTTGGAGATGCGGAAGTCATCCGGCCAGCGGTCGCCGCGCCCCAGCAAATCGCTTTCCTCGACATTGAGAATATCCGCGAGGGCAACCGTCGATACCAAGGTCTCCAGACAGCCCACATGCCCGCACCGGCATGGGCCACCGCCGGGGTCGACCACCACATGGCCGATCTCGCAGGTCTCGACATCGCCGCTTTCGGCAAGCTCGTCGACGATCGCCGCGCCGACGCCATGGCCGACGAAGACGAAGAAATAGGATCCGCCGAGAACGCCCGTCCCCATCTGCAGGCGGTGAGCGACGGCGCGGGCCACCATCGAATTGGTCATGCGCAGCGGCGTCTGCGGCATCTCCCGCTGACAGAGCGCATCGAGCTTGTCGACATCAACAGCAACGATCGGGCTCGCCCGCAGATCGGGGTCATAGCCCGGGATCGACATGGCCAACTGCTCGAGCGTGATGCCGCGCCGCATGGCCCAGGCCGCGAGATCGCGGACCGCGCGGGTCACCGTCGCCTCGACCTGGGCGGCGCCGAGTCCGTCCGCCAGATCGTAGTGCTCCGAAGACAGCGTCTCGCCGGCCAGCGTTCCCACCGCGGAATAGAGCCGGTTGTTGGAGATCTCGATGGCTGCGACGGCGATCTCGCGGCTCAAGGTGATGAACTGACTCGGGCCGCCACGATACGGCGCCGCGCGCCGCGTCTCCTCGATGACGCCCTCGGCCTTCAGCTCGCTGATGATACGCGAGATGGAGGCCTCGGTGAGCGCCACGCCCTCGGCGAGGTCGGGACGGAACGAACCGCCCGAGCACCAGAGGTATCCAAGGATTGCAGATCTCGTATCGTGCCGACTGCGAATGAGCCGCACGTTCTCCTCCAGCCTCATTCTTACTTATTGTAAGAATGCTAGCCAGCCCGCCCGAGGGTGTCAATTGCCGCGCCCGGCCCGAGCGGATATCGGCGCGCGGCAGCGATCCCGGCCCGATGACCAAACCTCAGGGCCTTGGATCAGGCGCAGTAAAGCCCGTAGAGCGTCTTCAGGATCGCGCGAACCTCGTGGCTCGCCAGCCGGTAATAAATGGTCTGGCCCTCGCGGCGCGTGGCGACCAGATCCAGCGCGCGCATTATCGCCAGGTGCTGCGACAGCGCGGCCTGCCGGAGGCCGACCTGCTCGGCCAGCTCACCGACCGCGCGCTCGCCGTCGATCAGGTTGCACAGCACCATGAGCCGCTTCGGGTTGGCCATGGCCGACAGCAGGCGCGCGGCCTCCTCCGCCTTGTCCTCGAGACCTGCGGCTACGGAGGCGGCCATCGAGGGAGCCTTGGCTTTCCGTGCGACCCGCGCTGTCATGATTGTTACTTCCTTATTTTCGCATATAGGAAATATTGCACATGATATTGGATTGCAACGCGTACTTCGCCGGAGACAACCAAGCAGCATGATCAGCGGGACGACAATCTTCACCGCACTCGCGGGCGGCGCGCTGATCGGGATCGCCGCCGTGATGATGATGGGCCTGACCGGTCGGATCGCCGGCGTCAGCGGCATTGCCGCCCGGCTGCTGCCGCCATGGGACGGCGCGCTCGCCGGCCGGTTCGCATTCGTGGCCGGCCTCGTCGCCGCGACGCTGGCGGTCCGACTCACCACGGGCAGCCTGCCGCCGTTGATCCTCTCGGTCGGCCCGTTGGCCCTGGCGGCAGCGGGACTGCTGGTCGGGTTCGGTGCGGTGTGGGGCAACGGCTGCACCTCGGGTCACGGCGTCTGCGGCATCGCCAGCCTGTCGCCGCGCTCGATGGTCGCGACGCTGGTGTTCATGGCGACGGCCGTCGCGACCACCTTTCTCGTGCGCCACGTGATGTGAGGCGGTCATGGCCATTTTTGCTCAGTTCATCGTCGGCCTCGTCTTCGGACTCGGACTGCTGCTCTCCGGCATGTCCAATCCGGAGAAGGTGCTGAGCTTCCTGGATCTCGCAGCGATCCGCTCCGGCGGTTGGGACCCCAGCCTGATGCTGGTGATGGCCGGCGCGGTCGGCGTCACCTTCGTCGGCTTCCGGCTGGTGCTGCGGCGTCAACGCCCCGTTCTCGACGACCGCTTTCATCTGCCGCCCTCGCAGACCCTGGACTGGCGGATCGCGACCGGGCCCGCCATCTTCGGCATCGGCTGGGGACTGGCCGGGATTTGTCCGGGTCCGGCCTTCGTCGCGCTCGGCTACGGCTCGCCCGCGATCGCGCTGTTCGTGGTCGCCATGTTCATCGGCATGGCAGCCGCACGCATGCTTGCGAACCGCCGGCCGCAGCTCTCCGCCGCTCTTGCAGAATGAGCCAGCTGCCCCCGACAGAGGCGCCGCTTGCACTCGTACCGCTCAACGCGCTTTGAGCACGCACTCCCGGCGCACCGGACATGCGCCGCTCTGCCTCCCCACTTGCTCGATGCCACAACACATAAGGGACGCGCCACGTCATCGCGGCACGTCCCTCAAATGGCATCGCGCGATCGGCTCACGCCGCGTTGCTGCCTTCCTGGCGGCTGGCCTCGAACAGGAACCAAGTGCGGCGCTCGGTCTCGTCAATGAAGTTTTCGAGCAGGCCGGCGGTCGCCGGATCGTCATTGTCGTCGCACACCTCGTGCGCTTTACGCATCGCGGCCGCGATGTGCTTGTTGTCTTCCATCAACTCCCGCAGCATCTCGCGCGGCGGCACATACTCTTCGTTGTTATCCTTGATGGTCTGCAGCTTGCTGATCTGGCTGATCGATTTGATCGTGGTGCCGCCAATCTTGCGCACGCGCTCCGCCAGCTGGTCCGTGGTGGCAAAGATCGCATCCGACTGCTGGTCGAGCATCTCATGATAGTCATGAAAATGCCGTCCACTGACGTGCCAATGGAAGTTCTTGGTCTTCAGATAGAGGGCAAAGGCGTCTGCCAGGAGCGTGTTCAGAGCGGTCGAGATCTTGTTCACGGCGTCCGGCGACAGATCGGTCGGGGTATCGAGCTCGGGGGCAGTCTTATCGGTCTTTGCTTTACTCACGGCCTAACCTTCCTGTTAGAAGCAGCGATGGACACGGGTAATCGGACCCGTTAACGCTCGCTGACCCCTCCGGTTCCGATCAAGGAACTGTGTGTTTGCCGGAACCCGCCATGGACGATTGGATCGATTACTACGATTCCACGCACACGATCTATGCGAGCAAGCTGCACCGCGACCTGCACTTCGAGACGATCGCGCGCGATATCGTCGGCTACATCCCTTCGCCCGATGCCGTCGTGCTCGACTATTCCTGCGGCGAGGCCCTGTCGGCGGCCAAGGTCGCCGATGCCTGCATGACCCTGATCCTGGCCGAGCCGGCACCAGGCGTACGCGGCCGACTGATCGCGCGCTTCGCGCCCAACACCAAGATCCGCGTCCGCTCGCTCGACGAGCTGCGCAACATGCAGGAAGCCTCGATCGACCTCGTCGTCATGAATTCAGTGGCGCAGTACATGAGCGAGACCGAATTCGCTGCCGCATTGGCGGTGATCCGCCGGCTGCTGAAGCCGTCGGGACAATTCGTGCTCGGCGACATCCTGCGGCCCGAGGTCGGCATGGGGCGGGACGTGCTGGCCCTCTTACGCTTCGCCGCCCGCGATGGCTTCCTGAAGGATGCCCTGGTGGGCCTGGTGGCGACCGCCCTGTCCGACTACCGGCAGCTGCGGACCAAGGTCGGCCTGCAGCGCTACAGCGAGGCCGATATGCTGGCCCGGCTCAAGACGGCCGGCTTCAGCGCGGTCCGGGCACCCAAGAACATTGGCCACAATCCCTGGCGCATGACCTTCGTCGCGAGACCCGCGACTTGAACCGCAGGCTGATCTTCGGCCGCCTTCATCTCGCCACATCCTGCAACAGGGTTAGGGTTAACTGAAACACGGGCTGGCTCACGGCCCCGTGAAAGGTAAGATCGTTCTCGGCCCGGTGGCGGAAGCTACGACGCGAAGAGCGGTGCAACGCTCTTGAACCTGGTTCAAGTCCAGGCCGGGCCTCCAGCCTTCGCTGCTTTTGCAGCTTCGGCTCGGCAAGCCAGCCAAGATCGGCCGTCCTTGCGCCCTGCCCTCGCCAATTTGGCCGTTGATTTCGGCCCAAAACCCTTTTCGCTCAGAGGAAACTGGTCTAAAGACCGCTCGCGCGCGAGCACCGGTCGCGCCTTGGCCTTCCCTGGGCCTGTGGGGGACGCGCGGCACGCGCGCCCTTTTTTTGTGCCCAAATCTCTGCCGTTTCTTGCCCGTGAGCTTGAATGCCGAAACGAACCGACATCTCGACCATCCTGATCATTGGCGCCGGTCCGATCGTGATCGGCCAGGCCTGCGAATTCGACTATTCCGGTACGCAGGCGGTGAAGGCGCTCAAGGAGGAGGGCTATCGCGTCGTCCTCGTCAATTCCAATCCGGCCACGATCATGACCGATCCGGAATTGGCGGACGCGACCTATATCGAGCCGATCACGCCCGAGATCGTCGCCAAGATCATCGAGAAGGAACGCCATGTCATCCCCGGCGGCTTCGCGCTGCTGCCGACCATGGGCGGCCAGACCGCGCTGAACTGCGCGCTGTCGCTGCGCCGGCAGGGCACGCTGGAGAAGTTCGACGTCGAAATGATCGGCGCCACCGCTGACGCGATCGACAAGGCCGAGGACCGCCAGCTGTTCCGCAACGCGATGGAGAAGATCGGGCTGCAGACGCCGAAGTCGCGTCTCGCCAACGCCTCCGCGCTGAAGAAGCAGTATCGCGACAAATACCTCGCCGAGCGCGAGAAGCTCACCGGCGCCGCGCGCGACGAACTCGACCGGCAATGGACGCTTGGCGAAAACGACCGCCGCAAGCGCTACCAGGAATATGCGCTTGGCGAGGCGCTGATGGCGCTGTCCGAGATCGGCCTGCCCGCGATCATCCGCCCGTCCTTCACCATGGGCGGCACCGGCGGCGGCATTGCCTACAACAAGGAAGAATTCCTCGACATCATCGAGCGTGGTCTCGACGCCTCCCCCACCAACGAAGTGCTGATCGAAGAATCGGTGCTCGGGTGGAAGGAGTACGAGATGGAGGTCGTCCGCGACAAAAAGGACAACTGCATCATCGTCTGCTCGATCGAGAACCTCGATCCGATGGGCGTGCACACCGGCGATTCCATCACCGTCGCGCCGGCGCTGACGCTGACCGACAAGGAATACCAGATCATGCGCGACGCCTCGCTGGCGGTGCTGCGCGAGATCGGCGTCGAGACCGGCGGCTCCAACGTGCAGTTCGGCGTCAATCCGGCCGACGGCCGCATGGTCGTGATCGAGATGAATCCGCGCGTGTCGCGCTCCTCGGCGCTGGCGTCGAAAGCCACGGGCTTCCCGATCGCCAAGGTCGCGGCCAAGCTCGCGGTCGGCTACACGCTCGACGAGATCGCCAACGACATCACCGGCGGCGCGACGCCGGCCTCGTTCGAGCCGACCATCGACTACGTCGTCACCAAGATTCCGCGCTTCGCCTTCGAGAAATTCCCGGGTGCCTCGACCACGCTGACGACCTCGATGAAATCGGTCGGCGAAGTCATGGCGATCGGCCGCACCTTCCAGGAAAGCCTGCAGAAGGCGCTGCGCGGCCTGGAGACCGGGCTCACCGGCCTCGACGAGATCGACATCGAGGGCCTCGGCCGCGGCGACGACAAGAACGCCATTCGCGCCGCCCTGGGCACGCCGACGCCGAACCGCATCCTGCAGGTCGCGCAGGCCATGCGCCTCGGCTGGTCGGACGAGGAGATCTTCAACTCCTGCAAGATCGATCCCTGGTTCCTGGCGCAGATGCGCGGCATCGTCGAGATGGAGGACAAGGTCCGCCGTCATGGCCTGCCGCCGAACGCCGTGGGCATGCGCACGCTGAAGGCCATGGGCTTCTCCGACGCCCGGCTCGCGGTGCTGGCCAACACCACCGAAGCCGATGTTGCTGCCAAGCGGCAGGCGCTCGGCGTCCGTCCGGCGTTCAAGCGCATCGACACTTGCGCGGCGGAGTTCGCCTCGCCGACCGCCTACATGTATTCGAGCTACGAGACGCCGTTCGCCGGCCAGCTCGGCGACGAGAGCGCGCCGTCGGACAGGACGAAGGTCATCATCCTCGGCGGCGGCCCGAACCGGATCGGCCAGGGCATCGAGTTCGACTATTGCTGCTGCCATGCCTGTTTCGCGCTGGCGGATGCTGGCTACGAGACCATCATGGTCAACTGCAATCCGGAGACGGTGTCGACCGACTACGACACCGCCGACCGGCTGTACTTCGAGCCGCTGACGGCCGAGGACGTGCTCGAGATCATCGCGACCGAGCGGCAGAACGGCACCGTGCATGGCGTGATCGTGCAATTCGGCGGCCAGACGCCGCTGAAGCTGGCCCGTGCGCTGGAAGCGGCCGACGTGCCGATCCTCGGCACCTCGCCGGAGGCGATCGATCTGGCCGAGGACCGCGACCGGTTCAAGCGCGTCCTCGACAAGCTGCATCTGAAGCAGCCGAAGAACGGCATCGCCTATTCGGTCGAGCAGGCGCGGCTCGTCGCAGCGGATCTCGGCCTGCCGTTGGTGGTGCGTCCGTCTTACGTGCTCGGCGGCCGGGCGATGCAGATCATCCGCGAGGACAACCAGCTCAGCGACTACCTGCTCGGCACCCTGCCCGAGCTGGTGCCGGCCGACGTCAAGGCGCGCTACCCCAACGACAAGACCGGCCAGATCAATACGGTGCTCGGCAAGAACCCGCTGCTGTTCGACCGCTATCTCTCTGACGCCACAGAGGTCGATGTCGATTGCCTCTCCGACGGCAAGGACACCTTCGTCGTCGGCATCATGGAGCACATCGAGGAAGCCGGCATCCATTCCGGCGACTCCGCCTGCTCGCTCCCGCCGCACTCCCTGGACGAAGCCACCATCGCCGAGCTGGAGCGGCAGACCCGCGAGCTGGCGCTCGGCCTCGACGTGGTCGGCCTGATGAACGTCCAGTATGCGATCAAGGACGGCACGATCTACGTGCTCGAAGTCAATCCGCGCGCATCGCGCACGGTGCCGTTCGTCGCCAAGGTGGTCGGCACACCCGTCGCCAAGATCGCGGCCCGAATCATGGCCGGCGAGAAGCTCGCCGATTTCGGCCTGAAGAAGCGCGCGCTGAAGCATGTCGGCGTCAAGGAATCGGTCTTCCCGTTCGCCCGCTTCCCCGGCGTCGACACGGTGTTGGGCCCGGAGATGCGCTCGACCGGCGAGGTGATGGGAATCGACCGCTCCTTCGCGGTGGCCTTCGCCAAGAGCCAGCTCGGCGGCGGCACCCGCGTGCCGCGCAAGGGCACGGTGTTCGTCTCGGTGCGGGAGAGCGACAAGGGCCGGATCACCGAGGTCGTCCGCATGCTGCACGAGCACGGATTCAAGGTCGTCGCCACCTCGGGCACCCAGCGCTTCCTGGTCGATCAGGGCGTGCCGACGGAGAAGATCAACAAGGTGCTGGAAGGCCGGCCACACATCGTGGACGCCATCACCAACGGCGACATCCAGCTGGTCTTCAACACCACCGAAGGTCCGCAGGCGCTCGCCGACAGCCGCTCGCTGCGGCGCGCTGCCCTCTTGCATAAAGTGCCGTATTACACCACTCTTTCTGGTGCCGTGGCGGCTGCGCAAGGCATCCGTGCCTATCTCGGGGGAGACCTTGAGGTCCGCACCTTGCAGAGTTATTTTTCCGAAAACTAATCGCGTGGCGCGGGCGAGAGCCCGCTAAGCGATTGGCGATCATTGGAAATGACGCCCTCCGGCAGGAACTCGCTGCCCGGTTCGATGTTGGTCCCGCCTTTGACGGGACCGGCGCGGCCGAGCTTTCAGGCTTTGCTTTGAGCCGCAATGGCCTATTCTGAAGATGCTGATCGTGCGCGCCTCTGCCCGCACGGCTGAAGGACGAGAAGAGATGGTGGAAAAGGTTCCGATGACCGCCGGCGGCTACGCCGCGTTGGAGACCGAGCTCAAGCAGCGCCAGTCGGTGGACCGCCCGCGCATCATCGAGCACATCGCCGAAGCGCGGTCCCATGGCGACCTGTCGGAGAACGCGGAATATCACGCCGCCAAGGAAGAGCAGTCGCACAATGAGGGCCGCATCGCCGAGCTCGAGGACAAGCTCGCGCGCGCCGACATCATCGATGTGACGAAGCTGTCCGGCGATACCATCAAGTTCGGTGCGACCGTCACCCTGATCGATGAGGACACCGAGAAGAAGACGGTCTGGCAGATCGTCGGCGAGGTCGAGGCCGATGCCAAGAAGGGCAAGATCTCGATCACCTCACCCCTGGCCCGTGCCCTGATCGGCAAGAAGATGGGAACGACGGTCGAAGTCATGGCTCCGGGCGGGGCCAAGTCTTACGAGATTGAAAAGGTCGAGTGGCGCTGAGGCGACCTCACCGAGCACGTGCTCCATTGACGTCTGGACTAAGCGAGGGCTGCGCGAAGGCGCAGCCCTTTCTCGTTTTGGACGCCTGGTCCGCCCCACCAGTTCGGCAGTACACGGTCAATTCATCGGGCCGGGAAGACAGACGCGGTGACGGGGTTGCAGGAATGGGCTAGGTCAAGATCGGCGAGCTACGCCGGACGTCGAGATCCGGGCCCGTCGTATCGAATGATTTCTTGGATTGGGGGACGATCACACATGGAGCAGATGCTCTCGAAATGGCAACCGGCTGTGCTCAGCCTGTTTCGCTTCATCACCGGCCTGCTGCTGTTTCAATACGGCGTGGCGAAGATCTTCAAGTTTCCGGTGATTCCGTACTTCGCGAATATCCCGCCGCTCATCTACACGGCCGGCATGGTCGAACTCGTTCTCGGCGCGCTGCTAATGGTCGGCCTGCTGACGCGCCCGGTCGCCTTCATCCTCTCGGGCCAGATGGCGTTCGCCTATTTCCTCGGCCACATGTTCAAGACCGGTGAGCCGGTCTGGCTGCCGCTCCTGAACAACGGCACGGCGGCGATCGCCTTCTGCTTCTCGTGCCTCTACTTGGCGACGGCGGGCGGCGGCCCGATCAGCCTCGACGCGTTGCTGCGCAAGAAGGCCTAATCTAACGTCGTCATTCCGGGGCGATGCGCAGCATCGAACCCGGAATCCAGAGACTACCGACGCCACCTCGAGATTCCGGGTTCAGCCCCTTCGGGGCTGCCCCGGAATGACGGCCACGTTCAATTGCGGCCCTTCACCTCGAGCGGCACCGCCGCGTCGTATTTCGAATTGTGCAGCACCAGCGACGTCCGCACGTTGCGCACATGCGGTGCCGCCGTGAGATGCGTCACGAACTCCTGGAAGGTCGCCATGTCAGGCGCCACGCATTTCAGGATGAAGTCGACCTCGCCGGACAGCATCCAGCACTCCCGCACCAGCGGCTCCGACCGCACGAACTCCTCGAACGCCTTCAGGTCGGCATCGGCCTGGCTCGAGAGATGAACCGCGGCGAACACGGTGACGTCGAAGCCGAGCTTGCGCGGATCGAGCAAGCCTCGGTAGCCGGTGATGTAACCTTCCTCCTCCAGCGTCCTGACGCGCCGCAGGCAGGGCGGCGGCGAGATCCCGACGCGCTTGGCCAGTTCCACATTCGTGATCCTGCCGTCGGCCTGAATTTCGCTCAGGATTTTGAGATCGATGTCGTCGAGATTCTTGGTCACGGGGGATTGGGGGCTGGTGGGAACAAACGGGAGGCAGGCCCCCGGTGGATCGCAATCTCTTAGCGCAAGCCGGTCAATTTGCGCAATTTTATTACTCTAGATTTCCCCTGTTGACCGCCTCGTGAAGGGAAAATTCGCCGAGATGCGTTGCAATTCTTGCATAGCTTGCCAGATGGCTTAGACTTGGATTTGACATTTTCGATGGGGCTTCGGGGCGTTTCTTCCGCGCATTCCGC
Organism: Bradyrhizobium sp. HKCCYLR20261; assembly: GCF_051168435.1. Taxonomy (NCBI): domain Bacteria; kingdom Pseudomonadati; phylum Pseudomonadota; class Alphaproteobacteria; order Hyphomicrobiales; family Nitrobacteraceae; genus Bradyrhizobium; species Bradyrhizobium sp. HKCCYLR20261. Next base: position 92,563 of record NZ_JBNPUZ010000016.1, read on the forward strand.
TCGCTGCGTCGTCAATCTACCCCTTTCCAGCGAGTTCTCGTCGTCATGCAAGCTCCGATCCATGCCAAAGTCGTCATCATCGGTTCCGGCCCCGCCGGCTATACGGCGGCGATTTACGCGGCACGGGCCATGCTTGAGCCGGTGCTGATCCAGGGCATCCAGCCCGGCGGCCAGCTCACCATCACCACCGACGTCGAGAACTATCCGGGCTTCGCCGACGTGATCCAGGGCCCCTGGCTGATGGAGCAGATGGAGAAGCAGGCCACCCATGTCGGCGCCAAGATCCGCACCGATCTGGTGACCAAGCTCGAGCTTGGCCAGCGTCCGTTCCGCCTGACCTGCGATTCCGGTGACGTCTATCTCGCCGAGACCGTGATCCTGGCCACCGGCGCCCAGGCGCGCTGGCTGGGTCTGCCGTCCGAGGAAACCTTCAAGGGCTTCGGCGTGTCGGCCTGCGCCACCTGTGACGGCTTCTTCTATCGCGGCAAGGAGGTCGTCGTCGTCGGCGGTGGCAATACCGCGGTCGAGGAAGCGCTGTTCCTGACCAATTTTGCCTCCACCGTCACAGTCGTGCACCGGCGCGACCACTTCCGCGCCGAGCGCATCCTGCAGGAGCGGCTGTTCAAACACCCCAAGATCAAGGTGGTCTGGGACAGCGTGCTCGACGAGATCTGCGGCGCGAGCTCGCCGTCGAAGGTCACGCATGTCCGGCTCAAGAACATCAAGACCGGCGCGGTCTCCGAGATGCCGGCCGATGGCGTGTTCGTCGCGATCGGCCATGCGCCGGCGACCGAGCTCGTCGCGGGACAGCTCAAGCTGAAGCCCTCCGGCTATGTCGAGGTGGTGCCCGGCTCGACCGCGACCTCCGTCCCCGGCGTGTTCGCCGCCGGCGACGTCGCCGACGAAACCTATCGGCAGGCGATCACCGCCGCCGGCATGGGCTGCATGGCAGCCCTCGAGGCTGAACGCTTCATCGCCCACGCGGCGAGCGAACGCGCCGCTGCGGAATGAACTGACGATGCCACGATCACGGGATGGATTTACGGATATGGATTGGGACAAGCTGAAGGTGTTTCACGCAGCGGCGGAAGCTGGCAGCTTCACGCATGCCGGGGAGCAACTCGGACTGTCGCAATCGGCAGTCTCGCGCCAGGTCAGCGCGCTCGAGCAGGAGCTGGCGGTCTCGCTGTTCCATCGCCATGCGCGCGGCCTGATCCTGACCGAGCAGGGCGACCTGCTGTTCCGGACCGCGCATGACGTCTTCATGCAGCTGCAGGCGGCACGGGCCAAGCTGACCGACAGTCGGGAGCGCCCGAGCGGCGACCTCAAGATCACGACCACGCCCGGCGTCGGCATCAACTGGCTGATCCCGCGGCTCGGCGAGTTCACCGCGATGTACCCGGAGATCCGGATCTCGCTGATCGTCACCGACGAAGAGCTCGACCTGTCGATGCGCGAGGCCGACGTCGCGATCCGCACCCGCAAGCCGACGCAGCCCGATCTGATCCAGCGCAAGCTGTTCGCGATCAGCTTCCATGCGTACTGCTCGCCGGAATATGTGAAGCGCTTCGGCACGCCGCGCACCCTCGACGAGCTCGACGACCACCGCATCATCATGCTCGCCGACGGCCAGGTCGCGCCGCATCTGCAGAACCGCAACTGGCTGGTCGACGCCGGCCGCAACGGCTCCGGTCCGCGCGAGGCCTATTTCAAGGTCAACAACATTCTCGGTCTCGTTCGCGCCTGCCAGCAGGGGCTCGGCATCGCCGCGCTGCCCGACTATCTGGTCGAAGAGAACAGCCGTCTCGTGCAGCTGTTCGGCGAGTCCGATTCGATCCAGCTCGACACCTACTTCGTCTATCCCGAGGAATTGAAGACGGTCGCACGCGTGCAAGTGTTCCGTGACTTTGTCGTGAGCAAAGCGCAGCGCTGGCCGGCTTGAGATTGTGCATGTCTGACATGCGGCCTGCCTAGTTGCTGCAGGGCCGCATGAAGGATCATACTGCTTGAGTACTGAGCGTTGGCGCTGCGCATTGTCCCCCTCCTCCAGTGGCGTGAGCGCTCGGGAATCCCTCTTGGAAGGTGATTGTGTCGGCCTCATTGGCCAAAACCTCCAGCCGGGCTCATTTGGGCCCGGCTATTTTTTTGTGCCGTCGTCTGAGCTCACGTCGTTGACAGCGCGTCGTGCACGGCGCATCTAGATCTCATGTCCACGATTTCGCGCATTGCACTGTCGTCGAAAAAAGCTCCCCTTCCGGGGACGTGTGGACGCGCGCGCTAGACTCTCGTTCGAGCAGACGCCGCATCACCAGGCCCCGCCGCAAGGACGGGGTTTTTTCATGTCCCGTCTCCGGCCATCCAGCATTGAGAGACGATCATGACGATATCCAGCACACATCTTCATGGCCTCTGGCTTCCCCTGATCACGCCGTTCCGGGACGGCGCACTCGACGAAGCCTCGCTGCGGCATCTGGTCCGCCACTACGCGGCCAAGCCGATCGACGGCCTGGTGCTCGGCGCGACCTCCGGCGAGGGATTGTCGCTGTCGTGGGACGAGCGCGCCCGCCTCGTCAAGGTGGTCCGCGCGGAATGCGACGGCATCGGACGTCCCCTCCCGATCTGTCTCGGCCTCGGCGGCGTCGCGACGTCCGATCTGATCGAGGCGCTCGATCGAACCGCATCATGGCCCATCGACTTCTATCTGATCTCCAGCCCGCCCTATGTCCGTCCCTCGCAGCGCGGGCTGCTGGCGCATTTCACGGCGCTGGCCGATCGGACCGCCCATCCGATCGTGCTCTACAACATTCCGTATCGATCCGCCGTCGGGCTCGACAACGAGACCTTGCTGCAACTCGCGGCGCATCCCGCCATCGCGGGCCTCAAGGATTGCTGCGCCAACCGGATGCAGACGCGCGAGCTGATCGCACGCCGGCCGCCGGACTTCCGGATCCTCACGGGCGAGGACGCCCAGAGCTTCGACGCGTTGCAGGCCGGCGCCGACGGCGCGATCCTGCTGTCGGCGCATCTTGAGACCGCGACCTTCGCCGCCATCCTGCGCCGCGTGAAGGCCGGTGAGACCGAGGCCGCCGCGACCTCCTGGGCTGAGGTCGAGGATCTCACGCGGCTGCTGTTCACCGAGCCGAGCCCCGCTCCGGCCAAGTACTGGCTGGCGCGCACCGGACTGATCGCCAGCCCCGAGGTGCGGCTGCCGATGGTCGAGGTCGGCGCCGCGCTCGCGGCCCGGCTCGACCAGGAGATCGAGCGGCGGCGCGGCGGTGGTTAATCGGAGCTAACAAAGGTCGGCAAATGCGGCCTAGTCCGAAACGCGATGTTTAAAGATGATCCGCTATCGATGTTGAAAACCTCAAAACGAGCGCGGGGGCGTTGTGGCTTTTCAGGATCATCCATTCCCTGAGCGTCAGGGATTCAGCACCGAAGACATTCTCTGGGCGATCGGGATCTGGTCGGTGATCCTGACGCTCACGCCGGCGATCGCGTTCTATCTGCTGATGGTCGCCTGATCTCGCTGCCAAAACGCGCGGTCCCCCGCGCGTTCAACTCCCGTGTCCCGATCACGCCGCCTGCTTGTGCATCGCGCCGTTGGCCGACACCGTGCCGCGGATCGCCTTCACCGAGCGCTCGATCGCAGCCCACAGGCGGGCGATCTCGGCCGCCGCGCGGCCTTCGGCATAATATTCGCGCACGCCTTCGCCCTGTCCCAGCGCCATCAGCAGATCGGCGCGGTTGGTGATCTGGCCTCCCCACACCGGCGCCTTGAACTTGGCGAGCGCCTCGCGGGCGATCGTCACGATCGGGCTCTCGGCATCGTCGCGGCGCGCCGGCGCGCCGTTGAGCACGACCGCATAGGGCTTGCGCGCGGCGCGGCAGGTCTGGATCGTCTCCTGCACCGCGTTGACGTCGAACACGCCCGGACGCGCCGGGATAATCACCATGGTCGCGTTCTTGATCGCATCCTCGACCACGGCCGAGATGGTCGGCGGCGTATCGATCAGCACCCACTCGACACCGTCGCGGCGGGCGGCGGAGACGATCGCGCTCACCGAGTTCACGGCGGTCTTGATCGGCGGCTCGTTGGTGCCGCGCAGCTTGTGCCAGAGCGTCAGCGACCCCTGGGGGTCGGCATCGATGAGCAGACAGGACTTGCTCGCCTTGATCTGCGCAGCGAGATGAGCGGCCAGGGTGCTCTTGCCTGAACCGCCCTTACGCGATGCGAAAACAATAACGTTCATACCTTGGCCTCCAGATTGACCCCGGCGGCGAAAATGAATCAGCGGACTGATTCGCGGAAGATAAATTTAGCGTTTGATATGGCGTAACTCCTGATTGCTGAAACGGATTGGTTTTTGAGTCACACCGTCAGCAGAAAATGCAGCCGATGATGTCGCTTTCTCCGGCAACATCCGGTGTTCACCGCGTGTGCTTGCATGCTGAAGCTGCACGGCGTGGTGCGCATCGGCGCGTCAGGTTTCATCCGGCCGCGACTTCTTCGTCTTGCCCGCGCGCGCATTGACCGGCTTCCTGGTTGCCGCCGGGCGAATACTCATCGGCTTGTCGGCGCGCGATGCCGCCTGCCGCGGCGGCGGACCGAACTGGGCGCGACACGGCGGCGACAGTTCGGCCTTGCGCCGGACCATGCAAGCGGTGACACGATCGACATCGGGAATGTCGGAACTACACAGCCGGAAGGCGTCGCCCGTGCACGCCTGCTCCTGCTCGGCGGTATACGCATACGCGGAAACTGGAACCATCGTCAGGACCGGCAGCGCCGCTCCCAGCAGTGCCAACAGGACGCCCCTCATCGTGCCCTCCTCCGGTTCAGCGACACTAGTTGCAACACCCACGGATTCGCAAGCCGCGCGCGTGCGGCTTCACGCCCCTGACGCCGAACCGGCGACGCCCGGTTGGACCGCTGAAGGATTGATCTCCAGCGCGTCCTCGATGCTGCTGCTCCTCCGGCCGATGTGTGACGGCAGGGGACGCAAACCGGTCGAGACACCATCAGTTCATCACACCTTCACCTGCAGCGCGGACACGCGCTCGCGGCTCGCGGCGCCATCCGCCCGAGTTTTTCGTCGACGGCCCCCGCTCAACGCGAGGGCGCAGGGAATGCCGGGTGAAGGCCTCACCCATGGCCCGCCTGCAGAAGAATAAGCAGGCGGCAGTCACCACAGGTTCAGCCGAACATCCGGCATTCCCTGCGCGATGGGCTTGCGAATTATACGTGATCTCCCTGGGGATCGGCGTTCTTGCCCCCATCATCAGCGCGTGCCGTCAAGCAACACGTCGACTTGACCTCAGCGACGAGAGGCCAGGACCACACGACTTCATCGCCCGCAATCGATCAGTCGTCGCGCATCAGCGCCTGATCCACCACGGCCACCGCATCCCCGCCCCACGTATCGTGACGACCGCGCGTACGCCCCTTCGCTTGGGACGGGATACGCGGATAAGACCACTGATTTGGGGGTAACGTCAAGGATTTTTTCTGCAAATCGGAAACGAAGGCAACGTCGAATCTTCGCCGTTACCGGGCTCTTACACGAGGAGATCATGGACTTAGAACGGCCCACGATTCAATTCGCTGATGCGTAGTTGCTTGATGACTTGGAGCGACATACCCGGTTAGTAAGAGCCGGGATGTCTGGAATTCGCATGGCGGCCTTCTACCAAGGAGGATGCATGACGGCTCCCCAGCTTGAACCTCACCTGAGCACATGTATTAGCTACGATGGGACCTCACCTCGCCGCTTGCGGAGGCGCGACGAGCTTCGCTCGCGCTGAGAGGTCAGATTGCATCGTCAGATGCAATCCGTTGGAGGGGACTCTCGCCGAGTCTGGTGCGCATGGAGAGAGCCCCCAACCCTCTCCCCGCAAGCGGGGCGAGGGAGCCTACCGTCCGTTCGTTGAATAGCCTTGATCCAACTTCGAGATGCTTGCTCGCACTACGGGTTGAAGCGGATGCAGGCGCCTCTAGCCGCAAACTGCCTCTCACCCAATGCGGAAATCTATCATTGGTCGCGATCAACGATTTCAAAGTAAGGCGAAGCCTTGCAGAGGACGTCCATGCATCCCCATCCCGTGATGAAGCGATAGTGGCTGGCAGGATGAAAGTTCAACTTCCAAGCCTCCGATTGCATCTCCGCAAACACCGCGCCCTCGACACGGTAGGCGAAGTGGCGTGAGACCAGGCCTTCAGGTTTTGTGTCCTGCTCAGTACTGAGCGGAAATTCGTCGAGGAGGCGGACGATGGTGGCGTCATCGAAGTGGACACGGAGCACGCGTTTCTCCATGCCCGGCAGAATGAAATCTGCCGAAAGACGATCCCGCTGCCAATTGACCGCGAGAAGATCGCTGTCATCGCACGCGAAGCTCACGCCCGCATCGATTGGAAAATACGTCGGCACGTTCGCTCCAGTCGGGCTTTTGCGTAGATCGGCATACTGGCACAAGGAGGCCCGAATGTCCCTCCCGGCCGTGAATTGCGACTTGATCATTCCAGCATACGTTGCCTTTTCTGCACCGGGATCTCTGCAAGCCTCCAAGTGGTCAGAAACATGCTGTACCGGCGTCGACGGAGTAGTCGCCCGCGCATTCAGAACAGCGGAGAAATACTCGGCGATCCAACACGTGATTGATCTCGGGTCGGCTAGATCGAGGCTGCCGGTGGCGAACGGAATTGTTCGGAGGATCGGCCCGGCTGCCAACTCCCCTCCCCCTTGTGGGAAGGGGTCGGCGGTGGGGGTCCACGAATCCCGCGCCCTCGATAAGCCAAGAACAAGGCGAACGGCGTCGTCTCACCGCCGGCGCACCAGCGTGCAGCTCGAGTGACCTGGCTTCATCGCTTGCGAAGCGCCGCCCGAAACGAAACATCGCAGCGCTCCCCAGCAAGTTCATCACTCGGACCCCCACCCCCAACTCCTCCCCGCAAGGGGGAGGGGAGTTCACCGTTGCTGAGGCGAGAGCGGAGCAACTCACGGCGATACTGTGTCCCCGCAGACGGTCCGCTCCCCTCCCCCTTGCGGGGAGGGGTCGGGGGTGGGGGTCCCCGAATTCCGCTATGAGTTGTGAAGCGCGGAGCGAAGGATCCCGCAAGGGGGAGGGGAGCCGACCGGCTTCGCCGTGAGACCTTGGCCACTACGACCTGCAGCGTGTTCCGCCTGCTGCGCCACAATCGCGCCAATCCGCAACGAAGATGGCGGATTACGTTGGCGCAAATCCGCCCTACGGCTGGAGCATGGCGTCCAGCCGGGCGATGACATCGCCGATCATCCCTTTCAGCCTGAGACATTCTTCGTCGTCACAAGCTTCTTCGGCAACCGTGAGAGCGAGCGACAATTGCTCGATGGACCGCTCGACATGCTCCTGGAATGCTGCGGCTGACTTCGCATCCATCACGCGTCCTCAGGCATCAAGATCGCTTGGCGTGCATTCGCTGCTGCGCCGGCCGCGGAGCTAATCGGCGGTCCCGACGCTTGTTGCCCCGTGAGATCGGACGCGCCTAGCAGGTAGTCAGGCATAGGATCGATATGGCTGGATTTTGGTACAGTTGGGTGGGCTCGAACCACCGACCTCCTGTTCCACAGACAGGCGCTCTAACCAACTGAGCTACAACTGCATCCGCAACGGGGATGGCCCCGCGAGAGGGGGCGCCCGAACGGGCCGGAAACTAGGTGCAACGGGGGGATTTGGCAAGTCCGAGAACGGATAAAGTCGCCCGCCTCCCCGGCGTTTTTTGCCGCCATTGTGTGCGGTTTTGGCGACTGCCCAGAATGCGGGCTCGAAAAGGATCGAGCCCGGACGCAGGACGCGCCGGGCTCGGGATTCGCGGCCGTCCGCTGGCGCCTCGGGGCGCCGAGCGGGGCTCAAGCGGTGATTCAGGCCGCCGGCTTGAACAGCTTGGTGGCGCTTTCCTTGATCGGCTCGACCGTTTCGGTGGCGACCTTCTGGCCGAGCTCGCCGAGCTCCTTGGCCTGGGCGGTGAAGGCCTCGAACTGCTTGCGGGCGAAGCCGGCCCACAGCTCCATCGCCTCCGACGGCGACTTCACGCTGAAGAGCTCCTGGGCGAAATCGAGCGACGCCGTGGTGTTGGCCTTGGTGAACTCCATCACCTTGGACGAATAGGCGCCGGCACCCTTGCTGGCGTTGGCGAAGAAGGCCTCGATGGCCGAATTGTGGGTCTCGGCCGCGTCCTTGAACTTGGCGTAGTTCTCGCGGGCCTGCGACACGCCCTTCTCGGCGAGCGCCCGAACCTGCTCGGGAACTTCGAAGGGAATGACGGACGCGGAGAAAGGATCGGTGGCATTGGTCATGGCATGCATCCTTGGGAACATTAAAGGCTCAATCGTCCCGGCAACGAGACGTCACTTCGGATCACGCAGAGGAACCGCCCCTGGGAGGTAACAACCTCGCGTAGAGCTATATCGTGTCGAATTTGTGCAACGCAACGACTATTTCCGATAACTGGAACTCTTTGTCGCGGGCGTCCTGATCGCCTGGAACTGCGCTCAATCCCCGCGTGCACAACAGGTTGCTCAGGCCCCGCTCTCAAGCGACGTCAGGCCTTGGGCTTGGTCGCCTCGATCGCCGCCTTCTGAATCGCCTGACCCATCTCGCTCGCCTGTTCGGCCAGCGATCGCATCTGCCCCTGGATATAGTCGCTGTGCAGCTTGAGCACCTCGGGCAGATCCTTCGCGTGGACCAGCGACTGGGCGTAGTCGAGCGAGGTCTGCACGTTCTTCTCGGCGTAGGACAGCACCTTGGCGCCGATGTCCTTGGCGCCCGCGCGCACCGTGGCGCCGCGCTCCTCAAGGGAGCCCGCAGTCGCTTCCGCCCCGGCCAGGAACTTCTCGAAGGTCTGCCTGGCCTGGTCGAAGCCGGCCTCGGCCATGGCCCGCATGTCCTTCGGAATTTCGAATTTGCGTCCGTCGTCCGTCATGTGTCTCTCCTCCCGGTGCCCAAATTGGCTTGCGGCGCGCCGGCACGGGCCGGAGCCGATCCGCACGTCCCGTCCGGTCCACTTTCATCGTGACCGCCCGCGCCGCAATTGCAACGCCCGGAATCTCATGTCCGCCTCGAGCCGCGCCCGGGCGCGGCGGAGGAACACATTAAGGTTATCCAAGCTTTAGCAGGACGGCCCGCTGGCCGGGCCGTGGACCTCGGCCCTCAAAACGCGCGATAGTAACGAATTCTTAACGCTGCCAGTTCCGGCCGCAGATCAAAGTCGAAGAGCCATTCGTCCTCGCCGCCCATGACCCACGCCGATCTCGAATTGCAGGCCCTCAGCGATCCACGGCTGGCCATTCATGCCGCTGGCGCGCTGCCGGCGTGGCTGTGGGCCGCCGACGGCAGCCGCGTGCTGTGGGCCAATGCGATCGGCGCGCGGGCGCTCGGCGCGGCCAACGCGCCGGCCCTGGTCGCGAAGACATTCGGCCCGGCCGATTCGCATCGCCGCCAGATCGCCCAACTGGCGCGGCGGCTGCCGGAGAACGGCACGCTCCGGCTCGAGCGCCTGCGCGGCTTCGGCGCGCCGCTCGGGACGCTCGCGACCTGCGGCTGCGCCAGGCTCGATTTAGCGGACGGCACGCGCGCCGTGCTGATCACCAGCACGGACAATGCCGGGCGCAACGTCCCGTTTCCCGAACGCCTGAGGCGGCTGGTGGAAACCAGCGGTCACGCGCTGATCGCCTTCACCCAGGACGGCCAGTTCGCCGGCATCAGCCCGGCCGGGCGCCAGCAGTTCGGCATCCACGATCTGAGCGAGCCCAGCTATGCGGCGCCGCGCCTCGCGGCGCTGGCCGACGGCGTCGCCGAGGTGACGTTCGGAGCGAACTGCGCCGTGCTCTGCCGCATCGGCAGCGGCAACCAGATCGGCCTCGTGGCGGCGCCGCTGCCGGCCGTCGCCGATGAGATCGAAACATTGAGTGCGGCACAAGCGGATGAAGCGCCGGCAGCCCCCGCTTTCGAAACGCATGCCGCTGATACGAGCGCCTCTGACACGAGTGCTCCCGAGCCGATTGCCCCCGAGGACGCGGCCGAACCTCCGCCTCCTGCTTCGATGGATGCAATGACCGAACGCGACACCGACTACGAAGCCCCTGCGCTGTCCAACGAAGCGCCGGCGGAATTCCTGCTGATCGACGATCCCGCGGCAGCCGATCTGTTCGAGCCGCTCGCGCCGGAATCGCAGACGACGCCCGACATCCATTCGCCGGTCTCCGCAGCCCAGGAAGCATCAGCCTCACACGCGCAGGAGATCACTGAGACCGCGACCATGCAGCTTTCGCCAGTGGTGCAGGCTGATGCGGAGCCGGCACATGAGCAGGCCGGCACGGACATGGCACCGGGCGGCGGGCGGCGCCATCCGTTGCGCCTGTCGTGGCAGATCGATGCGGAGGGACGCTTTTCGATCGGCTCCGATCCCTTCATCCGCCTGATCGGGCCTGATAGCGCCGCCCAGCTCGACCGTCCGTGGCATGATCTTGCCGCGGCGCTGGGCCTCGATCCGGAGGGACGGCTGAGCGCCGCCCTCGAGACGCGGGAGACCTGGAGCGGCATCGTCGTGACCTGGCCTGCCGATGGCGGCGAGCGGCTCGCGATCGAGATGTCCGGCCTGCCCGTCTTCATGACCGCCGACAAGATCTTTGCCGGCTATCGGGGCTTCGGCGTCTGCCGCGATCTCGACGCGCTGGACCGGTTGGAGGCGCTGCGCCGCAACGGATCGGATGATCCCGACGCCGCGGATGTTGTCGAATCCGACCATCCGCCGGCCGCAGATGCGCCGCCCCGTCCGGACAATCTCACCCACGCCACGCGCGACGCTTCCATTGCGGCCGACAGGCCCCACATCGATGGGATCGGCCTGGAAACGACGGGCAATGTGGTGCCGTTCCGCGCCGTCGGCGAGGCAAAGCATCCGGCGCTGACGCCGGTGGAGAACAATGCGTTTCATGAACTCGCGCGACAGCTGTCGGCCCGGCTCGAAGGCGACGCGCGCACCGCGCCGGCGGAAGCCGCCATCGCACCGTCCGATGCGGGCGCGCGCGTGAGCGATCCGTTCGTGCCGCCATCCTCCCCGGAGGCGCCGGGCGCGGCCGAGGCGGCCTACGCGCACGGCACCGAATTGCAGACCGAGTGGCTCTCTCCGGAAGCGCCGCCGGCGCAAGGCGACAGCCAGCGCGACCGCATCCTGCTCGATTTGCTGCCGACGGGCATGCTGATCTACCGGCTCGACCGGCTGCTCTACGGCAACCCGGCATTCTTCAAGCAGATGGGCTATGCCGATCTCGCTGCGCTGGAACAGGCCGGCGGGCTGGATGCGCTGTATGTCGAGCCCGGCGTGTCGTCATCATCCAACAAGTCGGAAGCCGGCACGCCGGTGACGATCTCCGCGGCCGACGGCTCCTCCAGCGAGGAGATCAAGGCCGAGGCGCGGCTGTTCACGATCACCTGGGATGGCGACACCGCACATGCGCTGATCTTCGCGCCGCCGCCAGGCCCGGCAGCGGCCCTTCCTCCCGCTGTGGAAACCGCGGCGGCGCCGGCGCCTGCTCCGCTTGCACCGGCTCCGCTGGTCGTTGCGCCGCCGGCTGCGGGCCATGCGGATGCCGAGGATCTGGCGGTGATTCTCGACGTCACGTCCGAGGGCGTCCTGATGTTCGATGCCGGCGGCAACATTCACGCCTGCAACCGCAGCGCCGAAGCGCTGTTCGGCTATGACGGCGCGGCGCTGGTCCGGCGCAACCTGATCGAGCTGTTCGCGCCGGAGAGCGCCCGCCTCGTGCTGGACGATCTCGACAGCGTGCAACAGGCAGCAGCCCAGTCGGGGCTGCTCGACCAGAGCCGCGAAGTGACGGCCAAGCTCGCCCAGGGCGGCGCGATTCCGCTGTCGATGACGATCGGCCGGACACGCGCGGATGGGCCGAACTTCTTTGCCGTATTCCGCGACCTGTCGCAGGCGCGCCGGGGCGAGAGCGAGCTGTCGCAGGCGCGCCGCGTCGCCGACCGCGCCGCCAACGCCAAGGCCGACATGCTGGCGCGGATCAGCCACGAGGTGCGCGCGCCCCTGAATGCGATCATCGGCTTCGCCGAGGTCATGATCGGCGAGCGCTTCGGCACCATCGGCAACACCCGCTATGCCGAATACATGAAGGACATCCGCGCCTCCGGCGAGCGCGTGGTGTCGCTGATCGACGATCTGATGGAGCTGTCGCGGATCGAGACCGGCAAGCTCGAGCTCGCCTTCTCCAGCCAGAACCTCAACGAGCTGGTCGAGAGCTGCGTCGGCGTGATGCAGCCGCAGGCCAATCGCGCCCGCATCATCATCCGTACCTCGCTGTCGCAGATGCTGCCGCCGGTGATCGCCGATGCGCGCGCGCTGCGCCAGATCGCCATGAACCTGATGTCCGCCTCGATCTCGCTCGCCAATCCCGGCGGCCAGGTCATCGTGTCGACGGCACTGTCGGATTTCGGCGAGGTCGTGCTGCGCGTCCGCGACACCGGACAGGGCCTCAACGACCAGGAGGTCGCCGCGGCGCTCGAACCGTTCCGCGCCGCCGGCGCCGCAGAGCACAGTTCCGACGGCGCGGGTCTCAGCCTGTCGCTGACCAAGGCGCTGGTCGAGGCCAATCGCGCGCAGTTCCACATCAAGGCGGCGCCGAAATCCGGCACCATGATCGAGGTGGTGTTCCCGCGCGCGATGGCGCGCAATCAGAGCGCCGGCTGAGCCGATCTCTCCGCGCGCACCGCGAGTGCCCGGCGCTTGAGGCCGAGCAGCAGCGGGCCGAAGGCGAGGGCAAAGCCTGCGAAGGCTGTGACCCACGCGAACGCCGCGACATGCAGCAGCAGCTCGGCATGAGCAGGCTGCAGCACCGCGCAGACCCGCGCAATCGCTGCGAGAATGATGCCGAGATAGATCGCCTGCGTCGCCGGCGCGGCCGTCAGCGCATGGCCGGTGTGACCGAGCGTGGCGCGCGTCATCACCGCCAAGGTCATCACGCCGGCCGCGCCGACCATCCAGGCATGCAGGCCGGCGCTCGGCAGCAACCATCCCGCGCTCGCCGCCGCGCTGGCGAAAAAGCCCAGCGGCACGAAGGCGTAGCCGACATGCAGGATCACCAGCAGCCGTTCGCGCAAGGTGCGGTCGCCAGCCCAGCGCGCGAGCCTCGCTGTATGCAGCAGACCTGCCAGAGCCAGCGCCAGCGCGGTCGCGCGGCCCTCCGGCGCGACGATCCAGCCGAGCAGGCTGAGCGCGCTGAACAGCACGACGACCATGTCGAACTTGCCGAACGGCACCGGCAGCCGGCCGGGATTGTGCTTGACCAGCCAGTTGCGGGTGAAGCTCGGCGTGATGCGGCCGCCGATCAGCGCCAGCAGCAGCACGATCACGGCGACGCCGATGCGGATCGCGACATCGGCCGCGCCGCTGACATGCGCCTCGATGTGGAATGCGATGTTGCCGACGCAGAGGATGCCGACGATCGCGACGACGGGTAGATTGCGCCAATTGCGCCCGGCCACGATCTCCCGCGCGGCGGCGAGCACGACGAGCAGCAGGAAGCTCGCATCGATCGCGAGCACCGCCCACCAGGGCGCCGGCGCAGCGAGCGTCACCGCCAGCCGCCCGGCCATCCACACGAGGACGAGCGTGAGCAGCGGCAGTCCGCGGATCGGCAGGCGTCCGGTCCAGTTCGGGATCGCCGTGAACAGGAAGCCGGTGACGATCGCCGGCAGGTAGCCGTAGAGCATCTCGTGCACGTGCCAGTCACGCGGGGCGAAGGTCGAGTTCAGCTTCAGCTCGCCATAATAGACCGGAAGCCAGATCAGGATCGCCAGCGCGGCCTGGATCGCGCCGAGCAGGAAGAACGGGCGGAACCCGTTGGCGAGAACGGTCCAGCCTTGATAGTTGCGGGGAATGGCCATGGGCTTGCTCGCTTCGATCTCATGACGGAACCGCGCGCGCGGCGCTGCGTCTCAGATGTAGTTGCCAGCCATTCGCGGTGGGTTGCGCCAGCACAAACTTCCGGCCGATCGCAAAACCGTGCTAAGCAGCGGCGCCCTTTCGCCATGCCCGCCGGAGACCCTCATGGCTTCCATCGACCGCTCGCTGGTCGCGCATCTGCCGCTGTTCGCGGGCCTGTCGGCCGAGGATCTCACCGACGTGCTGCGCGAGGCACGCTCGATGCGCGTGGCGCGCAACGGCGCGGTGTTCGAACAGGGCGCAGACGCGACCTCGTTCTTCCTGCTGCTGCACGGCCATGTCCGCGCCAGCAAGACGACGCCGACCGGCGATCAGATCGTGGTGCGCTACGTCGTGCCGGGCGACACTTTCGGCGTCGCGCCGGCGATCGGGCTGCAGCATTATCCGGCAACGGCGACCGCCGTGGACGACAGCATCATGCTGGCGTGGCCGTCCGCCGCCTGGCCGCGGCTGGTGGCGCGGTTCCCGTCATTGGCGGCCAATACGCTGCAGACGGTCGGCCAGCGGCTGCAGGAAACCCACGCCCGCGTCATCGAGATGTCGACGCAGCAGGTCGAGCAGCGCATCGCACATGCTTTGCTGCGGCTCGCCAACCAGGCCGGCCGCAAGCTCGATCACGGCGTGCAGATCGACTTCCCGATCAGCCGCCAGGACATCGCGCAGATGACCGGAACGACGCTGCACACGGTGAGCCGCATTCTGTCGGGCTGGGAGCAGCAGGGCCTGGTCGAGAGCGGACGCCAGAAGATCATCCTGCGCGAGCCGCACAAGATCGTGCTGCTGGCGGAGCAGAGCGCGGAGAACTCGTCCTCTCGCGCCTGATCAGGTGCAGGCGCAGAGCGCGCCGAGAAACGCATCGGGATCCACGCCGTGCTCACGGCAGGCATCGGCGACATTGTGGAAGCAGGCGATCGGACAGCCGACGCAGCGCATCTGGAACGCAAGGAAGACGCGGATCGTCTCCGGCCTGCGCCGCATGACGTCGTCGACCAGTTCGTCAAATGAGATGGACATGCGGGCCTCCATTCGAAAGTGAATGGTAGCCGGCGGACCTGTGATCGTCTTTGTCGCGGCACAAGCACCGTGCCGCAACGTGATTCTGTTTGGACCCCAAGGCAATCGCTTCTTGTTACGCGCCGTCTGAGGCCTCATGGTTCGAGACGCGTCGCAAGAGCGACGCTCCTCACCATGAGGGTCAATAGCTCTCCGCGAAATCCGCCCTCGTCCTGAGGAGCCCGCCGCAGGCGGGCGTCTCGAAGGACGTTGGAACGGCGCGCTGCCTGCTACACATTGTATTCGTATGCGACCGGTCCGCCTTACACCGCGCGGCTGTGCAGCTGCTTCGACGCGTCGAGATGGGCATCGAAGGCGGCGGCGACGCTGCGGACCAGGAACCGCGAATGTTCGGTGACGGCGAGCGCGCTGCCGTTCAGTTCGACCACGCCGTCCGAGATCAGGGACTGCAGCCGCGGCGCCGAGCGCAGCATGTCATCCGTCTCGGTGCCGTGGCGGGTGCAGATGACATCGAGGTCGACGCCGTAGTCGCACATGATCCGCTCGATGATGTCAGCCCGCAGCCGGTCGTCGTCGGTCAGGCCATAGCCCTTGACGGTGGCGAGGCCGCCGGAGGCGATCTTCTCCTCATAGGCGCGCACCTGCGGCGCGTTCTGTACGTAGCCCTGCGGCAGCTGGCCGATCGCCGAGGCGCCGAAGCCGAGCAGGAGATCGTTGGCGTCGGTGGTGTAGCCCTGGAAATTTCGGTGCAGCCGGCCTTCGCGGAAGGCGATGGTCATCGTGTCATCCGGCAGGGCGAAATGGTCGAGCCCGATCTGGACGTAGCCGGCGTCCTTCAGCGCATCGGCGATCGCGCAGGACTGATCGTAACGCTCCAGACTGTCCGGCAACGAGTTATCAGCAATCTTGCGCTGGTGCGTCTTGAACGACGGCACATGCGCATAGCCGAACACCGACAGCCTGTCGGGACGCAGCTCGATGGCGCGGCGGACGGTGTCGAGGCACGACGCCACGGTCTGGTAGGGCAGCCCGTAGATCAGGTCGAAGTTGACGCCGGCAACGCCCGCCTGGCGCAGACCGTTGGTGGCGGCGGCGGTCTGCTCGAAGCTCTGCACCCGGTTGATGGCCTGCTGCACGCGCGGATCGAAGCTCTGCACCCCCAGGCTCGCCCGGTTGACGCCGCTCAGCCCCAATGCGCGGATCATCGCCGGCGTCAGCGTGCGCGGATCGATCTCGATGGCGATCTCGGCCGAAGGCTGCACGAAGAACGAATGGCGCAGCGAGCCGACGAGGTCGACGAAGGAGTCCGGCGCCATGATGGTGGGCGTGCCGCCGCCGAAATGGATATGGCCGACCGGAAGCCGCCGGCCGATCTGGCGGGCCACCATGTCGATCTCGCAGCGCAACGCCGATTCATACACCGCGATCGGCTCGTCGCGCTTGGCGACCATGGTGTTGCAGCCGCAGTACCAGCACATCGAGCGGCAGAACGGGACATGCAGGTACAGCGATGCCGTTGCGCTGGCCGGGATCGCGCGCAGCCACTCCGCATAGGTCGAGGCGCCAACCGCGGCCGAGAAATGCGGCGCCGTGGGATAGCTGGTGTAGCGCGGCAGGCGCTCCTGCCCGTAGCATGCTGCAAGGTCTGGTCTCATGTCCCGCCTGTCCACCTGGGGTTTGGACGCATTTGACACGAGGCCAGGGCGACGGCCTTGAGCTTCCTCAAAGCGCGCGGCCGGCACATGCCCCCGTCAATTTTGCCAGTAGAACTCCGGCTTTCGCCCCCGACTTTGCGCTTGGTCAAAGTCGCCGGCCTATTTCGCACCATCCTTGAGTCATCGACGATTCGAGGAATCCGCAATGGAAGCTCTGCACCTGCTCATCCGCTCGTTTGCGTTCATTGCCGGTGTCCGCGGCCATATCCCCCAGTCCGACGGCTTCGATTCGTTTCACGAGGACTCCGGGCCGACCGGTCTGGCCGGCAACATCGCGATGTTCCTGACGACCGTGTTCTGCATCGCCGCCGCGATCGCCTTCGTGGTGCTGCTGGCGGTGCGCTGGCTGAGCTGAGGCACGGCCGAGCTCGACCACATCCGGCAAACTCCGTTTGAGCCCAACTCCCTCCGCGTCATGGCCGGGCTTGTCCCGGCCATCCACGTCGATCGGCGCACTCGGAAGGACGTGGATGCCCGGGCCTTCGCCGCACCGAAGCGGCTTCGGCCGCGCAGGCGGGACAAGCCCGGGCATGACGACGTGGAGACAGCGTCGTACCCGTCTCGGACCTCACACGTGATGACCAGCGTGTAGTCCCGCACTTGCTGACTCGGTAGTTGGACGCGCCCTCCGTACGCGCTTGCAAATCAATTGCGGGCGCGTTGCTGCGCGCCGAGCACAAGCTCGCCCTCACACTCCCGCAATTGCTAAGTTGCTTGTTGCAGCACAAACAAGCTCGGTTCCCACGGGCGCATGCTGATCGCGGCTAAACAACAGGTCCAAACGAAGGAGCGATCCATGTTGACCCGCCGCACCGCCCTGCTCAGTGCAGCCATCGCCGCGATGATGCTTGCGGCTCCCGCTGTTGCCGACGACCTCAAGCTGCCGCGCCAGAAGGTCGATCTGGTGGCCCCGCCGTTCGTGCATGTGCACGAGCAGGCCACCAAGCAGGGGCCGAAGATCATGGAGTTCAAGCTCGTGATCCAGGAGAAGAAGATGGTGATCGACGAGAAGGGCACCACCTTCCAGGCCATGACCTTCAACGGCTCGATGCCGGGTCCGCTGATGGTGGTCCACGAAGGCGACTACGTCGAGGTGACGCTGGTGAATCCGGCGACCAACACCATGCCGCACAACATCGATTTCCACTCGGCAACGGGCGCCCTTGGCGGCGGCGCGCTGACGCTGGTCAACCCCGGCGAGCAGGTCGTGCTGCGCTGGAAGGCGACTCGCACCGGCGTCTTCGTCTATCACTGCGCCCCGGGCGGCCCGATGATCCCGTGGCATGTCGTATCCGGCATGAACGGCGCCGTGATGGTGCTGCCGCGCGACGGCCTGAACGACGGCCGCGGCCACGCCCTGCGCTACGACCGCGTCTACTACATCGGCGAGCAGGACCTGTATGTCCCGCGCGACGAGAAGGGCAATTTCAAGTCCTACGACTCGCCCGGCGAAGCCTATTCCGACACCGAGGAGGTGATGCGCAAGCTCACGCCGACCCACGTGGTGTTCAACGGCAAGGCCGGCGCGCTCACCGGCAAGAATGCGCTCACCGCGAATGTCGGCGAGAACGTGCTGATCGTGCATTCGCAGGCCAACCGCGACAGCCGCCCGCACCTGATCGGCGGCCATGGCGACTATGTCTGGGAGACCGGCAAGTTCTCCAACGCGCCAGAGACCGGGCTCGAGACCTGGTTCATCCGCGGCGGCTCTGCCGGCGCCGCGCTCTACAAATTCCTGCAGCCGGGCATCTACGCTTACGTCACCCACAATCTGATCGAGGCGGCCAATCTCGGCGCCACCGCTCATTTCAAGGTCGAAGGCAAGTGGAACGACGACCTGATGATGCAGGTGAAGGCTCCGGCGGACATTCCGACCGGTTCGACCAACTGATCAACCGAGGGGGCCGGCCGCTCCGGCCCCCTCACTCTCCGATGTGCTGCCATGCTGCTCGCTTTCAAGCTCAAGCTCGCTCTCGCCTGCATCGTCGGCCTCGCCGGTCCGACCGCGATGGCTCCCCTGCTCACCGGCCTGAACGATGCCGCAACGCCCGGCTTCGACGGTCCGGCATTGACCGAGATCGCGCCCGCGACCATCGGCTATCGCGATTCCGGAGACCACCTGCGCAACGGCCGTCCGGCCGAGGCGCCGCTCACGGCGATCCGCTTCGCTCATCCCTTGACGATCATGACCAACCAGGTCAGCGCCGCCGACTATCAGGCCTGTGTCGAGGAGCGTCGCTGCCGGGCGCTGGATCGTGACGTGTCGATCGCCATCGACCGGCCGGCGGTGCAGGTCAGCTGGCATGACGCCGTCACCTACGCCGCGTGGCTCTCGCACAAGACAGGTGATCTCTATCGGCTGCCGACGGATGCGGAATGGGCCCACGCCGCCGGCAGCCGCTTCAAGGACGACAGCGTCACGGTCGACGACGCCGATCCGTCACGACGCTGGATCGCCCGCTACGAACGCGAAGCTGCGCTGCCTGAAGATGCCAGAACTCGCAGCTTCGGCGCGTTCGGGATCAACGAACACGGCCTCGCCGACATGGCCGGCAATGTGTGGGAATGGACATCGACCTGCTTCACGCGGAAGCTACACGATGATGCCGGGCGGGTGACGAAGACCGTCAGCAATTGCGGGGTTCGTCTGGCCGAAGGCGCGCACCGGGCCTATGTGACCGACTTCATCCGCGATGCGCGAGCCGGCGGCTGCGCCTCCGGCACGCCGCCCGCCAATCTCGGCTTCCGCCTGGTGCGCGAGCAGCCAAGCTGGAGTCGCAGCATGGCGCAGCGGCTCAGCCGGCTGCGCGGCGCAACGGGAGTTTGATGGGAACCTGAGGCCTCATCCCGCCGCGGCCCGGGCGGACACGCCCGGGCGCGACGGTGCGCGGACACTGGCACAAATTCCAGTCACGCAATCTCAACTTTCGGTTGCGATCATGGAGCTACAAACGTTACACAATTGAAATGAGAGACGCGATGAGCGGGCCAGGAGGCGAGTGTGGTTCCTCGACATCCGCCGGTCTTCTTCACGTCCGACCTGCATGGGTATGGCATCGGTAACACCAGCTGGTTCGACGATCATTCGCCACGGGCCCTGGCCGGGCGCTGCCTCATCGATGCGCTCGAGTATCTTCGGATTCCGCTGAAATTCGCCGCCAAGGATTGGCACGTCGCCAATGCGGCTGCGGTGAGGATCGTCCATCAATGCCTCACCGACGCAGCCCTTGCGCGTCACGACATTCTCAGCCGTGTTGCACCGGCCGTCGAAGAGGTCTGCGCACGGATCGTCGCGAGCCGCCAGTATCGTATTCCATTCTATGGCGACGATTTCTGGGATTGGGCCAGCGTGGTCGATGGCCTGTGCGAGGTGCAGCCGATCTCGGCCACCGCTGCGAGGGTTGCCAAGCGCGAGCTCGATCAGTTCCGCAGGACCGTTCAGATCCGCATGCCAAGCGGACTTTCGGTCGGCGCCCCCGATCAGGAATGGTTCGGACCGGCCATCGCGGCGCGCGCCTATCGCCTGCTGGATTCGCGCGCGGGCGGCGTCGATCCCGACCTGCGCAACGAATTGCAGGGGCAATCGCTCGAGCGCATCGAGCGCGGCCGGTATCGCGGCCGCCAGGTCATGCCCTGGCAGCTCAGCTGGCACTATGGTCAGGTCGTCAGCGAATTCCAGCGGGCCGCCACGGAGCAGGCCGCGGAACTCGCCGATTTCGCCTGGCTGGCCGTTCCGCTCGACCTCGGCAAGCGCACGCAGGTCCTCGCCCGGGTGCTGCAAGGCGCCTGTGCGGTGAAGGATCGCCGAACGATGCTGCAGGCGCTGGAAGAACTCTACCGCTGCGAAACTCCCGGGCGCCCGCTCGGCCAGGGCGTGATCGGTGCGGGCATCGAAGCGTCCTTGGACGTGCTGGAAGCGCTTTGGCAACAACTCGACGGCCGTGAGAAGGCCAGCATCAATGCAATGCTCGACGCGCTCAACTTTCTGCACGCCAAGGCCAACACGATCGGCTTCGTCGTGGAAACGCCGGAGGACATCGAAGCCCTCATTCAGGCCATGGGTCCGGGCGCGCTCATCGAACAGCGCAACGCGACCCGCGCGATCATCCGGCACGGCTGCTTTCATGCCGTCATATGCCTCGGACGGTCGATGACCGAAGTGGCCGGCGCGGCGGCCATGGCCATCGAGGAGCATGGCGCCAAATGGCTGATCATGCCGGGGTGGGCCGAGGCGCTGGGCTCGAAGCTTCCGCATGTCGCTCGCGGACCCCGCTTCGTTGGCGCAGGCCCCGGCGACCTCGTTATCGCCACGTCGGTCGCGCCGTTCCGGATACAGCTCAAGCTGCGCGATGCCCTCAGCATTGCCGACCCACCCTACCTCAGCGACGGCGGCATGATCATTCCCGCCGATCCCGAGCTCTGCCGTCTGGCGCACGAGGCGGCGGACGCCATGCTGGACGACATCGGCGTATTCTTCGAAGGAATGACCGTCACGCGCGACACCGACGGCTCCGAGGCCGACGTCTCGGCGGCATTCCCCGGCGCATTGGGGATGGACGGCGTGGCCTATGTGATGGGGCTGATCTGTCTCAGCCGCAGCGTGCCGTGCCTCGTGATCCAGCGGCTGGTGGACGCCGGGCCACACGCGGCAAGCCCGGCGCGCGATGCCGCGTGCCGGCTGGCCGTGAAGGTAGCGGAGATGCTGTGCCGACGCTGGTAGCGGCGCCCTCTTGGGCCCGCAGTGGGGGGGAGCGGATCGTCTGCGGGGACGCAGTGTCGCCGTGAGTTAGTCCGCTCTCAACTGGGGCCACAGCGTCGCTATGAGTTGCTCCGCTCTCGCCTCGGCAACGGCGGACTCCCCTCCCCCTTGCGGGGAGGGGAGCGGACCGTCTGCGGGGACACAGCGTCGCCGTGAGTTAGTCCGCTCTCAACTGGGGCCACAGCGTCGCTATGAGTTGCTCCGCTTTCGCCTCGGCACGACGCTCTCCCCTCCGCTTGCGGGGAGGGGATCAAGCCCTAGGTATTCTTCAGCGCGACCCGGAATTCGGCTTCGGTCTTGGCCTTGACCTCGTCGAGCGTGACGCCGTCGGCGAGCTCGATCAGGGCCATGCCGTCATTGCCGTGCTTGTCGATCGTGAACACGGCGAGATCGGTGACCACCATGTCGACCACGCGTTCGCCGGTGAGCGGGAGCGTGCACTGCTTGAGCAGCTTCGGGCCGTCCTTGGCGCTGTGCTCCATGACGACGACGACGCGCTTGACGCCGGCGACGAGATCCATCGCGCCGCCCATGCCCTTCACCATCTTGCCCGGGATCATCCAGTTGGCGAGATCGCCGTTCTGGGCCACCTGCATGGCGCCGAGGATGGAGAGATCGATATGGCCGCCGCGGACCATCGCGAACGAATCGGCCGACGAGAAGTAGCTCGTGATCGGCAGTTCGGTCACCGTCTGCTTGCCGGCGTTGATGAGGTCGGGATCCTCCTCGCCCTCAAAGGGGAACGGACCCATGCCGAGCATGCCGTTCTCGCTCTGCAGTGCGACGTCGACGCCCGGCGGGATGTAGTTCGACACCAGCGTCGGAATGCCGATGCCGAGATTGACGTAGTAGCCGTCCCGCAGTTCCTTGGCGGCGCGCGCCGCCATCTGCTCGCGTGTCCAGGCCATCAGACTTCCTCCCCCGCTGCAGCGGCGGCTTCACGTTTGCGGACGGTGCGCTGCTCGATGCGCTTGAGCGCGGTGCCGACCTCGATGAGGCGCTTCACGAAGATGCCCGGCGTGTGAATGTGATCGGGATCGATCTGGCCGGCCGGCAGGAGATGCTCGACCTCCGCGATCGTGACCTTGGCCGCCGTGGCCATCATCGGATTGAAGTTGCGCGCGGTCTTCCGGTACACGAGGTTGCCGGCGGTATCGCCCTTCCAGGCATGCACGATCGCGATGTCGGCGAACAGGCCGCGCTCCATCAGATATTTCTCGCCGTCGAATTCGCGGACTTCCTTGCCCTCGGCGACCAGCGTGCCCACGCCGGTCTTGGTGAAGAAGGCGGGAATGCCGGCGCCGCCGGCGCGGATGCGCTCGGCCAACGTGCCCTGCGGGCAGAACTCCAGCTCCAGCTCGCCGGCCAGATATTGCTGGGCGAACAGCTTATTCTCGCCGACATAGGACGAGATCATCTTCTTGATCTGCCGCGTCTCCAGCAATCGGCTGAGCCCGATGCCGTCGACACCGGCATTGTTGGAGATGACGGTGAGGTCCTTGACCCCTGACTCACGAATGGCATCCGACAGCGTTTCCGCAATGCCGCAAAGACCAAACCCGCCGGACATGATTGTCATGCCGTCCTTGAGGAGGCCCGCAAGGGCGGATTTGGCGTCCGGGTAGACCTTGTTCATACGGGAATGACCTAATGGAGGGCAGCAATCGCACGGGTATCAACCGGATTATTAGGCGAAATCTTCGCAATGCGTCAATGATGCCTTCCCAAGGGGCACGTCCTGCTTTAGCAGTCGCAACGATCCGCGTCCCCGGGATCGACCGGATGCCGGACTCTGTGGACGATGCGGGCTCCGCCGCAATCCGGCCACACCAGCGGCGCGGCCTTGAAAGCGTCAAGAAAGCGCATCAAGTTGTTGATGTTGGCAGGGGTTTTCGGCGCACCCTGCCCGTCTTTCGTAACCAGCGATCCGACGATCCAAGAGATAATCCCAGGACATGCCCGTCACCATGGCCCAAGGAATGAGGCGGTTAGGCACACCGATTGCGGTGCTGCTCGGCATCGCCTTGGTGGGCCTGCTCGCGAGCTCCTGGCTGGTCAATCGTGAGGCACTGCGAAAGGCGGTCGAGACCCAGATCCGTGCCGTGACCGGGCTCGAGCTCGTCGTCAAGGGACACATCGACGTCTCGCTGTTTCCCGGCAGCTACGTCTCCTTCCATGACGTCGGCCTGAAGGGCAGCGGCGCCGACGACCCCGCGCTGCGCGTCGACGTGCTGACGGCCAATCTGCAGTTGCTGCCGCTGCTGTTGCAGCGGTTCGAGATCGCCGACGTGATGATGCTGCGGCCGCAGATCAACGTCACCCGCGAGGCCGACGGCAACAGCAACTGGACGCCGTTCATCGAGACCATCGCGCGCACCATGCGCCCGGGTCCCGACAGCCAGATGTCGTTCTCGGAGATCCGCATCCAGGACGGCATCCTCGTCTATCAGGACGAGTCGCATCATGCCTCCGAGCGGCTCGACGACATCGACCTCTCGCTGGCCTGGCCGTCGATCTCGCGCTCCTTCGCTGCGACCGGGCAGTTCGACTGGCACGGCCAGCGCATCGAAGGCTCGATCAGCGTCAGTGATTTCCTCGCGGCGCTGTCGGGCGACCGGTCCGGCCTGAAGATGCGCCTCGCCAGCCCGCCGTTGAAGGTCGCGTTCGACGGCACGGTCGCCAACCGCACCAGCGCGCTGATGGAAGGCACGCTCACGGTCGACAGCCCTTCGCTGCGCGACGCGCTCCGCTGGACCGGACAGACGCCGATCGGCGGCGGCGGCTTCGGCCGCTTTGCGCTGCGCGCGCGCGCCAATGTCGTCGGCGCCTCGATCGCGCTCACCAATGTCAATGTCGAGCTCGACGGCAACACCGCCGAAGGCGTGATGACCTACTCCAACAACGGCCGGCAGGCGCTGCAGGCGACGCTGGCCGCGGATGCGCTCGACTTCACCCCCTATATCTCGACCGTCCGTCTGCTCGCCAATGGCGCGCGCGACTGGAACCGGCAGTTGTTCGACCTCAAGGCTCTTTCGACCACCGATCTCGACATGCGGCTATCGGCCGCAAAAGTCACGGTCGGGTCGTCGAAGCTCGGACGCACCGCCTTCGGCGCTAACCTGCGCAACGGCGTGCTCGCATTGTCGGTCGGCGAAGCGCAGATGTATGGCGGCATCGTGCGCGGCTCGTTCGGCATTGCCCGCGCCGACACCATCGCCGACGTGAAGGCCGAGCTGCAGTTCAACGACGTCGACCTGCAGACCTGCGCCAACGAGATGTTCGGCATCTCCTCGCTATCTGGACGCGGCAATCTCAACATGTCCCTGACCGCGTCAGGCTCCAGCCCGTTCGGGCTGGCCCAATCGCTGGACGGCAGCGCGACGTTGCAGGGGCGCGACGGCGCGATCTCGGGCTTCAACGTCGAGCAGTTGTTGAAACGCCTGGAGCGCAGCCCGCTGTCGCGGGGCGGCAATTTCCGCTCGGGGTCGACACCGTACGATTCGCTGACGGTCGCCGTGAAATTCTCCGACGGTATCGCCACGGCCGAGGACATCCGCGTCGAGAGCCAGACCTCACGCATCACGATGACAGGCACGGCCTCGGTGCCGAGCCGCGAATATGATTTCAAGGGCGTCGCGAGCCTGTTGTCATCGGGCAATGGCGGCAACGGCTTCGAACTGCCCTTCGTGGTGCAGGGTCCCTGGGAGGATCCGCTGATCTTCCCCGATCCGGAAAGCCTGATCCGCCGCGCGCCGGCGGCGGCGCCGCTGCTCGATGCCGTGAAGGATCGCAAGACCCGGGACGCCGTGCGCTCGGTGCTGGAGCGCTTCACCGGCGGCGGGCTGCGCCCGCCACAGCAGGACAACGCGCCGCAGGCCGATGCTCCCACGGGCGGCACTTCCACCAAACAGAACTGATCGCACCGGCCCCGTTCAGCGTGGTCAGGCAACGCCCGCGGCCTCGACCTATGTCTGATATATTACTTCTGGATCACGCCGAGCCCGTGGGCTAGTGTCCGCCCACAACCGATCAAGCAAGATCGGCGGATCAGGGAGAGACACGTGAAATCCAGGGGAATGGGTGCGCTTTCAGCCGCAGTCGCAGCCGCCGGGCTTTTTTGCGCTGCAGCACCGGCCATCGCTCAGGACACTATCACCATCTGGTGGAGCAAGGGCTTCTACAAGTCCGAGGACGATGCGCTGCTCAACGTCGTCAAGAAATTCGAGGCGAAAACGGGCATCAAGGTCGAGCTGTCGCAATACGCGATCCAGGACATGATCCCGAAGACGGTCGCAGCGCTCGATTCCGGCACCGTCCCCGACGTCGCCTATGCCGACACCTATGACGTCCAGGCGCAGGGCAAGTGGGCCTATGAAGGCAAGCTCGAGGACCTCACCGACATCCTGGAGCCGATGAAGTCGGCCTTCGCCCCGAACACCATCGAGACCGCCTATCTCTTCAACAACGTCACCAAGAAGAAGGCCTATTACGGCTTCCCGCTGAAGCAGCAGAGCATGCACGTCCAGATCTGGGGCGACCTGCTCGAGAAGGCCGGCTTCAAGCAGGCCGATATCCCGACCAAGTGGGAGGACTACTGGACGTTCTGGTGCGACAAGGTGCAGCCCGGCATCCGCAAGGCGACCGGACAGCGCCTCTATGGCGTGGGCCAGCCCATGGGCGTCGAGTCGACCGACTCGTTCCAGTCGTTCTACACCTTCATGGACGCCTACAACGTCAAGCTGGTCGATGACGACGGCAAGCTGCTGGTCGACGATCCCAAGGTGCGCGAGGGCCTGACCAAGGCGCTGAGGGACTATACCGACACCTACATCAAGGGCTGCACGCCGCCGTCGTCCACGACCTGGAAGGACCCGGACAACAACGTCGCCTTCCACAACAAGACCATCGTGATGACCCACAACTTCACGATCTCGATCGCGGCGAAGTGGTTCGAGGATTCGACCAACCAGGCGCTGACGCCAGAGCAGCGCGCCGCCGGCAAGAAGGCCTATGAGGAGGACATCATCACCGCGTCCTTCCCCAACAAGCCGGACGGCACGCCGATCAAGTATCGCTCCGACGTCAAGACCGGCCTGATCTTCAGCAACGCGAAGAACAAGGCGCAGGCCAAGGAGTTCATCAAGTTCCTGATGCAGGAGGAGAACCTCGGCCCCTACGTCGAGGGCGCGCTGGGCCGCTGGTTCCCGGTGACCACCGCCGGCCAGAAGAGCCCGTTCTGGCAGGCCGACCGCCATCGCAAGGCCGTCTACACCCAGTTCACCGGCGGCACCTCGCCGTTCGACTTCACCAAGAACTACAAGTTCACGATTCTCAACAACGAGAACGTCTGGGCGAAGGCGATGAACCGTGTGGTCAGCGAGAAGGTTCCGGTCGAGAAGGCCGTGGACGAGCTGATCGCCCGCATCAAGGAGGTCGCGGGCTAGTCTCTCGCATCGCGATGAACTAGCCTCACGTCCTGACAACAAAGACTGCCGGCCGCAGCCCATGCGGCCGGTTTGGTTATCGGCGGGAAGAGACGACCAGAAGAGACCACCATGGCGATCACGCTTTCAGCTTCCGACTCCGCGCTCGCGGAGGCCCCGCGCCCGGCGCGGCTGACGCCGCCCCAGATCTGGGGCATCGTGATGCTCGCGCCTTATATCCTCGTGTTCCTCGCCTTCGTCGTCTATCCCGTCGGCTACGGCCTGTGGCTGGCGCGCGATCCCGCGAGCTATGTCGCGCTGTACAACGACCCGATCTTCGCGCGCGCCGCCGTCAACACGCTGATCTTCCTCTTGGTCGGCATCAATCTGAAGATGGTGATCGCGCTGTTCCTGTCCGGCTTCTTCATCCAGCAGCGCGGCTGGATCAAATGGCTCTCGGTGATCTTCATCCTGCCCTGGGCGGTGCCGTCGATTCCGACCATCCTGTCGGTGCGCTTCATGCTCAATCCCGAATGGGGCATGGTCAACCACCTGATCTTCAGCCTGACCGGCGATGACGGCCCGAACTGGCTCAACGACCCGACGATCGCGCTCGGCATGGCGATCGGCATGCACATCTGGAAGTCGCTGCCGTTCTGGACTTTGATCCTGATGACCGGCCGGCTCGCGATCTCGCAGGACCTGTTCGAGGCCGCCGAGGTCGACGGCGCGACCTGGATGCAGAAGTTCCGCTACATCACCTGGCCGTCGATGCAGACGCTCTACATCACCTGCACGCTGCTCTCGATGATCTGGACGCTCGGCGACTTCAACAGCGTCTATCTCCTGACCGGCGGCGGCCCGGCCGATCTCACCCACGTGCTGTCGACGCTCGGCATCCGCTATCTCCGGCTCGATCAGCTCAATCTCGCGATGGCCTCGATCGTCTGCGCGATGCCGCTGGTGCTCCCCCTGGTCTATTTCATGATGAAGCGGTTGTCGCGATGAAGCTCCCTACTCTGCGCGAAGTCGGCACCGAGGCCCGGCTGCTGCTGATCGGCATTCCCGTCTTCATCTGGACGATGATCCCGATCTATCACATGTTCCTGTTCGCGATCTCCCCGAAGGAGGATGCGTTCTCGGGCAAGCTGTGGCCGGATCATCCGACCTTGCATAACTTCTCGATCGTGTTTCACCAGCAGCACTACTTCCTGCGCGACTTCTGGATCCAGTTCGGCAATTCCGTGATCATCGCGGTCGCCGTCGGCGCGCTGACCTTGATCATCGCGACCTGCGCGGCCTACGCGATCTCGCGGCTGCGCGTGCCGGGCAGCCGCGTGGTGATGAACCTCGCGCTGTTCACCTACTTCATCCCGGCCGCGTTCCTCGCGGTGCCGATGTATCGCACCATGGGCAAATACGGCCTGCTCAACAACGACTGGTCTCTGATCCTGGCGATGGTCACGATCGCCTCTCCCTACGCGATCTGGGTGCTGAAACAGGCGTCCGACAAGCTGCCGGTCGAACTGGACGAAGCCGCCGTGATGGACGGCGCGAGCCCGCTGCAGATCTTCCGCCTGGTGTACGTGCCGCTGATGATGCCGTCGCTGGTCGCGATCGGCACCTATGCGGTGCTGCTGGCGTGGAACGAGTATCTCTACGCCTTCCTGCTGCTGTCGAACGACAAGGCCATCACCCTGCCCGTGGCGCTCGGCAACTTCCTGGCCGCCGACGACTCGCCGTGGGAGCTGCTGATGACTACCGGCTTCATCTATGCGCTGCCGCCGGCCGCGGTCTATTACGCCTTCAAGCGCTACATGGTGGGCGGCCTCACCGCCGGCGCCGTGAAGTCGTGACGGCGTGATGCGGGTCGGTTTTCGCCAGGGCCGCGTCGCCGATGTCTTGCGGCCGAACTGGGATGGCAACGGGCCGCGCCCGATCGACTGGTTCGCGTGGTATCCGGCCGCGGACGGCGCGACCGAAGCAGCGCTGCCTGTCGCGCCATGGCCGCAAGGCTGGTTCAAGGCAGGACCTGCTGCTTTGAATGAGCCACTCGCCGGGAACGGACACTATCCGCTGGTGGCCTACTCGCACGGCACCGGCTGCAACGGTCTGCAGGTCGAATGGCTGGCGCGCGAGCTGGCGAGCCGCGGCTTCATCGCGGTCGCGGTCAATCATCACGGCAACAGCAATGCCGAACCGTACCGGGCCGAGGCGTTCCTGTGCTCATGGGAGCGGCCGCGCGACATCTCGTTGCTGATCGACCACATCACTGCTCATCCGGACTTCGCAGGCCGCATCGATCCCGATCGCATCTTCGCCGTCGGCTATTCGCTCGGCGGCGTCACCGCGACCGCCCTGCTAGGCGCCATCATGATCCGCTCGCCCTTCGCGCCCGGCGCCAATCTCGGCCGCGGCCCGCGCGAGTTTCCCGACCTCGTCGACCACCTGCCGCGGCTGATGGAGACGAGCCAGATCTTCCGCGACTCCTGGGCGCGCATGTCGGCGTCCTATCACGATCCCCGCATCAAGGCGGCCCTGCTGCTGGCGCCGGGACGGTCGGTGCAGGGCTTCTCCGAGGACAGCGTCGCCGCGATCGACGTGCCGACACACATCATGGTCGGCGGCGCCGATGCGCTGCTGCCGTCGGCGCGTTGGCTGCATGAGCGATTGCCGCTCAGCGCGTTCGACATCGTCGCTGACGATGCCGGCCACTACGTGTTCTTGCCGGAGAGCACCGAGCTCGGCCGCAGTTCCGATCCGGCCAGTTGCGTCGATCCGGCATCGGTCGATCGCGGTGCAGTCCATCGCAAGGTGATCGAGGCCGCCTTGGAGCTGTTCATGGCTTGAAGACGGTGCCTCAACCCTTTCCGTCATTGCGAGCGAAGCGAAGCGATCCAGAGTCCTTACGCTGCCCTGGATTGCTTCGCTTTGCTCGCAATGACGGCTGCTAGAGTGGCGCAGCGCTCTCACCCCGGTCGCTCGACAGTTTCGAGGCGAGTGACGCGATCACGATGACCACCGCAATCAAGCCGATTACCAGCGTGCAGATCGCGTTGATCTCCGGCTTCACCCCGAGCCGCACCTCCGAATAGATGCGGATCGGCAGGGTCGCCGAGCCCGGGCCCGTGGTGAAGCTCGCGATCACGAGATCGTCGAGCGACAAGGTGAAGGCCAGCATCCAGCCGGCGACCACCGCAGGCGCGATCAGCGGCAAGGTCACCATCGCAAACGCCCGGAACGGATCGCAGCCGAGATCCATCGCCGCCTCCTCCAGGCTGCGGTCGAGCGAGACCAGCCGCGACTGCACCACGACCGCGACGAAGCACATCGTAAGCGTGGTGTGCGCGATCGTCACCGTCCAGAAGCCGCGCTCGGCATCCAGCGCGACGAACAGCAGCAGCAGCGACAGGCCGGTGATCACTTCGGGCATGACCAGCGGCGCATACAGCATGCCGGAGAACAGCATGCGACCACGAAAGGCCTGGCCGCGCGACAGCGCCACCGCGGCCAGCGTGCCGAGCACAGTCGCAACAGTTGCGGAGGTCGCACCGACGCGAAGGCTCATCCAGGCCGCATCGATCATGGCGCGGTCGTTGAAGAACTCGTAGTACCAGCGCAGCGACCAGCCGCCCCACACCGTCACCAGCCGCGAGGCGTTGAACGAGTAGATCACCAGGATCAGGATCGGCAGATACAGGAAGGCGAGCCCAAGCGAGAGCGAGGCGATGTTGAAGCGGGAAAGGCGGGAAGGCTTAGGCATGAGCGATGAGCTCCTGCCTGGCAACCCTCAGCGTCGAGCAAGAGAACGAGCCGCCTCGACGGTCGACCACCCTTCCCTGGAGGGGGAGGGTGGGCAGCGGAGCAAGCGTCAAGAGCGTGCCAGCCATTATCGGCTCTCCTCCAACTGCCGGCGCTGGAGGCGGTCATAGAGCAGCAGCGGAAGCAGCAGCACCGCCAGCAGCACCACGGCGATGCTGGAGGCGACCGGCCAGTCCTTGTTGGTGAAGAACTCCAGCCACAGCGTCTGGCCGATCATCAGCGACTTGGAGCCGGCGAGCAGGTCGGGAATGACGAACTCGCCGACGATCGGGATGAAGCACAGCAGGCTGCCTGCGCCGACGCCGGGCAGCGACAGCGGAAACGTCACCAGCCAGAACGTCTCGCGCGGCGTCGCGCCGAGATCCGCGGCCGCCTCTTCCAGCGCCGGCTCCAGCTTGGTGAGCGTCGCGAACAGCGGCAGGATCATGAACGGCAGATAGGAGTAGACGATGCCGACATACATCGCGCTGTCGGTCGACAGCCACACGACTGGCGTCGACACCAGATGCAGCGCGAGCAGGATCTGGTTCAACAGGCCGTCATGCTGGAGGATGTTGACCCAGGCATAGATGCGGATCAGGAACGACGTCCAGAACGGGATGATGACCAGCATCATCGCAATGCCCTGCCATCTCTTCGGCAGCCGCGCCATGCCATAGGCGATGGGATAGCCGATCAGCAGCAGGATCGCCGTCGAGGTCAGCGCGACCACGACGCTGCGCAGATAGGATGCGAGATAGAGATCGTCGGAGAGCAGCAGGCGGAAATTGTCGAGCGACAGCGCCGCGAAGCCCTCGCGCAGCGACGACCAGCCCTCGGCCAGCGAGAACACAGGCGTATAAGGCGGCTGCGCGATCGCGGTCTGCGACAGGCTGATCTTGAGAACGAAGAGGAACGGCACCACAAAGAACAGCACCATCCAGACGTAGGGCGCGATCGCCGCGAAGCGCGCCGGACGCGAGAAGATGCGGCGCGCGCTCATCGCTCCAGCACCACGCAATCGTCGGGCGTGAACCAGGCGACGACGCGCTGGTTCAGGCCATAGCCGTCGGCATCGAGCCGTGCCGTGTTGGCCTGCGCGGCGTGCAACACGGCGCCGCCGTCCAGCTTGATCTTGTAGACGGTCTTGCCGCCGAGATAGCTCGCATCGGAAATCGCCCCTTGCACGCAATTGATGCCCGCGGCGTCGGCAGCCGGGCGGCGGAGCGCCAGCCGGACTTTCTCGGGCCGGATCGCGACCGCGACCTTGCTCTCGCTGATCGGGCTCACCGGCTGGGCTGCGATGATCTCGCCCGCAGTCTGTGTCGCCACCCGCAGCCGCAGCGGCTCCCGCGCCGTCACCTCGCCCTCGAACAGATTGATATCGCCGACGAACTCCGCGACCCAGCGCGTGGCCGGCTCCTCGTAGAGGCGGCGCGGCACCGCGACCTGTTCGAGCCTGCCGGCGTTCATCACGCCGATCCGGGTCGCCACCGTCATCGCCTCCTCCTGGTCGTGGGTGACGATGATGAAGGTCATGCCGAGCCGGCGCTGCAGCTCCATCAATTCGAACTGCGTGCTCTCGCGGAGCTTCTTGTCGAGAGCCGCCATCGGCTCGTCGAGCAGCAGCACCTTCGGCCGGCGCGCCAGCGAGCGGGCCAGCGCCACGCGCTGCTTCTGGCCGCCCGAGAGCTGATCGGGCTTGCGCTTCTCCAGCCCCTCGAGCCGGACCAGCGCCACCATCTCGGCCACACGCGTGGCGATCTCGGCGCGCGGCATGCCGGCGCGCTTGAGGCCGAAGGCGATGTTGTCGCGGACGTTGAGATGCGGGAACAGCGCGTAGTTCTGGAACATCATGTTGACCGGCCGCTCATGCGGCAGCACGGGCGCGATGTCCTCGCCGGACAGCAGGATGCGGCCCTCGTCCGGTGTCTCAAACCCGGCCAGCATGCGCAACAGCGTGGTCTTGCCGCAGCCGCTGGGCCCGAGGAGCGCGAAGAACTCGCCGGCGCGTATGTCGAGCGAGACGCCGTCGACGGCGCGGAAGCTGCCGAAGGCCTTGACGACGTTCTCGATCCGCAGGATCGGCGGCTGGGGATCAGGACGGGGTTCCGGCGGGGGCGTGGCCGCCGGCTCGGCGGCAGGTTCGGGAATCGCGATGTCGTCAGCCATGATCCGGTCTAGTCACCCTGCCGGCTCATAATGGCGCGGCGCAGCGCAAGCTAGCCGCCGATCGACTGCAGCTCAACCTTACGGGCCGGACTATCCCCGCCCGCTTCGCCAAGCCGGGCTGCGTTCTGGCAGGAGGCCGTGGCCATGAACGCGGCCAGAGCGTCGCGATCGGCTGCGGCCATGGTCAGACCGAGCTTGGTCCGCCGCCACAGCACATCTTCGGGAAACCGCGCCCATTCCCTGGTCATGAGGTAGCGGACTTCAGCCTCGGTCAGCTCGGACCCGAACGTCTGGCCCAGATCGGCGCGCTCGCGGGCGTCACCGAGGATCTGCGCCAGCCGGGTGCCGTAGGCGCCGACCAGCCGCCGGGCCTCGGCCTCGCCAAGGAAGCGCCAGCGATCGCGGGCGTCATCGACGAGGTCCTCGAACCGCTCCCAGCCGAAATCGCCGCCCGGCAGCGGAGCCCGCGCGGTCCAGCGCGGCCGCAACTCATAGAATTTCGCCAGGCTGGAGACCGCCTGCTCGGCACGGCGCCGCGCGGTCGTCACGTCACCACCGCACATCGTCAGCAGCGGCGCCAGACGGCGGCTGGCATGCAGGCTCACGACGGACTCGAGTGTCTCTGCGCCGGCGTCACGGAGCAACGTCGCGTTGGCGCCGGAGACGGTCCTCACCACATCCACGGGCTGGATGTCCGAACGGAAATAGCGGTTCGCCGCCTTGCACAGATAGGCCACATCGGCCGCCGGCATGGACACGACAGCCGGATCCCCCTTGAAGCCGTGCGCCACCGAGCCGATCAAAGTGTGCTCGCGGTCATAGGGCTGGGCGAAGATCAGCCGTCCGTCCGAATTCTGAAACACGTAGACCGCGTCGACGTCGAACAGCCGGGGCACGACGATCTGGCTCACTTGCCGCGCCGTGACACGCGGCGGCGGCTGACGCAGCACGGTCTCTGCGGTCGAGACGCTCCAGGCGCCGGTGGCGTTCGCCAGAGCGGAGGCGGTGACGATGCGGCGATGGCCGCGATCGATGATCGCGAGCCGCCAGATGCGATCGCGATCGGCCCGGATGCAGCGGGCGCCGGTTCGGATCGCGGCTCCGCGCTCGGCAGCATCCAGCGCGGTCAACACGACAAGCCGCGAATCATCGACGACGCAGTCGGAGTATTCGAAGGCCGTGCCGAACGGACGTTTCAGGGCGTCGCCGATCGGATGGTGGGTGACGTCGAGCGCCTGCGCCGCCGGCAACCGTCGTCCCGGGCCGAGCCGGTCGTAGAGCCAGAGCCCGGCGCGCAGCTGCCAGGACGGACGCTCATTCGCGTGCGCAGGAATGGCAAAGCGAACCGGGCGAACCAGATGCGGCGCGATCCCGAGCCAGGCGGCCCGCTCCGCGAGCGTCGCGCGCACGCGCCAGAGGTTGCGGCGCTCCAGGGCTGCGAGATCTCCGTGGACGAGGCGGGACGTCGCCGAGGACGCCGCGCCGCCGAGATCCCCCTGCTCCACCAGGAGCACGCGCAAGCCGCGGCCAGCCGCATCGCGCGCCAGACTGACGCCGTTCAGGCCTCCACCAATGATCGCAAGATCGTAGTCCGCCATACGCAACGTCTTCGAGCGTGTCAGGACGTGCGATCGTAAACCTGCGTTTGTGATTCTCGTAGTGTCCGGCGCGACGGATCAGCTGATAAATCGATGCTGTTGCGTGCCGGCCTCTGACCGCAATCCTACGGTCAGCCCGTCTTGCGCACGGTCGTAACGATGTCGTCGGAAGCGCGGCCCACCACGCCGTCATACTTGTCGATCGGCAAGGGCTTGCCGAGCAGATAGCCCTGGACGGAGTCGCAGCCCTGTTCGGCGAGGAAGCCGAGCTGCTCCGGCGTCTCGACGCCTTCGGCCACGATCGACATGTTCATGCCGTGACCGAGGCCGATGACCGCACGAATGATCGCCGCCGATTGCGGGTTGCGGCCGAGATTCATGACGAAGGCGCGATCGATCTTGATCTTGTCGAACGGGAACGCCTGCAGATAGCTCAGCGAAGAATAGCCGCTGCCGAAATCGTCCATCGACACGCGGACGCCGAGCGCCTTCAGCCGGCGCAGCAGCGAGACGCCGCGATCGAAATCCTCGATCAGGACGCCCTCGGTGATCTCGAGTTCGAGCCGGCCGGGCGACAGCCCGGTCTCGAGCAGGATCGAATGCACCAGCGCCACCAGATCGCCATGGACGAACTGGGCCGGCGACAGGTTGACGGCGACCTGCAGCGGCTTCGGCCAGGACGCCGCCTCGCGGCAGGCTTCGCGCAGGATCCACTCGCCCATCTCGACAATCATGCCGCTTTCCTCTGCGAGCGGAATGAAGTCGCTCGGCGGCACGAAACCGCGGACCGGGTGCTGCCAGCGCGCCAGCGCCTCGAAGCCAATGATCTCGCTGGCATCGACGGTGCGCCCCGAACTGGCCTGCGGCTGGAAGTACAGCGACAGCTCGCCATTCTTGATCGCGACCGACAGCTCCTGGTGCAGAACGCGGCGATCGCGAATCTGCTGGTCCATCTCCGCCTCGTAGAAGGTGATGCTGCCGCGGGCCTTGGCCTTGGCGCGGAACAGGGCCGCGCCGGCATTGGCGAGCAGCGAGGCCGGCTCGTGCCCGTTGTGCGGGAACACCGAGATGCCGGTGGTCAGCGCGGTGCGGATGGACTTGCCGTCGATATGGAAGTCCACCGCGATGGCCGCAGCCAATTGTTCGGCGAGCGCCCTGCCCGCCTCCGGCTGCTTGCCGTCGATGATCAATCCGAACTCGTCGCCCGACAGGCGCGCGACGACGCCGCCGCGGGCGACAGCTTGAACGCGCCGCGCGACCTCGATCAGGAGCTTGTCGCCGACGGCGTGTCCGAAGACGTCGTTGACGTCCTTCAGGGCCTTCAGGTCGACGTTCAGGACGGCGAATTCCTCGTCAGTGTCCCGGCAGGCCTCGATCATCTGGCTCAGCGCCTGCAGGAAGGCGGCGCGGTTCGGCAGATCGGTGAGGCCGTCATGATAGGCCATGTGCGCCATCCGCGATTCGGTCTGGCGCCGGTCAGTGACGTCCTCATAGGTCTTGATCAGATATTGCGGCTCACCGGCATCGCCGAGCACCGTCACCCGCCGGGTCAGGAACAGCCGCAGCCCGTCCTTGGTCGAGATCGGGTGCTCCTCGGTCAGGAGCGTGCGCTTCTTGATGGCGGCCTCGTCGCGCGCGATGATCAGCCGCGCCTCGCGCGGATTGAAGATGTCGGTGGCGGTGAGGCCGGTCGCGTCCTCGCGCTTGCGGTTGAGGATGATCTCGGCGCTGCGGTTGGCGAGCAGATAGCGGCCATCTTCGACGCTCTCGACGATCAGCGAAACCGGGATGTTGTCGACGATGAGCTCCAGGAACTTCTTGGTGTTCTCGAGCTCGAGCCCAAGCGAGCGCCGCTCGGTCGCGTCCTCGAACACCGAGATGAGGAATTGCGGCTCGCCCTTGTCGTTGGTGGCGAGCACACGGTTGGAGTCCAGGATGCGCTGCTGTCCCTTCCGGTGCACCACCAGCTCGTTGCGGTAGCACGATCCGGGCATGCGCATGGCGGCCTGATCCGCGGCTTCGATATTGGCCGCAGTCTCGGCCGAGAACAACTCGGCGGGCCGGCTGCCGACGATGCGTTCGCGCGGAATGCGTGAAAACTCCTCGAAGGCCCGGTTGGCGAACACGTAGCGGCCGTTTTGCAAGTCCCTGGCCGCGACGCAGACCGGAACATGGTTCAGCACCGATTCCAGGAACTGCTTGGTCGAGGCGAGCTCACCTTCGAGCCGGCGCTGGGCGGTGCAGTCCTCGTGAATGCCGATCGATCCTCCGGTTGGGAGTTGGAAGATCGTGACGCGAATGGCCCGTCCATCCGGAAGCTCGGTCAAACATCCGCCCGGCTCGTTGGCCTGGCGCGCAAATTCTTCGGCAGTCAAATTGAGCAGGCCGCGCGCCCGCCGCAGTTCGACCAGTTCCCGGCCGGTGCAGCCCGGCGGAATGTCCGCCCGGCTCAGACCCCAGATCTCGAGGAAGCGATGATTGTAGAACACGACGCGATTGGCCGAGTCGACGAGTATCAGCCCCTGGCTCAGATTGTTCAGCGCGGAGCTGACGAAGGCGTTGCGCCGTAGCTGCGTCCGTTTGGTCCGCCGCAGCGCGGAATGGACCCAGATCACGATGGACGCGAGGAAGGCGCAGACGACGACGCCTGCGATCAGCACCTCCCAGAGCACCTCGGGTTCGACGCTGCCGATATAGCCGGACGGAAGAAAACCGGGCGATGCCGCCGAGGCGCACGTCGACGCCGCCGCCGTGACGGCCATCGAGGCCGCAACGACACGCGCCGTAAACGCGCCTCGGTCGCTCGCCTGCCAATTCTTGCCAGCCATCAATCACCCGCGGTATTCGGATGGCATTCTCTGGCTCGACCGGTTGGGATCGGGTAAACGGTTTCCACAAACTTCGAAAAACACGAAGCAAATTCTGGCGATGACCTTCTATGATGAATGGTTTGCTAAGCAGTGGCATGCCTAGCGGCGAATTTCGCCCACCAGCGATTGCAGGGGATCATGAGCTCTCGGGATTGTTTCAGGAAGGCGTATGGAAAAGGTTGACTGCGTCGTCGTCGGTGCTGGTGTCGTAGGACTTGCGATCGCCCGCCAGTTGGCCGGGACAGGCCGTGAGGTGATCGTTCTCGAGGCCGCCGAGGACATCGGCACCGTGACCTCATCTCGCAACAGCGAAGTGATCCATGCCGGCATCTATTACAAGGCCGGCAGCCTGATGGCGCGGTTCTGCGTCAGCGGCAAACGCATGCTCTACCGCTATTGCGACGAGCATGGCGTTCCCTACCGCAATTGCGGCAAGCTGATCGTCGCGACCAGCGCGGCCGAGACCGAGAAGCTGCAGGGCATCCGCGCGCATGCCGAAGCCAACGGCGTCGAGGGCATGCGGCTGCTGACCACGTCCGAAGCGCAGGCCCTGGAGCCGGCGCTGGCCTGCGAGGCGGCGCTGCTGTCCCCCTCGACCGGCATTCTCGACAGTCACGCCTACATGCTGTCGCTGCGCGGCGAGATCGAGGATGCCGGCGGCGCGCTGGCGTTCCATACCCCGCTGCTGCGCGCCAGGGCCGCGGGCGGCGTCATCGAGATCGAGGCCGGAGGCGAGCAGCCGATGACGCTCGCCTGCCGGCTTCTGATCAACGCGGCCGGCCTCGACGCTCCCGCCGTAGCGCGGCGGATCGAGGGCATGCCGCCGTCACACGTGCCGACGGCCTATCTCGCCAAAGGCAACTACTTCAGCTGCAGCGCCAAGGCGCCGTTCACGCGGCTGATCTATCCGGTGCCGGAGCCGGGCGGGCTCGGTGTCCATCTCACGCTCGACATGGCCGGACAGGCGCGCTTCGGACCTGATGTGGAGTGGGTCGATAGGATCGACTACACCGTCGATCCCGCGCGCGCCGACCGTTTCTATCCGGCGATCCGAAGGTACTGGCCGGCACTGCCGGACGGCGCCCTGATGCCGAGCTATTCGGGAATCCGGCCGAAGATCGTTCCGCCGGCGATCGCATCGCAGGACTTCGTGATCCAGGGGCCGCGCGATCACGGCGTCGATGGATTGATCAATTTGTTCGGAATCGAATCACCGGGCCTGACCTCATCGCTCGCGATCGCCGCTCATGTGGGCGAACTCATCACGAGCTGACGAGGCGCAGGATCCGGGTATGAAGATCGCGTTAACCGGTCGCCGAGCAGGCGGACGGTCGAAGATCCTTCGGACGGATCTCCATCAGCGACTGGGATGGAGTCATCACCATCCCAGCGCGAATGACCTTGATGTAGCAAACTCAGTCGGTCGTAGTCACAACTCAGTGAAGCGTTTCGGTCGTCACCTGTCTCAAGCGCTCGATCTCATCCTTCACCATTAGTTTGCGTCGCTTCAGTTCGGCAATGCGCAGATCGTCTGTCGATGGGTGAAGGAGAGCTTCATGCAATTCGTTTTCAAGAACTTTATGCTTACGCTCCAGTTCAACGAGATGCGCCTGAAGGGCCATTCGAAACCTCCTTGGTAGGTGAACCTGAGATTCGACCAGGGCCATTGAGTGTACACAAGTCGCTTGACCTGTCGATGGGGCCAAAAGACCGCACATGGAGATTTGACCGCCGTACGTAATGAAGCGTGAGAAGATCCGGACGAATCTCGGGCCGACGCCAACCTGAAATTCACGGGACAGCCGCAGACTTCATGGCATCAGCGGCTTGCGCCTGGGCTTCGCAAGCGCAATATTCGCGCTCCTCGCCCCGGGGCTTCCCACTTCCTTCCGCTTTTTTGCTATCATAGATCATGGCTGACCAAGACGAGCGCGAACTGCAGGCCGAACTCGCACGCCTGCAGCAGGAGCACCGCGACCTCGACGCGGCGATCGATGCTTTGCATCATTCGCCCGCGCCCGATCTGTTGCGTCTGCAACGGCTGAAGAAGCGGAAGCTGCAGTTGCGCGACCGGATCGCGTTCATCGAAGACCAGATCACGCCCGACATCATTGCGTGAGAATGGGCCAGCCTGGCTGACCGATCTTTTCACGGGGGGCGGCTGTGAGTTCGCCGCGCGGCATATTGACAGAATAAGAACAAAGAGAGAACATTCGACCATCCAGCCAGCGCGCTGGCCGAACAAAGAGGATGGTCCAATGCCCGCTTCTCCCGCTTCCGGTGATCGCCTTTACGAACAAGCCTGCGATCAAGCGATCGCGATGTGCGACGGCAATCTGCGCTCCACCATCAAGGCGCTGATCATGGCGAATGAATATCTCGAGCTGGAGCTGCAGGAACTGCGCGCCACGATCTCCTGCGGCTGCATGCCGAACACGGCATCGGACGCGCAGAGCAGCGCAGCCTGAGCAATCCCCTCAATCTCCAAAAGATCACCGCCGCGTTTGCCCTGCTCTCTGCCGACCCGAAGGAGCATGCAATGCCTGATGTCACCTACTACGTCGCGATGCCGTTCAGACGCGATGAATCCGGGGCGCTGGTCGCGGGAACGGCCGAGGAGTGTCGGAGTTCGGCGGCGGCCCTCCGGCGCGCCGAGGCGATGTCACGCCTGCCGGACAATATCGGCGCCCTCGCTTTCAGCCGCAGCGGCGATCCCTTGATGGGCGAGTTCAGCGATGCCCAACTGTTGCACAGATTTGGCGACCTGCCTGACGATCTCGGCGAGTTGTAGTCGGTACGAACGCCGGGGGAGAACGGGCAGCGGGACTTTGTACTGACCTGTTACTGATCTGCCCGATGGTCGAATGCTTGCCTCCGAGGCTCAGACGTTGTGAAGCCAGCGAGGCCGTTCGATAGGCTTCGAACGAGCGATCAGGTCAGGTCACTGAAACACCTCGTGCCGGCGCTGCGCCTTGCGGATGTACATCGCGCGATCGGCCTCCTCGAGCGCCCGCACGGGATTGACCCGCTTGTCCAGCAGCGCAACTCCGGCTGAGGCGCCGGCGCGCACGGTCTGATCGCCGAACGCGACGGTCAGGTTGTCGATCGCCGCCTCCAGCGCGGCGGCCTTGGCGCGCGCATCAGTCTCGCTGAGGTGCCACATCAGCACGCCGAACTCGTCGCCGCCGAGCCGCCCGATGACGTCGGACGCGCGAACCTGCTGGCTGAGAACCCGGGCGACGGCCTTGAGCACCTCGTCACCGGCGGCATGACCAAACGCGTCGTTGATCGGCTTCAGACGGTCGACATCGAGCACGATGAGCGCGCCGGTGGCGTCGTAACGCTTGATGAACGCGATCGAGCGATGGAGCTCGCGGGCGAAGCCTCGCCGGTTGAAGATGTCGAGCAGGACGTCACGCTCGGACAGGATCGTGAGCTCGCTGATCCTCTCCTGGGCCGCCGCGAGTTCGGCCTTGAGCCGCCGGATCGTCTGCCGCGTACCGGCCGGGCCGGCCCCTCTCTCCAGCGGCCTTGCAGCGCGCGCGCTCCTGCGGCGGTAGCGGGTTCCCCGTTTCCCCGCTCGTCCCGCGGTCGTCATGCGCTTCTTTTTCATTCGACACCTTGCCGCGCCGTCGTTTGGGGCTTGCCGGCCTTTACCAAGTCAGGATAGTCCATCCGGACCTCCATGCCATGGCTTGCCGCTGTCGGGACCGATCCTATACTCCGGCCCATGCTGATGGATTCCCGAGAAGAATTGAGGTCATGACCGCCCCGATCGCCATCATCATGGGAAGCCAGTCGGACTGGGATACCATGCGCCATGCCGCCGATACACTCGGTGCGCTCGGCGTGAGCTATGACGCCCGCATCGTTTCGGCGCACCGCACCCCGGACCGGCTGTACGCCTTCGCCAAGGGCGCCAAGGCGGCCGGCACCAAGGTGGTGATCGCCGGCGCGGGCGGGGCCGCCCACCTGCCGGGCATGACGGCCTCGCTGACGGAGCTGCCGGTGTTCGGCGTCCCCGTCGAGTCCAAGGCGCTGTCGGGGGTCGATTCGCTGTATTCCATCGTCCAGATGCCGGCCGGCATTCCCGTCGGAACG
The DNA here is from genome assembly GCF_051168435.1 of Bradyrhizobium sp. HKCCYLR20261. Taxonomy (NCBI): domain Bacteria; kingdom Pseudomonadati; phylum Pseudomonadota; class Alphaproteobacteria; order Hyphomicrobiales; family Nitrobacteraceae; genus Bradyrhizobium; species Bradyrhizobium sp. HKCCYLR20261. The sequence goes on from NZ_JBNPUZ010000016.1 coordinate 134,012, forward strand.
CTCGCCATCGGCAAGGCCGGCGCCATCAACGCGGCCCTGCTCGCCGCGAGCGTGCTGGCGCTGTCGGACCCGGCGCTGGCCAGCCGCCTCGCCGCTTGGCGTCAGGCCCAGACCGATGCGATCGCCGAACGTCCGGAGGGCGCGGCGTGACCGACTCCCCTCGGGTGAAGCTCAAGCCCGGCGACACCATCGGAATTCTCGGCGGCGGCCAGCTCGGCCGCATGCTGGCGCTCGCCGCGGCCCGGCTCGGGCTGCGCTGCCAGGTGTTCTCGCCCGATCCGGACTCGCCGGCGTTCGATGTCGTGCTGAACGCGACCTGCGCCGAATATGCCGACGTCGAGGCGCTGGAGCTGTTCGCCAACGACGTCGACGTCGTGACCTATGAATTCGAGAATGTGCCCTCCGCTGCGGCCATGGTGCTCGCGGCGCGGCGGCCGGTGCTGCCGAGCCGCTCGGCTTTGGAGACCACGCAGGACCGCCTGACCGAAAAGGATTTCGTCACCTCGCTCGGCATCCGGACCGCCAATTATGCCGACGTATCGTCGGTCGCGACCCTGCGCGAGGCCGCGTTCCGGCTCGGCCTGCCGGCGGTGCTGAAGACCCGCCGGTTCGGCTACGACGGCAAGGGCCAGGTCAAGGTCCGCCAGGGCGACGATTTCGAGCGGATCTGGGCCGAACTCGGCACCAAATCGGCGATCCTGGAGGCCTTCGTGCCGTTCGAGCGCGAAATTTCCGTGGTGGCGGCCCGCGCGGCGGACGGCCAGGTGGAGTGTTTCGACGTCACCGAGAACGAGCACCGCGACCATATTCTGAAGGTCTCGCGCGCCCCGGCGCGGATTCCCGACGCGCTCGCCGACGAGGCCCGCGACATCGCCAGCCGGATCGCCACCGCGCTCGATTATGTCGGCGTGCTCGCCGTCGAGATGTTCGTCGTGACCAGCGGACCCCATCCCGGCGTGCTGGTCAACGAGATCGCCCCGCGGGTGCATAATTCCGGTCACTGGACCCTCGATGGCGCCTCGATCTCGCAGTTCGAGCAGCATATCCGGGCGATCGCCGGCTGGCCGCTGGGCAAGCCGCTCCGCCACGGCCAGGTCATCATGACCAACCTGATCGGGGACGAGATCGACACCTACGAGCAATGGCTGACCGTTCCCGGCGCGACCGTTCACCTTTACGGCAAGGGCGCCGCCCGCCCGGGCCGCAAGATGGGCCACGTCACCCAGGTCTTGCCGCTTCCGCCACGGCAGAGCTGAAATAAACCTGACCCGCGGCATTAAACTTGCCGTCATGAGCCCGCCACCGGGTGGACAGCGGTGGACTCCTCTGATACATGGGCGCGCTCAAGGTTAAGGGCGCGGCCATTTGCCAGCCCTGGCTTCACCAGATTTCAAACCGATAGACTGAGAAAGAGGATGCCGCGTGCAGGTTCTCGTTCGCGATAACAATGTCGATCAAGCCCTCAAGGCGCTGAAGAAGAAGATGCAGCGCGAGGGCATTTTCCGCGAGATGAAGCTCCGCGGCCATTACGAGAAGCCCTCTGAGAAGAAAGCCCGCGAGAAGGCCGAAGCCGTGCGCCGCGCGCGCAAGCTGGCCCGCAAGAAGCTGCAGCGCGAAGGCCTGCTGCCGATGAAGCCGAAGCCGGTGTTCGGCGCTGGCCCCGGTGGTGACCGTGGCGCGCGTGGTCCGGGCGCTGGCCCCCGTCCGGCTGCGCGCTGAGCCGCCAGACCACCTCTTCAAGCGATCTGCTGATGTGAAAGCGCGGGCCAATGGGCTCGCGTTTTTGTTTTTGCCACAATGCCCCGGCCGCGCTGGAAGGCAGGTGCGGTCGCGCATCCCATATCGTCGCCACGCCTCCCGCAACGCCTGCTGGCCACAAAAGAAAGAGCGGCAGACCGGCAGGTCTACCGCTTCACGGATCAGTTCGCGGATCGATCCGGCCGACTACTTCGGCAGCACCGAGTGGAACACCGACTTGGCGGCTGACATCATGTCCTGCGCCACGTTGGACATCTGATCCTTGATCGACGGATCCTTCTCCGCACGCAAATCGAGCGGACGCAGTTGCTGCGCGGGAATCTCCGCCGGCGGCGTCAGCCGGCCGTCCGGCTGCACCGATCCCGTATAGGCCGGGTTGGAGGCCGACGGCATGGCGAAGCCCTGCTCGGCCGGCGGCGCAGACACCGTCACCGGCGGCGGCAGCGGACGCACCGGCGACACCTGCGGCGCGGCCGTCACGACGCGCGGCGTCTCGCGGGCGATATCGCTCGACGGCTTCTCTGCCGTCGCCTTGTCCGCCGATCCCTTTCCGGCGCCCTCGCTCGCACGCAGCCGCTCGATCGCAGCGCGAGCGAGGTCAGCCGCATCACGACGCTCCTCGGGCTGGGCAGCAGGCGTCTCGGCCGGCGTCCCCCGCGCAATCAGCTTTTCGCGCGGCGAGGTCGGGTGGCGGGCAGCCGGCGTTTCGGTCGGGAGGCTCGCGGTCTCCGTCGGCTTCACCTCGACCGCCTTCTCGGCGGCCTTGTCGGCCAGCGACTTCTCCGACACGCCCTTCGCCTTGATCCCCGGCACGGGAGCGTTGGACAGCGCGGCCGAGGTCTCGGCCGGCTTGGCATCGGGCTTGGCGCCATCAGCCGACTTCTCTACGGATTTGGGAACCTCGCCCTTGTGGGCATCAGGCTTGGAGCCGGTCAGCTTGGCATAGGCGGCCGACGCCACGGCCGCCACGGTCGAAGGCGGCGCGTCGGGCTTGGTGTTGATGTAGTGGTTGACGATGTAGGCCCCGATGATGGTGGCAACCACCGACGGGATGATCTCCAATGCGAACTTTGTGAGATATTTCAGCATGCTGACCACTCCCGCGCGGTATTTGCGGGAACTTTGAGGCACAATTAAGGGACCATTCCCATACCTCTCGGCCCACGCCTAACGCCGTCACAGCGGGCGGCACGCGCCGAAAAGTCGTTTCCCCGAAAACCTTTGAGACCAGAGCCGTGCGGCAATCCGAGACCACGCTGGGACAGCCACAGCCTTCCGGATCGCCGGTTTACGGTACCACAATCAGCGGCATCCCGGTAAACAAATGGTTACGGCTTCAATTCAACTTCGAGGAAAACGATCTCGGAGCTGGTCTCGTTCAGCACGTCGTGTTCCACACCGGCCTTGCGGAAGTAGGACTTGCCCACCGCAAGCTGCGCCTTCGAACGCTCGCCCGAGGGCGCCACGATCGTCATCTCGCCGGCCGTGACAGGAACGATCACGTAATCCATTCCATGGACATGGCGTCCCGTCGCGCTTCCCGGCGCGAGCCGCCACTCCGTGACGCGGACTTCGGGCGTATCGACCTGGACATCGGACTGGGCGCTGAGCATGCGGGTGTTTCTCTGAATCAGGGCACGAAGAGGAGAAAGAGGAATATCGCGAACACCACCACATGCACCAGCCCGAACAGGATGTTGGTCCGTCCAGTGCCGAATGTCAGCATGCTCAAGACGAAGGTCAGCACCAGCAGCACCATCCCCTGCGCGTCCAGTCCGAGCACGAGCTGCTTGTCGAGCGCATAGGCCGCGACTGCCACGGCCGGGATGGTCAGGCCGATCGTCGCGAGCGAGGACCCCAGCGCCAGGTTGATGCTCTTCTGCAGATCGTTGGCGCGCGCAGCCGAGATCGCCGCCACGCTCTCCGGCAGCAGGATCAGCAGCGCCACCAGGACACCGGCAACGGCCGGTGGCGCGCCGGTCGCGGCCACCCCGGCATCGACCACCAGCGAGAATTTCTTGGCGAGCAGCACGACCGCGAGCAGCGCCACCAGCAGCAACCCGATGCTGACCATCAGCTTCGACCGCGGCAGCCGAACATCGTCATCGCTGAAGCCGGTCGAGCCGCCGACGAAATAGTCCCGGTGGCGCGTGGTCTGCGTGTACAGGAACATCGCATAGAGCAGGATCGTGACCACGCTGACGAAGGCGAGCTGCGCTGCGGAATACACCGGGCCGGGCGCGGTCAGCGTATAATTCGGCAGCACCAGCGTGATGGTCGCCATCGTGAACAGGACGCTGAGATAGAGGTTGGCGCCGGAGACGAGCACGTCCTGCTCGCGATAGCGCAGGCTGCCGATGAACACGCAGACGCCGACCAGGCCGTTGCAGACGATCATGACGACGGCAAAGACGGTGTCGCGCGCCAGTGCCGGCGCGGCCTTGTCGCCGAGCATGATGGTCGCGATCAGCGCCACCTCGATCACGGTGACCGCGAGCGTCAGCAGCAGCGTGCCGAACGGCTCGCCGATCTCATGCGCGATGACCTCGGCGTGATGCACGGCCGCGAACACCGTCCCGAACAGGATGACGAGCAGCGCGGCCGCGAACACCAGACCCGCCGCCGAGGGCGTGAAGTCGTAATGCGCCAGGGTCACGCCCGCGACCAGCGCCACCGCCAGGCCTGGAAAGATCACCGATGATGCGGGTGTTGCGCCCTTGACGCTCATGACGTCCTCCGTCGCTTGCGCACCCGCCCGCCGGATCGTCGGGTCATCGACGGCATCGAGCGGGTCAGTGCGCGCTGAGCAGCGGATGAATCGGCAGCAATGTCAACAACACGAACAGCGGAATCAGGACGGCGGCCGCAAACAGCATGTAGCCGAAGAAGCTCGGCATCTTGATGCCGCGCTCGTTGGCGATCGCCGCGACCATGAAATTCGGCGCGTTGCCGATGTAGGTCAGCGCGCCCATGTAGACCGCGCCCATCGAAATGGCAGCCAGCGTGCCGGAGAGCTCGCCCATCAGCACCTTGGGATCGCCGCCGGCGAGCTCGAAGAACAGCAGGTAGGTCGGAGCATTGTCGAGGAAGGCCGACATCAGCCCGGTGAACCAGAAATAGGCGACCTCGCGCGGCGCGCCTGACGGCGTGGTCACCGCGTTCAGGAGCCATCCGAAAGCCCCCTCATGGCCGGCGTTCAGCATGGCGATGACGGGAACGATGGCCGTGAAGATCGCCGCGAACAGTTTGGCGACCTCGCGGATCGGCTCCCAGTTGAAACCGTTGGCCTCGCGATGCTCGTCCGGCGTGAGCCAAAGCGAGAGGCCGGCGATCCCCACCAGGATCGCGTCGCGAACCAGGTTCTGCAACTCGATATGCGTGCCGACGATGTCGAACGAGATGCCCGGCTTCCAGCTCGCCGAGACCAGCGTGTTGACGACGATGGCGCCGATCAGAACGATGTTGACGAGCCCGCGAACGCGCACCGGCTCCTTCTTTCCTGATGCGTCCGCGACCGGCTTCTCCGAGCGGAAACGCCAGATGTCGATGGCGGCAAAGATCACGAGCAGCAGGCCGGCGACGATCGCGGTCTGCAGCCAGATGTTGCGCATTGTCCAGAAGAAGTCGACGCCGCGCAGGAAGCCGACGAACAGCGGCGGATCGCCGAGCGGGCTCAGTGCACCGCCGACATTGGCCGCGAGGATGATGAAGAACACCAGCACATGCACATTGTGCGGCCGGCCCAGATTGGCGCGGATCAGAGGACGCACCAGGATCATCGCGGCGCCGGTGGTTCCGACCAAGCTCGCGATGATCGTGCCGAGCGCCAGGATGGCCGTATTGGTGGTCGGCGTGCCCCTGATGTCGCCGGTCACCAGGATGCCGCCTGCGACGGTATAGAGCGTGAACAGCAGCACGATGAAGCTGAGATACTCGGCGAGGATGGCGTGGACGAACGACGCGAATGCCGCGCCGAGGCCGGCCTGCCAGGTCAGGGCCGCCAAGGTCGTCAGCGCCCATGCCGCGGCGACCTTGCCGTAATGGTGATGCCAGAACTTGGCGAACAGCAGCGGACCGAGCGCGATCGACAGCAGCAAGCCCGCGAAGGGCAGCGCGAATGGCCACGTCATGGCGGCACCGTTCAACCCGGCGGCATGCGCATCGACCGGCAGAACTGCACAGAGCAGCATGACGAGGAGCGGCACAGGCCTGCTCACGCGGAGAAAGCTAGGGGCTGTCGATGAAGCCTTTTGCCGTTTCTGTCGCACCAAAAAGATCCAAATCGTTATGGCCGCCATCAGGAAACCGTACGAACCGCTTGGGGTCATGCGCAAGCGCGAACAATCGTTCCCCGAAGCGGATCGAAATGCCCGGATCCCTGGCGCCGTGCATGATCAGGAGCGGCACGTGGACCTTGGCGATGCGCTGATCGGAGTGGAAACGGTCGAGCATCAGCAGACTGACCGGAACCACTTTCAGCATCTCGGACGCGACATCGACGGTGGACGTATATGGCGCTTCGAGAACGAGCTTCTCGATCGGATGCTCCGCGGCGATCGCCGTGGCCACGCCGCTGCCCAGCGAGAAACCCCAGACGACAATTCGTTTTGCCTCGTAGCGCTCGCGCGTGAAAGCATAGGCGGATGCGGCATCCTGAAGCAGACCCTGCTCGCTCGGACTGCCGGTCGAGCCCGCATAGCCGCGATAGGACAAGGCAACGAGGCCCGTGCCATCGGCCGTCAGCGCCTTGAAGCGCGAGACCACGCCGGCGAGGAAATCGCCATTGCCGGGGAAATAGAGCACGGCCTTGCGGCCGGGCTTCGCAGGCACGTGCCAGACGATGACCTTCTCGCCGTCGGCGGAGGTCAGCACGTGTTCTTCGGCCTGGGGAAAACCAGCATCGGCAGGCGCGGTGCGGCCGACCGGCGGGATCGGAAACAGCATCGCGCGCTGGCGCACGAACAACACCGCGAGCACGGTGGCGTAGATCGCCACCAGGAGGATCAGGAGCCATTTCAAACCGGTGATGGCTCCTGACAAGGCGCGCTACATGCCCTTGACGATGTTCTCGGTCATCTTCTTGGCGTCGCCGAGCAGCATCATCGTGTTGTCGCGGTAGAACAGCGGATTGTCGATACCGGCGTAGCCGGAGGCGAGCGAGCGCTTGATGAACATCACGGTGCCCGCCTTCCAGACCTGCAGCACGGGCATGCCGTAGATCGGCGAGGACTTGTCTTCCTCGGCAGCCGGATTGGTGACGTCGTTGGCGCCAATGACGAAGGCAACGTCGGTCTGGGCGAACTCGGAGTTGATATCCTCGAGCTCGAACACCTCGTCATAGGGGACGTTGGCCTCGGCAAGCAGCACGTTCATGTGGCCGGGCATGCGGCCCGCGACCGGATGAATGGCGTACTTCACCTCAACGCCTTCCTTCTTCAAGGTGTCGGCCAGCTCGCGCAGCGCGTGCTGCGCCTGCGCAACCGCCATGCCGTAGCCGGGCACAATGATGACCTTGGAGGCGTTCTTCATGATGAAGGCGGCGTCGTCGGCCGAGCCGAGCTTGGCCGGCTTCTGCTCGCCCGTCGCGCCGCCAGCCGCGGCGGTTTCGCCGCCGAAGCCGCCGAGGATGACCGAGATGAAGGAGCGGTTCATCGCGTGGCACATGATGTAGGACAGGATCGCGCCTGACGAACCGACCAGCGCGCCGGTGATGATCAGCGCGGAGTTGCCGAGCGTGAAGCCGATACCCGCGGCCGCCCAGCCCGAATACGAGTTCAGCATCGAGATCACGACCGGCATGTCGGCGCCGCCGATCGGGATGATCATCAGCACGCCGAGCGCCAGCGCCAGGATCGTGACCATCAGGAAGTCGAAGCCGCCGCCGGTCAGCACCAGGCGCACGACGAAGAACACGAGCGCGACGGCGAGGCCGATGTTGATGAGGTGGCGTGCCGGCAGGATGATCGGGGCGCCGCTCATCCGCGCGGACAACTTCAGGAACGCGATCACGGAGCCGGTGAAGGTCAGCGCGCCGATGGCGACGCCGAGCGACATCTCGACCAGGCTCTGCGGATGAATGTTGCCGGGCGTGCCGATGTCGAAGGCTTCCGGCGCGAAGAACGCGCCTGCGGCGACCAGCACGGCGGCCATGCCGACCAGCGAGTGGAAAGCCGCGACGAGCTCTGGCATCGCCGTCATCGGCACACGGCGCGCGATGACCGCGCCGATGCCGCCACCGATCGCGACGCCGAGGATCACCAGGATCCAGGCGACAGCATCGGCCGGCGGATGGCTGGCCAGCGTCGTGAGGACCGCGATCCCCATGCCGATCATGCCGAACAGATTGCCCTGGCGGCTGGTGGCCGGGCTCGACAGCCCGCGCAGCGACAGGATGAACAGCACACCCGCCACGAGATAGAGGAGTGCCGACAGATTGGCGTTCATTGCAGATGCCCCGTTGTGCCTGTCATCCCGCGTCGCGCGGCGTTGTTATGCGGCGTTGTTATTTGGATTTCTTCTTGTACATCGCCAGCATGCGCTGGGTGACGAGGAAGCCGCCGAAGATGTTCACGCAGGCAAAGATCAGCGCGATAAAGCCGAACGCACGCGCCAGACCGCTGCCGCTCGACACCATCGACACGCCGACCGCGAGCAGCGCGCCGACCACGATCACCGAGGAGATCGCGTTGGTCACCGACATCAGCGGCGTATGCAGCGCGGGGGTCACCGACCACACCACGAAATAGCCGACGAAAACGGCGAGGACGAAGATCGAGAGCCGGAAGACGAAGGGATCGACGGCTTGGACGACATGTTCCATGGCTTTGCTCCTCAGACCTTCAACTATGCCTTCGGCTGAAAATTCGGGTGGATGATGGCGCCGTCCTTTGTCAAAGCCGTGGCCTTGACCAGCTCGTCGTCCCAGTTCACCGCCAGCGTCTTCTCTTTCTTGTCGATCATCGTCTCGATGAAGGCGAGAAGGTTGCGGGCGTAGAGTCCGGACGCCGAGGCCGCCACGCGGCCGGCAAGGTTCGGGAAGCCGATGATCTTGACGCCGTCGATCTCGACGGTCTCGCCGAGCTTGACGCCTTCGACGTTGCCGCCGCGCTCGACCGCGAGGTCGACCAGCACCGAGCCGGGGCGCATCGACTTCACCATCTCCATGGTGACGAGACGCGGCGCCGGACGGCCGGGGATCAGCGCGGTCGTGATGATGACGTCCTGCTTCTTGATGTGGTCCGCCGTGAGCGCCGCCTGCTTGGCCTGGTACTCCTTGGACATCTCCTTGGCATAGCCGCCGGCGGTCTGGGCGTTCTTGAACTCCTCGTCCTCGACGGCGAGGAACTTGGCGCCCAAGCTCTCCACCTGCTCCTTGGTGGCGGGGCGCACGTCGGTCGCCGAGACGATGGCGCCGAGACGGCGCGCGGTGGCGATCGCCTGCAGGCCGGCGACGCCGACGCCCATCACGAAGACCTTGGTCGCCGGCACCGTGCCGGCCGCGGTCATCATCATCGGGAAGGCGCGACCGAACGCCTCGGCGCCCTCGATGACGGCACGGTAGCCGGCGAGGTTGGCCTGGCTCGACAGCACGTCCATGACCTGGGCGCGGGTGATGCGCGGCATCAGTTCCATGGCGAAGGACGCGATGCCGGCGTCGGCCATCGCCTTCAGCGCGGCGTCGTTGCCGTAGGGGTCCATGATCGCGAACACCAAGGCACCGCGGCGGTAGCTGGCGAGCTCGGAGGCTTCCGGCCGCTTCACCTTGATGATGATGTCGGCGTCCTTGAGCGCATCGGCGCTGACGGTCGCGCCCGCCGCCGTGAATTCCGAATCCGGCAGGCCGGACTTGATGCCTGCGCCGGGCTCGACCGCGATCTCGGCACCCAACGCCTTGAACTTCTTCACCGTGTCGGGAGAGGCCGCGACCCGCGGCTCCAACGGGTCGATTTCCTTGGCGACGGCAATCTTCATGAGGCCTCCGGCGCGGATGCGCGCGCGAGCTTAAAAACGGGCGGGACGTCCATGGGCTCCAGCGACGCCGGGTCAGCGATCGGCTGCGGCAGTCAGCTGAAGGCCCGCCGGCGGGATGCCGGCGGGCCCAGTGCGACTTTAAACGAGGAAAATAGCCATCAAGATGACGATCAGCGCGACGCCGATCGTGCCGTACTTCACCAGCTTGATGAAGCCTTCGTAGGTGGCCTCATGCGCCGGATAGTCGTTGCCGGCCGCCGTCGAGTAGGCGATCTCGCCATGGTTTGCCATCGGGGTCCCCCAGAGTAAGTATGCTTTGTTAAGGTCGCATACCTCAAAGCCGATGCAAGGGCAACGGCGGCCGTGGAACACGCCATGATCGGCTTTTCCGATCGCCCTATTGGGCGGGCCAATGATCGCGGATCCAGCGCGTCAGGCTGGCCTCGCTGACCTCGCCGGCGGCGAGGGCGAGGATGACGGCCGTGGCCTGAGCCGGGTCGGGCGCAAACGCGATGTCGTTTCTGCGTAGAAACGTCATCATCGCCATGAAGGCGATGCGCTTGTTGCCATCGACGAAAGCGTGGTTCTTGGCGAGACCGAATGCGTAAGCCGCGGCAAGCTCGGGCAGCGTCGCCTGTTCGTAGCTCCATTTGTTGATGGGCCGCTCCAAAGCCGAGCGCAGCATGCCTTCGTCGCGCAGCCCCGGCGCGCCGCCAAAGCGGCGAAGCTGACGCGCGTGGATCGCGATGGCCTGCTCATACGTGATCCACAGCGGCTCCCGTTGCTCGCTCATTTGGCGAGCGCCGCCAGGGTGTCGCGATACTCGTCCATGAGCTCGTCGGCGATCTCCATCGTCCGCTCGAAATCCGGATCGTAGGGCAGCGCCTGGAACCCGCCACCGGGCAACTCGACGATGTGCAGCTGCTGACCGCGTTTGAGATCGAGCCGCTGCATCAGCTCGCGCGGCAGCAGCAGGCCGTCGGAATTGCCGATCTTCTTGATTTCGATCTTCATGGGTCGACCCACGGAAAGAGGTGCGTTATACAAATGTATAACGCACCTCTTCATTCCGTTCAACAGATGTTTTACGCTCCTACCCCATCGCCTCCAGCTCGTCGATCATGCCAGCGATGACCGACAGGCCGCCATCCCAGAATTTAGGTTCCTTGGCGTCGAGGCCGAACGGCTTGAGCAGTTCGGAATAATGCTTGGTGCCGCCGGCTGCGAGCATCGCGAGATAGCGCTCCGCGAAGCCGTCGGCGGCGTGCTCGTAGACGGCGTAGAGCGAGTTCACGAGGCAGTCGCCGAACGCATAGGCGTAGACGTAGAACGGCGAATGGATGAAGTGCGGGATGTACATCCAGAAGTTCTCGTAGCCCGGCATGATCTCGATCGCCTCGCCGAGGCTCTCGGTCTGCACCGACAGCCAGAGCTGGCCGAGCCGCTCGGCCGTGAGCTCGCCGTTCTTGCGCTCGGTATGCACCGCGCGCTCGAACGAATAGAACGCGATCTGCCGCACCACGGTGTTGATCATGTCCTCGACCTTGCCCGCGAGCAGCGCCTGTCGTTGCCTGGCGTCCTTGGTCTCCGACAACAGCCGCTTGAAGGTCAGCATCTCGCCGAACACGCTCGCGGTCTCGGCGAGCGTCAGCGGCGTCGGCGCCATCAGCGCGCCGTTCTTGGCGGCGAGCACCTGGTGCACGCCGTGGCCGAGTTCGTGCGCGAGCGTCATCACGTCGCGCGGCTTGCCCTGGTAATTCATCAGCACATAGGGATGCGCCGACGGCGTGGTCGGATGCGAGAACGCGCCCGGCGCCTTGCCAGGACGCACCGGTGCGTCGATCCAGCTCTGATCGAAGAAGCGCTGCGCGATGTCGGCCATCTCCGGCGAGAAGCCGCGATAGGCCGTCAGCACCATATTCTTGGCTTCCGGCCAGGCGATGGTCGCATTCGCGGCGAAGGGCAGCGGCGCGTTGCGGTCCCAATGCGCGAGCTTCTTCTTTTTGAACCAGCGCGCCTTGAGCTTGTAGTAGCGATGCGACAGCTTCGGGTAGGCCGCGCGGACCGAGGAGACCAGCGCATCGACCACCTCGCGCTCGACGCGGTTGTTGAGATGGCGTGAGTCTGCGACATCCTGGAAGCCGCGCCAGCGGTCGGAGATGTCCTTGTCCTTGGCGAGCGTGTTGGTGATCAGCGCGAAGGTGCGCTCATTGGCCTTGAAGGTCTTGGCGAGCGCCTCGGCGGCTGCCTTGCGCTTGGCGCCGTCGCGGTCCTGCAGGAAGTTCAAGGTCGGCTCGATCGCGAGCTCCTTGCCCCCGACCTGGAAGCGCAGACCTGCGATGGTCTGGTCGAACAGCCGGTTCCAGGCGGAATAGCCGGTCTGCGACTTCTCGTGGAACAGCTGCTCGACACGGTCTTCGAGCTGATACGGCTTGTCCTTGCGCAGATCCTCGATCCAGGGACGGTAGTGGCCGAGCGCAGGCGTCTCCATCGCGCGTGCGATCACGGCGTCATCGATGCGGTTGAGTTCGAGCGCGAAGAACAGCAGATGAGTCGACGCAGCCGTCAGCCGCTCCGAGATGTCGCCATAAAATTTGGAAATCGCCGGATCGACGCTGTCGCCGGCGTGCGCGAGACCCGCGAACGAGCCGAGCCGCCCGGCGAGATCGTCGATCGCCTCATAACGCCGCACCGCTTCTGCGAGCCATTCGCCGCCATCTTCGCGCGCGACATGCTCGGCGATCTTGCCCTTGTAGTCGGTCTCAAACGCGACGCATTCGGCATCCATCTTCGCGAGATCGTGAGCGATCTCCGGCGCGTCGATGCCCATATAGAGATCGCCGAGATTCCATTCGGGCAGCGCCCCGATTCCCGTCTTGGCCGCGACCGTCTTCTTCGCCGGCTTGGCAGACGATTTGGCCGCAGCGCCACGCAAGGATTTGGCGGCGGCGGGCTTCGAGGTTTTGGCAGCAGGCTTCTTGGCCGGCTTGTTAGCCAGTTTGGCCCTGACGGCTTTGGAGGGAGGAGCAGCTTTGGTCGGCTTGCGAAGAGCGGAAGAGGCGCGCGAGGTCATCGGATGGGTAACCTGTTGTTCGAACGTTTATCCCGATCAGCGAGGTTTAAGGTTGCGTTAATCGGCGTCGGCGAGAGTGCCCCGATTCGAGACAGATAGTCGTAGCGTGCAAGGAAAGCCATGGCTGCCAGCATTTTGATTGCCGATGATGATCCGGTCCAGCGCCGGCTGGTGGAGAACATGGTTCAAAAATGCGGCTACGAGGCGGTCGTCGTCGAGACCGGCGACGCCGTCATCGAGAAGCTGACCAATCCCGATGCCGGCCCCATCGACGCCATCGTGCTCGACCTCGTGATGCCCGGCCTCGACGGCATGGGGGTGCTCTCGAAAATGCGCGAGGCGGGCATCTCGATTCCGGTGATCGTGCAGACCGCGCATGGCGGCATCGACAACGTCGTCTCGGCCATGCGCGCGGGCGCACAGGATTTCGTCGTCAAGCCGGTCGGCATCGAGCGGCTGCAGGTGTCGCTGCGCAATGCGCTCAACACCTCGGCGCTGAAGGGCGAATTGCAGCGCATCCGGCATAGCCGCGAGGGACGGCTGACATTCGCCGACATCATCACCCGCGCCGAGGCGATGGCGCCGATCCTGCGCATCGCCGAGAAGGCCGCGGCCTCGTCCATTCCCGTGCTGATCGAGGGCGAATCGGGCGTCGGCAAGGAGCTGTTCGCCCGCGCCATCCACGGCACCAGCGAGCGCAAGACCAAACCGTTCGTCGCGGTCAATTGCGGCGCGATCCCGGACAACCTCGTCGAGTCGATCCTGTTCGGCCACGAGAAGGGCGCATTCACCGGCGCGACCGAGCGTCACACCGGCAAGTTCGTCGAGGCCCATGGCGGCACGCTCTTCCTGGACGAGGTCTCGGAACTGCCGCTCACCGCGCAGGTGAAGCTCCTGCGCGCGCTGCAGGAGGGCGCCGTCGAGGCGGTCGGCGGCCGCAAGCCGGTCAAGGTCGACGTCCGCATCATTTCGGCGACCAACCGCCGCCTGCTCGACCGGGTGAAGGAAGGCCATTTCCGCGAGGACCTGTTCTACCGGCTGCACGTGCTGCCGCTGACGATTCCGCCCTTGCGCGCGCGCCGCGAGGACATTCCGCATCTGCTGCGGCACTTTCTGGCGCGTTTCGCCGCCGAGGAGAATCGCCCGGTTTCGGGCATCAGCGGCGACGCGGTCGCCTACCTGACCAAGCTCGATTGGCCCGGCAACATCCGCCAGCTCGAAAATGCGGTCTATCGCGCTGTCGTCATGAGCGAGACCGACCTGCTCGGCGTCGCCGACTTCCCGTTGATTCCGACACATGCGCCGCCGGTCGAGCCGGCCCCCGCGCTGACCGTCGAGCGCGCGCTCCCAGCCGGGCTGCCCGCGATGGTGCCGGCGAGCGAAGTGCCCATCGCCCCCCTGCCCTCACATGGTCTTCTTCCCATGCTTACCGCCAGCGGCGAGGTTCGTCCGCTCGAGGAGATGGAGCACGAGATCATCCGCTTTGCCATCGCCCATTACCGCGGCCAGATGTCGGAGGTCGCGCGCCGTCTCAAAATCGGACGCTCGACCTTGTACCGCAAGCTCGACGAGGCCAATGCCGAGACACCTGCGACAGAGAGTCCGCCGCTCGGCTGAACGACCATTCTGGTGCTCCGCTGCGGTCCGAAAAACGCCGCATCGGCGGGGCAAGACGGGAACATCTGAACCGTTGCCTTGCGGTGACAGACAAAGGAAAAAGCGCATGGCACAAACGCACGATCGGTTTGGCCGGGGTTTCCCAAGAGTCAGTTTGTCGTGAGTTGTCCCGTGTGGCGCTGGCCGCAGAAGTGGGGCGTGAGTATCGTTTGGGCGTGAATCGTGGCGTGCAGGCGTGATCCATTCTCAGCGACGATGCTCGAGCCGGAACAGACGGGCAGAGATCGACCTTGTTACCGACCCTGTCTCTGACGGGACAGATCATCCGAGGGATTGACGATGCGAGATTGTGTGACCACCCGTGGCGGATATGACCGCGTGCTGATGGCTGTCGCGGCAACCTTCCTCGCGGTGTCCGCGACCTCGGCTCTCGCTCAGGGCGATACGCCTCGCGCCAATGCGGCCGAGCTGGCGATCGATGCGGCGGTTCCGCTTCCCGAGCCGGCGAATGTGCCGCCGCCCACGGCTGCCGACTTCAAGGCTGATACGACCGCAACCGTTTCGCCCAGCCAGACCAAACCCGCCGACGCGCCTGTGACGAAGCCCGTCGATTCGGCCGCGGCGCCGGCCACCGAGCCCACCAGGACGATGGCCTCTCCGCCGACGGCGGCCCCCGCGACGGCCACGGCGCCTGCGCCGGCAGTGACGTCGGAACCGGTCAAGGCGGCCAGCAGCGTTCCCGCCGCTGACCAGCCCGTGGCCGACCGGCTGCGCGACCTGATGGCCACCAAGGGCACGAAGTATTTCGACCGGAAAGTCGAACGGGCCGCGGTGGAGAAGTTCTATACCGCCCGCGACTATGCGCCGATCTGGACCCAGAGCGGCAATCTGACGTCCGCCGCCAAGGGCGTGATCGCCCGGCTGAAGGATGCGGCCTCCGACGGCCTCAACCCTGCCGACTATCCCGTGCCGGATTTCGCGGCCGCCGGGTCCGCGCCGGACGCGCTGGCGGAAGCCGACCTGCGGCTCACCGAGAGCATGATGGACTATGCGCGGCAGGCGCAGAGCGGCCGCATGCACTGGTCGCAGGTCTCGGCCGACATTCAATATCCCGAGCACCCGATCGACCCCAACGAGGTGCTGGCCAATGTCACCTCCGCCAAGGATGCCTCCGCGGCGCTGGACAGCTACAACCCGCCGCACAAGCTCTACAAGCTGCTGAAGGCCAAGCTCGCCGAGCTGCGCGGCGGCCATGACGGCGCGCCTGTCATCATCGAGGACGGCGAGCCGCTGAAGTACACCCCGGCCCGCGGCAAGAACGCGCCGGAGGCCGAGGCCCAGATGTCCGATCCGCGCGTGCCGAAGCTGCGCGCCAAGCTCGGCCTGACCGAGAACGCCGACGACATCCGTTATGACGCCAAGGTCGCCGCCGCCGTCCGCAAGTTCCAGGAAAGCGTCGACCTTAAGCCGACCGGCGTGCTCGACGACCGCACCGTCAAGGCGCTCAACACGCCGAAGCGCGACAAGCAGATCGACACCATCCTGGTGAACATGGAGCGCTGGCGCTGGCTGCCGCGCGAGCTCGGCGCGCCCGCAATCGGCAATGCCTATGTCATCCTGAACATCCCCGACTACACGCTGAAGGTGATGCAGAACGGCGCGCAGGTGTGGACCACCCGCGTCGTGACCGGCAAGCCCGGCCAGCACGCCACGCCGCTGCTGAGCGAGACGATGAAGTTCATCACGGTCAACCCGACCTGGAACGTGCCGCCGTCCATCATCTACAACGAGTATCTGCCGGCGCTGCAGCAGGATCCGACCGTGCTCGATCGCATGGGCTTGAAGCTCGAGCGCGCCCGCGACGGCTCGATCCACATCTCGCAGCCGCCGGGCGAGGCCAATGCGCTCGGCCGCATCCGCTTCAACTTCCCGAACAAGTTCCTGGTCTATCAGCACGACACGCCGGACAAGAACCTGTTCGCCCGTGACGAGCGCGCCTTCAGCCATGGCTGCATGCGCGTGCAGTATCCGGATCAGTACGCCTCGGTGCTGCTCAACATCACCATGCCGGGCGAGCGCTACACGCCGGAGCGGATCCGCGGCATGTACGGCCGCAGCGAAATCGACCTGAAATTCCCGACGCCGATCCCGGTCAACATCACCTACCAGACCGCATTCGTGGACGACTCCGGCAAGCTGCAGTTCCGCAAGGACATCTATGGCCGTGACGCGGCTATGATCGCGATCCTGAAGAACGGCCGCGGCAAGGATCTCGAGAACGTGGTCGCCCACGCCCAGCCGAGCTATGCGCGGCCGCGCGGCCCGCTGCCCAGCAACGTGAACGTCAGCGACAACAGCTTCTCGTCGGGCTCGTCCGGTCCGAACTTCTTCGAGCGGCTGTTCGGCGGCGGCAGCCAGCCGACGCCGCCGGCCCCGGTCGGACGCCCTGCCCGTCGCGTCTTCACGCGGTGATCCCGGCGCTCGAAGCGAGCTGAATTCGGTTTTCAGATCAAAGACCTCGCCGGTGGAGACGCCACCGGCGAGGTTTTTTGCTTTTGGTTAACCACAATGATCAACCACGATTCGATGGCTCTTTTTCGCCACACTCAAGAGTATATGTTAAGGGTAATTGGGGGGCGGGCCGGTCAGTATCCCTTAACCATCCCGCCTTAGGTAAGCGTTTCCTCTCTCTTCCGCCGGACGGGCCGCAAGAGGGTATCTGAGTAAACGCTCGTCGACGGGGTGGGCTGCATCTTGCTGTCTGTTTTCGCGCGCCAATCTGTTTCGCTCTCGCGGGCGAGCTGGAAGGCTGGATGCCAATACGGGCTGGCGGCTCTGCTGCTGCTGGTGGGCGCCGGATCCGTGCATGACGCGGCCGCGCTCAATGAAACCAAGACGCTGTCCTTCCACCACACCCATTCCGGCGAAGACCTGACCGTCACCTTCAAGCGCGAAGGCCGTTACGACGAAGACGCGCTGAAGAAGCTCAACCATTTCCTGCGCGACTGGCGTACCCAGGACGAGACGGTCATGGACCGCCGCCTGTTCGACATCCTCTGGGAAGTCTATCGCGACGTCGACGCCAAGCAGCCGATCCAGATCATCTCGTCGTATCGCTCGCCCGCCACCAATTCGATGCTGCGCCGGCGCTCGGCGCATTCCGGGGTGGCCCGTCACAGCCAGCACATGCTCGGCCACGCGATGGATTTCTACATTCCCGGCGTGCCGCTGGAGCAGATCCGCTTCGCTGGCCTGCGCCTGCAGCGCGGCGGCGTCGGCTTCTACCCGACCTCCGGCTCCCCCTTCGTCCATCTCGACACCGGCAATATCCGTCACTGGCCGCGCATGACCGCCGACCAGCTCGCCCGCGTCTTCCCGGACGGCAAGACCGTCCATGTCCCGAGCAATGGCGTGCCGCTGAAGGGCTATGAGCTCGCCAAGGCCGAGATCGAGAAGCGCGGCAACGGTGACTCGGCGTCCTCGGGCGGCTCCAACCTGTTCGCGCGGCTGTTCCGTGGCCGCCCCGCGGAGGATGACGAGGAGTCCGGTGAGAGCGACAGCAAGTCCGACGCCAAGCCGGTCCAGACCGCCGCGCTCTCTGCCAAGGCAACAGACAAGTCGGCCGACAAGGACGGCCGCAACGCCGAGAAGTCGGCGGACGGCAAGGCTGCCACCACCCGCGGCAAGATCGCCAACGCCCTGCAGCTCGCCTCGGCCGACGCGCAATCGGCTGCCCAGCCGGTCGCCGCCAAGGTCGAGCAGAAGCCGGAGACCACCAGCGCGATCAATCCCGCGCCGCGCGAGGGCGGCCCGCAGAGCGTGGCCGACATCATCAATTCGCGCGGCTTCTGGGGTGACAATCCGAGCCAGCCGAAGCAGGCGACGCCCGAGCAGGTCGCCGCCATCACGGCGCGGCGCGCGCTGTCGGCGATCGACCGGCCGGAGAATGCGAGCCTGATGCAGGCGATGGCCTTTGCGCCCGCGCCGGCCGAGCGTGGCAATGGCGCGGCGACGACGGCGATCCCGGTGAAGAATTCGCGCCCGGCGACCCGCAGCGTTGCGCCTGCACCTGAGACCACAGCCAAGAGCGGTTCGAGCCAGGACGGCCTTGTGACGGTCGCGACGCGCATGTCGGCCGCGAAGGGCCCCGATTCGACCTGGATGCGGGCGATCATGCTGACGCCCAGCGCGTCGTCGTCGATGTCGGTGACCAAGATGGGCGACGCCGATCTCACGGTGATGCGCAGCTACTTCCTCAAGCCGCAGACCGCGCTGGCGATGAGCTTCACCGCCGACCCGACGCCCGGACTGAGCTATGACCAGTTCACGGGACCTGCGATCATCAAGCTCGAAACCAAATCCCTCACGATGAAGGCTGCGGCGCTGCGCTGACCCCGCAGGCACCGCCGCCCCGCGCAAAAGCGTGGCTTGGCCGGCCGTCCTTCCAAGACATCATCCCAAAAACAAATGCCCCCGTGAGGGGGCATCGTCCGAGCCGATAGGAGGACGCTCAGAGCATGCCGAGCGCCTGCATGTAGGTCTCGAGGATGCTCTCCTCTTCCTGGCGCTCGTTCGGATCCTGCTTGCGCAGGCGGATGATCGTGCGCAGCGCCTTGACGTCGAAGCCGTTGCCCTTGCTTTCCGCGTAGACGTCCTTGATGTCCTCGGAGATCGCCTTCTTCTCCTCCTCCAGCCGCTCGATGCGCTCGATGATCGACTTGAGCTGGTCTACGGCAAAGCGGGTCGCGGGCGAGTCGTCGTCCTTCGCGGCAGCGGAGGTGGCCATCTGATACTCCTGAGTGGAACTCGGTGTCCGGTTTCGGTGAGAGCGCCCGTCAAACCCGAGCGCGCGTGTTGGGCGCGACCCTCAAATCTGGCGTGCCCTGCGTCAAGGCAACATCGGCCTCATCCACAGCGCGCTCACATGTTGTTGGGCTCGATACGCCGGAAGACCCCCACATCGGCCACGTCGCTTGCGTTTTTCGGCGCGCGCGCACAGCCGCCGATTCGCGGGCAAGCCGGCAGGCTCAATGTCCGGGATGCACCTTCTTCATGGTCTCGATCTGCTCGGCGCTGGCCTCGCGCTGGTACTTCGTCTTCCACTCCTCGTAGGGCATGCCATAGACGGCCTCGCGGCTCTCATCCTTGGTCATCGGCGCCCCCTTGGCGTCGGCGGCATCCTTGAGCCAGTTCGACAGGCAGTTGCGGCAGAAACCGGCCAGATTCATCAGATCGATGTTCTGAACGTCGGTTCTGGTCCTCAAATGCTCGACCAGCCGGCGGAAGACGGCGGCTTCGAGCTCGGTCCGGGTGGTGCTGTCCATGGTCATCCTCTGTTCCCTGTTCCGCGCTGTGACGGATGTCTGCTATATAATGCGGCTTCGTCGCGGGTTTGGCCATATCGCAGCACCGTCGGGAGGACGAGGCGCGCGATCGCAGCGTGTCTTCACCATCCATCGCCGCGGACGGTCGCAGCCAAGTCACGCGACATCAATCAATGTTGGATATAGCCTCGCGCAATGATCCCCAAAACCTTCCCTCTCCTGCATCGCATTCCCCGCCGTCCCGGTCTCGGACTGCTTTCGCTGCTTGGTTTGGCCGCGCTCTGTCTGTCATCCAGCCCGGCGGCGGCCGACTTCCGGCTGTGCAACAACACCTCGAGCCGGGTCGGGATCGCGCTCGGCTACAAGGACGCGGAAGGCTGGACCACCGAGGGCTGGTGGAACGTGTCGTCACGCAGCTGCGAGACCCTGCTCAAGGGCACCCTGGTGGCGCGCTATTATTACATCTACGCGCTCGATTATGACCGTGGCGGTGAATGGTCCGGTCAGGCCTTCATGTGCTCGCGCGACAAGGAATTCACCATCAAGGGCACCGACAACTGCCTCGCCCGCGGCTTCGACCGCACCGGCTTCTTCGAGGTCGACACCGGCGACCAGCGCGCCTGGACGGTGCAGCTGACCGAGGCCAATGAGCAGCCGGCGCAGCAGCGCGTGCCCGGCATTCCCGGAACGTTAGGGCCTGGCGGCAACATGCCGGGCCTGCCCAACGGACCACAAGGAGCGCCGCCCGCGGCGGTACCGGCGCTGCCGCCGGGGCAAGCGCCGAAGCCATGAGGCGACTGCGCCGCATCAAGATCCTCGCCACGCTCGGCCCGGCCTCTTCGGACAGCGCGATGATCCGCAAGCTGTTCGAGGCCGGGGCCGACATTTTCCGCATCAACATGAGCCACACCCCGCACGACAAGCTGCGGGAGATGGTGGCGACGATCCGCGCCGTCGAGTCCAGCTACGGCCGTCCGATCGGCATCCTGGTCGACCTGCAGGGACCGAAGCTCAGGCTCGGCACCTTCGCCGGAGGCCCGGTTCAGTTGAACAACGGCCAGAGCTTCGTGCTCGATTCCGACAAGACGCCGGGCGATGCGACGCGGGTGTATCTGCCGCACCCGGAGATTCTCGCCGCCCTGCAGCCCGGCCACGCGCTGCTGCTGGACGACGGCAAGGTCCGCCTGATCGCCGAGGAGACCACCCCCACCCGGGCCGTCACACGCGTCGTCATCGGCGGCAAGATGTCGGACCGCAAGGGCGTCAGCCTGCCGGACACCGACCTGCCGGTCTCGGCGATGACACCGAAGGACCGCGCCGACCTCGATGCCGCCTTGAACACCGGCGTCGACTGGATCGCGCTTTCCTTCGTGCAGCGCGCCGACGACGTGCTGGAGGCCAAGAAGATCATCCGCGGCCGCGCCGCCGTGATGTCCAAGATCGAGAAGCCGCAGGCGATCGAGCGGCTCAACGACATCGTCGACGTCTCGGACGCGCTGATGGTGGCGCGCGGCGACCTCGGCGTCGAGCTGCCGCTGGAGCGCGTGCCCGGCCTGCAGAAGCAGATGACGCGCTTGGCGCGCCGTGCCGGCAAGCCCGTGGTGGTCGCGACGCAGATGCTGGAGTCGATGATCCAATCGCCGGTGCCGACCCGCGCCGAGGTCTCCGACGTCGCCACCGCGGTGTATGAAGGCGCCGACGCGATCATGCTGTCGGCCGAATCCGCGGCCGGAAAATTTCCGGTCGAGGCGGTGTCGACCATGAACCGCATCGGCGAGGAGGTCGAACGCGACGCCGTCTATCGCTCGGTGATCGCGGCCCAGCGTCCCGAGCCGGAATCGACCGCCGGCGATGCGATTGCCGAAGCTGCGCGGCGGATCGCCGAAAATCTCGACCTTCCCGCGATCATCTGCTGGACCTCGTCCGGATCGACCGCCGTGCGCGTCGCGCGTGAGCGGGCCAAGCCGCCGGTGGTCGCGATCACGCCGAATCTCGCCACCGGACGCCGGCTGTCGGTTGTCTGGGGCGTGCATTGCGTGGTGGCCGAGGATGCACGCGACCAGGACGACATGGTCGAGCGCGCCGGCTCGATCGCCTTCCGCGACGGCTTCGTGCGCGCCGGACAGCGCGTCATCGTCGTCGCCGGCGTTCCGCTCGGCACGCCCGGCACCACCAACATGGTGCGCATCGCCTATGTCGGGCCGTCGAGCGACGCCCAGATCTGACGATCAGTTGGCGCCGTGATCCGGCTTGAGGCCCGCGGTGGATGCCGCGGGTCCCGCGGCCGAGATCACCGGACAGGCCATGATGTCGGTACCGTCTGCAGCTTGAATGCGTTCGCAGGTTCTTGAACCGTCGAGCTTGAGGTCGTAGTCGCCGAGCACGTCGAGCCGCGGCGGATTGTCGGCTGGGCTGTCCGCATAATACAGCGCCCATATGCCGCCCGGGAGCGGCGCGGCGAGGCCATCGCGGACACGGCGGTCGAGGATTCCCCCCGGGACAATCGGCACCACCAGTTCGGACAACTGATAGACGCGCGAGCCTCGGGGCACGAACGAGGTGACGTAGCCGAGCGGCTTCTGCAGCAGCAGGAATGTCGCCGGCTGTTGCAGCGGCTCGGCCAGTTGCGGCCGATAGGGATCCGACCACGGCCGCCGCATCCAGTCGGTCGGCTGCGAGGCCAGTGCGATCGCGAGCGCCGTGGCGATCGTCACGGCCTGCATCACTCGCGGCGACGGCGAGGCAACCGTCCGCCCGCGCCACGCCTCGACGAGCCGAATGAGCAGCAGCACGATCAGCGGCGCCGCCAGCAATTCAAGCGGCATCAGATAGCGCTGGATCGAGAAGGCCAGCATCCACAGGACATAGCTGACCCAGAAGAAGATGATCAGGCGCCGCTCGCGCAGCGCCAGCACCTCGCGCCTCTGAACGACGCCTGTCGCCACCAGCGCGATCAGCAGCACGATGACGATCGCGAAGCGCGGATCGCGGAACGACCATTCCGACGACGGATGGATGCCGACCACCCAGTAGAACGGGTAGGCCAGCGCATCGAGCAGCCCCTGCGGCATGAAGCGCGTGTCGACGATCGAGACCAGCGGCGCTTCCGGCGAGCGGAAGATCGTATTGTAGAACGGAAACAGCGGACTGCCGAAATCGCGCGCCATCTTCCATGCCCAAGGCCCCGCGGTCACGATCACGCCGGCCGCGCTGGCCGCGCCGAACGTGACGAGTGCGCGCAGCGGCTGTGCCACGAGCAGCAGCGAGACGCCGGCGCCGATCAGGAACGTCGCATTGGTGAGCTTCAATCCGGTGGCCGCGCCGATGAGAAGGCCCGCGAGGAGAAGATGGCGTGCGCGCACCTCGTTGTCGTCGCGCTCGAACATCAGCGCGAGCGCGGCCAGGATCGGGATCGTCGTGACGATGTCCGCAAAGCTCGTGCCGACTTCGGACAGCGCCATCGGACTGAGCGCAGCGATGAGCAGTGCCGCGCCGAGCGTGACCGCATCGGCGCTCCGCTGCAGCAGGACCCGTGTGACCCAATACACCGCAGCGAGATTAAGCCCATGCAGCGCGCCGAGCGCGATGCCCCACCACGGCGCAGGCAATGAATGCCTGACGACGTAGGGCAACAGATAGATCAGCGGATTGAGGAAGCTCTGGAAACCACCGGGCGCGACGTCGACATCGAAGCGGCCGTTGACCAGCGCGAAGCCAGCATAGTCGTGGTAGTTCTGCCAGTCCCAGTTGATATCTTCGCCAATGAAATAGGCATAGAGGGCGCCGGCCACTACCGATCCGGCGATGACCAGCGGCGTCGCCAGAGGCTTGCGTGCGATCGGCATCGGCTGAGGAAGCACCCGGATTGAGGCAAGGCGCGCTGCTGCGCGCGCCGTCCTTACCATCGCCGGAGCGGGTGAATCCTTGCTTAAACGCGGGCGCGCATCGATGCCTTCGCACACCGACGAGAGCTTGTTGCAATTGAGTGGAAACGCATCATGCTCTCAGCCCTACCTTCCCGGCGAGGACGACAGCAGGCGCCGCGATCTCAGTCTCACCCTCCCCTAGAGGGCAGGGCAATCGCATGTGGCGATCGCCGTTTTGTGCTCGTCTCTCTCCACGTCGTCATGGCCGGGCTTGTCCC
>NZ_JBNPUZ010000017.1:0-155041 GCF_051168435.1 Bradyrhizobium sp. HKCCYLR20261
CTTGACTCACAAACACATGTGGCCAGTCAAGCGATACAGACGGACACCTGGGCAGTTACGCGCAGCGAAGCAATCCAAAGTCTTCGCGGGACCCCTGGATTGCTTCGCTGCGCTCGCAATGACGGAGGAGAGAGGAATGGACGCTCTCGACAGTCGTTGTTCAGGATGTACTTGGCAAGCGGACGACTACGCCGGCGGCTGAAAACTCTTCAGCGTGCGAGTCTTGTACTCGTAGATCTTGCCGGTTTCGGTCCAGGACGGCAGGCACATCGGCAGGATGAACTCGGCGACCTGCTCGGGCGTCTCCAGCGTCATCGGGTCCTCGCCGGGCATCACCGTGGCGCGCATGCGGGTGCGGATCGGGCCCGGGCTGAACAGGTTCACGCGCAGCGGCGTGCGTTCGGTCTCGTGGGCCCAGACGCGCGCCAGGGTCTCGAGCGCGGCCTTGGTGACAGCGTAGGGGCCGAGATAGGCCTGGGCCTTATGGGCGGCGCCCGAGGTCAGGAACACCGCGCGGCCGGCGTCGGAGGCCTTCAGCAGCGGCTCCATGCAGCGGATCAGCTGGAAATTGGCGGAGAGGTTGACGGCGACCACGTCGTTCCACGGCTTCAAATCGATATGGCCGAGCGGCGAGGACGGGCCGGGCACGGCGGCGTTGCCGACGAGGATGTCGAGCTTGCCGTGGCGCTCATGCAGCGCCGCGCCGAGCCGGGCGATGCCGTCGCTGTCGGTCATGCTGAGCGGCACCAAAGTGGCGCCGTTGCCGGTGTCTTTCCGGATCTCGTCGTCGAGCTCCTCCAGCCCTCCTTGCGTTCGGGCGACGGCCACGACATGCGCGCCGGCGCGGGCAAGCGCGCGGGCGGTCGCATGGCCAATGCCGCGCGAGGCACCGGTGACGAGGGCAATCCGATTGGCGAGGGGAAGGGTCATGGCCGCAGGTCTCAATTGTCGTCATCCCCGCGGAAGCGGGGATCGATACTCCGCGGCGGTTATGAGGGAGTTGGCTGGTCGTGGCTAGTCCTGCCGGCCAAACGACGTTCGGTGGCTATGGGTCCCGGCTTTCGCCGGGACGACTGCCAACCTTATGCCGTCATTCCGGGGCGTGGCCGCAGGCCTCGAGCCCGGAATCTCAAGGTGAGTCGCGCAAGACAATGTCGAGATTCCGGGTTCGATGCTGCGCATCGCCCCGGAATGACGTCGTGAGGAGAGAGAGCCTCAGCTCGCCTCGGCCAGCAACGACAGCTGATGCTGGGTCGGCTCGACCAGCGACTGGTCGGTGAGGTTGGTCGGGTAGCTGCCGGTGAAGCAGTGGTCGGCGTATTTCGGCGCCGCGGGGTCGCGGGCCGGCTCGCCCATCGCGCGGTACATGCCGTCGATCGACAGGAAGGCCAGCGAGTCCGCGCCGATCAGCTCGCGCATCTCCTCGAGGGAATGCGTCGCCGCCAAGAGGCCGCCGCGGTCGGGCAGGTCGATGCCGTAATAGTCGGGATAGAGGATCGGCGGCGAGGCCAGGCGGAAGTGCACCTCGGTGGCGCCGGCATCGCGCATCATGCGCACGATCTTGCGCGAGGTGGTGCCGCGCACCAGCGAGTCGTCGATCAGGATGATGCGCTTGCCCTCGATCGCGGCACGGTTGGCCGAGTGCTTCATGCGCACGCCGGATTCGCGGATCGCCTGGGTCGGCTGGATGAAGGTGCGGCCGACATAATGATTGCGGATGATGCCGAGCTCGAACGGCACGCCCGAATATTGGCTGTAGCCGATCGCCGCCGGCACGCCGGAATCCGGCACCGGGACGACGACGTCGACCTCGGGATGGCTCTCGCGCGCCAGCTGTGCGCCGAACGCCTTGCGCACTTCATAGACCGAGCGACCGCCGACCACGGAATCGGGACGCGCGAAGTAGATGTATTCGAACACGCAGGGACGCGCCGGCTTCGGCGGGAACGGCTTGTGGCTGTGCATGCCGGTCTCGTCGAAGATCACGACTTCGCCGGGCTCGATGTCGCGGATATAGCGCGCGCCGATCATGTCGAGCGCGCAGGTCTCCGACGCCAGGATCGGGCAGCCTTCGAGCTCGCCATAGACCAGCGGACGAATGCCGAGAGGATCGCGCGCGCCGATCAGCTTCTTGTTGGTCATGCAGACCAGCGAGTAGGCGCCTTCGATCGCGCGCAGCGCCTCGATGAAGCGGTCGATGAAGTTGCTGCGGCGGGAATGCGCGACCAGATGCAGGATGACTTCGGTGTCCGTGGTCGACTGCATGATCGCGCCAGCGCGCACCAGCTCGCGGCGCAGAGTGAGGCCGTTGGTGAGGTTGCCGTTGTGGCCGACAGCAAAACCGCCCGCGCCGAGCTCGGCGAACAGCGGTTGCACGTTGCGCAGGATCGTCGCGCCGGTGGTCGCATAGCGGACATGGCCGATCGCGGCATTGCCGGGCAGGCGCTCGATCACCTCGCGGCGGGAGAAGGTGTCGCCGACCAAGCCAAGACGACGCTCGCTGTGGAAGCGCGCGCCGTCATAGGAGACGATGCCGGCGGCTTCCTGGCCGCGATGCTGGAGCGCATGCAGGCCGAGCGCGGTGATCGCAGCGGCATCGCTGTGCCCATAAATGCCAAACACGCCGCACTCCTCGCGCAGCGTGTCTCCATCTAGGTCTGGGTCTCTGATGTAGGCTTGGGGTCCGAAGTGCAGATCCGCGTCGGAGTCCATCTGGGCTTGGCCTGAAGAGTGTTGGCCGGAAGAATCGTGGTGCTGGTCCATCGCGCCTCTCTTCTGGGCTTGGCTCACTTGGCCGCGGGTTTTTCGATCAGCTTCTTCAAGCTGTCGCGGGCAGGCTTGCTGTACCCATCGCCGCCCGCTCCGGGCGACTCGGTGTCAGTCTGGTCTTCGTCCGGCTTGTTCTTCTTGAATTTCTTTAAAATGGTGTTCTCGGGATCATCAGGCAAGAGCGACATCAGCCAATCCCCGGTTCCCTGCAGGACCACACGGGATTTTGCGCCTGTAACCCAGTCCGGACGCTGCTTGTCCGGCACCAGCCAGCTAAAGAACAGGAAGGCGACCACGACGATCAGGAGGCCACGGCCCAGTCCGAACAGGAAGCCGAGGGTGCGGTCGAGCGCGCCGATCCGCGAATCGAGGATCATGTCGGAGATCTTGACCGTGATGATCGAGACGATGAGCAGCGTGCCCACGAAAGTACCGGCGACGACGACGACACTCGCCACCGTATCGTTGTTGAAATAGGTCTTGGCGGTCGGCAGCAGCTTCGAGAATGAATAAAGCGTGACCAGCGCGGCGGCGCCCCAGGCGGCGATCGACAGCACCTCGCGCATGAAGCCGCGGACCATCGCGAGCAGCCCCGACACCAGCATGACGCCGAGCAGGATGAGATCGAGGATCGTTACGGGCATCGGCTGCTCAGGTCCGCTTCACAGGTCCAAGGTTCGCTTCGAATCGCCCGGGATCGCTGCTGCTCCAGGTGGAGCGGAGCAGGGTTCCCCAGCAAGTCCGGATCCGGCACGATGCCGTGCGCGCGCCCGGTTGCGGCGTTGTATAGCGGCGAGTCACGGGAACGTCACGGTCCGGCTAGCCGTCCTGGCGGCGGAATCTCGCTGGTGTGGCATTTTTTTCGGCATGGCTCGGGGCGCGGCGGCCCTGATCGCGCGAATCGTCGTCGTCTCGGCCGCTGCCGTGGCGCGCGCGTGGCGTGCCGCGCGCGGCGATGTCTGCAACCAACGAGGTGAGTCCGCCGACGGTATTGAGGTTGAGGCCGGCATCGCCGCCGGCCTCGCCGCGGGCGCGCTCCGGCAGCACCACGCGGAGGAAGCCGAGCTTCGCCGCCTCCTTCAGCCGCGCCGAGGTCTGCGC
This sequence comes from Bradyrhizobium sp. HKCCYLR20261, assembly GCF_051168435.1. Classification (NCBI taxonomy): domain Bacteria; kingdom Pseudomonadati; phylum Pseudomonadota; class Alphaproteobacteria; order Hyphomicrobiales; family Nitrobacteraceae; genus Bradyrhizobium; species Bradyrhizobium sp. HKCCYLR20261. The sequence continues at coordinate 3,871 of NZ_JBNPUZ010000017.1, forward strand.
CACCGGCCGTACCGCGCCAGATAGCGAGATTTCGCCGAAATAGACCGCATCGGGCGGCAACGGCGCGTTCACCAAGGATGATACCAGCGCCGCGGCGGCGGCGAGGTCCGCAGCCGGCTCGTGGATGCGCAGGCCGCCGGCGACGTTGAGATAGACGTCGTGGCCGGACAGCTTGACGCCGCAATGCGCCTCCAGCACCGCGAGCACCATCGACAGCCGGCTCGGATCCCAGCCGACCACGGCCCGGCGCGGCGTGCCGAGCGAGGTCGGCGCCACCAGTGCCTGCATTTCGACCAGCACCGGCCGCGTACCCTCGATGCCGGCAAACACGGCGGTGCCGGGGCTGCCGAGATCGCGCTCCGACAGGAACAGCTCCGAGGGGTTGGTGACCTCGCGTAAACCCAATCCCGTCATTTCGAACACGCCGATCTCGTCGGTCGGGCCGAAGCGGTTCTTCACCGCGCGCAGGATGCGGAACTGCTGCGAGCCTTCGCCCTCGAACGACAAGACAGCATCGACCATGTGCTCGACGACGCGGGGACCCGCGATCTGGCCGTCCTTGGTGACGTGGCCGACCAGGATGATGGCGGCGCCGGATTTCTTGGCGAACCTGATCAGCTTCTGCGCCGAGGCGCGCACCTGGGTCACCGTGCCCGGGGCCGATTCCACCGTGTCGGTCCACATCGTCTGGATCGAATCGATCACGATCAGCCGCGGCACCGTGCCTTCGGACAGGGTCGAGATGATGTCCTCGACCGAGGTCTCGGCCGCCAGCTGCACCGGCGCATCCGCGAGCCCCAGCCGCTCGGCGCGCAGCCGCACCTGCGCGACGGCTTCCTCGCCCGAGATGTAGACGGCGCGATGGCCGGCACGCGCCATCATCGCGGTGGTCTGGGTCAGCAGGGTCGACTTGCCGATGCCGGGATCGCCGCCAACCAGGAGAATGGAGCCGCGCACGAAACCGCCGCCGGTGACGCGGTCGAGCTCGGTCATGCCCGACGACAGCCGCGGCGCGTCGATGCTCTTGCCGGTCAGCGATTCCAGCTGGAAGGTGCGGCCCTTGCGCTTGGAGCGCAACGACACCGGAGCGGAGGTCGCACCCGTGGTGTCCTCCTCGGCCAGCGCGTTCCACTCGCCGCAGGCCTCGCATTTGCCCTGCCAGCGCGAATAGGCCGCGCCGCAATTCTGGCAGACGAAGGAGAGGGCGTTCTTGGCCATGGGGAAGAATCGATGCGGTCAGGAGTGGGCGGCGTTCCATAACATACTTAGACCTGCGGCCAGCATGATGCCATCCATCACCAGCCGGAACACGTCGGGCTTCATATGCAGCACGAAGCGCTTGGCGACGAAGGCGCCGGCCATCAGCGAGCCGCCGGCGATCTGGCCTTTCAGCAGGATATCCGGCGTCAGCGCGCCGAACCGCTGGAAGGTGATGGATTTGGAGACGTAGAGCCCGAGCGAGCTCGCGGCCTCGGTGGCGAGGAAGGCACCCTTCGACAGGCCGTAGAACAGGAACAGCGGCACGCTGAGCGGCCCGGTCGAGACCACGATGCCGGTCAGAAATCCGATCAGCGCACCGCCGAGCGCGAGGTGCCAGAGGCTGGCCTTGATTTCGTGCCGCGCCAGCCAATGCCGCACCGGCACCATGGCCATGAGAAACAGCCCGATGGTGATGTCGACGGCGTGTGACGGCAGGATCAGGAGGGTGCGCGCGCCGAGCGCCGCGGCCGGAATGCCGGTCACCGAATAGGCTGCGCAGGCGCGCCAGTCGACCTCGCGCCACCACGCGAGAATGCGCGACAGGTTCGCCATGACGGCCGCCACCGCCATGATCGGCACGGCCTCCTTCGGTCCGTACTCGTAGGCGAGCACCGGCATCAGCATGATCGACGACCCCGTGCCGACGATGCCGGACAGCGTGCCGGCGACAAGGCCGACGGCGAGGACGAACAGGAAGCCCAACGTTTCGTCCTCCGCAGGGGTGAGGCACGACCTTTCCGCACGTCATTGCGAGGAACGAAGCGACGAAGCAATCCAGGGCTACGCCCGCGGCCCTGGATTGCTTCGCTGCGCTCGCAATGACGGAGGAGGGAGCTGTGCCGGTGGTTAACGGGTGGTTCGACGGGAATCGAAATCGCCGATGATTGTGCGTCTGCATCTTTAAAAGTTGAAGCGTATTCGTCGCAACACGATCCGAAGTTTTCCAGCGAGACGACGATGCGCAGCGACCACCAGCCGAGACTTACGCCATCCGCAGCGACGTTTCCGCTGTTCGCAGGCGCGATGCTGGCGATGGAAGCGGGCGAGGTGATCTGCCTGCGGCTCGAGAAGTTCGCGCGCTGCGATCAGGATGCGTCGCAGGAGGCGCAGTTGATGGTGGCCGAGAAGATCGCGGCCGCCTTCGAGGCCGCGGCAAGCCTTTGCGCCGGTGCATCTCCGGCGGCGATCGTCGGCCGCTATCGCGAGCACGTCGCGGCCAATGCGCGACGGCTGTCAGCCTGAGTTGGACTGCGCGCGCCAGTCGCGCGGGCGCTGGCCGAAGCGCTGCTTGAAGCGGCGCGTGAAATGCGACAGATCCGAAAATCCCCAATCGAACGCGATGCGGCCGATGTCGCGGTCCGCGCAGGCGGGATCGCGCAAGTCGCGCGCGACGCCGTCGAGCCGGCGCGCCATCACGATCTCCGAGAAGCTGGTGCCGGCGCGCGCCAGGAGCTTGTGCACGTAGCGCTCGCTGATCCCGACGGACACGGCTATGGTGGCGACCGTCAGGCCGGGCTCGCGCAGCCGCTCATGTATGGCGCGCCGCAGCGCCAAGGTCGTGGCATCCGCGAACGAGGCCGTGGCATGCGCCTCCCGGCTGCGCGACACGCTCAGCGCGACGAGATCGAGCAGCACGTCGAACAGCGTCGTGGCGTCATCAGCCGAGAGTCGCAGCGCATTGGCATTGAGCGAACGGGCGGTCTCGACGATCAGCGCGCCGAGGCAGGGATCGTCCGACAGACGCGTCGGCACGATGTCCTGAACGGCCGGCAGCCGGCCGAACAACGCAGTGGCGGGCACGCGAAACGAGATGACGCCGAGCGACGGGCCGCGATCGTGCTGCAGCACGAAGGTGCGGTCGCTGTCGAAGATGCCGACCTGTCCGGCGGACAGGCTGACCTCGTGCTCGTTCTGCAGGATGGTGCAGCGGCCGGCGAGCTTGAGGTTGAGGTAGAAACAGCGCTGGTCGGAGGCCGCGATGTCGGTGCGCGAGCGGCGCACGATGTGCTCCGGGAAGGTGACGCGATTGATGGCGCCGCTGCCGATACTGACATGCTGCACCTCGGCCGAAAAGCCGATGCCGCGCGCCGGCTCGGGCGTCAGGTTCATGAACGCCTGGCAGATTGCTTCGCGATAATAGGAGAACTGCTCGGCCGGCCGCACCGCGGCCGTATTCCAGCTCCGCTGACGCTCAGCCTCCACGCCCGGCATCGGTTCACTCCGAGACCAATTGGTTCAGTTGCAGCCAAGCGCGGCGACCGCGCTCCGGCCATCCTCCTTGCACCGTCCCTCATCGTGCAAAGGAACTCGACCATGTCAACCTACGTCCTGGTCCACGGCGCCTGGCATACCGGCACCGAGCTCGAGCCGGTCGCCGCGCCGATCCGCGCCGCCGGCCACACCGTGCATCTGCCGACCATCCGCGGCAACCGTCCGGGCGATCCCAAGACCGTGGGCCTCGACGAGGCCATCAGCTCGATCGTCGACTACTTCACCGCGCACGACATCACCGACGCCGTGCTGATGGGCCATTCCTATGGCGGCATGGTCATCACCGGGGTCGCCGATCGCATCCCGGAGCGCATCCGCCGCCTGATCTATTGGAATGCATTCGTGCCCAATGACGGCGAATGCCTCAACGACATGGTGCCGCCGCACTACGTCGCGCTGTTCGATGCCGTCAGTAAAGAGCGAGGCGACGGCTCGGTGGTGCTGCCGTTTCCGATCTGGCGCGAGGCCTTCATCAACGATGCCGATCTCGCCACCGCCACGCGCACCTATGAAATCCTCAATCCGCATCCGAACAAGACCTTCACGGATGCGATCAAGCTGAAGACCAATCCCGCCGAAATGACGATCGCCAAATCCTACATCAACTGCACCGAGGACACGGCGCTGCCGCATAGCCTGCCATGGCATCCGCGCCTGTCCGGCAAGCTCGGCCTGTTCCGGCTGGTGCAGGTGCCCGGCAGCCACGAGCTGTGCTTCTCCGATCCCGCGCGGCTGGCGCAGGCGATCATGGATGCCGGGCGGGACTGACGCCGCGACGGTTCTCCGTGTGACGCCGGTTCGACAATCATTTCTGGTTGTGACCGGCGTCACATTCGCTGGGCGCGGGACCTGTCAGATTAATCTCCGATGAACGGACCCGGTTGGTCAGCAGTCTCTGTCACAGACATCGGAGAACGCAGTCATGGCCCAGCTCCCTCTCACCTCGTCCAAGCTTGTCAGTTCAAAAGCGCCCGCGTCGTCGGGCGGATCGAAAACCGGCTGGCTCGCGATGGCCGCCGGCGTGATCACCACGGTGTTCGCTGCGATCGGCGCGGTCAACAGCGTCATTCCCGCCGCCGCCAATGTCGGCACCAAGGTGCTCGAGACGCTGAACCTGCCGGCCTGCCTGCGCTACAGCGACCGCTATGAGGGCACGCAGAGCGCCTTTCGCAAGGAGGGCAAGCTGTGGCGCGAATATCCGCGGGGGTCGGAGACCTTCAGCTACGAGTTCAAGGAGATCCGCCGCACGCCCCAGGAGATCATGCTGTGGAACGTGACGCCGCGCGCCAACGTGCCGGATGCGGCAAGCCTCGTCGTGCATCTGCCGGTGTGCGGCGGCATGGCGGTGCTGACGGAGGGACTGCCGGAGCGTTCGACCAATCTCGAGCAGGTCTGGCCGGATCGCGGCTGACGCCGTGACGCGGCCGCGCCTACTTCAACACGATCCAGGCCGGCGCGTGATCACTGGCGCCGTCCTCGCCGCGAATGGCGCGATCGACGCCGGCCTTCTTGAGCCGCGGCGCGAGTGGCGGGCTGAGCAGCAGATGATCGAGCCGCAGTCCGGCATCGCGCGGCCAGCGGTTGCGCTTGTAGTCCCAGAAGGTGAACATCGGCGCCTGCGGATGCAGCGTGCGGATCGCGTCGCACCAGCCCTGATCGACCAGCGCGCGAAAGGCCGCGCGGCTCTTCGGCTGGATCAGCGCATCCTTGTCCCACGACTTCGTTGGGTAGATATCCAGCGGTGTCGGCGCGACATTGTAGTCGCCGGCGAGCACGACCGGCAGATTGTCCTTGATGAACTTGGCCGCATGCCTGTGCAGCCGCTTGAACCAGGCGAGCTTATAGTCGAATTTCGGCCCCGGCTGCGGATTGCCGTTCGGCAGATAGAGACAGCCGACGACGATGCCGCGCACGGCGGCCTCGATGTAGCGCGCCTCCTTGTCGGCGGGCGCGCCGGGCAGGGCGGTGCGGATCAGCACCGGCTCCGCCTTGCGCGCGAGGATCGCGACGCCGTTCCAGGTCTTCTGCCCCTGCCACACCGCGCCATAGCCGGCCTTTCCGATCTCATCGATCGGAAATTCGCCTTGCGCACATTTCAGCTCCTGCAGGCAGACGATGTCCGGCTTGGCGGCGCGCATCCAGGCCAGCAAGTTGGGGAGACGCCGCCGGACATTGTTGATGTTGAACGTCGCGATCTTCATGATGCCGCCGCTTGGGGGAAGGGTCGGATGAAAATGCTCGCAACCGCCATTTTGTTCACGCTGACGATCGCCGCCGTCCCTGCGGCGCAGGCGCAGCGGCTGCCGACCGACGAGGAGCGTGCCGCCTGCCAGGCCGATTACGACAAGTTCTGTATCGGCCTGATCCCCGGCGGCGGCCGCATCATCGCCTGCCTCACGCGGAACTATGCGCAACTCGCCGACGCCTGCAAGAAGATGGTCGACGCCTACAAGGCCGAGGTCAAGGAGTAGATTGCATCGGAGATGCGTCCGGCGCTCAGTGCTGCTACGCTGGCAGGATCAATGCACGAGTACGTCCCATGGCCAAGCCGCCGATCCCGCATCCGATCCTGTCGACCTCGCGGCTGACGCTGCGCCAGTTCCGACCCGATGATGCGGAAGGCCTGCATCGCTGCTACGGCGACGCGGCCGCGATGCGGTTCTGGAATCACACCGCTCACACCAAGCTCAGCGAGAGCGAGCGGAGCGCCCGCCGCTTCATCGATTGCACGCCGTCCTACTACCGGTTCTGGGCGGTGGCGGAGGCCAAGAGCGACCGCTGCATCGGCATGGTCAACTACCACGATGGTCAGATGAAGAGCCGGCGCGTCACGATCGGCTACATCGTCGATCCCGCCCGGCAGCGCGAGGGCATCGCCTTCGAGGCTGTGGCTGCGATGCTCGACTTCTGTTTCGGCGAGCTCGGCCTGCGCCGCGTGCAGGCGCTCATCCATCCCGACAACGCCGCCTCGCGCGGATTGGCGGAAAAGCTCGGCTTCCACTGCGAGGGCCGGCTGCGCGATCATCTGCGCGTCGGCGGCGAATGGCGCGACGACATGCTCTACGCGCTGTTGGCGACGGACGCGCGCGGGTGGACGCCGGGTCTCCGGACCACCTGAGCGCGGCGCCCCGCCGGTTGTGTCGGGCGTGTTTGGGGGCCATGCGGCCGAATGCGGTCGCCCGGCTTTGGCCAGGCTTGCCGCGGGGGATCTCGCGCGGGCCGCATGCGGCGCGTTAGGAGGATCTTAACTACGATCCGGTCGCCGCAACTATCGAGCTACCGCTCGAAGTGTTTCTGAATGTATCATGTAACCTCTCACTCTTGACCCTCACCTCGGCAACCCACGAGCCCCAGGCGGCCAGGCGCTCGCCTGGATGTTCGACCTAAGGTCGAGAACTGGGAAGAGCGCCATTCAAGAATTGAAACGCGCGAGATTGTGACATGAATGTTCCTGCACTTCTGATTGCGACCGCTTTCGGCGCGGCATTTCTGGCCGCGGAGCTGCGCTGGCAGATCCATCCGTCGACCACGATCAGCCCCACCGTGGTCATGAGCGCCCTGTCTTCCGAGCACATGAAAGCGCGAACGGCGGTTCGCAATGTGCTGCTCGACCCGGACTCGGCGCAGTTCGAGAGCATGCGCTCGGTGACCGAGGGCACCTCGAAGCTCGTTTGCGGCCTCGTCAAGGCGAGGGATCGAAGCGGCAGTCTTTCCCAGGCCGCCTTCGTCTATGCCGTCGACATCGATTTCGCCCGTGTCGATGATGGCGGACGGATGACGCGCCAGCAGTCGGCCTACAGGCCATGTCCGGCGCCGGAGGCCGAGCAGACGATCGCCCAGACCGACAAGAAACTCACGCTATCGCCGACCGCGCTCGCTCTGGTGAAGACCGCCCAGAAGCTGATCCCCGAGGGCGATCCCGCGACCTTGACCGAGCTGTCGGCGACGCTCGCGCCTGAGGGAGCCTCCGGCGGAGGCGGGGCAGGCGGCCAGCGCATGGAGCAGCAGATCGGCGCGCTCGCCGCACGCACGGCGCTTCCCGCGCCGGGCGGCACTTCAGGGCAGGGCGGCACCGGGACCGAAAGAGTCGCCGTCAGCAAGCCAGTCGAATGGCGCGCCGATCAGCCGCCACGTGCCTGGCCAAAGTTTCCGCAAGGCCATCCGCTGGCGGAGCCGGCGCCGAAGCGACCGCCGGCGGACGCGCTGGCCATGGCGAAAGACGTCGAGGAGCGCTGGAAAAGATCGGAAGCCGCCGGCGATCCGCGGCTGCGTCCGTCATCGAAGCAGATCAGGGAGGCCTGCCGGGCGCTGCTGACGATCGACACCATCGACATCGAGTATCGCCAGGCCTGGGCGGCATTCGTCCGCCTGCAGGAGATGGACAGGAAGGTGGCCGCCGGATAGCGGTCGACGACCGGCGCCGGCGCAGTGGTCACGCGCAAACTTCGCCCTTATGGTGATCGTGTCGAACACCGATCTCCCGGCCAAACGCCGGGGCAGCCTCAGCGGAGAACAACCAGTCCATGGCCAAAGCCTATTGGGTCGCAACCTATCGCGCTATCAGGGACCCCGAAGCGATGGCCGCCTACGCGCAGGTCTCGCGACCGGCTCTTGAAGCCGCGGGAGGCCGCGTGATCGTGCGCGGTCTGCCGGCCGCCGTGTTCGAGCTCGGCTTGACCGAACGCGTCGTGATCATCGAGTTCGACAGCGTGGCAGCCGCCAAGGCAGCCTACGAAAGCCCCGCCTATCAGGCAGCCCACGCGCTGCTCGGCAATGCCGCGGATCGCGACATCCGGATCGTCGAAGCAGCCGCGTGACGGGCTGAGGTCGTGCAATCTCACTGAGGCCCAGGCTGCGGATCGTTCGGCTTCGGTTCCGGACTCGGAATGTGTCCGTCGTCGGACGCAACTGGGGCTGGCTCGGCCTCCGCTCGTTCCTCCTCCGCGGGCGAGGGTGATTGCGCCTCATCATCGTCGCGATCGCCGCGCAGACGGCGGTGCAGTTTCTCGCCCTGGTCGAAGATGATGCCGAGCAGCCAGCCGGCGATCGGTCGCGCGATGGCGCGGAACGATCTGGCGATGATGAACCCGCCCTTGACGTTCTCGATGGGGAAGGCCAGCGCGTTGATCAGCGTGTCCGCTGTCACGTGCCGGTAGTTGTTCGCCAGATGCTCGGAGTTGATCAGCATCTGGATGGCCGGCTTGTCGTCGTCGCCGTTGATCAGGACCTTCGCAAGGAACCTGTCCGATACGGTCAGTTCATTGGCGGCCGCCGCGGGCAGGGGATGCAGGCGCACCACGCTTGCTTCGGTTTCCTTGCGGTAGTGGATCGCGAGCGTGAGCTCGCCCATCTGCACGGCGGCCAGCAGCGTGTCGAGATAGGCCGCATCGATCTCGGGGCGCTCGAATTTGACGCCCGGCACCATCTCGATGATATCGAGAATGCGGCCGAGATCCGCCGCCGCCGCCGCACGGGTCGCAAGGCTCGCGGCGAGGTCGGCAATGGCGCTGGAGGCCTTCGCGAACTGCCCGCCGACACTTTTCGCGGCACCGCTGGCGATTTCCTTGAGTTTGGAGAACAAAGCCACGTCTTTCGTTGGACGAGGGACCGATCATTGACCTGAGGCGCTTAGACTCGTCGGCTTCTCCCAACTCCAGCAAAATATCTAGGCTTCGCCGTCGCAGCCTCAAGGTCCGACATCGCAATGAACGGCCAAGCCGCGAACTCGCCTGCCTCTTCGAACTCTTGCCATCGCCGAGCCTTGCGGCGTTCCCACCAACCGAAAGTTAGGATGTTCATCGGCCAGTTCACGATTTGAAGGAACGAGTATTCGGGCCAGAGATACTCATTGCGACTATGCAGGAACACGATCCACTTGGCGATGCTGCGTCGATCACGGCGGGATATCTTGTGCCGGCCCTTTGCATGATGGTTCTTTGTATCGTCGTAGAGTGTCCATGCGGCCTGCTTGACGGCAACCGCTCCGCGATCGCGCCAATCAACCTCGACCTCATCCAGAGTGTCGTTGTCGATCCGTCCGGCGACGTAGCGCCGCAGAGCCAGGGCCAATCGAATTCGGGACTGCTCACAAATCATGCGCCGGTCTCGCTTGCAGGCTGGAACACGTCCATATCACATCATCCCGAACACGACATCCAGAAGCCGCTGCTGATCTGCCCGACAGGATGCTCATTCGTGCGCGGATAAGTTGGATTCCTCAACAAGTTCAAGGCGACTCATCCTGTCCAGTCCTATGCGGAAAAATATATGTCTTTCGTTTTTTCCGAAAATCATGATTGTATAGCGCCGTCCCGCCTCGATACGAGGGGCGCATCGCGATCGTCACGACACGCGGGGTGGGATGCGGTGGGCGCTTCGGGTCGCAGCATGGCTTGGCCGTGCGGACGAACGGCACGAGGCGCACGTCGAAAACGTATGGTCCTGGCATCTCGACGCTGATGCTACGCCGGCGGTGATGATCCGCTGGTCACGGGGGCAAAAGAGCCCGATCCCCGGGGAGAGTACGCATAAGACGTAAGGCCATCGCGCAGGGAATGCCGGTTGACCGGCTGGACCTGTGGTGACTGCCGCCTGCTACTTTTCTGCAGGCGGGCCATGGGTTGCGGCCAGCACCCGGCATTCCCTGCGCCCTCGTCTTGCGAAGAGGGGCAAATAAGATGCAAGCCTCGGCGTAAACTGCGCGCGAGAATGATGAGACGTGTCCTCCCATGAGACGGAATGATGGCTCCTCGCACGCGGTCGTCATTCCCGCGAAAGCGGGAATCCAGTACGCCGCGGCCTCTCGAGGACTCACTATCGTCTCTGGAATACTGGATCGCCCGGTCGAGCCGGGCGATGACAGCGGAGGGGGCGGGCTACGCAGCGGGCGTTGTCGCCGTCTTTCGATGATATCTATCAGCGCGTCATTGCGAGCGCAGCGAAGCAATCCAGGGTGGTGTGCGGGACTCTGGATTGCTTCGCTGCGCTCGCAATGACGATGTGGATACAGCGGCGCGTGCTGGCGAATTCGGCGCTCGCCGCCCGCCGATCAGCTCTCCGCGACCGCCGCGCCGCCCTTGTAGATGCGGTGATAGCGGTGGCCGAGATTGGTCAGAACTTCGTAGCCGATGGTGCCGAAATGATGCGCGAGCTCGTCGACGGTGATGCCTTCGCCGAGCAGCGTCGCGAAGTGGCCGCGGCGGGCGGCCTTCGGCGGCAGGTCGGTGACATCCACCGCGATCAGGTCCATCGAGACGCGTCCCGCGACCGGGCAGCGCTGGCCGGCGATGATGACGTCGGCGCCGCGGGTGCCGTCGTTGGACGAGGCCGCGCGGAAATAGCCGTCGGCATAGCCGGCGGAGAGGATGGCGATCCTGGTCGGACGGCGCGCGGTCCAGGTGCCGCCATAGCCGACCGTGTCGCCGCGGGCGAGGTCGCGCAGCTGCACGATGCGGGCCTTGATCTCGGCGACCGGCTGCATCGGGTTGTCGGCCTCCGGCGTCGGGTTGACGCCGTAGAGCGCCGCGCCGGGGCGCACCATGTCGAACTGGAAGGAGGCGCCGAGGAAGATGCCGGAAGAGGCCGCGAGCGCGGCCGGCACGCCGGGGAAGACGCTGGTGACCTCGCGAAAGGTCGCGAGCTGGCGCGCATTCGCGGGGCTGTTGACCTGCTCGGCGGAGGCGAGATGGCTCATGACGAGGGTGATGCCATGGTCGCCGCTCTGGATGCGCGGGATCATGCCTTGCGCATCGAGCGGCGTCAGGCCGAGCCGGTTCATGCCGGTATCGACATGAATGGCGGCGCCGCCCTTCCAGCCGGTGCGGCGGCAGAACATGTCCCACTCAGCGAGTTCGTTGAGATCGCCGATGACCGGGCGGCAGTTGATTGCGGCGTAATCGTCGCCGGTGTTCTGAAAGAAGCCGTCGAGCACGTACAGCGCGGCCTGGTCGGGCAGGGCGCTGCGCGCGACCTTGGCCTCGCCGAGCGTGGCGACGAAGAAGGTCTTGCAGCCGGCGGCAGCCAGCGTGCGCGCCACCTGCGGGATGCCGCAGCCATAGGCGTCGGCCTTGATCACGCCGGCACATTCGGCCGGCACCGCGGTCTTTTCCAGCTTGCGCCAGTTGGCGGCGAGCGCATCGAGGTCGATGGTCAGCACACCGGTGGCGCCGGCGGGGATCTCATCCACCGCCGAAGCGGAGAGCTCGGCGGGTTTCGGTTCGGGAACAGTCATGCGGCGCTTTTACGCGCCGCAGCGCATCTGTTCAACAGTACACGGTCAATAGTCGTGGTTCTGGGGCGGCAGGCCATCATGTGCGAGATCGCCGAAGCGGGTGACCGAGGCGTCGAAGTGCAGCTCGACCGTGCCGGTCGGGCCGTGGCGCTGCTTGCCGATGATGACCTCGGCCTTGCCGAGCGCCAGATCCATTTCCATCTGCCACTTCTGGTGTTCCTCGGTGCCGGGGCGCGGCTCCTTGGCGGCGAGGTAGTATTCGCCGCGATACACGAACAGCACGACGTCGGCGTCCTGCTCGATCGAACCGGATTCACGCAGGTCCGACAGTTGCGGCCGCTTGTCCTCGCGGTTTTCGACCTGGCGCGACAGCTGCGACAGCGCGATGATGGGAACGCTGAGCTCTTTCGCCAGCGCCTTCAGGCTGGTGGTGATCTCGGTGATTTCCTGCACGCGGTTGTCGTTGCCGCGCTTGCCCGAGCCCGACAGCAGCTGGATGTAGTCGATGACCAGGAGGTCGAGGCCCTTCTGGCGCTTCAGGCGGCGGGCGCGCGCCATCACCTGCGCGATCGAGATGCCGCCGGTTTCGTCGACATAGAATGGCAGCGACTGCAGCTCGATCGAGCATTCGCGCAGCTTCTCGAAATCGGCCTCGGTGATGCCGCCGCGGCGGATCATGCTGGAGGGAACGCCCGAGCGCTCGGCGATGATACGGGTGGCGAGCTGCTCGCCGCTCATTTCGCACGAGAAGAACCCGACCACGCCGCCCTGCGCCGCCTTGTAGGTGCCATCCGGCTGCAGTTCCGGAACATAGGCCTGTGCGACATTGTAGGCGATGTTGGTGGCGAGCGAGGTCTTGCCCATGCCGGGACGGCCGGCGAGGATGATCAAGTCGGAGTGCTGCAGGCCGCCCATCTTGGCGTCGAGGTCGCGCAGGCCGGTCGAGATGCCCGACAGCTTGCCGTCGCGCTGGAACGCTTTCGCGGCCATGTCGAGCGCGGTGGTCAGCGCCTGCGAGAATTTCTGGAAGCCGCCGTCATAGCGGCCGGACTCGGCGAGCTCGTACAGCCGGCGCTCGGCGTCCTCGATCTGGTTGCGCGGCGCGAAGTCGACCGGCGCGTCATAGGCGACGTTGACCATGTCCTCGCCGATGCCGATCAGGTCGCGGCGCAACGACAGGTCGTAGATGGTGCGGCCATAGTCCTGCGCGTTGATGATCGTCGTGGCTTCGGCGGCGAGGCGCGCCAGATATTGCCCGACGGTCATGCCGCCAAGATCGACGTCCGCCGGCAGGAACGTCTTCAAGGTCACGGGCGTGGCGATCTTGCCCATGCGGATGAGGCTCGCCGTCGTCTCGAAGATCGTCTGGTGCAGCGGCTCGTAGAAATGCTTCGGCTCGAGGAAGTCCGAGACGCGATAGAACGCGTCGTTGTTGACGAGGATCGCGCCGAGCAGACCCTGTTCCGCCTCGATGTTGTGAGGCGCGCTGCGATAGGTCGGCGTCGCGGCGTCCGTCGGAGCCAGCTTGAGTACGTTCGAATCGGTCAATGCCATGGCCGTGTTTAGCAGCTTTGAAGGGGAGGGGATAAAGCGCCAGTCGCCGACGAAGCGGAAGCGAAAGCTGCGCGCTATTCACCGTCCGGTAAATTTGGTGGATGAATCCGGACTCGCCAGATGCCGTGCTTGACGGAACCTGGAGGACTCAAAGCCGCACAGGCGGGAGTTCACGTCTCATGCCGGGAAAGGGGGCAGCGCGTTCGAGGGTCTGCGAGACGGAGACAGGAACTGGCGCGTCCACTGCGGCGGCGCGTGGATCGGCGCGGCGGGTCAGACCAGCAGCAGATAAATCAAGGCGATGAGGGACGCGCCCACACCGGCAGCAATCAGCGCGTAGTCGGTGCTGAAGTCGGTCTGAGGTTCCAACATGGCTCGTGCAGTGCTCTGGGACATGCCGGGACTTTACGGCCGGAGTTCACCGGGGTCTGTGAGCCAGTTCACAGACCGCACGGTTTGTTCGAAAATTTGAGACGGATCAGCGGGAATTCGTGCTGGAGATGTCTCTTTACAATTTGTCAGCCTGAGATTGAGGCGCCGCGCGTCCTACTCGCCCGCCATCCGCAACGCCGGCCGATAGCCCCGCTCGACGGCGCGCAGGCGCGCCTCCTCGCGATGGATGTAGTCGCGCGTCATCGGCACGATGCCCTGCCGCTTCGTCAGCTGGATCTGGAAGTTCATCATGTTCTGCTTGCGGAACGCCATTTCGGAGGCGGCAAGGTAGAACTCCCACATCCGCGCGAAGCGCTCGTCATAGAGCTGCACGGCGTCCTCGCGGCGGGCGATGAAGCGCTCGCGCCACGCCTTCAGCGTCTCGGCGTAATGCAGCCTGAGGATCTCGATGTCACACACCAGCAGGCCGGCGCGCTCGATCGCGGGCAGCACTTCCGAGAGCGCCGGAATGTAGCCGCCGGGGAAGATGTATTTGGCGATCCACGGATTGGTGGAATCCGGTCCCTCCGAGCGGCCGATCGAGTGCAGCAGCATCACGCCGTCGTCGTCGAGCAGCTCGGCGCAGCGGCGGAAGAACGTATCGTAGAACGCGACGCCGACATGCTCGAACATGCCGACCGAAACGATGCGGTCGAAGGTGCCGGGCACGTCGCGATAGTCCTGCAGCAGGAAGCGCGCGGATGCGGAGAGATCGCGCTCGGCCGCGCGGGTATTGGCGACCTGCAATTGCTCGGACGACAGCGTCACGCCGGTGACGTCGGCGTTGCACATCTCCGCGAGGTAAAGTCCGAGCCCGCCCCAGCCGCAGCCGATGTCGAGGATCCGCTGGCCGGGATCGATCAGCAGCTTTGCCGCGAGGTGCCGCTTCTTGGCCAGCTGGGCGTCATCCAGCGTGGTGTCGGGCGTGTCGAAATAGGCGCAGGAATATTGCCGGTCGGCATCGAGGAACAGCGCATAGAGCCGGCCGTCGAGATCGTAGTGATGCGCAACGTTTTGGCGCGACCGTGCCCGGATGTTGAGCTGGCGCAGATGCCGGACGAGGTAGCGCAGCCACCATTGCGGCTTGGCCCATTCCGGCATCACGGCCGGCTGGCTCATCACGATGGACAAGAGGTCCGTGATCGATCCGCGCTCGATCACGAACGTCCCGTCCATATAGGTCTCGCCGAGGGCGAGCTCGGGATTGACGAGCAGCCGGCGCTCGGCGTCCCGGGTCAGAAAACGCGCCGCCACGGGGACGCCGGTCCCGTCTCCGCAAGCGAAGGTAACACCGTCGGCGGTCGTGAAGCTGATCGACCCACGGCAGATAAAACGACTCAACAGACTACGCAGCAAACGGTCCATTCCCACCACCCAACGAGCTATCCCCGTGAGATGCTGACTTGCCCGGCCGTCGCACTCGACGCGTTGAGAACCGATTGGTTCCCATTCTACCTTTCCATATGTTAGTCAGCAGGCATAAAGCGTGCCATGGCCACGGACACAAAGCCGTTATTCCGAAATCACATGAGCACGGGACATCTCCGCGCAGGAACACATGTGCGCTTTCAATCCCGCCGCAATTCGCTAAAAAGGCCGCGGCCAACGGCCTTTGGGCCGGTGTCCGGCGGGGGAGCCGGGCCAGGTCTTCGAGGGTACGTCGTCGACGATTGCGAGACGGCGTGAAGGGAACACGGTTGCGGATGTCGCGCAGAACGGCGCCGTGTGGGCAGAACCATAGCTGGAGAATGAGAATGGTGGGCCGAGCGCTCAATTTGGCGACGGTGGTGGCTTTGTTCTGCATCGGCTTGGCCGGTGCGGCTGCGGCGCAGGAAAATCTCGACGCGGGCAAGAGCCCGGCGCAGATCTTCAACGGCACCTGCGTGGTCTGCCACAAATCACCGCGCGGTCTCGCCAAGAACACATCGCCGGGATCGCTGCCGGGCTTTCTGCGCCAGCACTATACCACCAGCCCCGAAATGGCCGGCGTGCTCGCCAACTACCTGATCTCCAATGGCGCCACCGATGCCCGCTACATGGGGCATTCGGGCAAGGACGCCCGCGAGACGCGCTCCGAGCGCCGCGCCCGGTCGGCCGCGACCGAGCCCGCCGAGGCGAAGCCGGAGGCCGATGGTGCTGCTCAGCAGGACGGTCGCCGCGGACACCATTCCAAGCGACGGTCGGCCCCGACCGAGGCCAAGCCGGAAGCAGGGGCTGAGCCGCCGGTGGCGGCGCCCGACGGCGAGGCGCGTCCGAAGAGCAAGGGCAAGCGCAAGAAGCCGGCCCAGGACGGTGCCTCCTCCGAGGACACGCCGGGCGAAGCGACCGGCGCGACCAGGGCGTCGGCCGTGCGCGGCGAGAGTGCGGCGCGTTCCGAGCCTCCCGCGCTGGAGACGCCGAAATCGAGCGATGCAGCGCCTGCGCTGCGTGCCGATCCGGTTCCCCCGGTGACGCCGGCGCCGGCCAAGGACTGAATGAAAAAAGCCCGGCTCGATGAGCCGGGCTTCGTTTTTTGGCAGATGCCGCGCTGCTTACTGCGCGGCCGGCTCGGCAGCGCCCTCGTCCTGGGCCTCCGGATCGAAGAACTCGCCGGCGGCGGCGATGGCTTCGGCGGCGGCGTCGAGGTCCTCCTGGCGGGTCGAGATGTCCTCGCCGCGCTTGATGCGCTCGGCCTCGTCGGCGCTGCGGGCCACCGTCACGGTCACCGAGGTCTCGACCTCCGGGTGGATCGCGATGGTGATCTTCTGCTGGCCGATGGTCTTGATCGGCGCATCCAGCCAGACCTGCGGACGGCTGACGGTGATGCCGTCGGCGGCGAGGGCCGTGACGATGTCGCGGACCGAGACCGAGCCGAACAGCTGGCCGGATTCGGAGGCCTGGCGGATGATGACGATGTCGCGGCCGTCGATCTTCTCGGCGACCTTGGACGCCTCGCCCTTGGCCTTGATGTTGTTGGCCTCGAGCTCGGCCTTCATGCCCTCATACTTGGCCTTGTTCTCGGCGGTGGCCCGCAGCGCCTTCTTGCGCTTGAGCAGGAAGTTGCGGGCGAACCCGTCCTTCACTTTGACGATCTCGCCCATCTGGCCGAGCTTGGCGACACGTTCCAGCAGAATGACTTCCATCGATGTTCTCCTTCAAGATGTTCGGAAGCGGTTGGTGTGAGGTTGGTCTTTCAGGGCACCGGCAACGGCGGCGGCTGCCGCGGCCCAAACCGGTGGCGGAGGTCGAAGGCGGCGTCGGCGAGGCCGAGCGCGACCATGGCGAAGACAGGGATTGGCCAGATGAAGGTCAGCATCAGCGCATAGGCGAGGCCGAGCCAGAGCGGGCGGGTTCGCAGCGGCAAGGTCAGCGTATGCAGCACGGCAAAGCCGGTGAGCGCATAGGCCGTCAGCAGCGCCGCCGCGGCGATCCGCGCCAGCAGCCCGATCAGGCCGTCCGGGAAGCAGAAGGCGATGATGGCGAACAGCGCGGGGAGCGTCATCACCGGCAGCTTGGTCTCGCGCAGACGCGGCCATGGGCGCATCAGCCGGCCGGAGATCGCGGTGATCTTGGCGGCGATCACCACGTTCAGCGCCAGCACCGTGGTCATGATCATCGCGACCATCATCGGCGCCAGGAAGACCAGCAGGTCGAGCAGCCGGGGGATGTCGACGCCGTCGGGCGCACCGGTCCTGGCCAGCACGCGTTCCAGCATCCGCCTGAAGGATTGATTCGTGGCCGTCGCATCCGTCCCGAAGGCGAACGCGATGATCAGCGCGGCGATCACGGCGATCCAGAGCAGGATATGGCCCGCCGGATACCATTCGACGAAGTCTTGACCCGATGGGCCGGTCGTCGCCCGGCCGAGCAGGATCAGGTGGCCGAGCCACCAGGCGGGAAGGGCAACGGAGATCGCAAAGATCTCGGCGCGCGTAAAGCTGAAGGCGGCCAGAACGCAGGCCGTCGCGAACAGCCCGCCGATGACGGCGCAGAGGCGGCCCCAGGTGATGCCGGCGACCAGCAATGGAACGGGAGCGAACAGCGCGAGCACGATCGACATCATCACGCCCGACATCGTCGAGGCGAACATGACAGCGGAGGCAGCGCCTGCCGCGAGCGCGATGAGAATCTGTGCGATCATCAGCTGTCCCGCTCCCTTCGAGCGGTTAGAGGCGACGGGGCCCCAACCATCGGCGACCGGACGACCCGGAAGCCTTATGAGAATTCGAGAAAGAGAACCGGCGGCGCGAGGCCGCCGGTCTCGGGTCCACTATCAGCGGATGACGTAGGGCAGCAGGCCGAGGAAGCGGGCGCGCTTGATGGCGCGGGCCAGCTCACGCTGCTTCTTGGCCGAGACGGCCGTGATGCGGCTCGGCACGATCTTGCCGCGCTCGGAGACGTAGCGCATGAGCAGCTTCGAATCCTTGTAATCGATCTTCGGCGCGTTCGGGCCCGAGAACGGGCAGGTCTTGCGGCGGCGGAAGAACGGGCGACGTGCGGGGGCTTCAGCCATTGATGTTACTCCTCGTCCGCAGTTTCTTCGTCACGGGGCCGGCGCGGGCCACGATCGCCACGGTCACCGCGATCGCCACGGAAGCCGCCGCCATCGCGCTCACCACGGAAGCCACCGCCACGGTCGTCGCGCTCACGGTCGCGATCGGCCTTGCGCATCATCGCCGACGGGCCTTCCTCGAGCTCCTCGACGCGGACGCTGAGGTAGCGGATGACGTCCTCGCTGATCCGCTCCTGGCGCTCGATCTCGGCGATCGCCGCGGACGGCGCGTCGATGTTGAGCAGCACGAAGTGCGCCTTGCGGTTCTTGTTCATGCGGTAGGTGAGGGAGCGAACGCCCCAATTCTCGGTCTTCGTGACCTTACCGCCGAGACCCTCGACGATACCGGTCATCTGAGCCGTCAG
This sequence comes from Bradyrhizobium sp. HKCCYLR20261, assembly GCF_051168435.1. Classification (NCBI taxonomy): domain Bacteria; kingdom Pseudomonadati; phylum Pseudomonadota; class Alphaproteobacteria; order Hyphomicrobiales; family Nitrobacteraceae; genus Bradyrhizobium; species Bradyrhizobium sp. HKCCYLR20261. The sequence continues at coordinate 22,514 of NZ_JBNPUZ010000017.1, forward strand.
TTCTTCCACCTGCTGGGTGCTCGCGTCCTGACGCGCGAGGAAAACATGCTCGTAAAGCGGCATGGCTGTCCTTTCCAAGTTGGCGCAAATCCCGGCGTCAAGCCCTTCGAGACCTTGTGGAAAGGACTCGCAGACGTCAGCTCAGAAGGCGGGAACACGGGACGACGGGCCGACTGGCCCTGCCACATCAAAGCCGCCTGGACGTCCTGGAGGTTGGAATTCCCCAAGATGAAGCAAAGCGATTTTGCTGGGACCGTCCGTTCAGCTCCCGGCTCGGGATTCACGGATGGCGGGCCTTATACCGATTTTCGCAGCCGAGGCAAGGGAAAGTGGTCGAAATGCGCCCGTCGCGCGCTTGACATCACGGGGCCGGCCAGTGTCTTTCCGGCCAAAGTTACTCAATTCCAGGGATTTTGGAACGTTCAGGGAGCGGCCATGATGGCAGCATTCACTTTTCCGGGGCAGGGGTCCCAGGCCGTCGGCATGGGCAAGGCGCTCGCGGACGCATTTCCGGCGGCTCGCGCCGTGTTCGACGAGGTCGACGCCGCGCTCGGCGAGAAGCTGACCGCGACGATCTGGGAAGGCCCCGCCGAAACCTTGCAGCTGACCGAAAATGCCCAGCCGGCCCTGATGGCGGTGTCGATGGCGACCCTGCGCGTGCTGGAGACCGAGGCCGGGTTCGCGGTCGGCCGCGACGCCGCGTTCGTGGCAGGCCATTCGCTCGGCGAGTATTCGGCGCTGGCCGCCGCCGGCAGTCTGACGATCGCCGATACCGCCCGCCTGCTGCGGACGCGCGGGCTGGCCATGCAGAAGGCTGTTCCCGTGGGTGTCGGCGCCATGGCTGCGCTGCTGGGGATGGATTACGAGGCGGCGGTGGCTGTCGCCGAGGAGGCGGCCCAGGGCGAGGTCTGCCAGGCAGCCAATGACAATGGCGGTGGCCAGGTGGTGGTGTCCGGCAACAAAGCTGCCGTTGACCGCGCCGTGGAGATCGCACGCGGCAAGGGCGCCAAGCGCGCCATGCTGCTGCCGGTCTCCGCGCCCTTCCACTGCCAGCTGATGCAGCCGGCTGCGGACGTCATGGCCGAGGCGCTGGCGAGGGTCACGATCAAGGCTCCGGCCGCGCCGCTGGTGTCCAACGTCCTGGCCGCGCCGATCAGTGATCCCGAGGAGATTCGCCGGCGCCTGGTCGAGCAGGTCACGGGAACGGTGCGCTGGCGCGAATCGGTCGCCTATATGGCGGGTCAGGGCGTCACGCGCTTCTTCGAGATCGGCGCCGGCAAGGTGCTGAGCGGGCTGGTCAAGCGGATCGCCGACGGCGCGGTCGGCGTCGCCGTCGGCGGGCCGGCGGATATTGCGGCGGCGAAGGATGCGCTGGCCGCGGCGAAGGCATCGTAAGAGGCTGCGTCAAAGCGGCAGTGAGGAGAGTTGAATGTTCGATCTGAGTGGCAGGACCGCACTGGTGACCGGCGCGACCGGCGGCATCGGCAATGCGATCGCCAAGGCGATGCATGCCCAGGGTGCGACCGTGGCCATCTCCGGCACGCGCCGCGAGGTGTTGGAGACGCTGGCGGGCGAGCTGGGCAGTCGTGTGCACGTGCTGCCTTGCAACCTGTCGGACGCGGCCGAGGTCGAGGCGCTCGTTCCGGCGGCCGAGCAGGCCATGGGACAGCTCGACATTCTCGTCGCCAACGCCGGAATCACCCGGGACAACCTGTTCGTGCAGCTGCGCGACGAGGACTGGGACGAGGTCATCAAGGTCAATCTGACCGCCACCTTCCGGCTGTCGCGCGCCGCGACCAAGCTGATGATGCGCAAGCGCTTCGGCCGCATCATCGCGATCACCTCGATCGTCGGCGTCACCGGCAATCCGGGGCAGGGCAACTACACCGCGTCCAAGGCGGGCATCATCGGCATGATCAAGACGCTCGGCGCCGAATACGCCAAGCGTGGCGTCACGGCGAACTGCATCGCCCCCGGCTTCATCAAGACGCCGATGACGGACGCGCTCAACGACAAGCAGCGCGAGAGCATTCTTGCCAAGGTGCCCGCCGCCCGACTCGGGACTCCCGAGGATATTGCTGCAGCTGCGGTGTATCTCGCCTCCAACGAGGCCGGCTACGTGACCGGCCAGACCATTCACGTCAACGGCGGGATGGCCATGATCTAACCGGCGTCCACGGGGCGGAATGCGGCGAAAAAACGTCGCATCGGCCGCCCCGGACGCCGTGGGCAATGATTCGCGTGTATGGTAACCGGAGCACTCACGGCGGACCGAAGAACGCCATTGCAGGATTTCGAAACCCTGTATATTGGCGGGGCGAGCTGCCATCGTTCGCCGGGCCTCCGACGGCTGGTGCTGCTGATCCGGGTTCCTGTTTGAGCGCTCGGGGTTGGAGGCGTACCGGACTCAAGGAGTCCTCAGGATTGGAGTTTGTGAGTGGCCCCGTTTCCGAAGTTTTCGGACCGCAAGTTGTCCGCCAAACTTCGGTAAAGGGGCGCTGCGGGGCAAATCTGGTTTTGCGCGATCGCGAAGGAAGTTTAACGGCCGGGGTGACGCGGATCATCCGGGGGTCGGGTCTTAAAGGAACAAGCACGAGGTTGAACGATGAGTGAGATTGGCGAGCGGGTTAAGAAGATCGTGGTCGAACACCTTGGTGTCGAGCCCGAGAAAGTGGTCGACAACGCGAGCTTCATCGACGATCTCGGTGCTGACAGCCTCGATACCGTTGAGCTCGTGATGGCGTTCGAGGAAGAGTTCGGTTGCGAGATTCCGGACGACGCCGCCGAGACGATCCTCACGGTCGGCGACGCCACCAAGTTCCTCGAGAAGAACGCCAAGAGCTGACGCTCACGGCGAGAGTTCTTTGAAACCGGCCGATCGTCACGCGCGGTCGACCGGTTTCTTGCTGTTGGCGGCGTTGTTGCGGCTGCTGCCGCCAGCCACCGGCGTACGACCAGCAAGCTCCGTCATGCGCCGGGAGAGTGTTGCTCGAAACGATGACCCGAGGCGCAGGTGTCGGCCGCGAGCCCACCGGTTGCGCGCGAGGGCTGTTCTGGAGAAACGGATATGAGGCGGGTTGTCGTCACGGGCCTTGGCATGGTTTCGCCGCTTGGCTGCGGGGTGGAAACGACCTGGCAGCGGATCCTCCAGGGCAAGAGCGGCGCCCGCGTGATCCAGACGTTCGACGTTTCCGATCTGCCGGCCAAGGTGGCCTGCCAGGTGCCGCGTGGTGATGGTACGGACGGCACATTCAATGCTGATCAGTGGATGGAGCCGAAGGACCAGCGCAAGGTCGACGACTTCATCATCTTCGCGATGGCTGCGGCGCGCCAGGCGCTCGATGACGCCAACTGGCATCCTGCGACCGAAGAGGACCGCTGTGCTACGGGCACGCTGATCGGTTCCGGTATCGGCGGTCTCTCCGGCATCGCCGACACCGCGATCCTCCTGAAGGAGCGCGGCCCGCGCAAGGTTTCGCCGTTCTTCATTCCCGGACGTCTCATCAACCTGGCCTCGGGCTATGTCTCGATCGAGCACGGGCTGAAGGGGCCGAACCATTCGGTGGTCACCGCCTGTTCGACCGGGGCTCACGCGATCGGCGACGCGAGTCGTCTGATTGCGCTCGGCGATGCCGACGTCATGGTCGCGGGGGGCACAGAGTCGCCGATCTGCCGGATCGGCATGGCCGGCTTCTGCGCGGCGCGGGCGCTGTCGACGGGCTTCAACGAGACCCCGGAGCGGGCCTCGCGTCCCTATGACAAGGATCGCGACGGCTTCGTCATGGGCGAGGGCGCCGGCGTGGTCGTGCTCGAGGAGTATGAGCATGCGAAGGCGCGCGGCGCGCGGATCTACGCCGAGGTCTGCGGCTACGGCCTGTCGGGCGACGCCTATCACATCACCTCGCCGTCTCCGGATGGCGATGGCGGCTTCCGCAGCATGAGCGCGGCGATGAAGCGCGCCGGAATCACCGCCGCCGACATCGACTACATCAACGCCCACGGCACCTCGACTCAGGTCGGCGACGAGATCGAACTCGGCGCCGTCGAACGCCTGCTCGGCAATGCCGCGTCGAAGATCTCGATGTCCTCGACGAAGTCCTCGATCGGGCATCTGCTGGGAGCTGCCGGCGCGGTCGAAGCGATCTTCAGCATTCTCGCGATTCGGGATAACATCGCGCCGCCGACGATCAATCTCGAGAACCCGTCGGTCGAGACCGCGATCGACCTCGTCCCGCACACGCCTCGCAAGCGCGAGATCAACGTGGCGCTGTCGAACTCGTTTGGTTTCGGCGGCACCAATGCGTCGGTGATCCTGCGGCGCGTGGTGAACTAGTGCGGAAGGACGGACTGCCGCTTGGGCCCGTTATCTCTTGGTCACGCGGATATCCGACTGCAGCCACACTAGAACCCAAGACTTCGCGTGTGTTGACTTCGCGTGTCTTGACTTCGCATGTCTTTCGCCGATCGGACGCTGGCCGACGCGGGAGGCAGATGCGCACGGCGGCAAGGCCCGGCGTAAACACCTTTTCGCCGTATTCGATGACGAATCGTTAGGATGGGCGTGGACTTCAGGTCGCTTGCGTGGGGAGCGCACGGCCGCGACGAGAGCGACAGGACTGAAGGTTGCATCGATGAGTGAACGGCCGCCCATCTCGCCCCGTAGTCCGCGCGCAGCGCTGGAGCCCGAACGCGTGCCGCCGCCGCCGCGGCGCTCGGAGCGCGCCCGCAATCCGTTCGTTGTCGTGGGCAATGCGATCATCACGCTGCTGTTGTTCGCGATGCTCGGCGCCGGCGCCGCCTACTACTACGGGCGGCAGATCCTGGAGACGGCCGGACCGCTGCAGGAGGACAAGATCGTCAACATTCCGCAGCGTGCCGGCAAACGCGACATTGCCGACGTGCTCGCGCGTGAGGGCGTCATCGACGTCAATCCCTGGATCTTCATCGGCGGCGTGTACGCACTGAAGGCGAGTTCCGACCTCAAGCCGGGCGAGTATGCATTCCAGAAGAACGCATCGCTGCGCGACGTCATCGGCGTGATCGTCGAGGGCAAGGTCGTCCAGCATTCGGTCACGGTGCCCGAAGGTTTGACCTCGGAGCAGATCGTCGCCCGCCTGTCCGAGAACGAGATCTTCACCGGCAGCGTGCGCGAGATTCCGCGCGAGGGAACGCTGCTGCCCGAGACCTACAAGTTCCCGCGCGGCACCAGCCGCGATCAGGTGATCCAGCGCATGCAGCAGGCGCAGAAGCGCGTGCTGGCCGAGATCTGGGAGCGCCGCAGCGCGGACCTTCCGGTGAAGACGCCCGAGCAGCTGGTCACCCTTGCTTCGATCGTCGAGAAGGAAACCGGCAAGCCGGACGAGCGCAGCCGTGTCGCTGCGGTGTTCGTGAACCGGCTCAAGCAGAGGATCAAGCTGCAGTCCGATCCGACCATCATCTACGGCCTGGTCGGGGGCAAGGGAACGCTGGGGCGCCCGATCAAGCGTAGCGAGATCACGCAGCCATCGCCTTACAATACCTATGTGATCGAGGGCCTGCCGCCCGGGCCGATCTCGAATCCCGGCCGCGCTTCGCTCGAGGCGACCGCGAATCCGGCGCGCACGCGTGACCTCTATTTCGTCGCCGACGGCACCGGCGGTCACGCCTTCACCGAGACCTACGACCTGCATCAGAAGAACGTCGCCAAGCTCCGGGCGATGGAGCGGCAGACCCAGAACGACACCGTCGAACCGGACGAGGCGCCGGCCCCGGCCGTCGCCGGCTCGCCGGTGGATCCGGCTGCCGGAGCGGCGTCCCCGCGGACGCCGGCCGGCGCCAAGAAACCGCCGGCCAACCGCGCAACCGGCGGCGCCGCTCCCGGCAACGGTGCGCGGCAGGGCGCGGCCCAGCCGAGCCCGCCGGTCGTTCAGCAATAATTTCCCACGCAGACCGGCCGCGCAGAACCGGGCTTAACATTTGCCCAAAAGACCGTAAGGTTCGCGCACTTTTGGCGGGCGAGTCTGTCGCCCGTGCTGATCTGCCGGAGACATTGACGAAATGGCGCTGTCGAGCATGACCGGCTTTGCCCGTCACCACGGGGCAAGCGGTCCCTACTCGTTCGAGTGGGAGTTGAAGTCCGTCAACGCCAAGGGATTGGACGTCCGGGTGCGGCTGCCGCAGGGCTGGGACGAGGTCGAGGCGTTCGCGAAGAAACGAGCCACCGAGGTGCTGTCGCGCGGCACCGTCTATGCAAACCTCACCGTCAAGCGCACCGAGACCGGCTCGACGGTGCGCATCAACGAGGACGTGCTGGCGGCGGTCGTGAAGGTGGCGAGCTCGCTGTCCGGCCGTATCGACGCGGTCGCGCCGAGCATCGACGGGCTGCTGTCGATCAAGGGCGTCATCGAAGTGGCGGAGCCGGAGACCGACGAGGCCGAGGAGAAGGCCGCCAAGGACGCCGCGATCGCGGCGTTCGAGACCGGGCTGAAGCACCTCGTCGAGATGCGCCGGCGAGAGGGAGATTCGCTGGGCCAGATCCTGAACCAGCGCGTCGATGAGATCGAGGCGCTGGCGAAGCGGGCGGAGGCGTCCCCCGGCCGCAAGCCCGAGGCGATCAAGGCACGGCTCGCCGAACAGGTCGCGGCCCTGCTCGAGACATCCGACCGTTTCGATCCGGATCGCCTGGCGCAGGAGGCGCTGCTGATCGCGGCCAAGGCCGACGTGCGCGAGGAGCTCGACCGCATCGCCTCGCACATCGCGCAGGCGCGCGAGATGCTCGGCAAGGGCGGACCGGTCGGCCGCCGGCTCGACTTCCTCTCCCAGGAATTCCACCGCGAGGTCAACACCACCTGCTCGAAGTCGAACGACATCGAGCTGACCAATATCGGTCTCGAGCTGAAGACCGTGGTCGAGCAGTTTCGCGAACAGGTTCAGAATCTGGAGTGATCCATGGCGGCTCACGACGGAAGCTTCGATGGAGTTGAGCGGCGCGGCCTGATGTTCGTGCTGTCGTCGCCCTCCGGCGCCGGCAAGACGACCTTGTCCCGCATGCTGATCGATCGCATGCCGGGACTGCAGATGTCGGTCTCGGCGACGACACGGCCGATGCGGCCGGGCGAGGTCGACGGCCGCGACTATCACTTCGTCGACCGCGCGCGCTTCGAGGAAATGGTCAAGCGCAGCGAACTGCTCGAATGGGCGACCGTGTTCGACAACCGCTACGGCACGCCGCGCGGTCCGGTCGAGGCCGCGCTCTCGGCCGGCAAGGACGTGCTGTTCGACATCGACTGGCAGGGCACGCAGCAGCTGCGCGAAAAGGCGCGGCAGGACGTCGTCAGCGTGTTCATCCTGCCGCCGTCTGCCGCTGATCTGGAAAAGCGGCTGCACACGCGGGCGCAGGATTCGCACGAGGTCATCCGCGGGCGCATGAGCCGCGCCAGCCACGAGATGAGCCATTGGGCGGAGTACGACTACATCGTCATCAACCGCAACGTCGACGACGCCTTCGCCGAGGTGCAGTCGATCCTCAAGGCCGAGCGGTTGAAGCGCGAGCGGCGCACCGGGCTGACGACGTTCGTACGCGAACTACAGAGCCAGCTCGACAGCTGAAGCGCTTCGTCAGGCCCGGCGGCCGAGGCGCGCCAGGATATCCTGGATGCCATCGAGCGACTCGTCGTGCTGAATGCTGTGCGCGCGCGGCCGCAGCGCCTGCGGTCGCGGGATGAAGTCGAGCGGCGGCGAGGCCGGATCCTCGAACGGCGCGGGAGCGAATTGCGGACGCCGCTGCTGAACCGGTTGCTGCCGTTGTGGCTGCGGCTGTTGCCGCTGTGGCTGCTGCTGCCGTTGCGGCGGTGGCTGCCGCTCCACGGTAGTCGGTGCGGCGGGGATGCTGGACCGTGACTCCAACATGCTCAACAACTGAGCCGCCGGATCTTCGTGGAAGTGGGCAACGGTCTGCGGCGGCTCGGGCGCCGACGTCTCGGGCGCGTCCTGCGCCGTGTCCGGCTCCAGTTCATCTTCGGGCAATGAGAACCGCGACTGCAGCAGATTGATCAGCGCCGCCGCGGGATCGTCGAGCTCGTCGTCCTCAGCGGACGCTGGCGCGTTCGACATCGGCATCCGCCCGGCCGGGGTGTCGTGCTCCTGGCCGTCCCGCTCATAGGCCGGCTGCCGCGCGGCATGGGCGCGAAGTGTTTCGATGAGCGCAGCGGCCGGATCGCCTGACTGAGCGGTCTCAGGTGCAGCCATGGCCTGAGCCGGCATGAGGGGAGCGGGCTGTCCGGCTTCCTCTCTGCCGTCCCGGAAGCGATCGATGAGATGCTGGGCGGCCTGCATCGTCTGCACCGCGGCAACATCGGCCGCCGGCTGCGGGGCCGCCTGGGTCATTGCGCCGGCAGCAGGGCGCGCGGCACCGGCTTCGTCTGGACCAGATTGAGCCGCGCGCCGCTTGGCGGCGCGCGACACCAGCAGGGCCGCGATGACCTTGGCGGCGTCCACCGGCGCGCCGCCGCCGCCGGCTGCAGGGCCGGCTTCGCCCGCGCGGGCCTTGCGCAGGGCTGAAACGATTTCGCCCACGTCGACCGGTGCCGGTGGGGCGGATGCGGGTTCTGGTGCAGGGGCAGGCGCGAACGGCATGGTCGCTTGGTTGGGGGGCGGACCGGCCGGCGCACCTCTCTGTGCGTTCGGCCAGGGCTCTACCGGCGGCATCGGCGCGGTGTGGTAGGGCGGACTTTGCGGACCGCTTGCGGCCGGGGCGTTGCCGGCGGGGATCTGGGGTGCCGCGATCTTCGCGTTGGCGGTCTGGGCGACTGCCATCTGGATTGCGGCGACCTGGGCGGCCGTCATTTGCGTCCGTGGCGTGGGTGCAAGATTAGCTGTTGCGAACGGTTGTGCGTCGGGCGTCGGTGCTGGTCGTGCCGCGTCCACGGGCCCGCCATGCGACGGGATGCGGTCGGCGAGTTGATCGACGGCCTGCCAAACCGCCTCGTCGTTGGCCTGTGTCCGCTGCATCTCGTCGGCTGCGTCGCGGTCACGCCGGCGCGCCGCCAGCGCGGGATGGTCCTGTTGAGGGGCCGGATGGGCAGGGCGGTACACGCGGGGATCAACCGGCTCCGGGTCGGCCGCGGACAGCCGCGCGCTGGCGAGGTCGAGCGCCGACTGCGGCGGATACGAGCTGCGTCCGCCGCCCGCCGGGGCCGCTGAGCCGCCGCGGTTTCCGCGCATGGCGGTTTGCGTCGCGGTGTGCGTTTTGGGCCGCGACTTCATACGGCCACGTCGCGCTCTTGCGTCCGCATGCCAGCTGCCGTTGCGCCGCCGCTGCCGTCCCATCCGGCTGAGCCGATAGAGCGCGCTTGCCAGCAGGCCGGAGATCGCCAGCGCGCCGATCACGACCAGCATCAGCACATGGATCGGCGCTTCCGGCTTGGACGACTTTGCGGGTGAGATGATCGGACCATCCGCTGACGGCGGCGTGTTGGCGTCCGGGTCAAGGTTGCCATCGTCGGCCATCGCCGCGGGAGCGACGCCGGTGGTCGTGGGCTCAGCCGGTTGCGGTGGTGCGGAGGACCAGGGTGAGGTGTCGAGGTTGCGCGGCAGGCTGGCGTCTGACGCGGTGAGCGTCGTCGGCGTGATCGCAACGTTCTGCGGCCGCGGCGTGCCTCGCACGGCAAGGTCGGTGCGCAGGCGCGGCTGCGGCGTCTCGGCGAGCGCGTCGCTGCTGCGTACCACCGGACCGTCGGCGCGCTTCGGCGTCAGCTTCGGCGGCGCGGGCTGGGCGAAATCCCACGGCGCCGGTTGCTGCCCGGCGCGCACGGGAGCCGTCGTGTTGCCGTTGGCGTCCTTCAGGTACCAGCAGCGGCGGTTGGTGCCGCGGTCGAAGCGGTAATACCAGCGCTGCGCATCGGTTTTCTCGCCGGTGGGCTCGGTCAGACAGTCCTCGGCAGCGACGACGGCGCGCGGCACCACCAGCACAGCCGTTCCGAGGAATCCGGCTGCAATGGCGAATGCAACTCCTGCCGTTCGGCTTGCCATTGACGACTCCGGATACGCGACGCAACGGCGCGTTCTCGGAAACAAGTTGGGTCGCAATGAGCCGCAATTCCGGATTAATTCTGTCTCGGTTTTTTCGCTGTGGACTGCGTCTTTTTTCCCACAAGAGAGTCTGCGCGGCGTCGCGATTTCGGCCGCGATGTCGCGCCAAATCGGTCACATCGGTGAAGATCGACGGCGCAATTCGGCTATGCGGATCATCGACGTCGGATCCGCAATCCCCGGCGTTTGTGGACAAATGATCTGCGCCGACGTCGCGCGGCTGAGTTCCGGAATCCGGGCGTTGCGGTCGGAATGCAGAGCAGCGGATCAAAACGGCGAGCCGCAGGCGGCAACCGCATTCGCGGCTCGCCGCAACGTCGTCGGCTCCATCATCGTGTCCGATCCAGGCGATGAGCAGACGAGAAGCGAGCGGCGAGGGTGCAAGCACCGCCGCCCGCCAGTTCGAACGACGAACTAATCAGTTCGTCAGCACCACGCGGCCGACGACGTGGCCGGCGCGCAGCGCGTCGATCCATTTCTGGACGTCGGTCATCGGCTCCTCGCGCATCGGCGGCGGCTTGATCTGACCGGCGCGCGCCAGTGCCATCAGTTCATGGCCCTCGGCCAGCGTACCGACCATGAAGCCTTCGATGGTCATGCGCTTGTACACCCATTGAACCATCGGCAGCGTGAACTGGCCGCCCATCAGGCCGGAGACGACGATCTTGCCGCCGCGTGCGACGACCGCGACGGCGAACGCCATCGACTTCTCGTTTCCGGCGAAGTCGACGACCTCGTCGAACCCACCCCCGGTTTCCTTGAGGATGCGCTTGATCACGTCCGGTTCGGTCGGATCGTAGGCCGTGGCGGCGCCGTTCTTCAGCGCGGTCTCACGCGCGGCGGCCGAGAGATCGGCCACCGAGATCGGCTGCTTGAACATCGCCTGCGCGAACGACAGGCCCATCATGCCGACGCCGCCGAGACCGATCAGCAGGAGATTGCGCTGGCGCGGACGATCGACGAGGCGCTTGAGCGCGCCATAGGCCGTGACGCCCGAGCACATCAAGGTCGCGGCCTGGTTCACCGGCAGCGGGTCATATTCGAGCAGATATTTCGCGTCGGGCACCAGCACATGCGTGGCGAAGCCGCCGTCGATCGAGACACCGAGGAAACGCTGCTTGGCGCAGAGGTTCTCGTCGCCGTTGGCGCAGTCCCGGCATTGGCCGCAGCCGATCCACGGAAACACCGCGCGCTTGGCGCCGATCAACTCCTTCGGCACGTCGGAGCCGACCTCGTCGACGACGCCGGCGATCTCGTGTCCCAGCGTGAAAGGCAGCGTCATGCCGCGCGTGGTGTCGAGGCGCTTGCCGCCTCCGAGATCGGCATAGCCGTCCTGGATGTGCAGGTCGGAGTGGCAGAGGCCACAGCGCTCGATGCGCACCAGCACCTCGCGCCCCACGGGCTTCGGTGTCTCGACGATGGTTTCGCACAGCGGCGCATCGAATTTGACGAGCGACTGACGGCGCATCAACGCCATGATGACTCTCCCTGAAATGCTTGTTGTTTAAGTCTTGTCGTCGTTGCGACTATTGGTCAATTCGCGGGCCATGGCAACAAAGCCGGACACCGGAATGGTCTCGGCGCGGCGGGTGGGATCGATGCCCGCGGCGGCGGCGAGACGCGCGGGATCGGCGGGTAGAGACTTGAGGCTCTGGCGCAGCATCTTGCGGCGCTGGCCGAAGGCGGCGGCGGCGACCTGTTCGAGCGCGCGCCGATCGCACGGCTCAGGTGACGGGCGCGGCACCAGCCGCACCACCGACGAGGTCACCTTCGGCGGCGGCACGAAGGCCGACGGCGAGATGTCGAACAGGATCTTGGTCTCACAGCGCCAATTGGCGAGCACGCCGAGCCGGCCATAGGCCTCCTCGTTCTCGCGCGCGACAATGCGCTCGGCGACCTCGCGCTGGAACATCAGCACCATCATGTCGTACCAGGGCGGCCATGGCTCCGCGGAGAGCCAGCCGATCAAGAGATGCGTCGCGATGTTGTAGGGCAGGTTGGCGACGATCTTGGCTTTGGTGCTGCCGAGATAGGGCCGGACGTCGAAGGTGCGCGCGTCGGTGCAGACGATCTCGAGCCGTCCGGGGTAGCGATCGGCGATTGTCCGCAGCGCGGGAATGGCACGCTCGTCGTGCTCCACGGCGATGACGTGACGGGCGCCGAGCGCGAGCAGGGCCCGCGTCAAGCCGCCGGGACCGGGACCGATCTCCACGACGGTGGCGTCCTCGAGCGGGCCGGCCGCACGCGCGATCCGCGCGGTGAGATTGAGGTCGAGCAGGAAGTTCTGGCCGAGCGCCTTGCGCGCCGACAACTGATGATCGCGAATGACCTCGCGCAGCGGCGGGAGGTCGTCGATCGCGCTCATGATGATTGCTGGGCCATGCGCGCGGCGAGGCGCAGCGCCGCAATCAGGCTCGCCGGATTGGCGGTGCCCTTGCCGGCGATGCCGAACGCCGTGCCGTGATCCGGCGACGTCCGGATGAAGGGCAGGCCGAGCGTGACGTTGACGCCGTCGTCGAACGCCAGCGTCTTGATCGGGATCAGGGCCTGGTCGTGATACATGCAGATCGCGCAGTCATAGGTCTTGCGCGCGGCGTCATGGAACATCGTGTCGGCAGGCAGCGGCCCCTGCACGTCGAGCCCGGCGTTGCGCAAGGTCGCGATGGCCGGTGCGATGATCTCGTCCTCCTCGGTGCCGAGCGTACCATCCTCGCCGGCATGCGGATTGAGACCTGACAAGGCGATGCGCGGCCGCGACACGCCGAAATAGCGGCGCAAGCTGGCGGCAACGATGCGCGTCGTCGACGTGATCAACGGGCTCGTCAGTTGCTCGATCGCCTCGCGCAACGCGACGTGGATGGTGACCGGCACGACGGCCAGCGTCGGCGACCACAGCATCATCACGGGTTGCGGCACGACACCGCCGTCAGCGGCGAGCTCGGCGAGAAATTCGGTATGGCCGGGATGGGCGAAGCCGGCGCGATAGAGCACGGCCTTGGCGATCGGATTGGTCACGACGGCAGCCGCGTGCCCCGCCTTGACGTCGGCGACGGCCTCGCGGATCGAGCCGATGGCGGCCGCGGCGCTGGTCGCGTCCGGACGCCCGGGCAGGGCGGTGACGGGGTGTCCGGTGGACACCACGGGCAGCGCCGTCGCGAAGGCTTGCGCCGCTTGGCCCGGGCGCACCTCTTCGACCGGAATCGGCAGATCGAGCAGTCTGGCCCGGTGCGCCAGGAAGCCGGCATCGCCACGCACATAGAAGGCGGGAAGTCCAAGCTCGGCGCGGCGCAGCCATGCCTGCAGGGTGATGTCGGGTCCGATGCCGGCCGGCTCCCCCAGGGTCAACGCGAGGGGCTTGGTCATCAGCGATATTCGATCATCGCCGCCTTGCGGACTTCCTGCAGATAGGCCTTCGACGTGGCCTCGTACTTCTTGGTGTACATCTGCTCCTTGATCTCGCGCTTCTTCGGCGTGTCGACCGTGGTCGGCGTGCGCGAGCAGAGGGCGACCATCTGGATGCCCTGGCGGGTCGCTTCCGGCGGCGTGAGGTGGCCGATCGGGGTATCGTCGAGCAGCTTGCGGAGATTGGGCGGGATGTCGGCGGAGGTCTTGACGACGATCTCCTTGATCACGGCGTTCGCCGTGGTCTTGAACACGTTGTTGGCTTCGGCGCAGGTCTGCACGCGTGCGCGCAGCGCCTCGGCCTCCTTATGCCGCGCTTCCATCAGGCCCTGGTTCGACGCGTTCGACACGATCAGCACGACCGGCTGCATCTTGTATTCGTAAGCCTGGCCCTGCTGGTCGCCATCGCCACCGGCGGCGGCCACGGCAGCGGCCACGTCCTTGTCGGACACGATCAACCGCTCCTTGTAGCGGCCGCGCACGAGGCTGCTCCAGACGATTTCCGCCTTGATGCGCGACTTCAGCGTCTCCGGACGGACGCCCTGGCTCTCGAGCGACTTGGTCAGCTGCTCGGGGCTGAGCCGCATGCGAGAGCCCATGCCGGCGAACGATTGATCGACATCGGAAGAGCTCGGCTCGACGCCGAACTTCTTGCCTTCCTTGATCTTCACCCGGTCATCGATCAGCTCGTTGATGATCTCCTGGCGGGTCTGCTGCTTGCGGGTGCTCAGGAAGTTCAGCTTCGTTCGCTGCTGGATGTCGAAATCGGTGATGGGGTCGCCATTCACCATGACGACGATGCTCTGGGCACGGGCCGGAGAGGTTCCGGCGCCGCAGGCCAGTGCCGCAAGACTGCAGACGGCCAGGGCCCGAAGGCGGAGAAGGAACGCGATCGTCATGACCAAGCTTCGCTGTTCGAAATGGATCCAACGGGAAGCGGCACCACGGCTCTCGACGAGGAACTCTCGAGCCCGGCGGAACCGTCGGGGGGCTGGCGCGCGCTACTGGATACCAGCCCCGGTCCCCGTGGACGAGGAGTTCGCAAGCGTCCGAAGTCCGATCTGGAGCATGTAGGCGTGGCTCAGAACGGGCGGAGTGGTGCCTGCCGTGTAATTATAGGACGTAACGTAGTTTGCGGCCAGCACGAAACAATCGTCCACGTAGCCGGCGCCGATCACATACTGGTTGATCTTGTTGGCGGCCAGATCCCAGCGCGCTGCACCCGTGACGATCCAGTTCGGTGCCACCTTGACGGAGCCGCTGCCCAGGATGCCCTCACGCCGGTCGAGGTAGCCGAGCGCCGGATCTGCGGCATAGTTGCCGTAGGTCAGGGCCACCGACCAGCGGTCGAAGTTCGCCTTCGCCTCGGCCTCGAAGCGCTGGATGTTCAGCGTCTGCTGGTCGAACCGGCTGCGCATGCTGAACGTGTAGGTCCGGTTCGGCGAGTAATCGACGCGGGCGACATAATCCGAGACGTTCTTGTCCAGGCCCGACCCGATGCCGGTGTTGTTCATGTCCTGAACCGCGTACGAGTTCAGCCCGAACAGGTGGTAGGACTGGCCGAACAGCACGTTGATGGTGCCGCCGCGGTCGAACTGGGTGGTGGCCTGCACGCCGACATTGGCGCGGCCGCCGCCCTCGACGCGGTCGTAGCCGGAGAACTTGTTGACGCTGAACAGGTTGCTGGCGTCGTACACCATGCTCTGCGCGTCTTCGTTCGGCAGCCTGCCGGCATAGGTCTCGTTCGGCCGGATGATGACCTGCGCGATCGGCTCGATCGTGGTGGTGCCCCACGGCTGCACGTTGATGAACGGGTAGCGATATTCGAGGCCGACGGTCGGCATCAGGCGCAGCGCCTGGGTGTCGCCGGTCTGCAGGAAGTTGCCGACGCCCGGCTGGTTCGAGACCTGCGCGTTGATCGCATCCGCGCGCAGGATCGCGAACGGTGTCCAGATCTGGCCGAACGGGTCCGTGAACGAGCGCCGCCATTCGGCCTGTGCCGTCAGCCGGGTATAGGTGCCGGGCGTGGCGCGCAGCAGGCACTGGGTGGGCAGGCGCGCGCGCGGATCAGCCGATGTCGTGGTGCACAGGCCGGCGGTGTTGGCCGTCGTGGTGATCGGATCGAACACCGCCGTTTCGCGGCTGAGATTGACGAAATTGGTCTTGTAGCTGACCTCGCCGCCGAACACCGGATAGTTCAGCACGTTGAAGTAGTCGAGTACCGGGTAGACCACCGGCACGGTCTGCTGGTTGCCCGAGAAGCTCAGATAATGGATCGCCCGGACGTCGAAGAAGCTGCGGCTGCCGACGCCGGTCAGGTACAGCTGCGAGATCGCTTCCGTCGGCAGGCTCATGAACGAGTTGAACGGGTCGCGATACTGCGCCAGCCGGTAATCCGACAGGAACATGTAGTCGGACAGCAGGATGCCGTCCCAGCCCCACACCCATTTGTCGTTGATCGCGAACTGGCCCTTGGTGTCGACGCCGCCGCGGAACTGGCGATCGCCCGGCTGGCCGGCGAACGCGTTGCGGTTCAGCTGGTCGATGCCGTACAGGCGCACCTGGTAGCCGCCATTGCTGAGGCGCTGGCGGAATTCGGTCTGCACCAGCACGCCCTGCTTGGAGGTGATGCGCGGCGTGAATGTCGCGTCGTAATCCGGCGCGATCGCCCAGTAATAGGGGATGTCGACGCCGAAGCCGTAGCCGCCCGTCTGGGTGAAGCCCGGCATCAGGAAGCCGCTCTTGCGCTTCACCGTCGGATCTGGCGTCGAGAAGTAGGGAATGTAGGCGAGCGGAACGCCGAAGAATTCGAGCTGGGCGTTCTCGAAATACAGCATCTTCTCGGTCTGGTCGTGGATGATGCGCGCACCCTTGACCTGCCACAGCGGCGGCTTCTTGGGATTGTCCTTGCAAGGCGCGCAGGCGGTGTACACGCCGTTCTCGAAGACGGTGTAATTGCCCTTGGAGCGGTCGGCGCGGGTCGCCGCCATCCGCGTCTGGTCCTCGGTCTCGACCCGCAGCGAATCGACGAAGCCGTCGCGGTAGTCGTCGGAGAGATCGAGGCTGTTGGCGTAGGTGATCTTGCCGTCGGCGTCGGTCATGCGGATGTTGCCTTCCGCATGCAGGCGCTTGGTCTTCTGGTCGTAGATCACCCGGTCGGCCTCGACCGAGGTGCCGTTGTAGAACAGCTGCACGTTGCCGACGGCCGACACACGCGAGTTGTTGTAGTCGTAGTCGACCTCGGTCGCCTGCACCAGCATCTGGTTGTCGTTGGCGACGCGCGGCGGCGGCGCCTTGGGCGGCCGCGGATTGTAGGTGAAGCTCTGGGCAGCAGCAGGAGACGGGGCCGCGATGCCGACGGCGAGCGCCAGCAGCAGGCCGAATCCTCCGGCCACGACGAATCCGGTAGCAGCAGACGCGACGAAGCGCGCGCGCGCGCAGGCGCTGCGCGCGGCAACACGCTGCCGAATCGCGGCGAGCGCGGTCTGACGGACGGCAACGAACGACACTAGCCGTCCTCCTGGTAGAGCAAGGCCATGAAGCCGGTGAGGCCGCCGACGAACACCGGAAGCCACGCCGCAGCGATCGGATTCATCAACTCAGCCTTGCTCAAATCTTCAGTTACTTTCGACAGAACGTAGAGCAGAAACCCGGCGCCCACGCCACTCAAAACCATCTTTTGAACGCCGCCCATTCGGAAGAACCGCAAGCTTACGGATGCGGCCAGCATGACCATCGCAGCCAGCAGAAACGGCTGTGCGATCAGCTTATGATACTGCAGTTTGTACCCCGCGGTCGCGAAGCCTGAACTCTCCGAGGAGCGGATGTAGGTCGGAAGTTGCCAAAACGACACAGTTTCGGGGGTGGAGAAGCTGTTTCGGACCTGCGCCGGGGTCAGGCTTGTGGGAAGAATGAACGTCGGTTCGTCCACCGGCGGCGCATCGAGCGAGAATCGGCGCACCGAGCGGAAGACCCAGCGGCCTTCCTCCAGCGTCGCCTCGCGCGCTTCGATTCGGTCCTTGAAGCGCTTGTTCGTGTCAAAACGAAACAGGGTCAGGCCGGTCAGCCGCACGCCCTGCTGTTCGCTGCGCGCGGCGTTGATGATGACCGAGCCGTCCGGATTGATCTGGTTGAGCCAGAAGCCGGCCGCGTCCTGCACGCCGCCGCCTGGGGCGGAGCCGAACAGCTCGGCCTCCATGCGCTTGGAGAGCTCGCGCAGATTCGCCGACATCGGGTTGTACAGCGTGGTCGCCATCAGGCCGAGCATGATGGCGCTGGCGAGCGCGGGCGCGATGAATTGCCAGGCCGAGACGCCCGCGGCGCGCGCCACCACCAGCTCGAGCCGGCGCGACAGCGCGAGGTAGCAGGTCATGGCGCCGATCAGCACGCAGAACGGCATCATCTTCTCGAGCAGCTGCGGCACGCGGAAGAGGGAGGTCTCCGCCACCATCAGCGCCGAGGCCGAGGCCAGCCCGGAGGTCTTGCGTACCATCTCGATGTAATCGACGAGCACGAGCAGGATGAAGATGCTGGCGAACACGCCGACCGCCGAGACCAGGAAGCGGCCGGCGAAATAGCGTCCGAGCGTGTTGGTGACCATGCTCATGCGGCGACCGGCCTTCTGAACAGCCGTGCGATGCGCGCGTTCGAGCGGTTGATCGCCTCCATCAGCCGCGCCGGCGGTTCGACCACCACGCCGCCGACGATGATCCAGATCGACAGGCCGAGCACGCCGAACAGCATCAGGTATTGCACCAGCGCGGCCATGGGGGTCTTCACCGTCATGACTGAGCAGGCAAAGCCCGCCATGCGGACGCCGAACACGGCCAGGATGGCGCTGCCGAACGAGAAGTTGCGGCTCTGCCGCGTCGTGCGTGGCGCGCCGAGGAACGCGAAGGTGAGGGCGGCAAAGGCGAACGGATAGATCGGCGCCAGGAAGCGGTCATGCAGCTCCTGCCGGAACTGTCCGGGGATCTGCTTGTAGATCGGATCGTTCTCGGCCGGAGCCATCAGCTCCCAGAGATAGCGCTCGCGGATGCCGAGCGTGACGTCGCGGCCCTGGTTCGAGAACTTCGACATGTCGAAGGCGTAGCGGGCGAAAGCGACCATCGCCGGTTCGCGCTTGCCGAGCTCGAAGCGCTCGAGATTGCCGTCCTCCAGCACCAGGAACGAGCCGTCGGCGTTCTTCACGACGGTGCCCTTCTCGGCGATGATGGTGATGCGCTCCTTGGGGTCGCGGCGGTCATCGATCAGGATGCTCTTCAACTCGCCGCCGGGCGAGCGTTCGCCGATTCGGATCGTCAGGTTCTGGTCGAGCTGCGCGAAGCGCCCGGGCTGCAGGATGTTGGCGAGCACGTCGGCGGTGATCTCGGCGTCCCATTGCTTGATCCGGCGCAGGCCGTCGGGCGCGAAGAACGATGCGATCAGGGTCACCAGGATCGCGACCACGCAGGTCGCGTAGGCGAACGGGACGAACAGCCGGATCGGCGACATGCCGGCGGCGTTCATGACGATGATCTCCGAATCGGTCGCGAGCTTGTTCAGCGTGTGCGAGACCGCGATCATCAGCGCGATCGGCGCGATGACGCCGAGCAGCGAGGGAATCACGAGGCCGGTGATGCCGAGGAAGGTCAGGATGGTCTGGCCCTGGCTGGTCATCAGGTCGATGCCGCGCAGCGCCTGGGTAATCCAGATCACGCCGGTGAGGCTGACCAGCACCAACGCGAACGACGCCAGCGTCGTGCGAAAGATGTACCTGTCGATGGACCCCATCGTGTGCGCTCGAATCCCCAGTCAGCTGTCCCAAACGAGCGCTGCAGCCAACCCTCGCAACGGGCCCCCGAGGCTGCTGTCGCCGTCACGTTCCGAAGGCGGTGAGTATCTGTACCATCCCTTTGATCCGTCGACAAAATGGCTGTGACATGGCGCCACGAAAATACGGTTAAAATTTCATCATTGTGACCACTCCGCCACGCGACCTTTCATGGGCCCCTTGGCAGGTCCGGCCACGGCGGGCCATACTGTTGCCAAGTTGGGTTCTGAACAGCCGCCATCCTCGTCTGGCCCTTGAAGTTTTCGGCCGGACGTGGCGGCTCATCACGTCGAAATCTGGAGGATTGCTTGATGTCCGACGCCGTCAAGGTCGGCTTCGTCCCGCTGTCGACCGCTCCCCGCGGTATCGTGGTGGCGTTTTGCGATGACACCCTGCGACTTGGAGTCGCGACCGAGAAGGCGCTCGGGGGAGCCACGGACCTGATCAAGCGCGCCGCTGGCGCCGCGCGGTTCAAGGGCAAGGACGGCGCCGTGCTCGACCTGCTGGCGCCCGAGGGAATCAAGATTCAGCGCTTGATCGTGATCGGCACGGGCAAGGGCGCCGATCTGAAGGACAAGGATTTACTCAAGTACGGCGGGACTTTAACCGGCAAGCTGAATGCCGGAACTGAAGCGGTGACGGTGCTGGCCGAACTGCCCGCGGGGCCGATGACGCCGGACCAGGTCAGCTCGCTCGCGGAAGGCGTGCGGCTGCGTGCCTATCGGTTCGACCGTTACAAGACCAAGAAGAAGGACGAGGAGGGCGGCGTGTCCGCCAACCTGTCGGTCGCTGTCGCCGACGTCGCTGCCGCGAAGAAGGCGTTCGCGCCTCGCGCGCATGTGACCGATGGCGTCATCCTGGCGCGCGATCTCGTGAACGAGCCGCCGAACGTGCTTTACCCGGAAGAGTTCGCCAAGCGCGCCGCCGCGCTGCGCAAGCTCGGCGTCACCGTCGAGATTCTCGACGTTCCCGCCATGAAGAAACTCGGCATGGGCGCGCTGCTCGGCGTCGGCCAGGGCTCGGCGCGGCCGAGCCGCACGGTGGTGATGCGCTACGACGGCGGCAAGAAGGGCGAGCCGCCGGCCGCCTTCATCGGCAAGGGCGTCTGCTTCGACACCGGCGGCATCTCGATCAAGCCGGCCGGCTCGATGGAGGACATGAAGGGCGACATGGGGGGCGCGGCCTGCGTCGTCGGCCTCATGCATGCGCTCGCCGCGCGCAAAGCCAAGGCGAATGTGATCGGCGCGATCGGCCTGGTTGAGAACATGCCCGACGGCAACGCCCAGCGTCCCGGTGACATCGTCACCTCGATGTCGGGCCAGACCATCGAGATCATCAACACCGATGCCGAAGGACGGCTCGTGCTCGCCGACGTGCTCTGGTACGTCGCGACCAAGTACAAGCCGAAATTCATGATCGATCTGGCGACGTTGACGGGGGCGATCCTGGTCGCGCTCGGCACCGAGCATGCCGGCCTGTTCACCAACAACGACGATCTCGCCGACAAGCTCGTCAAGGCGGGACAGGAAACCGGTGAGAAGGTCTGGCGCATGCCGCTCGGACCCGAATACGACAAGCTGATCGATTCGCAGTTCGCCGACATGAAGAATACCGGCGGACGGCATGGCGGCTCGATCACTGCCGCGCAATTCCTGCAGCGCTTCGTCAACGACACGCCGTGGGCGCATCTGGACATCGCCGGCACCGCGATGGGCGCGCCGAAATCGGAAATCAACCAGAGCTGGGGGTCCGGCTACGGTGTCCGCCTGCTCGACCGGATGGTGTGGGACGCCTACGAGGCCAAAGCAGGCGCCAAGGTTTGAACCTGCGATGACCGAAGTCCTGTTCTATCATCTGCAGAACATGACGCTCGAATCCGTCCTGCCGCCGCTGCTCGAGAAGTCGCTCGAGCGCGGCTGGCGCGTGGTGGTGCAAGCGACCTCGGAGGAACGCGCGGATGCGCTCGATGCGCATCTGTGGACCTATCGTGACGATTCGTTTCTGCCGCATGCCACCTGGCGGGTGGCCGATGCAGCCGACCAGCCGATTCTGCTGGCGGTGGAGGAGAGCAATCCCAACCGCGCGCATGTGCGATTTCTCGTGGACAACGCGCCGTTGCCGTCCGACTCACAGACCTATGAGCGCATGGTTCTGGTGTTCAACGGCGACGATCCGGATGCGCTTGCTGCAGCGCGGTCGGCATGGACCGATTGCAAAGCGCGCGGATTCGAGGTCACTTACTGGCAGGCCGATGAGCGGGGACGGTGGCAACGTCGGCAGTAGCAGCCGGTTCATTGCTGGCCCGGTAATAGCGGCACATCGTGATTAATGATAATCTGCCGATTTGCCGGCCAAGCGTTGGCAAAGTCACGAACGTGCCGCAAAGTGATGTTGGGACAACATCTTAGAGTGTCCACAGGTTGCAATTCAGCAAGGTTCATCGTGCGAGATCACAACAAACAGCTGACGCGCGTTCTGGCGTTTCTTGTGCTGGCACCGGTCATGACCGGATGCTCGAGCACGCCGGAGTTCCTGTCGAAGGACGCCGAATGGTTCAACCGGCCGCAGCGCCTGTTCATCAAGAACATCTCGATCGACGCGCCGCCGTTGACGCCGGATAAGCCGGTGTCGCCTGAGGATCTCGTCAGCGCGGATGGTGCGTGTCCCGGCATGGCGCCTTCCGGCGCCAATGCGATGGCGAATGACGCCGCGGCTGCGCCGCCGCCGACCGCCGGGGGCACTGTTGCTCTCGGCCATACCGAGTGCGACGTCGTGCGTGGCATCGGTGCGCCTGACAACGTCAACATTTCGAGCAATGGCGGTGAGCGTGTTGCCACCGTGACATGGCTGCGCGGCGCCCGCGCCGGCGTCTACACCTTCAACAGCGGCCGGCTCGCGTCCGTCGAGCGCGCGCCCGATGCCGGACCGGCGCCGAAGGTGGCGAAGCCGAGCAAGGCGAAGAAGCGCGCCACTTAAGACCAAGCCTGCAAGACCAAGCCTGTAAGACCAAGCTTGGTGCCGCGCTACCCGTGAGCAGGCGGGCGAGGGAATTCGTCCGCCGATGCTCTTTCAGCTTGTCGCCTCATCTTGCAGCGTGCTGGCTTCCAGCCATTGCTCCTCGGCGCGGGCGAGCGCATCGGCCGCATTGGCGCGCGCCTTGGAGAGTTGCGCGGCCTGTTTCGGATCGCGCGTGAAGATGTCGGGCAGCGACAACGCGCTGTCGATCTTGGCGATGATCTCGGTGATGCGCGCGATCTCGGCCTCTGCCGCGGCGATCTTCTGCTTCAGCCCGCTGCGCTTGTTGTCGCCGCGCGGCCGCTCGGCTTTCTCCGACGGCTGAGATCGCTCGTTGTCGCGCGCCGGCGCGCCGCTGCGCGTTGACAGGATCATGCGCCGGTATTCGTCGAGGTCGCCGTCATAGGTCTTGACGGTGCGGTCGGCCACCACCCACAGACGGTCGGCGCAGGCCTCGATCAGATAGCGATCATGCGAGACCATGATCACGGCGCCCGGAAATTCGTTGATCGCCTCCGCGAGCGCGGCGCGGCTGTCGATGTCGAGATGGTTGGTCGGCTCGTCCAGGATGATCATGTTCGGGCCGTAGAAGGTCGCAAGCCCGAGCAGCAGGCGCGCTTTCTCGCCGCCGGACAGGCTTTTCACCGAGGTGTCCGCCGCCTTGCCGGAGAAGCCGATCGCGCCGGCGCGGGCCCGCACCTTCGATTCCGGCGCATCGCCCATCAGCTTGCGGACATGGGTGTACGGTGAGCCGCTCTCGTCGAGTTCATCGAGCTGATGCTGGGCGAAATAGGCGATCGACAGCTTGTCGGCGCGCGTCACTTTCCCGGAGAACGGCGCCAGCCGTCCGGCCAGCAGCTTCACCAGCGTCGACTTGCCGTTGCCATTGGCGCCGAGCAGCGCGACGCGATCGTCATTGTCGATCCGCAAGGTGACGCGATTGAGCACGGGCTGTGCCGGGTCGTAGCCGACCGATGCGTTGTCGACCGCGATGATCGGCGGCGACAGCAGCTTCTCGGGCGCCGGAAACGTGATCTCGCGGACGTCCTGGGTGACCAGCGCGGTGATCGGTTTCATGCGCTCCAGCATCTTCACGCGCGATTGCGCCTGCCGCGCCTTCGAGGCCTTGGCCTTGAAGCGCTCGACGAAGGCCTGCAGCCGCGCGCGCTCCGCCTCCTGGCGCTTCACCGCCTTGGCGTCGAGCATCTCGCGCGTCGCGCGCTGCTCCTCGAAGGACGAGTAGCTGCCGCGGTAGAGCGTGAGCTTGCCGCGGTCGAGATGCAGGATCTGGTCGACCGAGGTTTCCAAAAGGTCGCGGTCGTGGCTGATCACGATCACCGTACGCGGATAATGCGCCAGGTGATCCTCGAGCCACAGCGTGCCTTCGAGATCGAGATAGTTGGTCGGCTCGTCCAGCAGCAGCAGGTCGGGCGCGGCGAACAGCGTCGCCGCCAGTGCCACGCGCATGCGCCAGCCACCGGAGAATTCCGAGCAGGCGCGGGCCTGGTCGGCCGCGGAGAAGCCGAGACCGCTGAGGATCGCAGCCGCGCGCGCCGGCGCCGAATGCGCGTCGATGTCGACGAGGCGTGTCTGGATCTCGGCGATCCGGTCCGGATCATCGGCGGTCTCGGACTCGCGCAGCAGCGCATCCCGCTCCAGATCGGCGCGCAGCACGACCTCGATGAGGCTCTCGGGACCGCTCGGGGCCTCCTGCGCCAGGCTGCCGATCCGCCACCGCGGCGGCAGGCTGATACTGCCGTTCTCCAGCGACAGTTCGCCGCGGATGGCCTTGAACAGCGTCGACTTGCCGGTACCGTTGCGGCCGACCAGGCCGACGCGCGCGCCGGGCGGGATCTGCACCGAGCTCTGGTCGATGAGAAGCCGTCCGGCGAGGCGGATGGAGATGTCGGTGATGGAAAGCATGCGCGCCTTGTCACCGCGCGCGCCGCCAAACGCAACCGCTTTATCGTGTTTTCAGGTGCGGGCTGGTCAGTCGAAGCGCGCGGCCGCGTCGTCCTGCTTGCGCAGTTCGTTCAGCAAATGGGCCAGCGACGCGGGCAATTCGGAGCCTTCTGGCGGCAGGCTGCGCTGCAGCCTTTCGCCCACGGCCTCACAGATCGATCGGCTGGTCTTGCGATCGAGCGCCTCGCTGTAATCGGCGGTGCGGCCAGACATGACGGAGTTCCACGAGCAGTTGCAATTCAGTGTCTTACCAAGTCGTAGGAGGCCGAATTGTTTCCGCGCAAGCTCCGAGAAGGCCGAAAATGGGTTGATAACACACGAAAAAAGCCCCGGCGTGGGGGAGACGCCGGGGCAATGCGAGTTCGGAGCGGCGGGGGGCGGATGCCGTTCCTAGGCTCGTATCAGGCGAGATCTCAGTAGCAGCGGTTGATCCAGCGCCAGCGCGGCCCCCACGGGGTCGGAACCACGCGGCGCACGTAGCAACCGCCATAGCCGTAGCTGTAGGCCGGGCCGCCGACGAACACGCGCGGACCATAGAACGGACGGTGCCAGCCGTAGCCGCCGTGCCAGCCGTGATGCCAACCGCCGCCGCCATGCCAACCACCGTGCCAATGGGCCGATGCAGCGGTAGGGGCGAGGGCGGCTGCGCCCAGGGCAACCGTGGCCGCGGCGATGAGTGAGAGTTTGCGCAACATGATCGTCTCCTGGATGACAGCGCTGGCGGCGCCGAAATTGTCCGAGGGATGAGGCTGGGAGAAGGCGGTCAGCCGGATCGCGGCTGGCTCGTCATCGCCCGATAGCGCACACGATAGGGCAAGACACCTGAACGAGGAGCGCACGAGCCCTTCAGACAATGTTCAGAATCGTGAAATTGTCGTAAGGCATCGCGCCTCCGGGAGGGCTCCGGTCGCTTGCCGTCGACCCGTGGCGTCGATATAAGCCCGCAACCCACCCAAATCCCGCACCTCCAAGGACGATATCATGGCGATTGAGCGCACCTTTTCGATCATCAAGCCCGACGCGACCGAGCGTAACCTCACCGGCGCGGTCAACGCGCTGATCGAGAAAGCCGGCCTGCGCATCGTGGCCCAGAAGCGCATCCGCATGACCCGGGATCAGGCCGAGACCTTCTACGCCGTGCACAAGGCGCGGCCGTTCTTCGGCGAGCTGGTCGACTTCATGATCTCCGGCCCGGTCGTCGTCCAGGTTCTCGAAGGCGAGGGCGCCATCCTGAAGTACCGCGACGTGATGGGCGCGACCGACCCGTCGAAGGCGGCCGACGGCACCATCCGCAAGCTGCACGCCAAGTCGATCGGCGAGAACTCGGTGCACGGCTCGGATGCGGCGGAAACCGCTGCGATCGAGATCGCGCAGTTCTTCTCCGGCAACGAAATCGTCGGCTGACGCTGAACATTGCGGCGGGGCCAGGCCCCGCCGCAGGGTTTCCGGCCGGGGAAGTCCCGTCGAACACATCTGGAAGGTCTGGCCGTGAACTGGCTGTCGCAACTCGCTGATCCCGCCACCTACGGTCATCTCCTCGCTCAATTCGAAGCCGATCTGCAGAGCCCCGGGTTCTGGCTCGCGCTCGGCAAGATCATCTGGATCAACGTGCTGTTGTCGGGCGACAACGCGCTGGTGATCGCGCTCGCCTGCCGCGGCCTGCACGGCAAGCACCGTTTCTGGGGCATGGTGGCCGGCTCCGGCATTGCCGTGGCGCTGCGGATCGCCTTTACCGGCATCGTCGCCACCCTGATGGCGCTGCCCTATCTGAAGCTGATCGGCGGCCTGGCCCTGCTGGTGATCGCCGCCAAGCTGCTGGTTCCCGAGGACGAGAACGACGACATCGCTGCCGGTACGACCTTGTGGCACGCCGTGCGCATCGTCGCGCTCGCCGACCTCGTGATGAGCCTCGACAACGTCATCGCGGTGGCCGCCGCCGCCAATGGACAGGCGTCGCTGCTGATCATCGGCCTCGCCATGAGCATCCCGCTGATCATTGCGGGTGCCGCGCTGATCATGCTTGTCCTCGATCGTTTCCCGCTGCTGGTCTGGCTCGGCGCCATGCTGCTCGGCTGGGTCGCCGGCGAAGTGATCGCGACCGATCCCGCGATCGAGCCGATGCTGCATCATCTGCTCGACGGCACCGTCAACATCAGCATCGACGCGACATCGGCGCTGTGGGCGGGCAAGTCGACTCTCACCAGCCATGTCGACGTCATGGAAACCCTGATGTCGCTGCTCGGCGCCCTGGTGGTCCTGGTAGCCGGCTCCATCTGGCGGGGGCGGGCGCTGCAGAACAAGGGCAAGCACGAGATCGAAGCCGTTCCGGCGCGCGGCGTCGAGCTGCCCTGACTGCAGGGTCAGTGCAGAAAGCTCGTCCAGTTCCGACCAACAACAAGGCCGCTCGTCGCACGAGCGGCCTTCTTCTTTGGGTGATCAGGGACGTGCGCCGGTGGTGATGACCGAGCCGACATGATGGCCGCGCAGCGCCGCCGTCAGCCGCCCCGGCACCAGGCCGTTGACGACCTGCACGCGCGACAGGTGCCGGGCATTGGCCATCACCTCGAGCAGCGTGCGATCGAACGGCAGCGTACCCTGTTGCTTGGCCAGCGCATCATGGCTGGTCTCGCGCAGCAATGTCGCCGTGGCGGCGTCGGGCCCGTTCGGATCGGCCGTGTAGACCCCATCCACGTCCTCGACGATCGTCAGCCCGGCCGCGCCCAGCGCGTCGGCGATCAGGAAGGCGCCGGTGTCGGCGCGATGCGTCGGCAGCCGCGAGGTCGGGAATTCATGGTGGTGATAGGGCGGGAAGGCGCTGCCGACGACCGCGCGCGCTGCCGTCAGATGAATGGCGAGCTGGTTCGCAATGGTCGGGTGCTCGACGTAGGAGACGCCCTCTGCGGCCAGCAGCGCTGCCAGGATGTGTCCATTCTGTCCGGCCTCGCTGGCGGCAAGCGGCGCGAGCGAGCCGACCGGCAGGCCGAGATCGAGGCCGATGCCGTAGAGATGGCGGGCGCGGATACCGGCGCCGGTCAGGATCAGAAGACGATGCTCGGGCAGCAGCTTCCTGGTCTCCTCGACCAGCGGCAGGATCGCCTCGGCGCCGCGATCCATGATCGAGCGGCCACCGATCTTGACGACCTGAAGCCAGGGCAGCAGCGCCATCGGGCGCTTGCCGGCGACGGGGCGGGTGAGCTTGTTGTCGAGCAGGGTCTGCCGGGCGAGCGGCGAGGCGACGTGCTTGATGGTGTTGGTGTCAGCCATGACGGGCGGCTCCGTTAGCTCGCGGTGATGATGGTTCCGACATGCTCGCCGGCGAGCGCGCGGGTCAGGTTGCCGGGCACGAGGCCGTTGACGATTTGCACCTCGCGGACGTGGCGGGCGGCTTCGAGCAGGTCGAGCATCGGGAATTCCAGGATGGAGTCGGCAAGGCCCTTGGCCTTCATCTCGGCGACCGAGATCCTTGGAATGAAGGTGGCGGTCTTGTCCGTCTTCGGATTGGCTGTGTAGAGCCCGTTCTCGTCCTTCACATAGATCATCGCCTTGCAGCCGAACTGTTCGGCGACCAGGAAGCAGCCGGCGTCGGTGCGGTAGGGCGGGATGACGCCGTCGGCTGATGGCCGCATCCACAGGCCGTAGGGCGGCATGCCGCTGAACACCACGGCGTTCACCTCGGCGAGATACAGCGGCACGGCGGACAGGCCGGCGCCTTCGACCGCGGAGATGCCGTACTTCGCAAGCAACTGACCCAGCATCGCCGCGTTCTGGTCGGCTACGGACGCGCCGAGCTGCGACAGCACGCCGGCAGGCAGGTTCAGGCCCGCGGCGATCGAATACAGGTGCCGCGCCCGAGTGCCGGCGCCGGTGCCGATCAGCATCTTGTGCGTCTTGCGCGCGGCGACGATCTCCTCGACCAGCGGATAGACGGCGGCACGGCCGCGATCGATCATGCTCTGTCCACCGATCTTGATCACGGTGGCATCAGGGAGGATGCGGAAATCAGCTGCCGTCTCCGCCGCCGCGATCAATTCGGCGTCGGTGAGCGAGCGCTGCATCAGAAGCTGCTCGAGCTCGGCCGTCGTGGTTGCCATTGAAGATTTTCCTTTCCTGGTCGCCGAGCCCACATGGCCTTCAGCTCCCATGTTCGTCCCCATCGCGCGGAGGATCGGCAGGCGGATCGCCCCGCACCGAACGCAGATAGAATGATTTTGGAATTCTCGAAAGCTATATTGTGAGAAATATAGATCACGTGTCGGAGTGTCGGCTTTGCGACAAGCCCGCGACGTTGCCCAAGTTCAGGTCATCATGCGTCGCGATGCATCGCGGATAATGCTCAACAATGATGCAGTGTGACGATGCCCTCGTGATGGGACATCGTGATAGTCCCACAGCACGCTTGCGATGGTGGCAACGCCTGATGACCGGCTGATGCAGCCGGTGCTGTGATGGATCGCCGAGACGCGATCTCCGCCCGCCGGATCTGTCCGCATGGGCCGACGCGCTCAACGGAGCCGGGGAAGGGCGTGAGCTGTTGATGCGGCTGCGGCACGGTGCCGCGTTTTGAACGAATAGGGTAGGGTGGCGTCGGTCGCGTCTCGTAGTCTTGAGCTGGATCGTCGTGAACCAGATCGTCGTGAACCAGATCGTCTTGAACCAGATCGTGCCGCGGCGACACCACCACGTCGGACTTCAAGCCATCGAGCCATCATCGGTATTTTTGAAATTGGACTAGCGAATGTTGACTGCAGAGGAGATCGGCCATGTCAGGTCGTCGTTCGACATGGTATTTGCCAATGCCTCGGAGATGACCTCCACGTTCTATGACCGCGTTTTCGAGCTCGCTCCGGAATGCCGCCAGTTGTTTCCCGCCGACATGGAGGTCCTCAAGCGGGATTTCATCGCGACCCTCGCGGTGCTCGTCGGCAGCCTCGACAAGATGACGGGCCTGTTGTCCAGCACTGATATTCTCGGCCGCAATCATGCGCGCTACGGCGTCAGGCCGGAGCACTATCCCGTGGTCGGTGAAGCGCTGTTGTGGAGCCTGGCCAAGGGTCTCGGGCCGCAATGGACTGAAGAGGTCGAGAACGCCTGGCGCAAGGTCTACGGTATCATCGCCCAGCGCATGATCGCGATCTCGGCCGGCGTCCCGCCGCAGCCCCGCTAGCGCCCTCAGGGCCGTGGCCCGGCCGCTTGGCGTGTTGGTCGATGCCGAGGCGCGAACTCGGCTAGCTCAGCACCACCGAGCCGGAGCGGCCGACGAGCCGGGCCAATTGCTTGAACCGCCCGCCGACGCGGTCGGCGACGAGATCGACCAGGTGATGTTCGAACACCAGCATCAGCTTGCGGTCCTGGGTGCGGAAATGCGTGGCGGACAGCACGCCCGGCCGTGCCGCCGAGATCAGATGCGCGACGCGGAAGGCGGTACCGAGCAGGCGGGCGCGATCGATCTGTGCGGGACTTAGTTGCTGGGTGAGAGCAGGGGCAGCCGCCTCGTCGCGCTGACCTTCGTAGCGGAAGAACACCGACAGCGCGACGAAGATGCGGCCCTCATGGCTGATCGAGCCGAAATTGCCGTTGAGGATGATGCCGTAGGTCTGCTCGCCGCGATGATCCGGATGCATCCGCCAGCCGATGTCGGACATCAGGCAGGCGGCGTGGCGCAGCCTGCGCTCGTCATCGGTCTCGCGGACATGCACGACGCGAAACAGGCGGTCGGTCCAGTCGATCAGTTCGCGGGCATGCTGCGCCGAGCGCGACAGCAGCTCGTTCAATCCTTGCGCCGCGCTGAGCAGGCCGTCCTTGGCGCGCTCGGCATCCGGCAGCTTGGAGTAGAGCAGGCCCTCGCGTACGCCGAAGGTGGAGAATACGACCGTGGTGGGCTTGGCGACGCGGATGATGTGCTCGAGCACCAGCGCGGCATAGGCGAGCAGCGGCCGGCGCGCCTCGGCGATCGCCTCGATGTCGGCCAGCATGTCCGCGGCGACCAGTCGGCGCAGCCGGCGCACGAAGGCGAGCGCGTCCGCGGCGGGGATCGCATAGCCGTGCATGACGCCGAGCGGATAACCGCTCTGGATGATGTGGATGCGCGCCAGCGCGCGCCAGGTGCCGCCGACCGCGTAGAAGGTGCGGCCCTCGCCGGCGAGAAGTTGCGGCAGGTCGGTCAGCGCCTCGCTGGCGATCCGCTGTGCCTTCTTCAGCGATTTCTCCGCAAGGTCCTGAAGCGCCAGGCTGCCGAGCGGCAAGGTGACGCCGCTGCGCACCTGATGGCCGCGCACGTCGATCAGCTCCAGCGAGCCGCCGCCGAGATCGCCGACGATGCCGTCGGGCTTATGAATGCCGGAGATGACGCCGAGCGCCGAGTAGCGCGCCTCCTCGGGGCCGGTGAGGATCTGGATCGGCACGCCGCAGATCTTCTCGGCCTTGGCGATGAAGTCGGGGCCATTCGAGGCATCGCGGCAGGCGGCCGTGGCGATCGCATGGACCTGACCTACCTTCTGCACCTTGCAGAGCGCACGGAACCGCTTCAGCGCCGTCAGCGCCTTGTCCACGGCGTCGGCAGCGAGCAGGCCGGTGGTCTGCACCTCGCGGCCGAGCCCGCACAGCGCCTTCTCGTTGAACACGGTGACGAGACTGCGCTCCATCGCCTGGTAGACGACGAGACGGACGGAGTTCGAGCCGATGTCGATGACACCGACATTTCCGGCCCTGGTCGCGGGCCGTTTCACCGCGTCATTCCCCTGAGAAGCAGGTCGCTAGGACGAGTTGCGTTCGTTCCGGCGCGTGAGCCGGCGCGGTGATGATTCCTTGAGCGACTTTCCACGGCCGGACAGACTCGGATTCGTCATGAAGTAATTGTGCAGGTTGAACGGCTCCTCGCCCTTCGCGGCCTTCATACGCGTTGACGACCCATCCGGCAACAATTGCCAGCTCTGCTCGGTGTCCTTGAGGTTGGCGACCATGATCTGCTCCAGCACCTGCTGGTGCACGGTCGGGTTCTGCAGCGGGCACAGCACCTCGACGCGGCGGTCGAGATTGCGCGGCATCATGTCGGCCGAGGAGATATAGACCGCGGCCTTGGCGCTCGGCAGGCCCTGGCCCATGCCGAAGCAGTAGATGCGGCCATGCTCGAGGAAGCGGCCGATCACCGATTTGACGCGGATGTTGTCCGACAGGCCGGGAATACCGGGCCTGAGGCAGCAGATGCCGCGCACGATCAGGTCGATCGAGACGCCGGCCTGCGAGGCCTCGTACAGCGCGTCGATGATATCGGGATCGACCAGCGAGTTCATCTTCATCCAGATCACGGCCGGCTTGCCCTGGCGGGCAAAGCTGGTCTCGCCATGGATGTGCTCGATCATGCGCTTGCGAAGCGTGAGCGGCGACACCGCCATCTTCTCGATGTCGATCGGCTCGGCGTAGCCGGTGATGTAGTTGAACACCCGCGTCACGTCGCGGCCGATCACTGGGTCAGAGGTGAAGTAGGACAGGTCGGTGTAGATGCGCGCCGTGACCGGATGATAGTTGCCGGTGCCGGTGTGCACATAGGTGGTCAGGCTGCCGCCTTCGCGGCGCACGACCATCGACAGTTTCGCATGGGTCTTCAGTTGCAGGAAACCATAGACGACCTGCACGCCGGCGCGTTCGAGGTCGCGCGCCCAGCGGATGTTGGCTTCCTCGTCGAAGCGTGCCTTGAGCTCGACCAGCGCGGTGACCGATTTGCCGGCCTCCGCCGCTTCCACCAGCGTGCGCACGATCGGCGAATTGTTCGACGTGCGGTACAGCGTCTGCTTGATGGCGACGACATCGGGATCGCGCGCCGCCTGCTGCAGGAATTGTACGACGACGTCGAACGACTCGTAGGGGTGGTGGACGATCAGGTCCTTCTGCCGGATCGCAGCAAAAATGTCGCCGCCATGGTCGCGCACCCGCTCGGGATGGCGCGGCACATAGGGCGCGAATTCCAGGTCGGGCCGGTCGACGCGCGTCAGCTGCGACAGCTCGTTCATCGCCAGCACGCCGTCGACCACGAACACCTCGTCGTCGGTGGTCGCCAGCGCATCCTGCACGAAGTGGCGCAGCTCCTCCGGCATGTTGGCCTCGATCTCGAGCCGGATCACCGAGCCGCGGCGGCGGCGCTTGAGCGCGGTCTCGAACAGCCGCACCAGATCCTCGGCCTCTTCCTCGATCTCGATCTCGCTGTCGCGGATGATGCGGAAGGCGCCCTGGCCCTTGACCGTGTAGCCGGGAAACAGGCGGCCGATGAACAGGCTGGTCGCCTGTTCCAGGGTGATCAGGCGGATGACGCCGTCCTTGGCGCCGGGGAAGCGGATGAAGCGGTCGATCTTGCCGGGCATGCGGATCAGCGCGTTCATCGGCCGGCCGTCGGCGGTGCGCGTGAGCTGCAGCGCCACGGTGAAGCCGAGGCTCGGGATGAACGGGAACGGATGCGCCGGGTCGATCGCGAGCGGCGTCAGCAGCGGGAAGATGTTTGCAAGGAAGTGGTCCTCGATCCAGGCCCGCTCGCTCTTGGTGACATCCTGGCCGTCGACCAGCACGATGCCGAGCTCGGCGAGAAACTTGCGCAGGTCGCGCCAGATCGCCTGCTGGTCGATCGCGAGCTGCGACACGGTCTCGTTGATCAGCTTCAGCTGCTCGATCGGCGTCAGCCCGTCCGGGCTGCGCTCGGCAATGCCCTCGCGCACCTGGGCGCGGATGCCGGCGACGCGGACCATGAAGAATTCATCAAGGTTGTTGGCTGAAATCGACAGGAACCGCACCCGCTCCAGCGCCGGGTGGCGCGGATTGACCGATTCCTCGAGCACGCGACGATTGAAATGCAGCCAGGACAGTTCCCGGTTGATGAAGCGCTCGGGGCTCGAGGCGATCTCGAGCCCGGCAGCCGTAACCGGCTCTTGTGCTGCAATCTCAGTCACTTGCTCAATATCCATGAGAACTCGATCCATATTCGGTCACGGCGCCAAATCAGGGCGCGAGTGCCAACCAGTAGCGCAAGCCGTATGACAGAGGGATGACGTCGCCGGCACCATTGAGGTTCCGGCGAAGGCTGCCGTCAAGATGGCCGGCGGTCACACGCTGCGGAGCAGCTCGGCCGCCAGGGCACGGGTGACGGGCCGTCCGAGCCGCAGCGACTCGTTGTCGAGCATCGCGATGGTCTCGCGCGCAGCCGCATAGGATCGCTCGATGCGGCTCGCCAGGTAGCTCACGACCGTCTCGTCGATCGAAAGCTGCCGGTCGGCCGCGAGCTTGACGATCAGGGCTCGGAACAGCTGGTCGTCGGGCGGCAGCAGGGTGACCACCGGGACGGCGCGCAGCCGCGACCTCAGGTCGGCCAGCGCAATCGGCAGGCTCGCCGGTGCCTCGCGGGCGGTGATCAGCACGAAGGCTTCGTCCTGGCGCGCCAGGTTCAGCAGATGAAACAGGGCCCGTTCATCGAGATCGGCGGCCGTG
Organism: Bradyrhizobium sp. HKCCYLR20261; assembly: GCF_051168435.1. Taxonomy (NCBI): domain Bacteria; kingdom Pseudomonadati; phylum Pseudomonadota; class Alphaproteobacteria; order Hyphomicrobiales; family Nitrobacteraceae; genus Bradyrhizobium; species Bradyrhizobium sp. HKCCYLR20261. The sequence goes on from NZ_JBNPUZ010000017.1 coordinate 56,241, forward strand.
AGGTCCTCCAGCACCAGCGCGCCGGTGGCGAGCGCCCCGGGGACGGCGCCGGCCTCCAGCGCATGCGCCGACAGCGAGCGGGCGCCGGCCTGCTCGGCCCAGATCGCGGCGAGATGGCTCTTACCGGAGCCGTCGGGGCCGACCAGGAACATCGTCCGGGCCGGCCATTCCGGCCATGCGTCGACCAGAGCGAGCCCGGCCGCGTTGCCGGGACCTTCGAAGAAGTTGTCCCGCGTCAGGCTCTCCTCGTGCGGCAGGGCAAGGGCCAGCTGGCGAGGGGGAATGTGGCTGGCCAAGATCGACGTGCTCCGTAACGTGGCGTGCCCGAGGTCCGCGACAGCTCTTGAGAGGATCAGCGGACTTCAATGGTGCTCATGTGGCGCACCCAGTCGACCAGATACAGCCCGACCGACACGAGCGTAAAGACCGTGACCAGCACCATCAGCACCGCGTCGTAAGGCTTGGGCTCGAAGCCGAAGCTGAGTGAGGCGAGCACGAGCGCGGCAAATCCGACCTGGGCTGCCGTGTTCAGCTTGGAGACCATCAACGGCTTCATCGCGACCGGCCGGTCGAACAGCCAGGAGACGATCACCGCGGCCACGATCATGATGTCGCGCGAGACCACCAGGATGACGATCCAGCGCGGGATGGCGCCCCAGATGCCCAGCGTGACGAAGATCGAAACCAGCAGGGCCTTGTCCGCCAGCGGGTCGAGCAGGGCGCCGAGCTCGGAGCGGAGATTGAATCGCCGCGCCAGGAAGCCGTCGACGGCATCGCTCACGCCGGCCACCACGAACACCAGAAACGCGACCTCCATCTCTCCGGCCGCGATGGCCCAGACCACGATCGGCACCAGCAGGATTCGGCCCAGCGTAATCAGATTGGGGATAGAGTGGGGAATGGTCACGCAGCTGGTCCCGACGACAACTCGATCAAAACTTAACCCACTTCCGTGCGAAGCGAACCGGTCGGTTCCTAGATAGGGTGGGGACGAGCCCCCTGCGAGCCATTGCGCGCAGCCGGATTCCGACGTAACCAGCGGTCAGATTAGGGGTTTTTACCATGACCGAGCGCAAGAACGGGCTCACTTATGCAGATTCGGGCGTCGATATCGATGCCGGAAACCGTCTGGTCGATCTGATCAAGCCCATGGTGCGCGCCACCGCCCGCGCCGGCGCGGATGCCGAGATCGGCGGCTTCGGCGGCCTGTTCGATTTGAAGGCCGCCGGCTTCAAGGATCCGATCCTGGTGGCCGCGACCGACGGCGTCGGCACCAAGGTCAAGATCGCAATCGAGACCGGGCTGCATGGCGGCATCGGGATCGATCTCGTTGCCATGTCGGTCAACGATCTCGTGGTGCAGGGCGCCGAGCCGCTGTTCTTCCTCGACTACTTCGCCTGCGGCAAGCTCGACCCGGAGGCGACGGCTTCGATCGTCGCCGGTATTGCCGAAGGCTGCCGCGAATCCGGCTGCGCGCTGATCGGCGGCGAGACGGCCGAAATGCCGGGCCTTTACAAGGACGGCGACTACGATCTCGGCGGCTTTGCCGTCGGCGCAGCCGAGCGCGGCACCCTGCTGCCGTCGCCGGACATCGCGGCCGGCGACCTGGTGCTCGGCCTGGCCTCCTCGGGCGTGCATTCCAACGGCTACTCGCTGGTGCGCAAGATCGTCGCCCAATCGGGCCTCGGCTTCGATGCGCCGGCGCCGTTCGCGCCGGTGCTGACGCTGGGTGCGGCACTGCTGACGCCGACGCGGCTCTACGTGAAATCCTGCCTGCGCGCGATCCGCGAGACCGGCGCGGTCAAGGGGCTGGCACATATCACCGGCGGCGGCTTCACCGACAACATCCCGCGCGTGCTGCCGAAGCATCTCGGCGTCTCGATCGACCTGACGCATCTGCCGGTGCTGCCGGTGTTCAAATGGCTGGCCGGGCAGGGCGGCATCGCCGAGCGCGAACTGCTGCGCACCTTCAATTGCGGGATCGGCATGATCGTGATCGTCAAGGCCGAGGCCGTCGACGCCGTCACCGAGGTGTTCACCGCCAATGGCGAGCACGTGGCCCGCCTCGGTGAAGTGGTCGCGGCGTCGGGCGAGGAGCGCGTGATCTACACCGGCGCGCTCGATCTGGCTCTGTGAGACGAGCTGCCACGATGAAGCGCCGCGTCGCCATCCTGATCTCCGGTCGCGGTTCGAACATGGCCGCGCTGATCCGCGCTGCGACGCAGCCGGGCTTTCCGGCCGAGATCGCCGTCGTGATCTCGAACCGCGCGGACGCCGCCGGACTGCAGAAGGCTGCGGAGAGCGGCATCGCGGTCGAGGTGATCGAGAGCAAGCCGTTCGGCAAGGACCGCGCCGGCTTCGAGGCCAAGCTGCAGGCGGCGCTGGACGCGCGCGGCATCGAGATCATCTGCCTGGCCGGCTTCATGCGGCTGTTCACGGCCGAGTTCGTGCAGCGCTGGTATGGCAGGATGCTCAACATCCATCCCTCGCTGCTGCCGTCTTTCCCTGGCCTTGATCCGCACGGCCAGGCGCTGCGCGCCGGCGTGAAGCTCTCCGGCGCGACCGTGCATTTCGTGATTCCCGAGACGGACGCCGGCCCAATCGTGATGCAGGGCGCGGTCGTGGTGCGGGACGACGACACCGCCGACACGCTGTCGGAGCGCATCCTCGGCGTCGAGCACCGGATCTATCCGGAAGCGCTGAAGCTGCTGGCGAGAGACCAGGTGCGGCTGGAAGGCGATCTCTGCAAGACCACCGCGACGGAGCAGGCGGACCAGATGATGATCTGGCCGATGGTTTCGTAGTTGGGGCGTTGTTGCCGGGTGAGGGATCTTGTCTGCGGAGAGAGTGCGCTCGCGGAAAGAACCCCTCGCCCGAGTGAGTATGACGCTGCCACCGTCTGGCCCTCTCCCACCCTGGCGAAGCTTTGCTTCGCCAGGGTGGGAGAGGGCATCGCCGGCCGATCTGCGGGCTCGCTTGGGTGAGGGGTTTCTTTCCGCAGGAACAGCCGTGTATCGCCCGCGCTGAGCCTGCGTTCGGACAAAAAAAATCCCCGGCAGGGCCGGGGGCGCATCAAGGGCTGACGAAGTCTGGTCATCCGCGTAGTAGCCTTGCGCGGAGTTCGTTAGCTGAGGGCGGCCCACATCATGGCATGTCCGCCCGCACACAGGTTCACGACAGCTTCAAATTCTCCGCCGAGGTCTTGCCGCGGCTCTCCACCAGGTCATATTCGATCGGCTGGTTCTCGTTGAGCGTGGTCAATCCGGCCCGCTCGACGGCCGAGATATGGACGAACACGTCCTTGTCTCCGCCGGCCGGTTTGATGAAGCCGTATCCCTTGGTCGGGTTGAACCATTTCACGCTGCCCTTGTAGGTCGGCATCGTTGTCTCCTCCGTCTAGACGAAAAAAAGACGCGGCCACGCTCGCGCGTGCCACGCCACAAACGGGCTTCCCGGGATCTGCTTGATTTCCGAAGTCACGAAACGCACAGTCGAACGGCCAATCCGATTGTATCCGAGATTGCAACACGATTTTCCGTCGATATCAAGTTTGCCGAACTGATGAGAACGCGTCGCGGAGTCGCAAGCACTGTCGCGCCAGCGCCTCGCGACGTTGTGGCGCCGGAACCACAAAGTTCCGCACGACCCGGCCGGACCGGAACATCCGGATTGACCATCAGGGAGAACTGCAGGCAAATCCCGACGGTTGATATTTAATCAATTCGGGGCGGGCATCGATGCGCGGCGCATCTCGGGCTGCAGAGACAGGACGCTCGCGCGGGTTCGCACGCGCACTGGCTGGTGTCGCCGCACTCGGGTTGACGCTCGTGCTCTCCGCTGGCGCCGCCGGCGCGGCAAGCCTGCCAAGCCCGTCGGCAAGCCCCACGCCCACGCCAAGCCCGACCCCCGTTCCTGTTCCTGTCCCAAAGGCAAGCGCGCTGAATGCCGATCTGTCTGCGGGCCAGTCGGTGCTCAATCTTGGCTCCAGCTTCCTGGAGCGGCTGGGGGTCGAGGCGACGCATGGCGGAAGCCGGCTCCAGCGCAGCAATCCCGGCGGCGGCGGCGCGTCGGAGGCGGCGGAGCAGCCGCGCTTTCGGACCTGGGGCGAAACCTATGGGGTTTGGGCTCGCAGCCAGCCCCAGGGCGATTTCGTCGGCGACCGCAGATCGACCTGGGGCGGCGTTGCCGGTATCGGCATGCGCCTCGCGCCCGGCGTGAATGCCGGGATCTCGGTGGACCAGAGCCGCACCTGGGTCGACGTGCCGCTGGCGCTCCAGTCGGCCACCCTCGACCTGACGCAGCTGGGCTTCAATGCCTCCGTGGATCAGGGACCCTGGACCTGGGCCATCGCGGTGGTCTATGGCTCCGGTGGGATCAAGGCGCAGCGCGGCACCAGCCTGGGTGCGACGCGCGCAGCCTACGGCGCCCACATCACCGGCGTCCTGAGCGAACTCGACTACTACTGGAGCTTCGGTGAAACCCGGGTCGTGCCGAAGCTCGCCTTCGAATATGCGCGCGCAACCACCGCCGCATTCCAGGAAAGCGGCGGCCTCGAACCGCTCACTGTCAGCGGCACGTCGCTCGAGCGCGCGCGCTTTCTCGTCGGGGCCGAAGTCGGCCGCTACTTCATTCTCGATGGCAAGATCCTCGACCTCTCGGCCTACGCCAAGTTCGTCGACAATGTCTGCCAGAACCTCGGCTCCGTCACCGTCAGCCTCGGTCCGCAAAGCATCACGCTCCAAGGACTGGGCGAGGGCCGCTACGGCGCCGACACCGGAGCGGCGATGTCGCTGTCGCTGAGCAGCACCTCGCGCATCTATGTGAACTACGACGCCAAGCTTCGCTCGGCGCTGCAGTCGCATCAAGGCACGCTCGGCGTCGAGTTCAAGTGGTAGGCTCTCAGACCGGGCTGGGCGCGACGTAGCCGCCGAAGCCGACCACCTCCCGTGCCTGCGCCATCAAGGGGACCAGCTCCAGCGGATGGATGAATTCGTCCCGGAAGCAGGCGTGGACCTTCGGATCGAAAATGCGCTTCAGCCAGTCGATGACGATCTTGTGCCGGTCCGAGTTGCGAAACTCCTTGTGGTAGGTCAGCCACAGATCCATGTGGTAGTTGATGCCGAGGTCCACCGGAACCAGCGGCGCGCCGAGCGCGACCGCGGATGTCGGCAGGAAGCCGATGCCGGCGCCGCGCTCGACGGCGTAGAGCACGGCCACGCTCGAATTCGTCGAGATGCCGACGATGCCTTCGAGGGACTCCAAGCCGAGAATGCGGGCGTAGCCCGTCTCATCCAGTTGCACGCCGTGCTGCTTGATGATGCGGTGGTTCCTGAGATCGGCGAGCGTCTTCGGCAGTCCATAGGCGTCGCGATAGGATTCCGACACGAAGCCGTAGATGTGAAGGCGGCCGAGCTTGGCAACGATGACATCGGGATTGGTCGGCGGCTCGAACTGAATCGAGATGTCGGCCTCCAGCCGTGAGACGTCCGCCTGCTGCATCGCGCAGCTCAGATCGACCGTGATCCTGCGATAGGTCCGCTGGAAGTCGATCAGCCGCGGCAGGATCCAGAAATTGCCGGGGCCTTCGGTCACCGCGACGCGCACGGAGCCGCGGGTATCGGTCGAGAGCGAGGCGCGCCGGAAGATGTTGAAGCTCAGCCTTTCCATCTGTTCGACGTCGAACAGCAGCGACCGCCCTTCATCGCTGAGCGACAGGCCGGACTGATCGCGAATGAACAGCTTGCAGCCGAGCTCTTCCTCGAGCCGGTCGATCTTGCGCATCAATGTGGTGGCCGTGAGCCCGAGCACATCGGCGGCATGTCGAAAGCTGCGGTGCCGGGTACAAAGGAGAAATGCTCTTAAATCTTCCCACGATGCATTAAGCGTTTCGTCAGGTTTGCGGCGCTGCGTCAGCGCAGCGCCCCGATGCAAATGTTGCGGCATACACACTCCAGCCCCGACTAGTATGGTGACGTCATCAAAGCCAAGCTGGAAACATAGATGCAGAAGCCGCAGTGCGGAAGCACAGAATACAGCGTCCGACATGACCTCGACGCATTGCCGCAGTCAGATATCGTCACGGCGCACGCAGTCACGCGTGACCGTCTGGCTGAGCTCGCCGCGCTCGCGCGGCGGGAAATCCCTGGCGTGCGCGCCACCGAGCACGAGCTCGCCGAATTCCTGCGCTACGACCCGGACTCCATCTTCATGCTTTGCCGCGGTAGGAACCTGCTCGGCGGGATCGCCTTTCTCTATCTGAATTGCGCCGGCCTCGATGCGTTGCTGCTGGATGAGTTCAATTTGATTCAACCGCCGCGCCAATTTCTGGCGCGGCCCGGCGAGCAGGCCGCGGCGATCTACGTGTGGGCGCTGGTCGCGCAGGGCCGGGGCGCCATCGGGCTCGGCAATGTCGCCCGGATGATGCGCGAGCCCAGGTTTCGCGCCGCCGACTACTACGCGCAGCCATCGAGCGCGGAAGGACGCGCGTTTCTCGGCGCGCTTGGCTTCTCGCCGGTTCCTAGCTTTCAACCGGATCTCTGGTGGTACCAGCGGCCTTGGAACCGGATGCCGGAGCTGATCGACCCGGCGATACGGATGAATCAATTTGTGGAAGGGAGTGTTGCGGATGCACGGCATTAGTACAGCCAAGACGGCCAAATCGAATTCACGCGCGATCACGGTGCGCATCGCGCGCGATCCGAACGACCTGATGCTCGTCACTGCAATCCGCTCGGCGGTCTATCTGTCCGAGCAGGACTGCCCGATGGAGGAGGAGTTCGACGGCAACGACCTGGTCGCGGCGCATTTCCTCGGCTTCGTCGGCAATCAGCCGGCCGGCTGCGTGCGCGTGCGCTTCTTTGGCGAATTCGCGAAGGTGGAGCGGCTCGCAGTGCGCCATCAGTACCGGCGCTCACGGCTGTCATTCAAGCTGGTCCGGGAGGCGCTCGACTATTGCCGGCGCAAGGGCTTCAAGAAGGCGTATGGCCACGCGCAGGATCGTCTCGTCGATTTCTGGGCGCATTTCGGCGCCAAGCCGCTCGGGCACAATCGCAAGCTGACCTTCTCGGATTTCTCCTACACCGAGATGGTGCTCGACCTCGAGCCGTGCAACGACGCGATCACCCTCGACAGCGATCCCTACATGATCATCCGGCCCGAGGGCGACTGGGATCGGCCCGGCGTGCTCGATCTCTCCGCAGGCCGGCCGGCATCTTCGCCGCTGCGGGATTTCTCTGCAGCGAGACCCTGATGTCGAACCGGGAGCTGTTCGGCGCGACCGACACGGATCCGCCGGTTCTGGTCTGCGCCGATCTGCAGCGCGAATATCTCGCGCTGGGACGCAAGCACCTGATCGCGGACGGCGACGCCACCATGGCGCGCTGTCGGCAAATGGTCGCGTTCTGGCGCGAGCAATTGTGGCCGGTGATCCATCTCAAGCGGATCGCGCAAGCGGCCTGGTTCAACCCGGCATCCAATCTGACAGAGTGGATCGACGACTTCAGGCCGACGCCCGGCGAGATGGCCTTCGAGCATCCGCTGCCGTCAGCCTACAGCTCGGCGCGCTTCGCCGACTACATGTCGAACATGCGCAACATCCGCTGCGTCATGCTCGGCTTTTCGCTGGACGAGACGATCCTGTCGACGGTGGTCGACGGCTTTCATCGCAGCCAGCGCTATCAGGTGATCAGGGACGCGGTGGCCTGCCGCCAGGCCTGCGTCGGGGACGCCACTTCCTACAAGCTGGTCGTCACCAAGGTGATCGGCAACTTCGCCGGCGTTCTCGACAGCGCCGAATTGGTCGGAGCGGGCGGACGGCTGGCGGTGTGAGCGGCGCCGGCGTGGTGTTCAGCCCTCGGCGAGACGCTCGGCCAGATCGATCACCATGCGGCGGTCCGACGGATCGGTGATCTTGTTGAATGCAACCACGAGGCGCAACGCCTCCATCACGTGCAAATCAACAGGATTTTCGCTCAGCAGCCGCAGCAGCTTCTGTTCTGGCGGCTCGCAATCGTCTTTGCTCACACGGGCAGCTCCAGCACCGACATCACCACCGAGACCGCGACATGACCCGAGAGGAAGAGCTCAAAGAGCTGGCGAGCAGCCTCCAGGCGGCCATCGCGAGGGCGCGCCAGCTCAACCTGCCGACCAGCGCCTACATCCTTTCGTTGGCTCTGGTTGAGGTGTCCCAGACAATCGAGGCGGAGTTGAGGGGGCGGGCCGATTCCGAGTGAAAGTGTGGCAAATTCGCCGCGTATGCGGCGCTCCGCAATCAACTGGGTAAACGCCCGGAGCTGCAACCGGCCGTAGCGGCCAGGTTCGATCGCCGTCAGGCCCGGTCGACGCGGATCACGCGGCCCTTGTCGATCGCCAGCGCGAGCTTGCCGTGCTTCAGCGCCAGCGCCGCCTCACCGAACAGCTCGCGGCGCCAGCCCTGCAGCGCAGCCACATCCGCCTGGTCGTCGGCGGCGATCTGTTCGAGATCGTCGACGGTGGCGATGACCTTGCTGGCGACGGCGTGCCGCTCGGACGTCATGCGGAGCAGCACCTTCAGCAGCTCGACGATGGCGGCGCCATTGGAGTTGTTGCGCGGCTTTTCCAGCTTCGGGAGCGCGGCGAGATCACGCGCCAGCCCGCGCTGCACGGCGGCGACGATATCGGAGCCCCATTTGGAGCGCTCGAAGCCCTTCGGCAGCGAGCGCAGGTTGCCGAGCTTCTCGATCGTGGTCGGCGCATGCGTGGCGATGTCGCCGACGGCATCGTCCTTCATGACGCGGCTGCGCGGCACGTCGCGGCTCTGCGCTTCCTGCTCGCGCCAGGCGGCGACCTCGATCAGCACCGCGAGCTCCTTGGGCTTGCGGACGCGGGTCTTCAGCCGTTCCCAGGCGCGCTCGGGATGGAAGTCGTAGGTCTTCGGCGAGGTCAGGATCTCCATCTCCTCGCTGACCCAGTCGCTGCGGCCGCGCTTCTTGAGGTCGGCATCGAGCGCGGCAAAGACATCGCGCAGATGGGTGACGTCGGCCTCGGCGTAATGCGCCTGCTCCTTGGTCAGGGGCCGGCGCGACCAGTCGGTGAAACGGTGGGTCTTGTCGGGGCGATGGCCGGTGATGCGTTCGACCAGCTGATCGTAGGCGATGCTGTCGCCGTACCCCAGCACCATCGCGGCGACCTGGGTGTCGAAGATCGGGTGCGGCACGATGCCGGCGCGGTGCCAGATGATCTCGATGTCCTGGCGCGCGGCGTGGAAGACCTTCAGGACCTTCTCGTTGGCCATCAGCTCGAAGAACGGCTTGAGATCGATGCCTTCGGCCAGCGCGTCGATCACGAGGGCCTCGTCCGGGCTCGCCATCTGCACGACGCAGAGCAGGGGGTAGTAGGTGGTTTCCCGCAGGAACTCGGTATCGACGGTGATGACCGGGTGTTGGGCGAGACGGGCGCAGGCGGCCGCGAGGTCCGCGGTGGTGGTGATCAAGTCCATGAACGATCCATGACGAGGCTCTTACGCCGTCGTCCGAAAACGCTGACAAGTCAAGGGTGTCGGCAAAGGGTACGAGACGAAATTCATCTCTGCTTGTCGGCCTAATCAGGCCGGAAGGCAAGCGCTGCCGTGTCCGCCGATCGCTCTATGGTTGATGATGGACGGGCCGGCGGGCCGTCAATGATGCCGGACGCGGCCGGAGGGCCTCCGTCCGGAGGGGACCGCGAGCACGATGAGGCACAGGGCGACCATCGCCAGACCCAGGAATTCGAACACCAGCGCGTCCACGTCTCGGACCTCCCCGACTTGTTGCTTCAACTTGTCGGGGCTGCGTTGATCGTTTCTTAAGGACCCAGGCGCGGTCGCCGCGATGGTGGACGTGGAGTTAAGAGCGCGTGTCAGGTGCCGCAGAAGGTCTGCAGCACCCGCTCCTCGGGCTCGGGCGGCTGGGCATAGTCGGCCCGCTCCGGCTGGTCCTCAAAAGGCTTTGCCAGCACCGCATGCAGCTCCTCGAACGGCGCGTAGTCGTCGTTCTCCACCGCCGCGCTGATGACGGCCTCGATGCGGTGGTTGCGCGGGATGAAGGCCGGATTGACCTTGCGCATGGCGTCGCGCCGCTCGGCCGGGGTCTGCGGTTCCTCGGCGAGGCGCTGCTGCCAGCGCGCCGCCCATTCGTCGAAACCGGCGGGATCCTCGAACAGGGCGCGGACCTCGCTCAGATCGCCGCTGCCGGCGGCGTCGCTGAGTCGGCGGAACGTCAGGGTGAAGTCCGCCTTGGCCGCCGCCATCGTGTCGAACAGCGCCTGCGCCAGCGGCTGGTCGCCTTCCGTTTGCGTTGATAGCCCGAGCTTGCGGCGCAGGCCCGCCTGGTGCGCCTCGGTGAACTGACTTGCAAAACCGTCGAGCGCGGCCTCGGCCTGCTTGATCGCCTGGTCCTTGTCGGCGTCGAACAGCGGCAGCAGGCATTCGGCCAGCCGGGTCAGGTTCCACATCGCAATGCGCGGCTGGTTGGCAAAGGCGTAGCGGCCGAACTCGTCGATCGAGGAGAACACCTGCTTCGGATCATAGGCGTCCATGAAGGCGCACGGGCCGTAGTCGATGGTCTCGCCGGACACCGACGTGTTGTCGGTGTTCATGACGCCATGGATGAAGCCGACCAGCAGCCAATCGGCGATCAGTCTGGCCTGGCGCGAGATCACGGCATCCAGCAGGGCGTGATAGGGCCGCTCAGAGCCGGCGAGATCCGGATAGTGCCGGCTGATGACGTGGTCCGCGAGCCTGCGCACCGCCTCGGTGTCCTGGCGGGCGGCGAAATACTGGAAGGTGCCGACCCGGATATGGCTGGTCGCGACCCGCGTCAGCACGGCGCCGGGCAGCGCGGTGCCGCGATAGACCTGCTCGCCGGTGACGACAGCGGCCAGCGAACGGGTGGTCGGGATGCCCAGGGCCGCCATCGCCTCGCTGACGATGTATTCGCGCAGCACGGGCCCCAGCGCCGCCCGGCCGTCGCCGCGGCGCGAGAACGGGGTCGGGCCGGAGCCCTTGAGCTGGATGTCGCGGCGGACGCCGTTGCGGTCGACCACCTCCCCGAGCAGCACCGCCCGGCCATCGCCGAGCTGCGGCACGAAATGCCCGAACTGGTGCCCGGCATAGGCCATGGCGATCGGCTCGGCACCCTCCGGCACGGTCTTGCCGGCTAGGATCTCCGCGCCCTCGGGCGTCTCCAGCTCGGCCGGGTTCAGCCCGAGCTCCTCGGCCAGCGGCCGGTTCAGCTTGATCAGCCGCGGCGCGGCGACGGGGGTGGGCGCCACCCGGGCAAAGAAATTGTCCGGCAGCGCGGCGTAGGAGTTCTGGAAGGGGAAATGCACGGTCATGGCTCCAAGATAGGCGCAAGGCGGCCGCTTTTCGAGCCCAAACGGCCGTCAGATGAGCGCTTCGGCGCCAGCCCAATTCGGCGGCAGCAGGGGAGGTTGCAATGAGAGCCCGGGTGGCCGGCCTCCGGGGCGGAAAAGCCGTTCCTGCGGTTGCCGCGCCGGGGCGGCTCGGCTAAACCCAGCGCGCATTCGGCCTGCGCCTTCAAGGCTGCGCCGATTCCCTTTTCCTCACGCCGACCATTCAGGACGACCATGCATCGCTACCGGACCCATACCTGCGGCGCGCTCCGCGACAGCAACATCGGAGAGACGGTCCGGCTGTCCGGCTGGTGCCATCGCATCCGCGACCATGGCGGCGTGCTGTTCGTCGATCTGCGCGACCATTACGGCATCACCCAATGCGTGGTCGATCCCGACTCCAAGGCGTTCGGGCTGGCCGAGAAGCTGCGCTCGGAGTGGGTCGTGCGCATGGAAGGCAAGGTCCGCCGCCGTCCCGAGGGCACCGACAATGCCGAGCTGCCGACCGGCCAGGTCGAGCTCTATGTCGCCGACATCGAGGTGCTCGGCCCCGCGGCCGAGCTGCCGCTGCCGGTGTTCGGCGAGCAGGACTACCCCGAGGACATCCGGCTGAAGTATCGCTTTCTGGACCTGCGCCGCGACAAGCTGCACCAGAACATCATGACCCGCGGCGCGATCATCGATTCGATGCGCCGGCGGATGAAGGAGCAGGGCTTCTTCGAATTCCAGACGCCGATCCTGACCGCGTCCTCGCCAGAGGGCGCGCGCGACTTCCTGGTGCCGTCGCGCATCCATCCCGGCAAGTTCTACGCGCTGCCGCAGGCGCCGCAGCAGTACAAGCAGCTCTTGATGATGTCGGGCTTCGACCGCTACTTCCAGATCGCGCCGTGCTTCCGCGACGAGGATCCGCGCGCCGACCGTCTGCCCGGCGAGTTCTATCAGCTCGACGTCGAGATGAGCTTCGTCGAGCAGGAGGACGTGTTCGCGGCGCTGGAGCCGGTCATCACCGGCGTGTTCGAGGAGTTCGCCAAGGGCAAGCCGGTCACCAAGGGCTGGCCGCGGATTCCGTTTGCGGAAGCGCTGCGCAAATACGGCACCGACAAGCCCGATTTGCGCAATCCGCTGGAGATGCAGGACGTCTCCGAGCACTTCCGCGGCTCCGGCTTCAAGGTATTCGCGCGCATGCTCGAGGACCCGAAGAACCAGGTCTGGGCGATCCCGGCTCCCGGTGGCGGCAGCCGCGCGTTCTGCGACCGCATGAATTCGTGGGCGCAAGGCGAGGGCCAGCCCGGCCTCGGCTACATCATGTGGCGCGAGGGCGGCGAGGGCGCGGGCCCGCTCGCCAACAACATCGGGCCTGATCGCACGGCTGCGATCCGTGCCCAGATCGGCACCAAGGAGGGCGACGCCGCCTTCTTCGTCGCCGGCGATCCCGACAAGTTCTGGAAGTTCGCAGGCCTCGCCCGCACCAAGGTCGGCGAGGAATTGAACCTGATCGACAAGGACCGCTTCGCGCTGGCCTGGATCGTCGACTTCCCGATGTACGAGTACAACGAGGACGACAAGAAGGTCGACTTCTCGCACAACCCGTTCTCGATGCCGCAGGGCGGCCTGGAAGCGCTGACGACCAAGGACCCGCTGACCATCAAGGCGTTCCAGTACGACATCGCCTGCAACGGCTACGAGATCGCCTCCGGCGGCATCCGCAACCACAAGCCGGAAGCGATGGTGAAGGCGTTCGAGATCGCGGGCTATGGCGAGCAGGAGGTGGTCGACCGCTTCGGCGGCATGTACCGCGCCTTCCAGTACGGCGCGCCGCCGCATGGCGGCATGGCCGCCGGCGTCGACCGCATCGTGATGCTGCTGTGTGGCACCACGAATTTGCGCGAGATCTCGCTGTTCCCGATGAACCAGCAGGCCATGGACCTGCTGATGGGCGCGCCGTCGGAAGCCTCGACCAAGCAGCTCCGCGAGCTGCACATCAAGCCCAATTTGCCGGCCAAGTAGGTCGGCAGAGCACGATCGACGCTTTACCAGGCGTCATTGCGAGCGAAGCAATCCAGAGTCCTCGCGACGCCCTGGATTGCTTCGTCGCCTTCGGCTCCTCGCAATGACGGTCGGATTCGGGCGACATCATCACGCCGCCGGCCGCCCCGGCAGCATCCGCGTCAGCACGCCGTCGCGGCGGACGATGTGGTGAACCAGCGCGGCGGCGACGTGCAGGGCCACCACGACCCAGGCGATCCATTTGCCGATGAAATGGTGGATCGCGTCGACCGGCGGCTCGAACGCCTCCCACGACACGCCCCAGCGCGTCTCGATCCAGCCGAACAACGCGGTCTCGCGGAAGCTCGGCACCGCGAAGGCTCCGAAATCGGTCGGCGCATCGGTGCCGATATAGCCGGTCAGCGGCATCACGATCAGCAGCGCGTAGAGGCCCCAATGCGCTGCCTGCGCAAGCCACGCCTCGGCGGGAGATGAATGCGGCGCCTCCGGCTGCACATTGGCGAGCCGCCACAGCAGCCGCGGGACCACGGACAGCCCGACGAAGATGCCAAGCACCCAATGGACATTCAGCACCGGCAGCACCTCCGGCGCGGTGTCATCCATGAACCAGATGACGTAGTACACGACGATGTAGGCGGCGATGAACGCCGCCGCGCTGGTCCAATGGAAGAACTTGGCGACGCCGCCGAACTCCAGTCTGGTATTCTTCCACGGCACGGCGGATCCCCTCTGCACTCACACGAGATAGGCTGCTGCTAGCGTCAAAACGGGCGCCGATCCAGCCGCCTGCGAGGGCCTCGACGGCTGCTGCATTCAATTAAAACTCACCCGATTGTCATCACGGCTTGTGGTGCGGCACGTCGTCGCCAACAGGCGCAAGGTGAGCCCGCCTTCAAGGCCGGCGCGCGCATTTGATCGTCCTGCGTTAGCGGCGGTTAACACTGCAAGCAACTTCCCGCCCTCACGTCTGAACGCCTCCGTGCCGCGAGAGGGCCTCGCTCCCGGTCGCGCGCGAACCGCGAGCCGCCTGTCATGCGAGGTCGCAAGCCGTTGTTTCCCGGCGATAATCGATCACGGCGGCTGTTAGTTCGCGACGATGCAGGGCCCCCAATGTCAGCGATCGCGCGACAGCAGTCGCCGCGGCGTTCCTAGACCGGCGCTCAGTGCGATGGAGCTTGCGGTGTCCTGCAACCTGTCCTTAATACGATTGCTGTCTCACTCATGTAGTCGAACAACGCCAACCAAACAAAAGAAGACGGGTAGTTCAGATATGACCGTTCGCTGGTGCGTGCTCCTTCTCGGAACCTGCTTGTTAGTGCCGACCGCCTCCGCTGCTCCCATCTCTCCCGATACGGTTCGTGATCTCGCCTCGCGCGTCGGCCCGGTGGTCGGCCAGGCCGCGACCTGCCGCGAGATCGCGCAGGGGCGCGTCCAGACCATCATCGATCAGTTCGGCGAGGTGATCCGCCAGGCCGCCACGAACAGCAGCGATCGCGACGGGCTGATCCGCAGCTTCAACAGCTACATCGCCGAAGGCCGCGGCCGCGTCGCGTCCTCGCAAGTCAATTGCCAGACCGCTGAGCGCCAATTGTCGGATCTGGAGCGCTCGCTCGGCCAGCAGCAATCGGCGGCGCCCAGCCTGTCCTTCGCGCTGGCGCCGTCCACCGCTGCCGCGGCAACGCAGCCCACCGCCAACCTACCGCCGCCGCTGCCGCGCGGCGTCAGCGACACCGAGATCCGCTTCGGCACCGTCATTCCGTTCTCGGGCGTGCGCAAGGAGTCCGCGCGCCAGATGAAGGTCGGCATCGAGACGGCGTTCAACCGCGCCAACGACGCCGGCGGCATCAACGGCCGCAAGCTGCGGCTGATTGCGGCCGACGACGCCTACGACCCCTCCAAGACGATCGGCGCGATGACGCACCTTTATGAAAAGGAGCAGGTGTTCGGCTTCATCGGCAACATGGGCACCGCCAACAACGCGCTGGCGATCCCGTATGCGCTGGAGCGCCGCGCGCTGTTCTTCGCGCCCTATAGCGGCTCGGCCATCGTGCGCCGCGATCCGCCCGACCGCTACGTCTTCAACTACCGTGCGAGCTATGCCGAGGAGACGGCGGCGATCGTCCATTACTTGATGAAGGTTAAGCGCATCCCGGCCAAGCAGATCGCGGTGTTCGCGCAGAATGACGGCTATGGCGACGATGGGGCGAACGGCGTCGCCAAGGCGTTCCGCGCGCAAGGCATTACCGATCCGATCATCCGCTACGGCTTTCCGCGCGGCACGCTGGAGGTCGACGAGGCCGTCAACCAGCTCAAGGCGCAGACCAAGCCGGCGATCAAGGCGGTCATCATGATCGCGACCGACCGCGCGGCGGCGAAGTTCATCGAGAAGACCCACGATGCCGTGCCGGGGCTGATCTACGCCAACATCTCCGCCGTCGGATCGTCGTCGCTCGCCGCCGAGCTGAAGCTGCTCGGCCCGAAATACACCAAGAACGTGATCGTCACCCAGGGTGTCCCGTCGGTCGCCGGCTATTCGAGCCTGGTGCTCGACTACAAGACGGCGCTGGAGAAGTACTTCCCGGGCGAAGCGCCGGACTATACCTCGCTCGAGGGCTTCATCTCGGCGAACATCCTGATCCAGGCGCTCAAGCAGACGACGCCGCTCGACACCGAGCGTCTCGTCGATACGCTGGAGTCGATGCAGAACATCGATCTCGGCCTTGGCAGCAAGCTGTCGTTCGGCCGCGCCGAGCACCAGGCCTCGCACAAAATCTGGGGCACCGCGCTCGACGAGACCGGCACCTACCAGGCGATCGAGCTGGAGTAGGGCGACGGGGCAACCGCGCCCATGCCCGACCGCCAGCTCAGCTCGTGCGGCGCGCCAAGAGCAGCGCGCCGCCGAGCCCGCACATGACCGCACCGGACATCTGACGCATCCGCGTCACGAGGCTCGGCCGCCGAACGAGCCCATGGCGTGCCTTGGCCGCCCAGACGGTGACAACGAGGTCGACAGCGGTGTTCAGAGCGACCGAAATCAAGCCCAGCACGATGAACTGCGTGGCGACGGTGCGGGTGGGATCGACGAATTGCGGGATGAAGGCGAGGAAGAACGCCGCCGTCTTCGGGTTCAGCGCCTCGACGATGATGCCCTCGCGAAACGCGCGCTGGCGGCCCGTGGTCGACACCTCCGCCGGAGCGGCGATCTTTGCTTCGCGCCAGGTCTTGATGCCAAGCCAGATCAGGTAGATCGCGCCGGCGATCTTCAGCGCGGTGAAGGCCTCGGCGCTGGTCATCACCAGCGCCGACAGTCCGACCGCGCCGGCCATCACGTGCACGAGACCGCCAAGGCCAAGACCCACGCTGGACGCCAGACCTTCGCGGCGTCCACCGGCCAGTGTCCGTGCGACGATGTAGAAGATGCCCGGACCAGGCGTCAGCGCGACGACCAGGGCAGCGGACAGGAACAGGAGAAACGTGTGCAGGTCGGGCATGACGTGATCTTCTCCGGCAAGTCCGCGACCTCTAGAGCAATTCTTCCGCCGTTGCAAAATAGGATGAGGCCGTCCGCGTCGCGATGGCTGGCAGGCGCGCCGGTCGGCATGATAGGAGCAGCGCCGACGAATGTGCTGCAGAGTCCCTCGCATGTTGACGATCTCACCGGAAGATCCGGCGTCCGCCGACGCCGCGGCCCTGATCGCGGACCTGTCCGCGGCGCTCGCGCGCATCACCGGTGACAGTGGCCGGTCGTCATTCGATCCGGATGACGTCCGGGGGCCAAGAGCCTGCTTCGTGATCGCGCGTGACGGATCCGGGCAGGCCGTCGGTTGCGGTGCGCTCCGTCCGATCGATGCCGGGATCGCCGAGGTCAAGCGCATGTATGCGCGTCCAGGCACGCGCGGCGTGGGGGCTGCGATCCTCAGCCATCTCGAAACGGCCGCCGCCGGGTTCGGCTATGACGCGATCTGGCTGGAGACGCGGCACGTCAATGCGCGCGCCGTGAGCTTCTACGAGCGTCACGGCTATGGCCGCATTCCCAACTATGGCCGGTATGTCGGCCGACCCGAGGCTGTGTGCTTCGAGAAGCGGCTGTGGCGTCCAGCCTAGCAGCTCTTCTGGCGCAGATGCTGAACGCAGGTGCAACTTGCCGAGGCCGGGTATTTGACGTCGTAATAGGGGAAGCTCGATGTCGACGGACTGTTGGTCGAGCAGCGTGGAAACAGATAGTAGCTGTCGGAAATCGTCACCGGGCCGGTGACGCCCGATCCGAGATTGGGCTTATAGGAATAGGACACCTCGCCCAGAATGAGCGAAATGTTGGCGTTGATCGGGCTCGTATTGGTGAATGCCGATAAGGTCATTTTCTGACCCACGGCCCTTGCGGCGCCGGACTTGGTCGATGTGCTCCATTGCACGGTCGCGTTGCCGTTGGCGTCGGTCGAGACTTCGGAGACCGTCACCGTCATCAGCGAGTTGCCTCCGGCCTCGCTGACCGGATAGGGCGCCATGATCGATGTCGAGGCCAGCAGGATGTTCTGCATCTGCGCCGCGGTGATCTGGGTGTTCTGCGCCACCATGTCGGCGACGCTGTGCGATGTCTCGCTGACCTTCACACCGATGGCGAGACCATTGCCGAGCTCGACACCGCCCAGCAGCAGCGTCAGCATGAACGGCAGCACGATGGCGAACTCGGTGGCGGCCACGGCATCGACATCGGCGTACAGCGTGCGCGCGCGGCAGGTCAGATGGGTGAGCATGTTCGTTCCTCTCACGACTACGGCTCATTCTGGAAGGCGGCGGTCGCCATGATCAGGCGGTTGCCGCTCGACAGGTTGGACAGATTGAATCCCAGCGGGCCCAGCATGACCGGCCAAACATACATCACCCTGAGGACGACGATGTCACCGGGCCCGCCTGGACTGAATTTCCAGGTGTTCGTGACCTGGCCCTGGCTGTTGTAGGTCAGCGACGGCATGCCCGTGTTGGCCGACGACCAGGCATTGGCCACCTGCAGGTCGACCATCAGGCCACTGCAGTTGAAGAAGATGCGGATCTTCTTGCAGACCTCCTGCTTGAAGGCGTCCTGGCTCAGACCTTGGATCTGCACCTGCTGGGTCATCACCAGGCGCGCCGATTGCTGCACGACCGCTTCGAGCAACTGCTGGGCGAAGAAGACGAGGAAGGTCTGGATCAGCGCGACGACGAGGGCGAGGAAGGGCGCCGCCACAAGCCCGAACTCGACCGCCGTTGCGCCTCTATTGTCCTTGACGAAGGCGGTGCAACTGACGTCGTGGGCTGTCTGCAATTCTGCTGCGGGCTGTGTCATGACGTGACCTTACTGCACGAGGCTCGCGGTACTCGATGCGACCTTCAGGAAGAGGTTGGTCAGCGCCGTCGAGATGTCGCCGCCGGTCTGGACGTTCGCGAACAGGCCGGGTGAGGCGCAGGACTGCAGCCGCTGCGCGATCGCGCCGGTCGACGAGGATGGATTGTTGAACTGCGCGATACGGCTGTTGTACCAGCTGTCGCTCAGCTGCAGATACTCGGTGTAGAGGATCGCGATGCGGATGCCCCGGTTCTTGATGGCGTCGCAGGCCGCGGTGTTGAGCGGCTGCTGGCAGCGCACCTGCGTTCCCGCCGAGGGCAGCGGATAGGTCGCATTCGGATCGCAGCTCGCGGTCTTGGCGATCAGCTTGTCCTCGACGCCGTCGGTGACCAGGAACACCACCTCCTGCGGCGTGTCGCCGGACTGATTGGTGCCGGAGCCCGGCGCGGGCATGATGGCGTTGAGACTCGTGAGCGCGCCGGAGATGTCGGTGCCGAAGTCGGTGTTGCAGATCGCGGTCGTGACGCAGTTCTGATGGTCGACCGTCATCAGCTGGATGTTCGAAATCTTGGTGCCGGCAGACGACGGCGAGGTCAGTGTCTGGATGGTGTTTAGATTGTAGTCGAACGTGTAAATCGCGGCCTTGTAGGTCGTGCTGTTGATGGCCGACATGCACTGCATGACGCCGCCGGACACGTTCGCCTGCAGGCATGACCAGGGGCCGACCAGCAGCTGCTTGACCGCGTTGACGACGAGGTCGATCCGGAGAGTGATGTTGTTCGCCCGCGCGACGCTGAGATTGTCCTTGGTCGACGAATTGGCTCCGCTGTCGAGCTGAGGGTTCGTTTCATGGCAGGCGAAAGCGCAGTTCTTCGATCCACCCGGCTGCTTCGATGTGGCGGAGATCAGCGCGTTGATGTCGTTCTGGGTGGCGGCGATGGCCATCGACGGCGAGTCGTCCAGCAGCAGATAGAAGTTCATGTTGGGCGCGCTGGACGCCTCGGCGGTCGCCGAGCCCTGCACCTTCCACGACGGCGCGCCGAGCACCGATGGGAAGTTATTGATGGATTGCGCGACGTAGGACACCTTGATCGTGCGCTTCAGCCCGGAATCCGTGACCGTGATGTCGGGTGTCGGGACGACGGTCAGGCCCGGCATATTGGCCTTGGCCGCAAACACGGCAGCCGCCGTCGCCTTCACGGCGTTGGCGTCGGTCACGGTCAGCATCGCCGGTCGGACGGCGGCGATCGCCGCGGCGTCGGCCGCGGCGTCGAGCTGTCCCTGCTTGCGCAAGGCCTGCGTATAGTCGAGCGCCATGCCGGCCAGGTAGATCGTCGGCACCAAAGTCAGGGCGAAGATGACCGCGACATTGGCTTTGCGATCCCGTGCGAAGCGAAGCACCAGGCCGTGCAGCATGACCCCTCACACTCGTTTGGTCGACATTGGCCATCTCGGCATTTCCGAACGCCGCCCCGACTGTCTCGATGGACAACAGGTGTTGGTTCGTTGCCGATTGTTTCCCGTAGTTTCCACGATAGAGGGTATCGGGTTAAGTAAGGCTTACTGTATTCTGATAATGCAACCGTAGAGTTTGATGTGTTGCGGGTACGCCGGTGCTGCGCGAAGATCCGTTCGACTTTGAATCAAATCTGCATTGTTTCATTCGTCACCGACCATCACGGCGAGCAGAGCGGGTCACGGCGCGTCTCCATCCGGGAGGCGCAAAGGCGTGGCTATGGACGGTTGCCGTGCGAAACGCTGCGGCCCGACGCATTGACGGCTAAAATGGTGAAGTCTTGAAGCCCGATCTTTTGAGTTGCAGCGTCTCCGTTCCAAAATAGTAGAACGATTTGTCCTCCTTCGTCAGACATCTCCTGGTCTTCGCTATCAGCCGCTCCGACCATTTCAGGAAGCTGTCGTTCTTTCTGGCAATCCGACCGTGGGCGTCGAAGTAGCTGTTGACGACATAGAGGCGGCCATCGCTGATATGCTCGTCGCCCAAGTAGCATCGGTTGAATTCGATGACGGGAGATCGGATCACGTCGATGGACTTGTCTTTCTCGCCTTCATTGAAGACGATCGTGTCGAGATCAGCCGCACGAGCGATATAGATGCCGAGCGGCTCTTGCCCCATCTGGCGAACCACGGCCGTGGGGAGGATCTGCATCTGGTCGTACAGGCACCTGCGAGCGAGGTAGACGAACTGACCGTCAGGATCGAGTCTGCGCAGCAGCTCCGCCTGGTCGTCCGGCGTCAGGAAAAAGTTGATCTGGCGGCTTCGCATGGGCACGGACGCAAAGAGTTGATGCTATGGATCATGGGAGCCTACATAGGACTGGTCCGATGGTGAAGCGCTGACCAATCTTGGGAGATGCAACGTCTTGATTCCGCCGCCATGAGCTAGGCTGGCTGTATGGCGGTCTGCCCGACGGGCAATCGCCGCATCCCTCTCATGCGCAAACTGCCCGTCGTGTTAGTTTGTCGCAATCAATCCGCTTGTCTTGTCGGGCAAATCACCCTCACATTTCCGGCCATCCCGCCTCGATGAAGAGGGACGGTTCGCGGTCGTCACGAGACGTGAGGTGGGGAGGCGGTGGCTGCATCGTGTCGCAACGTGCTCATAGCGCGTGGACGAACGGCACGGCGCAGGCGGTCAAGTCGCGTGGTCTCGACACCCCGACGCTGGTGTCAAGCGCAAGGCGTTCGAAGCGCATTGTCGTCATGGTGGCCAACAAGCCCGGTGCACCAGGGAGAGCGCGAAGCAGCCGACAAGCCCACCGCGCAGGGAATGCCGGATGACCGGCTGAACCTGTGGTACCTGCCGCCTGCTTACTCTTGTGCAGGCGGGCCATGGGTGAGGCCATCACCCGGCATTCCCTGCGCCCTCTTCGATTGGAGAGGGCCGAACCAACCGGACCAACTCGGGCGTTTCAGCCGCGGGATCGTGGACGTGTGTGCTGACGGCGAGGTGCCAACCGTGCGTCTTGATCAGCGAGCGCGATCCCTCCGCGTGCAACGTTGCCGCCTGATGGCACACTCTCTCCGCCCGTCATTCCGGGGCGCGCGCAGCGCGAGCCCGGAATCCATACTCCCGGAAGGCCCTCGTGAAGGAAGGCGTCAGCTATCTCGGGGCTCACATGCGGTCGTGGTTATGGATTCCGGGCTCGCGCTGCGCGCGCCCCGGAATGACGCGTGGAGAGAGAGAGGCGGACTCACGTTCGGTTTCAACACGCCGTTCCAGTCGTCGCCGAACTCACGGCGCCGTCTGCGCCTCGATCTTGAACTGCGCCAGCGCGCTCGGCGGATCGATTGCGATGAGCTGGGCGAGCTGCATGGCGGGCACCTTGGCGCGGGGCGAGAGCTTCAGCGAGAACGTCTGGCGCGGCTTCTCGACGAAGCGGCTGAGAGCGTCGACCGCGGCGGCAACGTCGGCATTGTCGGCAGCGAACTGGGCGCCGATCGCCTTGATGCTGTCGACCAGCGCCTTGCGCGCGGCGTCACGCGGAATCGCATGCGTCCGCGCATAGTTGGCGACGAACACGTCGACGGCGCCGAGATCGCGCAACGTCAGCTCGATCCCGGACGCCTCGATCTGCGCCGCCGCCGTCGTCGCCTGCTGCAGATCGACCGTGAACACCTCGCGCGGCACGCGCGCCAGCGAGACGCTGGCGGAGGCACCGATCAGATTGCTGACCTCGAGCTTGAACGGCGACACCGCGAAGGTGCCGGCGCTCTCGGTCCAGCCAAGGCCGAGATCGGCATCGAGCGCGGCGGTGTCGATGCCGGCGACCAGCAGCGGCAGGAATGCCGGGTTGGAGGGATCGAGCGGCCCGGCCATCTTGGCGACGAGCCGCGCCTGCGTCGGGATCGGGCCGACATATTGGCCCCAATCGAGGCTGATGGCGTCGATCTGCACCGGCTTGTCGCCGGTCCTGTAGGGCGCCGTCAGCGCCTTCAGCTCGACGCCGGCGAGCAGCTTGAGCATCTCGGCCGCATCGGCCGGGGCCGGCTTGGCGCCGGCGGCGGAATATTTGGCGGCGAAATGCATCAGGCCGGCGAGATCGAAGCTCTTCAGCGCGAACCGGCCGAGCTTGATCGGTCCGTTCGGGCCGCGACCGTCAAACCCCTCGACGGCGATGTCGCCCTTGCCGTCCTGGAGATCGAGCCGGAACGCGGCCAGCTTGGCGGGCCCTTGCGGCGTCTCGATCGAGAAGCCGCGAAGCTCGGCATTCTTGACGGCCATGCCCTCATAGATGCCGGCGACCCTGTCCATCAGCTCGCGCGCCTGCTCGGGCGTCGGCTGGGCGGCCGGCGTTGCCGGCAGGACGGCGAACAGCGCGGGCAGCTGCAGCCGGGACGGCCGCACGCTGAACTCGTCGGCGCTGGCGCTGTCCATGCGCATCTTCAGGCCGGAGTCCGTGGTGATCTCGTAAGCGCCCATCGTGAACTTGCCGTTGACGCGATAGGTCTTGTCGTCCTTGGCGGCGTCGGGGTTGAGCACGGCCAGGATCGCATTGGCGTCCATGTCCTGATGGACGATGCCGGCCATGCGGCCCTGCATCTTGTCGGCCTTGCCGCCCGGCTGCTGCGGGGTCATCGTGAAGGTGACCTCGTCGAGCTTGTAGTTGGCAATGCGGCCGGCCTTGATGTTCTCGAAGGTGAGCCCGGAATAGGCGAATTCGGCCGGGCCGGCGGAGGGGCCGCCGTCCATGGTGCCCGTGGTGCGCGGCACGGAGATCGACGCGGCGCTGATCGTCACGAACTGCTGGGCAAGCGCCCGGTAGGTGTCGAGCATGCTGGCGCCGGAGGGGATCGCGGCAAACCGCGCCGGACCGGCATAGTCCTTCACCACCAGCTGCGGCAGCTTGTAGCTGAGCCGCATCGGCGCCGCGCCGGCCAGACTGCCGGCCATGGTGACGTCATTGACCTCGATGCTGGACGCCGTGACGTGCTCGCTGTCGGGCTGGTTCAGCCCGGTGGCGACGATGCTGCCGAAGGTCACGCTCGCCGGCGGCTGGCTGGCCGATTCCAGCTTGACGTCGGCGATTGTCAACTTGCGCGACCAGAGGTCGAACGTGACCTTGCCATGGCTGGCGGTGGCGCCGTTCTGGCGGATCTGGGCGAAATTGGCCTCGACCTCGCGCTCGGCGCGCGCCTGGGCGTACCAGGGGACGCCGATCAAGCCGGCGCCGCCCAGGGCTACCGCGACGAGGACTGCGATGACGACACGTTTCATTCGATATGCTCCGCCCAACGCTTAGGCAGCAGGAGGGTGATGGTCTCAGGGAAATCGATGGAGTAGGGATGTGCTTCTGCGAACTAGGGAATCGCTGGCCCGGGATGCCGACGAGCATGGTTTCGGATGTTGCATGAAAGCCGTCCAACGTGCATCACATGCGCTTCCACCGGCCGGAAAAACCGACGTCTGAACGAAACGCAAGAGACCAAGAATCCGGGTCGGAAACGCTGGAGCACGTATGTCGTCGTCCTATTCTGAAGATCTTCGTTCCGCAGCCCTGGCCTATCACCGCCTGCCGCGGCCCGGCAAGCTGGAGATCCAGGCCTCCAAGCCGCTCGCCAACCAGCGCGACCTCGCGCTTGCCTATTCCCCGGGCGTGGCCGCTGCGTGCACCGAGATCGCCAACAACCCGGCCGAGGCCGCCTCGCTGACCGCGCGCGCCAACCTCGTGGCCGTGGTTTCCAATGGTACGGCGGTGCTCGGGCTCGGCAATATCGGCCCGCTGGCGTCCAAGCCGGTGATGGAAGGCAAGGCGGTTCTGTTCAAGAAATTCGCCGGCATCGACGTGTTCGACATCGAAATCGCCGCCGACACCATCGACCGGGTGGTTGAGACCGTGGCGGCGCTGGAGCCGACCTTCGGCGGCATCAATCTGGAAGACATCAAGGGACCGGAGTGCTTCGAGATCGAGGCGCGGCTCAAGGAGCGGATGAAGATCCCGGTCTTCCACGACGATCAGCACGGCACCGCCATCATCGTCGGCGCCGCGATCAAGAATGCGCTGTCGCTGGCCGGCAAGCAGCTCTCAGAGGTCAAGATCGTGACCTCGGGTGCCGGTGCCGCGGCGATCGCCTGCCTCAATCTGCTGGTGTCGATGGGCGCGCAGCGCAAGAACATCTGGGTCTGCGACATCGACGGCGTCGTGCACGAGGGCCGCAATACGCTGATGGACCCGTGGAAAGCGGTCTATGCGCAGAAGACCGACAAGCGGACGCTTGCCGATGTGATCGGCGGCGCCGACATCTTCCTCGGCCTCTCCGCCGGCGGCGTGCTGAAGCCGGAGCTGTTGAAGCAGATGGCCGAGAAGCCGCTGATCATGGCGCTCGCCAATCCCAACCCGGAGATCATGCCGGAGGAGGCGCGCGCGGCGCGGCCCGACGCGATGATCTGCACCGGGCGTTCGGACTTCCCGAACCAAGTCAACAACGTTCTCTGCTTCCCGTTCATCTTCCGCGGCGCACTCGATGTCGGCGCGACCGCGATCAACGAGGCGATGAAGCAGGCGGCGGTCGATGCGATCGCGCAGCTGGCGCAGGACCCGCCGTCGGATGCGGTGAGCCGCGGCTTCGACACCGGCGAGACGCAGGGGTTTGGCCCGGGCTCGCTGATCCCTTCGCCCTTTGATCCGCGCCTGATCCTGCGCATCGCGCCGGCCGTGGCGAAGGCTGCGATGGAGTCGGGCGTCGCGACCCGGCCGATCACCAATTTCGACGAATACACCGCGCTGCTCGAGCGCTTCGCGTTCCGCTCCGGCCTCGTGATGAAGCCGGTGTTCGCCAAGGCCAAGGCGCAGCCTGTGCGCGTGATCTACGCCGAGGGCGAGGACGAGCGCGTGCTGCGCGCGACTCAAGTCGTGCTGGAGGAGAAGCTGGCGCGGCCGATCCTGGTCGGACGTCCGAGCGTCGTCGAGGCGCGCATCAAGCGCTTCGGCCTGTCGATCAAGGCCGGGCGCGACTTCGATCTCGTCAATCCGGAAGACGATCCGCGCTACCGCTCCTATGTGCAGAGCTACATCGAGATCGCCGGCCGCCGTGGCGTCACGCCGGATGCGGCGCGCACGGTGGTGCGCACCAATGCGACCGTCATCGCGGCGCTCGCGGTGGTCCGCGGCGAGGCGGATGCGATGATCTGCGGCGTCGAGGGCCGCTACATGAGCCATCTGCGTCATGTCCGCGAGATCATCGGCTTCATGCCGGGGGTCAGCGACTACGCGGCGCTGGCGCTCACCATCACCAGCAAGGGCGCCTATTTCATCGGCGACACCCAGGTGCGCCCCGATCCGACCGCCGAGGAGCTCGCCGAGATGGCCTCGCTCGCGGCCAATCACGTCACGCGCTTCAACATCAAGCCGAAGATCGCCTTCGTGTCGCACTCCGATTTCGGCGGCTACGACACCAACTCCTCGCGCAAGATGCGGCAGGCCACCGCGCTGTTGAAGCAGCATCGTCCGGACCTCGAGGCCGACGGCGAGATGCAGGGCGACACCGCGCTGTCGGCGACCGCGCGCAAGGCGATCCTGCCGCATTCGGATCTCGAAGGCTCGGCCAACGTGTTGATCATGCCGAACCTCGATGCTGCCAACGTCGCCTATCAGATGATCAAGGTGCTGGCGGATGCGGTTCCCGTCGGTCCGATTCTGATCGGTCCGGCGCGGCCGGCGCATATTTTGACGCCGTCGGTGACGGCGCGCGGCATTCTCAACATGACGGCGGTGGCCGCCGTCGAGGCCCAGGAGCGGGCGGGGAGGGCGCAGCCGACGCTGTTCGCGTGATCATTCTGGCGTGATCGAAGTGTGGCGGAATTCGTCCGGTTTCGGTCGCATTCCGCCCGCCTTTGTTGGTGAAAAGCGTTCGCGATGTCACACATCCGGCCGGAGAGGCCGGCGGTATCTGTTTGAACTTCATCCGTGAGGGCGAGAATGCCGGGTTTCATTACGTTCGGGCGCGTTCTGTTTGCCGTGATCTTCATCTACACGGGCGCGACCAAGCTGTTCGGCATTCAGGCGACCGCCGATCTCATCGCCGCCAAGGTGACGATCCCGCCGCTGCTCGCGCCGTACGCGGCGCAGCTCGAAGCAGCCGCGAAGATGCCGATGCCGCAGATCCTTGCGATCGCGGCCGGCGCCTTCGAGGTGCTCGCCGGCGTGATGATCGCGCTGAACTTCCTCGGGCGCTTCTTCGCCGCGCTGATGATCATCTTCGTCGGCGCGACGATCTTCTACTTCCACGATTTCTGGAATCAGACCCCGCCCGATAACGCCAAGACCCTGATCGACGCGCTGAAGAATCTCTCGATCATCGGCGCGCTGTTCATGATCTTCGGCTACGGCCGCGGCCCGAAGGAGCCGGAGCAGAGTGCGTATGGGGACATCTGACGGCGCGGCTCAGGCCGCGCGCTGAAAGGCGGTGACGCTGACGTCGTGGGCGGGATCGAGCATCAGCTGATTGGCCGGCGTCAGGCCATGGGCCGTCAGCACCTGCTGCGGCGAGCGGCCCGGGCCGACCGCGGGGAAGCAGGGCGCGCCGCCGGGAATGGTGACGTGGGGCGCGAACGACAGGAAGAAGGTGTCGTAGCGGTCCATGAACATGTCGAACACGACCGGGCCGCCGATGATGGCGACGGTGCCGGTCATCACACCCGCGGCCTCGCAGGCCTGATCGAACGAGGCGCCGGCGGGGTTCCAGAGGGTCGAATGCGGCTTGTCGGGATCCGGCGCCAGCGCAGCGACCTTGCGGGTCACGACCAGCCGGCGCCGCTTGGGCGAGTTCGGCTGGTCCTCATAGGAGTTGCGGCCGTGGACGATCAGATCGGCGCCGTCCAGCGCGCTGGAGAAGAACTCGGCATCGCCCGGGAATTTGAGAACCCCGGGCATCACATTAGCAGCATCGGCCAACATGCCGTCGGCCGATACGATCACATAACCTTCGATACGAAGCTTGGTCACTGACGAAAGGAATCCTGTCTCACTCGGACACTGTCGTCACAACGCTCGACACCGGCCGTTGGCTCACCGTCGGCAGCTTCGCGACCTTGTAAAGCTGCTCGTCATATTGCGGCAGCGACTGCACCGGCGCCTTGGCGCGCATCGCGACCACCTTGTAGCCGCCGGCCTTCAGGCGGCGCAGCATCTCGGGCAGGGCTTCGGCGGTGTGCTTGTGGAAGTCGTGCATCAGGATGATGCCCTTGCCGAGCTTGTCGAGCTTCTTGAAGGTGACGTCGATCACCGCTTGCGCATTGCGCGCCTTGAAGTCGAACGAGTCGAGGTCGCAGGAGAAGATGCCGATGTTGCGGGTGCCGAGATAGGTCACCATCTCCGGCGGATGCTGCAGCGCCGGGAAGCGGAAGAACGGTGCGGGCGAGTTGCCGCCGAGCGCCCATTTGACCGCGCTGATGCCGAGCTCGATTTCTTCCTTGCGCTGGTCGTCGGTCAGCTTCTTGTTGGTCAGCGCCGCGTGCGACCAGGTGTGCGTGCCGACCGTGTGGCCGGCGTTGTAGACCTGCTTCAGGATCTCCGGATAGTAGGTCGCGTGCTTGCCGATGATGAAGAAGATGCCTGTGGTGCACTGGTCGGCCAGTGCCTTCAGCACGCCGGGGGTGTTCTCCGGCCACGGGCCGTCGTCGAACGTCAGGACGACCTCGTGATCCTTCAGGAAATCGAGGTCCTTGAAGTGCTCGAAGCCGAAGCCGGGACCGCCGGTGGTGTCGATCTCGACGGTCCGGCCGACGCCGAGCGCCTCCGGGTTCATGCAGGGGGCGCGCGGCGGCTGGGCCTGGACTGGCGCCGGAGCAGCGGCCGGCGCGGGAGCGGCCGCCGGGGTCGGCGCCGCCGCCGTGCGCTGCGCCTGCGACCAGGCGGCTCCAGACATCAGCAGCGAAGCCGCCAAAGAGCTTGCGAACACCAGTCCAGTCGCAATCCGCATCGTGTTTCCTCGAGGTTGTTGCAACGGGAGCGCCACGCTGGGAGTCGCTCCACCATCCAGGGCGGAATACTAGCCCAGCGGCCGGACCGGCGCCAAAAGGAAACGAGGCAAAAACACGGGGAAGTTGCCAGCTTCCGCCGCATTCTTGCAGAGTGTTGCCAAAAGTGCTGCTCAGCCGTCGGCGAGCATCCGGGCGATCGCGGTCTTGACCCGCGTGTCGGTCGGCTCGACCGAGGAGGCGAACACGTCGGCGATGTAGCCGTCGCGGCCAATCAGGTATTTGTGGAAGTTCCAGCGCGGGGTGTCCTTGGGTCGTGCTTCCGCCGCCCAGCGATAGAACGGGTGGGCGTTGGATCCGGTGACCACCGCCTTGGCGGTCATCGGAAAGGTAACGCCGTAGTCCTTATTGGCAAGCGCGGCGATGTCGCTGCCGACCCCAGGCTCCTGGTTGAAGTCGTTGGAGGGCACGGCGATGATCGACAGGCCGCGTTCGTGAAACTCGCCCCAGAGCTTCTGGAGACCGACGTATTGGGGGGTGTAGCCGCACTGCGAGGCCGTGTTCACGACCAGAACCGGCTTGCCGGAAAACTCCGACAGCCTGATCGGCTCGCCCGACGGCACCGGGAAGGAGAAGCGGTAGGCGGTCGTCTTGCTCACCGCATTGTCGGCATGGGCCGCACGCGACGCGAGCATCGCGCCGGACAAGGACGCACCGAGGCCGAGAACAACCATCCTGCGATCGATCATGTGTATCTCCCTGTGCAGAGCCAGCCCCGTCAGCATGACTGCGCCCGCGCCCGACCGGCCGTTTCTTCAACGGCCGCGACGCTGCGTTGGATCAGGCTGCGTCCCAGCAAGGGGATACCCTCGCCGTGGGGCGGAAACAGGGAGGTCGTCGGTCGTCAGCGCAGCGAAAGGATGAACTCGGTGCCCTCGCCGGTTTCGCCCTGGTTGATGCCCTGATCCGAGACGATCAGCGAACTTCCGGCCGACAGCGCCTCGCCGAGCCAGGCCATGACGTCAGCCGGAATCGTGATCCGGTCGAGCGCCTCGGCGGCGCTGCTCAGCTGGATTGCGGGCTTGGCATCGACATGCGGTTCGATCGGCTTCTTGCCGCGACGGACAGCTTTGTCCGAGCCCTCATTCGCCGCGACGCTACGCGCGGAGGCCGGCAGCGAGACGACCGACCAGCGCATCGTCGCCGGATCGGCCTTGTCGGCGATGGCGGTGAACACATGCGTGCCGAGCGGCTTGTCGCTCGGAGCGATCGTGATCGGGGTGTTGAACACCGGCGCGAAGTTCTGCCGCACGTACAGCTTGGAATCCTTGCGGCTGATGAAGATCGCAACCTGATTGTTGCGCTTCAACTCCGGCTTCGGTGCGATCGGCTTGTCCGGCGCGGCCACGCGCGACTGATCCTTGGAGAGATCCTTGAGCTCCGAAGGCTGCGCCGGAGCATCGGCGGTGGATGTCGCCGGCGTGACAGGTTGCTCCGCGGCCTTGACGTCGACGGGCTTGGTATCGACGGGCTTCACTTTGGCAGATCCGGTCGCCTCGATCTTGCTCGTGGCGTCGGCCGGCTTTTCGGGTGCCGCCGCCAGCGCGGGGCTCGACGGTTCAGCCGCTGCGTCGGCGGAGGCGGGATTCGCCTCGTTCTGGGCTGTGTCGGCAACCGGTTCTGACTTGGTCGCCATCTCCGGGACCGTGATCGGGTCCACGGCCTTGGCTTCGGTTTCGGCGACGGCTGGCTTGATCTCCGCTGAAGCAGCCGGGGTGTCGGTGGCTGTTGCCGGAATGCTCGTGGCGTTGCTGGCGTCGGCCGTGCGCGTGGGGCGGGCGGCCACAGTTGCCTCCGCGCCGAGCCGCAGGCCATCCGCGTGGCCGATCGTCGCGCGCAGATCCGTCGTGGCCACGGTGATCGTCGGCGCTGCGGCGGCACCCTTGTCCGACTTCATCGATGCAGGCGAATTGCCGTCGGGCTGAACCGAGGCACTCGGCTGCGGCGCCTTGAATGCGGTCAACAAAGGATGCGAGAAGCTGGCCGGAGCGACCTCGCCGGGCGTGACGAGCACGCGCGATCCCATGCGCGTCCAGCCGTAGATCCGGGTCGCGAAGCTTGCGGGCATGCGGATGCAGCCATGCGACGCCGGATAGCCCGGCAGCACGCCGGCGTGAAGCGCGACACCCGACCAGGTGATGCGCTGCATGAACGGCATTGGCGCGCCACTATAGATGTTGGAGCGATGGAATTTCTGCTTCTGGATGACGCTGAACACGCCCATCGGCGTGGAGTGGCCCTTCATGCCGGTCGACACCGGCGCCTCCGCGAACAGCCCGTTCGCGTCGTAGACCTTGAGCTGCTGCTTGTGGATCGACACCGCCACCATGACAGGCCCTTGCGGCTTGGCGGCTTCCTTCTCGACCACCGGCGCCTTGGGCGCGCGGCGCACTTTCGGCTTGCGCGGCAACAGCGGAGCGTCGGCCGGAGTGATCGCGACCGGCTGCGAGTCGTTCCAATAGTAGTAAGGCGCTGCGCCTGCCTGTGATGTCGCTGCTAGGACAAGCGGGACTGAAACGATTGCTGCACAATAAAACCGCCCCCTGGCGGCTGCACGAACGCAGAGCATTCCGGCAAATCCTCAAGAACCATCTGGCATTTAGTGTCGCAGACCGAATCCGCGTTCACCAGCTTGGGGCTTCTGCCCTGCGATATTTTCGTTCCGATCGTAGCAGAAAAGCCTCACATCACGTTAAACGAGCAATCGAAGCCGGCTGACCGATTGTGCCTTTCTTGCAGGCATTTGTGTTCCTACATGGGCGGTATGCCGAGTCATCGGCGGTATAACGGAGACCGACATGTCGTTCAGAGCCACCAAACGGTTTGACCTGTGGCTGAAAACCCTAGCTTTCCTGCTGCTTATCGGAGTGTCCTCGCCTGTGGTGTCAGCCTATGCCGCTGACGAGCCCGATCTGATCTTTCGTCGGTCGACAGTGTTCAAACTGCTCAGCCCGAATGACAAGCTCGCGACCTATGGCGTTGACGATCCAGAGGTCGAGGGCGTCGCGTGTCATTTCACGGTGCCGCAGAAGGGTGGATATGCCGGCTGGCTCGGGCTTTCCGAGGAGGTCTCGGACATCTCGCTGGCGTGCCGGCAGATCGGGCCGATCCGGTTCAAGCGCAAGCTCGAGCAGGCGGACGACATGTTTCGCCAGCGGCGATCGCTGTTCTTCAAGAAGATGCAGATCGTGCGCGGCTGCGACGCCAAGCGCAACGTGCTCGTCTACATGGTCTATTCAGACAAGCTGATCGAGGGCTCGCCGAAGAACTCGACCTCATCGGTGCCGGTCATGCCGTGGGGCAGGTCTGACGACGGCGAGGTTCAGAAGTGCGGAGACTTCATTCAATAGGATAGTCGCCGGCGGTCGATCGGCTGTCCGCGGTCCTGTCAGGCGCGCAGCGCTGGCCTCGATCGTGGCAGCCGATCAGCCGGACGAGGCGTTGCTGGGTGGACTCAGAGAAGTTCTCGGGCCGCTGCTGGGCCATCGGTATCGCGACAGCTTTTCGTGGTGGCGGCGACGTCAGGGCGGGGGCGCGTCCGAGGGGCATGGCAATCCAGGTTCGACAAGCATCGCTCAACGCGCAGCCCCGGCCGGGGTTGCTCTCGATCGTGCCAAATGACGGCCGACCGCAGGGTTGCAACACAGAATGCTTAAGAAGTCCTGCTGTCGCCGGATGGGCCATGCTTGGGTCTGAGCTCGGCCGAGGGGCCTTCACCCACGTTGCTCCGATTGATCGGGCGGCCGATTTCGTTCTCCGGCTGCATTTTGTGTCGTCAGCGCGAGCGGAAGAAGCAATCGGGATCCGCGACGAAACCATTTTGGGCTTGCGGCGCAAACCGGATGAAACATCGACCGCGTATCACGAAGCAGCTGGGATCGGCGCAACGGCTCAGATCCGGCATCGACTCCAGCGAATCATTGACGAGATCAGCGAACCCACATGCATCGTCGACTGACTCTTGCCGCGCTAGCCGTCCTGTCCTTCTTCTCATCCTCTGTTCATGCACAGCCTGCCGCGAAGCTGCCCGAACCGCGCAGCGCGTTTGTCAGCCAATGCGCGCCGCACATGCTCGGACGGTGGCTTCATCCTGACGCCGTGTGCAGCTGTCTTCATGACCAGGCCGTGGCCGTGATTGAGGATCAAGACCTGCGCGAGGCGCTGCTGCGCGGTATCAGCGAGACCGGCGTTCCCACGATCGAGGCAGAGTGGCTGCCAGCCACCAAGCGTGCCGAGATCGGGCCGACCTTCACACGGATCGCAAAGCCCGCCCTGACGTGCATGTTCGATCCGCCCAAGTCGTGAGCGGATCGAACGCTCAGCCAAATCAAGATTGATCCTGGTCGTCCTGATCAATCCAATCCGTATTGCGACATCAGAGCCTGCACGTCCGGACGACGCATGATGCGCGAGATCTGAGTGTCGATCGACGCGCCGTTGCCGCGTGCGGACGACTTGGGCGTCGACTTGTGGGCTGCGCGTGTCGGAGCGGCCTTGGCAGGGGTGACCTGACGCTGCGTCTCAGAAGTCTTGCTGACGGTGGCGGCGGGCTGCGATTGCGGCCGCGTTGCTTCCTGCGCCTGCGGCGCAACTGGCGTGACAGCGGGAGCCGGTGCCGCAGCCGTCGCAGCGGGAGCGGGCGAGGGTGTGACGGCCGGCGCTGCGGCGCGCGTATCCACGTTGACGGGGATGGCTGCCGCCGGCTCGGGCGCCTTCACCGCTTTGACGGCCTCCGGAGCCGGCATCATGGCAGCTGGCATATCACCGCGGCTCTGTTTCGCGGGCAGTTCGGGGGCGGCCAGCGGTGCCGGCAGCGCTGAGAGCGTGATCGTCGGCGGCGCGACCTGTGCCGGCGGTTCGATCACCGGAAGCGGCGCGGCGATCTCGGCGGCCTTGGCAGGCGGCGCGAGGGCGGCGGTCGTGATCTTGTCGCTGCTCTCCGCGGCCTGCACGGGCGTCCTGACATCGGCGGGCGGATTCAGCGTCTGAGTCTGCGCATGCGCCAGCATCTGCCGCGCCGTCATCGGTGTCTCGGCCGACGCCGAGACCGGGATGAGCACGGCGGCTGCGAAGGCCAATTGCAGGGCGGTCTGGCGAGAGGTGAACTTGATCATGGCAGGCTCCTTGTCGTCTTTGCGAAATCGTTGTGTTGCTCAGGCCGCTGCGCTGGTGTTCGCCTTGTCGTGGGCGACGACCACGCGCTGGCCGCGCATCTTGGCGATCACCTCGTCGCGCGGGCCGAATGCCAGCGACTTTCCGAAGGCCATCACCATGACGCGATCAACATGCGCCAAAAGCTGCGGACGGTGCGTGACGACGATCACGGTGCGGCCGGCGGCCTTCATCTGCGCCATGGCATGAGCCAGCGCCCGCTCACCATCCTCGTCGAGGTTGGAATTCGGCTCGTCGAGGATCAGCAGCCGCGGATTGCCGTAGAGCGCGCGGGCCAGGCCGACCCGCTGGCGCATGCCGCCCGACAGCGCCACGCCGCCTTCGCCGATCGGGGTGTCGTAGCCATTCGGCAGGCGCAGGATCACTTCATGCGCACCGGCGGCCTTGGCGGCGGCGATCACGGCCGCTTCGTCGACCTTGGCGAGGCGGGCGATGTTGTCGGCGACCGTGCCCGAGAACAGCTCGATGTCCTGCGGCAGATAGCCGATGTGCTTGCCGAGCCGGTTCTGGTCCCACTGGCTGTAGGCAGCACCGTCGATGCGGATCACGCCTTCGCGCAGCGGCCAGACACCGGCCATCGCACGCGCCATGCTGGACTTGCCGCTGGCCGAGGCACCGACGATCGCGAGGCTTTCGCCGGCCTTGAGCGAGAAGCTGACGCCCTTGACCGAGGGACGGCCGGCCGCCGGCGGCCACACCACCGCATTCTCGACGTCGATGTCGCCGCGGGGCGTCGGCAGCGCGGTCGGCGCTGCGGTGACGGGGAGCGCCTGGAACAGCTCCTCGAGGCGGCGATAGGCGGAGCGGAAGGCAACGATGCGCTTCCACTGGCCGACGACCTGCTCGACCGGCGCCAGCGCGCGGCCCATGATGATCGAGGTCGCCATCATGGCGCCGGGCGAGATCTGCTGCTCGATCGCCAGCCACGCGCCGATGCAGAGCAGGGAGGTCTGCACCGCCATGCGGGCAAACTTGGTGACCGAATGCATCGCCGCGCCGCGCTCGACCAGGGTCGAGTGCGCGTCGACCATTGCCGACTGCCGGCAGCTCCAGCGATCCAGCACGATGTCGCCCATGCCGAGGCCGCGCACGACCTCGCCGTTGCGCAGCGCCGATGCGACGAAGCGTGAGGCCTCATTGGCCAGCGCATTGGTGCGCTCGACGCTGGAGCGGGTGTAGAACTCGGTGAACAGCGCCAGCGAGAACAGCACGATCGCGCCGAACAGCGAGAGGATTCCGAGATAGGCGTGCTGCAGGAAGCACAGCGCGACGAACACCGGCGTCCAGGGCAGGTCGCAGGCGATCGCCGCCGTGCCGCTGGAGATGCAGTCGCGGATGGTCTCGGCGTCGCGGATGATCTGCTGGCCGTAACGATGACGCGGCGACAGTTCGGCCTTCATCATCGTCTCGAACAGCGGATGCCGCAGCGTGCCTTCGAACTGCACGCCGGCCCGCGCCAGCACGCCGGAGCGGGCGAATTCGAGCACGCCGTAGAGGATCAGGAACACGCCGACGATCAGGGTCAGCATGACGAGGGTGCTGACATTGCGGCTGGTCAGCACGCGGTCGTAGACCTGCATCGAGTACAGCGGCGAGGCCAGCATGCTCGCATTGATGAACAGGCTGAGCACGAAGGTCGCGGTGAGTGCGGGAAAGCAGGCGCGAAGCGCGGTTCCGAGCGGGCTGCGGGCGGTGGTCGTGGTCATGGCTGATCCCCTTGGCATTGGCGCTCCGACCTTCGCCCGGCCAAGCGCCTTCGACCGTGACCGGCGTCACATAGGGTGACGCCGATTCACGGGCGCTTGAGTTGGCGAGATGCAGCCGCTACCGGATGGGTCAGCCGTGCTCAGAGCTCGAAGTTGGCCTCATTCGCAGTGACCTCATGCCTGCCGTAACGTTTCAGACCCTCCGGCTCGTCTCGGGCCTCATCCTGTTTGCATTCGCGGCGACCCACTTTCTCAATCATGCCGTCGGCCTGTTCAGCCTTGAGGCGATGGACGAGGTGCAGGAATGGCGGCTTCTCGTCACGCGGTCCTGGCCGGGGATGATCGTGCTGGCGGGGGCGCTGCTGACGCATGCGGCGCTCGCGTTCGCCAGGACGATCCAGCGCGGCACCTGGCGGCTGCCGCCGTGGGAGCTGATCCAGCTCGCCACGGGATTTGCAATTCTCGTGCTGCTGTTGCCGCACATCGTCGAAACCCACGTCGCCCATGCGCTGTTCGGCGTCCAGGACGGCTACCTCTATGCGCTGGCGCTGCTGTGGCCGAAGGCGGCTTGGATCCAGACCGTGCTTTTGCTGCTGGTCTGGACTCACGGGTGTCTTGGCCTGCACCACTGGCTGAAATTTCGCAGCTGGTACCGGCTGGTGCAGCCGCTGCTGATCATTCTCGCCGTAGCTCTGCCGATGGCCGCGCTGATGGGCTTCGTGGTGGCCGGGCGGTCGGTCGCTGCGCTGTTGAGCGATCCCGGAATGGCTGAGCGGATGCGCGAGGTGACGCATTGGCCGGGTGAGCTCGATGCGAAATGGCTCGGCCTGTTCAAGATGTCGGCGTGGATTGCTGCGGCGGCACTGCTCGTGGCGGGTGCGACGATCGTCGTGTTCCGCCACATTGCGCTGCTCGCCGCGCCGAAGGTCGCGATCACGTTCCCGGGCGGAGCGACGCTGCAAGCGGCCATCGGCCCGACGCTGCTCGACAGCATCAGGAGCCACGATCTCGCCGATCCCTCGGCCTGCGGCGGGCGGGCGCGCTGTGGTCTGTGCCGTGTTCGTGTCGAGAAAGGCGCGGAGAGCCTCGCGGCGCCCAGCCGTGCCGAACGCGCCGTGCTGGACGAATTGGCGGCGCCGGGCAATGTACGGCTTGCCTGCCAGATCCGCCCCGCAGCGCCGCTCACCGTCACGCCGCTGATCGGGGAGGTCGAGATGCTCGCGCCGATTGCGGCGCAGGATGCTGGCCAGGGCGAGCGCCGCGCCGTCTGCCTGGTCGATATCCGCGTGCGCGCCTTCCCGGCCATCGCAGCTGATCGCTTGGCCTCGGACCTCGCCTTCATCCTGAACGAGATCTTCGGAGCCGTGGCTGACGCCGTTGACGCCCACGCCGGCCGCATCGACCGTTTCCTCGGCGATGGCGTGCTCGCCGTGTTCGGCGAGCTGCGGGGGCTGGATCAGGGCTGTCGCGATGCGCTGCAGGCGATCCAAGCGATGGATCTCGCGATGGATCGGGTGAACGAGAAGATCGGAGCCGAGATCGGCCGCCCGGTCGAGCTTGCGATCGGCGCGCGCGCGACCGAAATCGTGGTCGGGCGCCTTGATCTCGGACGGTTGACACAGATCGCCGTGCTCGGGCTCGGGACGGAATGGCCGGCCCGCATGGCGCAGCTCGCGGACACCCGCGGCTGGCAGCTTGTGCTTTCGGGCGACGTCGCGAGCCGTGCGGGCTTGGGTGACCTCGGCGATGTGAGCCGTGAAACCCTCGCGGCCGGGCAGGGCGGGGCACTTGAGGTGATCGGCGTGAGCCGCGCCCGGGACATCGCTGTCCCGAGCGCGGCACTGGCGAACCCTGGTTAGACGATCGCTGATCATTTTTCGCGGAACGTCTTGGCGAGCGTGTTGAGCAGCGGACCGACCAGATATTCGAGCACGGTGCGTTCACCGGTCGAGATGATCACGTCGGCCTGCATGCCCGGCATGATCTTCTCGGCGATCTCAGGCGGAATGGTCGAGTAGTCGATCACGACGCGCGCCGAGTAGTAGCTCTGCTTGCTCGCCTCGTCGGTCATCGCGTCCGCCGAGACGCTCGCGACCTTGCCGAAGATCGTCGGCGTGCTGCGCGAGGAGAAGTTCGGGAAGCGCACCTCGGCCTTCTGACCGATGGCGACGCTCTCGATGTCGCGCGGCGACACATGGGCCATCACGTCGACACCTTCGCCGACAGGTACGATCTCGGCGAGCGTATCGCCGGGCTTCACCACGGCGCCGACGGTGTGGACCTTCATGTTCATGACGATGCCGTCGCGCTCGGCGCGGATGTCGACGCGACGGAGCACGTCCTCGGCGATGACAATCTTCTCGCGCAGATCCGACAATTTGGCGCGGGTGCCGTCGAGCTGCTGTCCGACCTCGGTCAGATATTTCTGTAGCGTCTGGTCGATCTGGAAGCGGGTCTGGCCGATGGTCTGCGTGAGCCGCGCCACGTCGGCCTGGGCCTGGCCGAGATCGCCTTCGACGCGGGCACGATCGCGTTCCAGCTCCAGGAACTTGTTGCGCGGATAGTAGCCTTGCGCGACCGCCGGCCGGACATTGTTCATCTGGGTGTCGAAGCTTGCGAGCTGCGCCGTGAGCGAGGCCCTCTGACGGTCGCGGCCGGCGAGTTCCTGCTGCTGCTGGGCGGTCTGCGAATTGAGGATGTTGATCTGGCTGATCAGCCCGTTGCGCCGCTCGATGAACAGGCGCTGCTGGTCGGCGATGGCGAGCGCGGCTTCCGGCACGTTCTGCCGGTTCAGGAGGCTCTCGGGAAAGGTGATCATCCGCGCATTGCCGCGCTCGGCCAGCAGCCGCGCCTCCTCGGCGAGCGCAGCATCCATCTGCTTGCGCAGGAGATCGGTGTTGGCTTGCGCCTCGGTCGGCTGCAGCCGGAACAGCAGGTCGCCGCGATGGACCGCGTGGGTCTCCTTGGCCAGGATCTCGCGGACGATGCCGCCCTCGCGATGCTGGACGACCTTGTGGTCGCCGGAGACGGACACCGTGCCCTGCGCGATGGCGGCGCGGTCGAGCGGCGCGAGCCCGGCCCACACGCCGAAGCCGCCGAACACCAGGGCGATCGAGGCATAGCCGAGCAGGGCGTAGCGTCTGAAGTCGGCTTTGTTCGGCTCCGGCCGGGCCGCCGGTTCGAAGAAGTCGTTTTCCTGCACCAGTGACATCGACATGCTGCGTCCCCGCGTTTTCTCGTCGGACGCCAGCATCGGCAAACCATGCCTGCAGCACTGTGCGGCATGTCACATTGAGAGGAAAGGCGGCAGGAGATGCTGTTGGTGGGGCCGCCTACTTCTTCTTCGGCCCGAAGCGCGGCACGCATTTCACGCTGCGGACGATGCCGGTTTCCGCCATCCTGGAGCCGGAAACCTCCTTGACCTGGCCGGCAGGGCAGGTGCCGTCATCGACCATCACGCGCTGCCCGAGCCGGAGATCGGTGATGTCCTGCTCGCGCCCGACATATTGGGCTTGTGCGGGGGCGGCGAGGAGACTCGCCGAGACGGTCAGGCTGAATACAGCGACCGGCAAGCGCAAAGACAGCACGTCACGCATCACTTCCCCTCGATCTTCACACCGTTCGGGCCGACATTGATCTGAAATCCGTCGGGCTGCCGCTTCGACTGATAGAAGTTGTAGCCGAGCACGACGACAGCGGCGGTGAGAATGCCGAGCAGGAAATAGAGAATGTTGCGATGGTCCGACATGCCGAGTTCCAGAATCCGCGCTCGCGCGCATGCGCCAATGTACGGGGAGACCTGCGATTCTGAAAGCAGCGGCAAATTGGGTGCACGGACGCGCGGGATTGTGATTTGCTGCGGCCTTCAGCAATGGGATTTCGGACCAGCATGATTACTTCGGACACCACGCAGCGCATTCTCGACGCAGTCGACGCCGGCTTCGACCGCCAGCTTGCGACCACCAGCGACTTCGTCTCCATCCCCTCGACCCGTGGCGCCGAAGGACCATGCCAGGACATGTTCGGCGATCTCCTGCGCGAACGCGGCTACGAGGTGGACGACTGGCACATCGCTCTCGACGAGCTCAAGGACATGCGCGGCTATGGTCCGATCGAGCATGATTTTTCGAAGGCGCGCAGCGTGGTCGGAACCTATCGGCCGGCGACCACGGCCGGACGCTCGCTGATCCTGCAGGGGCATTGCGACGTGGTGCCCGCGGGCCCGCTCGACATGTGGGAGACGCCGCCGTTTTCACCGGTGATCCGCAACGGCCGGATGTATGGCCGCGGCGCCTGCGACATGAAGTCGGGCACGATCGGCGCGCTCTACGCGCTCGATGCGATCAAGGCCGCCGGCCTCAAGCCGACGGCGCGCATCCATCTCCAGTCGGTCATCGAGGAGGAGAGCACCGGCATCGGCGCGCTCTCGACCCTGCAGCGCGGCTATCGCGCCGATGCCTGCTTCATTCCGGAGCCGACCAGCGAGAAGATGGTGCGATCCCAGGTCGGCGTGATCTGGTTCCGCATCAAGGTGCGCGGCATTCCAGCCCATGTGTTCGAGGCGGGTATCGGCGCCAACGCGATCAAGGCGAGCTATCATCTCATCCATGCGCTGGAGAAGCTCGAAGCCGACTGGAACGAGCGCGCCAAGCGCGACCGGCACTTCAAGACGCTGAACCATCCGATCAACTTCAACCCGGGCATCATCAAGGGCGGCGACTGGGCCTCGAGCGTGCCGGCCTGGTGCGACGTCGATTGCCGCATCGCGATCCTGCCGGGCTGGTCGGTCAAGGAATGTCAGGACGAGATCCTCGCCTGCATCGCTGCCGCGTCGCGCGATCATCGTTTCCTCTCCAACAACCCGCCCGTCGTGGAATGGTCCGGATTCCTCTCGGAAGGCTACGAGCTGACCAACTCGGCCGAGCCCGAAGCCGCGTTCGGCCGCGCCTTCAATGCGGTCTTCGGCGGCGAGGTGCAGGACCTCGTGTTCACGGCGCTGACCGACACGCGCTTCTACGGCCTCAACTACGACATTCCGAGCCTGTGCTTCGGCGCGACCGGCGCGGCGATGCACGGCTTCAACGAATATGTCGAGATCGAGTCGCTGCGCCGCGCGACCAAGACGATGGCCCTGTTCATCGCCGAGTGGTGCGGAATCGAGAAGGCCTGAGCCGGGAGAGCCACCCGGGACGCAATGACCTCTGAGGTCATTGCTTCCTGTTGGACGCTCGGCTCATCAGATGCGCTGAAGGCACGCGAAGAGGTGCTGTGCGATGAAGAGGAGGGAGAAGCATGACGCCGCTCGACAAGATCAAGTCGATGAAGATGCCGTTCGCGGAACTGAAGGGCGTCGTCTTCACCGAGGCCAGCGCCGAGCGGGTCGTTGCGGTCATGCAGGTGCGTCCCGACCTCTGCACGCTGCATCACACGATCCATGGTGGCGCCGTCATGGCGCTCGCCGATTCCGTTGGCGCGGCAGCGACGGTGATCAACCTGCCCGAGGACGCCAAGGGCACCACCACCATCGAGAGCAAGACGAACTTCATCGGCGGCGCCAGGGAAGGGACCGTCGTGACCGCGACCGCGACGCCGGTGCATCGGGGCCGCCGGACCCAGGTCTGGCAGACCCGAATCGAGACCGATGACGGTAAGCTGGTGGCGATCGTGACACAGACCCAGCTCGTGCTGTGATGATTCGTACACAAACGAGTTGTTAACTCACGCGATCCGCGCATGGCCGCATGATCTCACCGTAGAGAGCAGGGCTTGCAATGGATGCTGCGATGCACAATATAGCCCCTGTCTAGGGAAAGACGTCTGTGCGGGAGGGCTTCGAAGAGGAGTCTTTGGCAGTGTCACAGGTAGATACTTTTCGTCCCCGGCCGGGCTTCGGCTATGTGCGGACGCTCAGCCAGCACGAGGAACTGCCGCTGCTGCGCGATCATCTGTTGCGGCTCGATTCAGAAAGCCGGCATGATCGTTTCAACGGCTTCCTCGATGACAGTTTCATCGAACGCTACGCGGCCCGTTGTGCGGCTGACGGCACCATCGTCGTCGCCTACATGGAAAACGGCATGGTGCGCGGCGCGGCCGAATTGCATCCGCCGGAGCAGTCCGAGGACGGGCTTCCGGAGATCGCGTTCAGCGTGGAGTCGTGCGTGCGCCGGCGCGGTGTTGGCAGCCTGCTGTTTCAGCGCGTCATCTCGGAAGCGCGCTGGAAGGGATATCGCAAGCTGCGCGTGACGACGGGATCGCAGAACCACGCCATGCGTGCGCTGGCGCTGAAGTTCGGCGCGCATCTCGCATTCCGCCATGGCGAGTCGACCGGTACGATCGATCTCACCGAGCAACCGCAGGACGAACTGACGAAGCTCGTCATCGACACGCCGATCGCCGCGGCCCGCGCGTTCTTCAACCTGAACCGCGCCTGCTGGAAGCTGATGACGCGCATGTACGACAAGCGCGCCGCTTGATCTGAACGGTTCGGCGACACAAAAAGCGCGGCAGCTTCATGGCTGTCGCGCTTTTGTCGTTTGATAAAGCAGGGCGGATGAAACGAATGCGCGCGCCGGTGAGCTGTGCGCGCAAGCGCCTCAGGTGCCGGTGCGCTTGTCGAAGTTGAAGCGGCGCACCGTGCGGCGCTCGACCACCACGGCGCGCTGCTGCGTGCCCTGGTCGGCGGTAATGACACGAGTGTTGGTGCGCGCGGCGACGCGGCTCGCCTTCTTGACCTCGGGCAGCACCTGCTCGAGCGGCATCCCCATCAGCGCCGAGGCGATCTCGGCCTGGGCCTGGACGTCGTCGGTGATGCCTGACGCCGCGAAGATCGCCTCCTCCAAAGTCGGGGGATCACGCCTGACGCGACGCGTACCGTACTTGGTGTTCCAATCTTCGCTCATGGTGGCCTCGTGAATCGTCCGGGATACCTAGAAGCAGCATTGTTGCATTGCAATATAAAATCGGCCGGGCAGCCCAGCTATGCATTCACCATGTCGCGATCCGGCAACGCTGCCTTCGTCATGTGGATATCCTGAGGCCACCGGCGCAAGGCCGCGTGTCCGGCTTTCGTCAGTCCGTACACGCCGCGCTCGGCGCGATCGAACCAGCCATAGACGTTGCGCTGGAGGATCTTCGATGCGTCCGGAATGTCGGCGCGCAGATCCTTGATGCGCTTCGGTCCATCGGATAGGGCCGAAGCGCAGGCCAGCGCCTGCTGGCGGTATGCGGTCATGATCGGCGCGCGCGTCGAGCCGCCGGCGACGGGGTCGCCCTTGCGGCGCTGATGCTCGATCACCAGACGCGAGCGCTTCTTCGGGTTCTTGCGCGGCGCTGTCGTGGGCGGCGGGACCAGCACCTCGACCTGGCCCGCTGATGTGACGGCCAGCATGCCGAAGCCGAGGCGGCGGCACAGGTTGCGATAACGCGCGTCGCTTTCCCGGCCCTTGCCGCGCGCGGACAGATTGGCCGCGACCCAGACCTCGTCGCAGGCGCCGGCACGATCGACCGCCTGAAGCAGCAGTTCGAGGTTGAAGGCCTGCTTTAGCTCGCAGATCACGACCACCGGCGGATCATCGCCCTTCAGCCCGACGACGTCGCAGCCGCCGACCTCGCCCTTGACCAGGAAGCCAAGGTTTTCGAGGAAGCGTTTGATGGGGAGGTAGAGCGCGGTTTCCAAGGGCGGTCCATGAGTGCGACTCAGCGCGCGCGAGTCTAGCCCGGCGAGACTCGTCGTGTCAGCGTCCAGTATTCGATGTGACGCGCGGGCTCTACACCCGGCCAACCACCGGTATCAGCGCGCCGGTCACGCCGCTTGCGGCGTCACTGGCCAGGAACAAAATGACCTCCGCGAGTTCCTGCGGTGTCACCCATTTGTCGAAATCGGCCTTCGGCATGCTGGCGCGGTTGGCCGGCGTATCGATCGTCGAGGGCAGCACCGCGTTGACGGTGATCTTGCCCTTCCATTCGGCAGCCAGCGCCTCGGTCAGCCGATGCACGCCCGACTTGGAGGCAGCATAAGGACCCATGCCGGCGCCGGCCTGCAGCGCGCCCATCGCGCCGATGTTGACGATGCGTCCCGTATTGGAGCGCACCAGATGCGGAATGGCGGCGCGGGAGGCGTGCAGCGCGGTCATCAGGTTGCGTGCATGCATCTTGTCCCAGACGCTGTCGTCGCCCTCGGCGGTGGTCTCGAATGCAAATGCGCCGGCGATGTTGATCAGGGCGTCCAGCGTGCCGAAATGGGCGGCCACGGAGTCGATGGCGACCTTGGCCTGGTCCGGATCGGAGAGATCGACGCCTCCCAGTTCGATGCGGTCGTCGCTTGCCGGAATTTCAGCCTGCGCGTGATCGATCCCGGCCACATGCGCGCCGCGCGCCAGCGCGAGGTCGGCAACGCTGCGCCCGAGCGCTCCTTGCGCACCCGTAATGACAATCACTGCTCCGTTCATTCCGTCCCTGGTCCCCGTTCACACGCCCCGCAGCGCCACCGTCTAATACTATTGGCAAGCCGACGAGTTGCAATGGCTGCGCGGACGCGGCATGGAATTGCAATCAGAGAGCGTGGTTTGCCAGGGGTGACCATGACCGCAGCACAAGACATCGATTTTCCCGACGTTTTTATTACTTTCCCTCATTCGATCAGACATTTCCGGCAAAGTCTGGAGATCAGGCGCAAGACCCGGATCGTGGCGCTGGGTTCGTCGTCCACGGCTGGCACAAATGACATCGTCGCATTTCCGGCCCGTCTCGAGCAGTCGCTGCGCAAGGCAAACTTCGGCTGCATGATCGACGTTATCAATCGCGGCATCGGCGGACAGGAGTCTCCCGAGGAACTGTCGCGCTTCGAAAATGACGTGATCGCCGAGAATCCTTCCCTCGTCATCTGGCAGGTCGGCACCAATGCGGCCTATCGCCCTGAGGTCTACAGTCCCGATGCCGTCGAGGCGGCGTTGCGGCGTGGCCTGCAATGGTTGGCCGGGCTGTCCGTCGAGGTCATCGTCATGGACCTGCAATACACGGCAGCGATCGTGACCTATCAGAACCGCCTCGACCGGGCCGAGGAGATCCAGCGGCGGATAGAAAAGGTGACGTCGGCTGCCAAGGTCAATCTCTTCCGGCGC
The DNA here is from genome assembly GCF_051168435.1 of Bradyrhizobium sp. HKCCYLR20261. NCBI lineage: Bacteria > Pseudomonadati > Pseudomonadota > Alphaproteobacteria > Hyphomicrobiales > Nitrobacteraceae > Bradyrhizobium > Bradyrhizobium sp. HKCCYLR20261. The sequence goes on from NZ_JBNPUZ010000017.1 coordinate 100,932, forward strand.
TGGGACCTGATGAAGGGCTGGCACAAGACCGGCAAGATCCCACTGTCGGCGCTCGACGACGGGCACGACGATCGCCTTCATCTGAGCGAAGCGGCCACGGCGAAGATCAGCTTGATTCTGGCCCGTGCCATCATGGCGACGCCAGCGCCGCTGGCCTGATCGCTAAAATTCTCCGGACTTTCGTAAGTGGATCGCCAGCGTGGACGGCTAGCCTGACGCTGTGCCGCTTAAGGGGCGTTGGAGCTTTGTCATGATGAGACATCTGCCGGACCATGGTTTGCCGCTGGTGCAGTTGAAGGAGCAGCGTCGCGATCTCGTGGTGGCCTTGCAGAACCGTGCGGGTCCGGTCACCGGCTGGGAGCTGATGCAGATCGCGGCCGTGCAACAGGCGATTTCCGCCTTCGAGGAAGTGATTGCCGATCTCGATGCCATGGAAGCTGCCGAAACGGCCGACATCGAGGCGGCTTGATCGACGCGCGCGAGCGCGTCTGACCACCGCTCGCTCGTCCTTCAGCGAATACAGCAGTTGCAAGACCGCAAAAGTCCGGCGTGCGCCCCATGGGCCCTGCAGCTAACATGCTGAGCCATGCGCCGCCTCGCCACTCTCATCGCCGCTGCCCTCCAGACACTCTTGTCATGTCTCGCCGCTGGGGCAGCCTGCGTTCCTGATCAGTCGCGCAGCTTCATCTGCGGCGAGGGCAGGGATGCCATTCGGGTCTTCCCTGATACCATCGCTCCGTCGCGCAAGTTCGGTTTCGGCTGGCGAACGTCAGCCGGACTGCCGTCGGGCCAGGCCGAGCCGCCCGGCGACGTGGAGAATGTGCTGATCAAACTGCCGGAGGGCGACGTTCTCGGCCGGCTCGGGGGCGCCTATTGGGCGACCGGCGAAATGCGGGCGAACCGCTACGACTTGGTTGCGGCGTGGTCGCCGGACAGCCGAGCGGTGGTCGAAGTCGCGAACAGCCGCTGGCAAACCGACTCGTTCCGGTTCTACGCGATCAGCGACGCTTCGGTCGTCACGCTCGACCTGCACGATCTGACGGAAGGCGCTGTCCGCGCCAGGAGTCCGCAAGCATCCGACAAGAGCCGTGTGTTTCGGGTTCGGGAGGATCTGCCGGTGAAGCTCGACGCCGACGGGCATCTCAGCTTCGCGGCGATGTTGTTCATCCCAAAGAGCGCGAAGCCGTCGCTAGGCTTCCGGGTGGAGATGACGATCAGTACCGTCAAGTCCGCCGCTGCGGCGCGCATCGTGACAGTCGAGCGCGCCAAGCTGCCTGATTGAAAGGGCGCCTCATGCCGTAAGGTAGCGCTCCCGCAACGCCGCGCGCGCCGGATCGTCGAGACCGAGGCCATCACCCAGATAGGTGTCGATGTCACCGAAATCGTCGCGCATGGTGTCGAATGCCGCCTCCAGGAACGAGGCCTGCACCGTCCCGATCGCCTGGAAGACTTCGAGGGGGAGATCAGGGTGGGCCACGCCCTCGCGGCGATACAATTCGTTGGTCAGCAGGTAGTCCTGCAGAATGATCTCGTGGGGGACGTCGAGCGCCTGCAGGATGAGCGCACACGCGACGCCCGTGCGGTCCTTGCCGGCTGTACAATGGATCACCAGGGGAGCGTCGTCCTGGATGAGATGATCGAACAGCGCGCGGAAGCGGGGCGTGTAGCTGCGGATGTAGTTGCGATACGACTCCCGCATGAGGTCCAAGGCAGCCTCGGCCGTGAGCTGCCCGGCCGCTGCCCGCGCCCGCAAGGCGGGAACGACGCTCGGCTCGATCGGCACGGAGCGCACGCTGATCTCGTCAAGCGCGCAGATGCCCGCCAAACGCTCGTCACGCCCACGGAAGTCGAAGGCCGTGCGGATGCCGAGCCCACGCACGGCAGCGATGTCGGTCTCCGTCAACTGGCCGAGATGGTTCGACCGAAACAGCTGCCGCCAGCGCACATGCCCGCCAGCGCGGCTCGGATACCCGCCGAGATCTCTGAAGTTGCTGGCGCCGTGAAGGCCGAGATGGCGGGGATGAGGATCGGACATTCCGGTAGTCTATGACACGCAGGCTTCCTGTGCGAAAGTTCGTGCGCGCTGTTTTCAGCGGGGAAGCGTATGCGTATCAGGGAGCAGGGGGCTCGATGAAGTGGATCATGACCACAGCCGTGTCGTTCGCAGCGATCGCGGGCGCTGCGGTCCCTGCGGTCGCGCAGTCTGTCACGAGCTATGGCTGCGCCGACGGCACGCGATTCATCGTCGGCTTCTATCCTTACGATGCCCGGGCCTTCATGCAGATCGACGGCGGCGAGGTGACGCTGGCGCGCAGAATGGCCGTGTCGGGCCAACGTTATGCGGGCGGCGGTGTCACGTTGATCCTGACCCGCGATGGCCGGACCATGATCCGGCATGCGCGGCGGCCCGCGGCCGTTTGCGAGCGGCTGTAGCACATCCGGACAGGATCAAAAAAGCAAGGGCCGCAACCTCATCGGTGCGGCCCTTCAGCAGTGGCGCCATTGCGTCAACGTACAGCCTGACATTAGCGATCCCATGCCGGCTTGGCTTCCTGGATGGCCTCGTCGTGATACCAGCTGCCGCTGTAGATCGTCGGTTGGATTGACGGCGCAACCGTCCGCGCAGACGTTACTCCGGGTGAGCGGGGCGCAACACCGGCCCGCCCTCCGCGCGGAAATTGATAGATCCGTGCGGATCCCTCGTTCACATTGGTGTCCATACTCCAAGTCTCCTTCCCATCGGGCAATGATGATGGTGCGCCCGACTCGTTCTCTTGTGGTTACCACTTGCGATATCGGCGGCTGCCCCGGGGAATGCAATATGATGAAAACGAAATCACATTTTGCGTATTTCTGAGGCATTCATGGATTTGCCTCCTGCAAAGCAACGGGCACCTGACTAACCCTTGAGCCGGACTGAAGGTTGCGAGGATTGGCGGTAATCTTTTCAAAAATGTCGAGGAACTGCTGACGCCTTGTTCGCGGCGTTTTTCGCGCCGCCGCAATGCCAAGGAATCAAGCGGGTTTTTGACAACACCGTTCCGTCGCCATGCGCTCCGTGCAATCCCGGGCGCGCCGCTTTGCCGCACCCTGTGAGTGTGCCGGTAGGGCCGTGGGGGGCCGGGATTGCGCGCCTTGCCTGCGGCGGGAGGTCGCGGCAGTTGGCACGTTCCGTGCTTAAGAGTGCGCTGGCCGATCGTGGCCGGGTAAGCGGGGAGCCTTCGATTGCTGGGCTCCCACCTTTCGATAAGACAGAGAGGCTCAATGACGAAATACAAGCTCGAGTACATCTGGCTCGACGGCTACAAGCCGGTGCCGAATTTGCGCGGCAAGACACAGATCAAGGAATTTTCCTCTTTCCCGACCCTGGAACAGCTGCCTCTTTGGGGCTTCGACGGCTCGTCGACGATGCAGGCCGAAGGCCATAGCTCCGACTGCGTGCTGAAGCCGGTCGCCGTGTATCCCGATGCCGGCCGTACCAACGGCGTGCTGGTGATGTGCGAAGTCATGATGCCGGACGGCAAGACCCCGCATCCGTCGAACGCCCGCGCGACCATCCTGGATGATCCGGATGCATGGTTCGGCTTCGAGCAGGAGTACTTCTTCTACAAGGACGGCCGTCCGCTCGGCTTCCCCGAGTATGGCTATCCGGCTCCGCAGGGTCCGTACTACACCGGCGTCGGCTTCAAGAACGTCGGCGATGTCGCCCGCAAGATCGTCGAAGAGCATCTCGACCTCTGCCTCGCGGCCGGCATCAACCACGAAGGCATCAACGCCGAGGTGGCGAAGGGCCAGTGGGAGTTCCAGGTGTTCGGCAAGGGCTCGCGTACCGCCGCCGACCAGATGTGGATGGCCCGCTACCTGATGCTGCGCCTGACCGAGAAGTACGGCATCGACATCGAGTTCCACTGCAAGCCGCTCGGCGACACCGACTGGAACGGCTCGGGCATGCACTGCAACTTCTCGACCAAGCACATGCGCGAAGTCGGCGGCAAGGAGTACTTCGAGAAGCTGATGGACGCCTTCAAGGAGGCCCGCGCCGACCACATCGCCGTGTACGGACCGGACAACCACATGCGTCTGACCGGCAAGCACGAGACCGCTTCGATCGACACCTTCAGCTGGGGTGTGGCCGACCGTGGCGCCTCGATCCGCGTGCCGCATTCGTTCGTGAACAACGCCTATAAGGGCTATCTGGAAGACCGCCGTCCGAACTCGCAGGGCGACCCCTACCAGATCGCGTCTCAGGTCCTGAAGACGATCGCGACGGTTCCGACCGGCGCGAAAGCCGCAGCCTAAGACGCCGAACATCATACCCCGGGGCCGGGGCTGACGTGATGATCCGCCGGAGCAACCGCTCCGGCGGATCATTCGTTTTGGAGGTCGGTCGGCCGAGGCCAAGCCGGTATGGCCGCCCTTGATCAATCGCAAGTCCCGTGCGCTGGGACGGCGGTATGTCCATCTCGGATCGCAGTGGTTCGGATCTGGGAAGCGAGGGATCGAATGACGTATCGCAAGTGGGCTGCAGGTGTGGCGCTGGCCTGTTCGATCGTGTCGCTCGCGGCGGTGCCATCGCGCTCCAGTGCAGACCAATATCTGCCGCGTCTCGGCGACATCATGAATCTGGTGCAGGTCAGGCACGCCAAGCTGTGGTTCGCCGGCCAAGCCAAGAACTGGGATCTGGCCGGCTATGAGCTGGCCCAGTTGAAGCAAAGCCTCACGGATGCGGCGATCTTCTATACGGGTCTGCCGGTGAACAACGTGACGACCCTGAGCCAGCCGATCCAGTCGATTTCGGACGCGATCGCTGCCAAGGACGGCAAGCGCTTCGCCTCCGCCGTGACCGAGCTGACATCGGGCTGCAATGCCTGCCACGCCACCATGGATCGCGGTTTCGTCGCGATCCGGATCCCGACCGACAAGCCGTTCGGCAACCAGGATTTCCGGCCACAGGGCCGCTGACCGGGGCAGACGGGGGCGCCGGTTGCGGTGCAAAATTGCGCCTTCCACCGGGGGCGCGCATCGACTAAGAGCGGCGGCATCCCGTCCACCGCCTGAGCCCCTATGATCCGCCTCGATAACATCAGCAAGCAAGTCGGCCACCAGATCCTGTTCATCGAAGCCTCCGCCGCGCTCCAGCGCGGCGAGAAGATCGGGCTGGTCGGCCCCAACGGGGCCGGCAAGTCGACGCTGTTCCGGATGATCTCGGGCCGTGACCAGCCCGACGAGGGCCAGGTGTCGACCGATCGCGGCATCTCGATCGGCTATTTCAATCAGGACGTCGGCGAGATGTCCGGCCGCAGCGCCGTGGCCGAGGTGATGGACGGGGCAGGGCCGGTGTCCTCGGTCGCCGCCGAGCTCAAGGAGCTCGAGGCCGCCATGGCTGATCCCGAGCGCGCCGACGAGATGGACGAGATCATCGCGCGCTATGGCGAGGTGCTGGCGCGGTTCGAGGAGCTCGACGGCTACGCGCTCGACAGCCGCGCCCGCGAGGCGCTGGCCGGCCTCGGCTTCTCCGAGGAGATGATGGACAAGGACGTCGGCCTTTTGTCCGGCGGCTGGAAGATGCGCGTCGCGCTGGCCCGCATCCTTCTGATGCGTCCCGACGTCATGCTGCTCGACGAGCCGTCGAACCATCTCGATCTCGAAAGCCTGATCTGGCTGGAGCACTTTCTCAAGGGTTACGAGGGCGCGCTGCTGATGACCTCGCACGATCGCGAGTTCATCAACCGCATCATCAACAAGGTCATCGAGATCGACGCCGGCCAGCTCACGACCTATTCGGGCGACTACGATTTCTACGAGCAGCAGCGGGCGCTGAACGAGAAGCAGCAGCAGGCGCAGTATGAGCGCCAGCAGGCGATGCTCGCCAAGGAGATCAAGTTCATCGAGCGCTTCAAGGCGCGGGCGTCGCACGCGGCCCAGGTGCAGAGCCGGGTCAAGAAGCTCGACAAGATCGAGCGCGTCGAGCCGCCGAAGCGACGGCAAACCGTGGCGTTCGACTTCCTGCCGGCACCGCGGTCGGGCGAGGACGTGGTGGCGCTGAAGAAGGTGTCCAAGAGCTATGGCAGCCGCCGCATCTATGAGGGGCTGGATTTCACGATCCGCCGCCGCGAGCGCTGGTGCGTGATGGGCGTCAACGGCGCCGGCAAATCGACCTTGCTGAAGCTCATCGCCGGCACGGCCGAGCCCGATGACGGCTCGGTGACGATCGGCGGCAGCGTCAAGATGGGCTACTTCGCGCAGCACGCGATGGATCTCCTGGACGGCGAGGACACCGTGTTCGAGTCGCTGGAGCATTCGTTCCCGCAGGCCGGCCAAGGCTCGCTGCGCGCGCTGGCGGGCTGCTTCGGCTTCTCGGGCGATGACGTCGAGAAGCGCTGCCGGGTGCTGTCGGGCGGCGAGAAGGCGCGGCTGGTGATGGCCAAGATGCTCTATGATCCGCCGAACTTCCTGGTGCTGGACGAGCCGACCAACCATCTGGACATGGCGACCAAGGAGATGCTGATCTCCGCGCTGTCGAACTTCGAGGGCACCATGCTGTTCGTCTCGCATGATCGCCACTTCCTCGCGGCGCTGTCCAATCGCGTGCTGGAGCTGACGCCCGACGGGCTGCATCAATATGGCGGCGGCTACACCGAATATGTTGCCCGCAGCGGTCACGAGGCGCCCGGCTTGCGGAGCTGAGGGCCCGGCCGTGGGTCATTGTTTCAGCCATTCGGAGGCAAGCGACGCGGCGCGCCTGAGCGTGTCGTCCATCGCCGGGCGATTGCCTGGGACGGATTGCCGGCTGGCGGACGGTTCATCGAAGCCGTGCGTCGCGCCGGGGTAGATCGTGACATCGATCGCCGTGCCGGCTTGCCGGGACCGATCGGCCATCGCGCTGCACAGCGTCGGTGACACCTCCTCATCATCGGCCGCGAGAAACAGCTGGATCGGCACGCGCGAGGTGAGCGTCGGGCCGAGCAGCGATTTGTCGCCGCAGCCGGGGTAGAACACCAGCGCGCCGCGAAAGCCAGCTGTCGACGTGCCCTGGCGGAACAGCACGTTCAGCGCGGTGCTGCCGCCGTTGGACCAGCCCTGCAGCAGGATGCGGCTCGGCATGACTTCGCTTCGCTGGCGCAGATAGGCCAGCGCGCCCTCGGCATCGAGCGGCCGCACCGTGCGTTCGTTGACATCGTCGCGATCCGGATCGTCATGGGTGTGGCGGCCGAAGCCGTGCGCCTTGCCACGCGGTCCGAAGCTGTCGGGCAGCAGTGCAACGTACCCGCGCTCCGCCCAGGAGTTGCCCCACATCATGTGCCGCTTCGACAACGAGCCGGCATTGCAGGGCGACGCTGGTGCGTTGCGTGAGACGAGCGCGCAATCCTTGTTGACGTTCGACGAGTAGGGGCCGCCGCGTCCATGCAGCATGACGATCGCTGGGAACGGACCGTTGCCGGCCGGCTTGAACAGATAGGCTGTCAGCTCGGTGCCGTCTCCGCCTGCAAAGTAGACGGTCTCCGGTGGTGCGGCGAAGGCCGGTCCAAGCGTCACCAGGCCCAACAAGGCCAACCCTGCAGCGGCGGCACTCCGGCGCCGGATCGCGATGCGCGATGACATCGGTCCTGTTCAGCCCTCGATCATTTCTCTTACCCGGTTTGCAAGCGCTTCGACGTCGAACGGCTTGGTCAGCACCTGCATGCCCGGCGCAAGCTGGCCGCTGCCCAGGATCGCATTCTCCGCATAGCCGGTGATGAACAGCACCTTGAGATCCGGCCGCGTCGCGCGCGCCGCGTCCGCAAGCTGTCGGCCGTTCATGCCGCCGGGCAGACCGACATCGGTGACCAGCAGGTCGATGTGCGCATTGGACTGCAGCGCCACCAATCCCGTCGGTCCGTCCTTGGCCTCGATCACGGCATAGCCGCGCTCGTCGAGCACCTCCATCACCAGCATGCGCACCGTCGGCTCGTCATCCACGACGAGAATCGTCTGCCCGGTTCGCGCCGACGTCCCCGCACTCGTGTGCGCGGAATCGGCGGCTTCCGCCTCGCCGACATAGTGGCGCGGGAAATAGAGACACATCGTGGTGCCATGGCCGATCTCGGAATAGATCCGCACCTGTCCCCCGGACTGGCGCACGAAGCCGTAGACCATCGACAGGCCAAGGCCCGTGCCCTGGCCGATCGGCTTGGTCGTGAAGAACGGATCGAAGGCGTGCTCGATCACGTCGGGCGTCATGCCGGTGCCGGTATCGGTGACGCAGAGAGAGATGTATTGGCCGGGCGGCAGGTCGCGCTCGCGCGCAGCACGGTCGTCGAGCCATTTGTTGGCGGTCTCGATCGTGATGCGGCCGCCCTCGGGCATCGCGTCGCGCGCATTGATGCAGAGATTGAGCAGGGCGCTTTCGAGTTGCGAGGAGTCGATCAAGGCCGGCCAGAGACCGCCGGCGGTCACCACCTCGAGATGGATCTGCGGGCCGACGGTGCGGCGGACCAGTTCCTCCATTCCCATCACCAGCCGGTTGACGTCGGTGGGCTTGGGATCGAGCGTCTGGCGGCGCGAGAACGCCAGCAGGCGGTGCGTCAAGGACGCCGCGCGCTTCGAGGCGCCCTGGGCGGCGGCGACATAGCGGTCGACCTCGGAGAAACGGCCTTGCCGCATCCGCGTCTGCAACATTTCCAGCGAGCCCATGATGCCGGTCAGCAGATTGTTGAAGTCATGGGCGATGCCGCCGGTGAGTTGCCCGACCGCCTCCATCTTCTGCGACTGGCGCAGCGCCTCCTCGGCCTCCCGCAGCCGCGCCTGCTCGTGCAGACGCTCGGTGACGTCATAGGCGAACTGATAGGCGCCGATCTGCTGTCCGGTGGCGTCGCGCAGCCCGGAGAAACGCAGCTCGTAGAAACGGCGGTCGCGGCCGCTCACACCGAACTCGCCGACCTCGACGAATTCCTCGCCCGCCAGGGCGCGCGACCAGACGGCGCGGACGGCAGCCTGGTGCTCGGGAAGATGGTTGAAGAGCGCGACCAGATCGTCGCCGACTTTCGGCTGCAGGCCGAAGATGCGTTCGAACTCCTGGGTGGCGGCGCCGTTGATCGCGATCAGCCGGAACTGCATGTCGACCACCTGCACGAAGGCATTGGTGCCCTCGACGATGTCGGCGAGCAGCTTGCGCTCGGCGAGCGCCGCGACGACACGCGCTTCCAGCGTGTCGTTGATCTCCTGCAGCGCGGCCTCGGCGCGCTTGCGCGCTGTGATGTCCTGGAACAGCACCGCGACCTGCCGCCTCGTTGCCGGCTCGACCCTGAAGGCCGCGAGCTCGAGATAGCGGCCGGTCGCGACCAGCTCGCGCTCGAACCGGATCGGCTCGCCGGTGCGCAACACGCCGCCATACAGCTCAACCCAGCCGTCGGCTTCATCGGGCACCATCTCGCGCACCTTCTGCCCGACAACGTTCGGAATGCCGGCATGCAGCGCATAGGCCGGATTGGCCTCGACATGGACGTAGTCGCTGAGCGGGCCGTGCGGGCCGTCGAAGAACTCGATGATGCAGAAGCCTTCATCGATCGAGTTGAACAGCGTGCGGTAGCGCTCCTCGCTTTCGGCGAGGGCCGTTTCGGCTTCGGCGCGCTTGCCGGCGTCGGCGGCGAACCGCGCCTTCAGGCGGGCATTCTCGGTTTCAAGCTCCAGCAGGCGCTGGCGGAGCGCGTCGGCCTCCACGGAACTCACGCGGTACAGGCCTCGTTCGGCGTCGACATCAGGATGGTGTAAAAGGGCATGAGCAGCTCGATGTGGAGTTCGGCTGACAATATACCATGTCAAAGAAGGCTGCGGTACGCTCCCTCCGATGGAACCTGCGGGATGGTTGTCAAACACCCCGCCGGCGTCCCGGCGGGGTGTCAGTGTCGCGAGCGGATCTCTCAGCCGCCAGCCTCGCACTTCTTCATGAAGCTGGTCTTGGCAGCGCCGGCGAGTTTCTTGCCGTCGGAGCCGACCGCCTTCACCTCGCAGGCATCGGCCATGCACTTCTTCATGAAAGAGGTCTTGGCCGCGCCGGACAGCGCCTTGCCGTCCTTGCCGACGGCCTTGGTCTCGCAGCTGTCCTCGGCGAAGGCGGAACCGGCGGCGAAGGTCGCGAGCGCGGCAATCAGGAAAAACTTCTTCATGAGCGTGTCTCCTTGGGACAATCAATGCGGCGGATGGGAGCCGCAAATCTTGGCGCGATCAAGTTTCGCATTCCGGCTATCACCTGAAATCCGGCGGATGCGGCTGTCGCTCATCAGCATGCTACCGATGACGCCGCTGTGACGCGCGGCGCTAGGGGCTGCCGCGTTGCAGAAAGGCCAGGGTCTGCGGATCGCGCTCGCCATCGCAGTAGCGATCGAGCGCGGTTGCGAATTCCGCGTTTGGACGCACCGAGTCGAACAGCGTCATGCAGGAACGGAATTTCACATCGTCGGGCGAGCCCATGATCTCGCGCAGCGATCTGCCTTCCACGGCGAGGACGAGACGGGTGCATTCGACCAGCCGGCTGCCGAGCACGGCATCGGCCAGATAGGCCTCCGCCTCCGCCCGCGACTGAATCGCATAGCGCTGCGCCATTGCGGAGCTGCCCAATCCTGCAACCTGCGGAAAGATGAACCACATCCAGTGGCTTTGCTTCCGTCCGGCCGCAAGTTCGGCGGTCACGCGGGAATAAATCGAACTCTGTGCCTCGGCAAATCGGCCAAGGTCGGCGGCATCTTCGGTCATCGGCATCTCCAACCTGTTGAGATATCGAAATAATCGCTGAGGCGCCCCGGCATCCCCCGGGTTTTGCCGGGCGCCATCCGGCCGCTGTCCGGGATCAATCGGGGCTGGCCTTTGTCTAGATTATGCCGCACTCTTGCCATCCTATGTCATGACGGGTCGAATCGTACCCCTTGGGGTCGGACATCCTCCGCGGGTGGTCCGAAAGGGGGGTATATCGGGGACGTGATGGCTTCCAGTGAAGCAAGCGTAGAGGTGCTGTTGACGCGTGGCCGCTTCGGGCGCTCCGAAGCGATCGCGCTCGTGCTCGCCGCCCTGGCCATCGCCGCGGGCGCAGCCGCATGGGTGGGTGCGAGCAGCGAGCAGGCGTCTGTCGCCACCGCCACGGCGCCCGCCGCACCGCCGCCGGCGATCAGCTTCGAAACCCGGTTTGCGCCGGCGTCCGCTTCGGCGACTGCCTATTCCGAAAAGGACGCGGTGCGCGCGCTCGACCGCTTTGCGCTGCGCGGCACCGATCGTCAGTTGCTGGATGCCCGTGCCGCGCTGGTGAAGGGCATGGAGTCGCGTGATCCGAATGCGCGCGATCCCAACAATGCCGACTGGCGGCCGATGCTGACGGAAGGCAATACGGTTGCGATGCCTGCCCCCGGCGTTCCGCTGCCGCGTCCGCGCCCGTCGCTTGCGAACATGCCGACCAGCCTGGTTTCGGCGAGCGCGGCCGAAGCGGTGGGGCGCGCCGATGACCGGTCGATCCTGCAGAAGCTGACGGATCTGCTCCCGAGCCCGACCAAGTTCGCCTCGCTCGGCCCGGACGCCGGTATCGTCCGCTCCGGCGTCGATCTCGCGGCGCTCGGCTACGAGAGGACCGCCGTCTACGACATCAAGGCCAAGATGGTCTATCTGCCCTCGGGCATCGGGCTCGAGGCGCATTCCGGAATGGGCAGCCTGCGCGACGATCCGGAGCACGTGAACCAGCGCATGGTCGGCGCGACGCCGCCCGCGACCTACGACCTGAAGCCGCGCGAAAAGCCGTTCCACGGCGTGCGCGCCCTGCGCATGAACGTCGTCGAGGGCACGACCCTCGGCCGCAGCGGCCTTCTGACCCACCCCTATATGCTCGGTCCGGAGGGCGATTCGAACGGCTGCGTCTCGATCAAGAATTACGATCGCTTCCTGAAGGCGTATGATGACGGCGAGTTCAACCGACTCGTCGTCGTCGTCGGGCTCGAGGCTGGTACCCCGACGCGGACCGCGCAGAAGACCGAGTGACGGCTTGTTGCTTGGCCCCGGCGCGACCTCGGCGGCAACGCCGGTCGCATCTTCCGGAAGGTCTTCATGATTGATCCCGCAAAGTCGGAAACGCGTCTGCGTACAACGTTCAACATCAAGGTGAACGGCAAGCCGGTCGTGATTTCGACGGTCGGGCAGGCGCATCAGTTCCTCACCAGTCTCAACGCCGTCGAATGGATGGAGTTCAAGTCGCTGCACGACGCCGCGATGTCGGCGCTGCAGGCGGCGGCCGACAACGCCATCATGACCGTGCAGGCGACCAACGCGGTGCGGACGCTGTTCGTAAGTGCGAAACTGTTGTGACGGGGAATTGTGCCGGGGACTGTGCGTGGCTTGCTCCTGCCTGGGTTGGCCGTCTGCTCCCACTCCAAACTCACCGTCATCGTCCGGCTTGCCGCGTTCGCTGAAACTGCGGCGCGCCCTTGCAGTGGTAGCCGCGTCGAAGCCCATCGGGATCGACCGAGAAGCCGCGGCGTACTGGATGCCCGCCTTCGCGGGCATGACGGCAGTCGGTGGGGCCGCGGTCTTTCCACATCGTCATTCCGGGGCGCGCGCAGCGCGAACCCGGACTCTATAACCACGAGCGGTCGTGTGAGGCGTGCTGGTGGCTCCAGCTCGCTCAACGACCCCGTTCGCGAGTATGGATTCCGGGTTCGCGCTGCGCGCGCCCCGGAATGACAGCGGGGGGTGCCGAGGCATCTCGCAAAACTCGGGCTTTCTATCATTCGCACATGATCTCGCATTCTCGCGACGCGCGGCGTCCGAGTGATCCGTCCGTCTTGCCCTCCTCATAAACGGAGGGTGCGGGGAATGCCGGGCTGCTGGCCGCAACCCATGGCCCGCCTGCAACAAGAAAAGCAGGCGGCAGTCACCACAGGTTCAGCCGAACAACCGGCATTCCCCGCGCGGCGATCTTAACGGCTGCTTCGCGTTCTCCCCGGTGCGCCGGGCGTTCTGGTCACCGTTGCGCATGATGCTTTCGCACCAGCGCGGCATCAGCGTCGGGATGCCAGGACCACGCGACTTGACCGTACGCGACGACGGCGTTCGTCGGCGCAACAAGCGCTGCGCTGCCATCGCGTTCACCGCTCCTCCCGCTCAACGTCCGTGACGACCGCGAACCGCCCCTCCTGCGAGCGGGAGATGGGACTAGAAGACCACCGAATCCGGATTAGGAAAAGCGGAATATTTGTGACAGCGGGACTGGACAGGCCAAATCAGCTTGATGCGTCAAGAGAAAATCGTTTCTGCGCGCAGTGCTGGATCGCTCCAATCAACCTCCGGATGTTCAGATGTCCTGAAAGAATTCGTACTGATTTGCCCGACGGGCAGTATCATTGTTCTTATTTCGAGATTGTTCCGAGTGGTGGACAGCCGAAATTCGCACTTATTAGTTCGCCTCCGGCGGCGAGGTTTCGTGCGACGGAACTGAAACAGGGGCGGAAGCAAAATTGATCCACGTCGCGCCAAACTACGGAAGACGTTTTTACCTCCTCATTCAAAAAGAGACGGTCTTGGACTCGCTGCACCAGCACTTCTCTGCGACACTTCGTGCGTCGGTCGAACAGTGATTGACAGAGGGGATTTGCATGATCGGCAACAACGGCCATGACTCCAGCGATGCGTTTTCGCGCATGAATGGAAGCCTGTTGCGCACGGTCTGCGCCTGGTTCTGTTGATGCACTGACATGACGGCCGAGGCGCACGACGCCTCGGCACCTGGCAGGCATGTCCTGCTCATCACGCCACATCATCAAGTCAACCGAAATGTGCTGCCGAGCCGGCAGCGCAGAGGCCGGCGGCCGTCCTCATCGAGGCGGAACGGCATTCATGACGATCAGGACAAGTGAGGGAAGCCTATGACGACCAAGGATTCGTCGATCAAATTCGCCTATTGGGTGCCCAACGTTTCGGGCGGCCTCGTGATCTCCAACATCGAGCAGCGCACGAGCTGGGACATCGGCTACAACAAGAAGCTGGCGCAGATTGCCGAGGCGAGCGGGTTCGACTACGCGCTGAGCCAGATCCGCTTCACCGCCGGCTATGGCGCCGAGTATCAGCACGAGTCCGTCTCGTTCAGCCACGCGCTGCTGGAGGCGACGACGAAGCTCAAGGTGATCGCGGCGATCCTGCCCGGCCCCTGGCATCCGGCCGTCGTCGCCAAGCAGATCGCCACCATCAATCATCTCACCGAGGGGCGCGTCGCCGTCAACATCGTCAGCGGCTGGTTCCGCGGCGAGTTCGCCGCGATCGGCGAGCCCTGGCTCGATCATGACGAGCGCTACCGCCGCTCGGAGGAGTTCATCCGCGCCTTACGCGGCATCTGGACCGAGGACAATTTCAATCTGCGCGGCGACTTCTATCGCTTCACGAACTACTCGCTGAAGCCGAAGCCGATCGATCCGCAGCCGGAGATCTTCCAGGGCGGCAGCTCGCGCGCGGCGCGCGACATGGCCTCGCGCGTCTCCGACTGGTACTTCACCAACGGCAATTCGGTCGAGGGCATCAAGGCGCAGGTCGACGACATCAGGGCCAAGGCGAAGGCCAACAACCATCAGGTCAAGATCGGCGTCAACGCCTTCGCCATCGCGCGCGACACCGAGGCCGAGGCGCAGGCCGTGCTCAAGGACATCATCGACCACGCCAATCCCGAGGCCGTGCACGCCTTCGCGCATGAGGTGGCCAATGCCGGCAAGGCCTCGCCGGAGCGCGAGGGCAATTGGGCGAAATCGACCTTCGAGGATCTCGTCCAGTACAATGACGGCTTCAAGACCAACCTGATCGGAACGCCGCAGCAGATCGCCGAGCGCATCGTCGCGCTCAAGGACGTCGGCGTCGACCTCATTCTGCTCGGCTTCCTGCATTTCCAGGAGGAGGTGGCCTATTTCGGCAAGCACGTGATCCCGCTGGTGCGCGAGCTCGAAGCCAAAGCCGCGGCCAAGGCTGGCGTGCAAGTCCAGGCGGCGGAGTAGGGCGAGCGCGATGCTGTTGAGCGGGCTTACCACTCCGCTGGACGTGCTGGCTCTGGAGACCTGGGCTCCAGGAACAGCGCGTCAAGTGCTCGCGATGGAGCAGGCCGACGCGTCGGCGCAGACTGCAGGCGAGTCGCGCGCGGTACTGCGGCTCGCCAACATCTCGCTGTCGTTCGGCGGACTCACGGCGCTCCGCGATGTCGATCTCGACGTCGCGGAGGGCGAGATCCGCGCGGTCATCGGCCCGAATGGCGCCGGCAAGAGTTCGCTGCTCAACGTCGTCAGCGGGCTGTACCGGCCGGACCAGGGCGAAGTCTGGTTCGGCGGGCATGCGTTCCGGCAGGTGCCGACGGCGCAGCTCGCGCGTCACGGCGTCGCCCGCACCTTCCAGAACCTCGCATTGTTCAAGGGACTTTCGGTCTTCGACAACGTGCTGATGGGGCTGGCGCATCGGGTCCGCGCCGGCTTCCTTCGACAGCTCGTCGGCACGCCCGCGGCGCGGCGGATCGAAGCCGACAATCGCGCGGCGGCAGAGGAGGTGATCGGCTTCCTGCATCTCCAGGAGGTCCGCGACCGCATCGCCGGCACCTTGCCTTATGGCCTGCAGAAGCGGGTCGAACTGGCGCGCGCGCTGGTCGCGCGTCCGAGGCTCCTGCTGCTCGACGAGCCCTTCGCCGGCGTCACCTTGAGCGAGAAGCAGGAGCTGGCGCAGCACGTGCGCGGCGCGCGCGACCGCTACGGCACCACCATCGTGCTGATCGAGCACGACATCGGCATCGTGATGGATCTCTCGGACCATATCGCCGTGCTCGATTACGGCCGCAAGATCGCCGACGGGCCGCCGGCCGAGATCAAGACCAACCAGGCGGTGATCGATGCCTATCTCGGCGTCGCCCACGAGGACGAGACGGAGCTTGCGATCTGATGTTCGACTATCAATTCCTGATCGAGGTGCTGGTCGGCGGCCTACTCTCCGGGGTGATGTATTCGCTGGTCGCGATCGGCTTCGTGCTGATCTACAAGACTTCGGGCGTGCTCAATTTCGCGCAAGGGGCGATGCTGCTGTTCGCGGCGCTGACCTTCGTCAGCCTGGTCGAGCGCGGCACGCCGTTCGCGCTGGCGCTGCTGGCGACGCTCGCCATCATGGTGGCGCTCGGCATCACCATCGAGCGCGCCGTGCTGCGGCCGCTGATCAACCAGCCGCCGATCACGCTGTTCATGGCGACGCTCGGCCTGTCCTACGTCATCGAGGGCGCCGCGCAATTGCTTTGGGGTACGCAGGTCCATGGGCTCGAGATTGGCGTCAGCGACATTCCCTTCGACATCGCTGGCGTGTTCATCAGCCGCTTCGACCTGTTCGCCGCCGCCGTGGCCGGCAGCCTGGTTGCGCTGTTCACGCTGTTCTTCCGCTACACCCGGACCGGCCTCGCGTTTCGCGCGGTCGCCGATGATCAGTTCGCCGCGCTCGCGGTCGGACTGAGATTGCCGCGCGTCTGGGCCGCGGTGTGGACGGCCGCAGGCATCGTCGCGCTGGTCGCGGGGCTGCTGTGGGGCGCGCGGCTCGGCGTGCAGTTCTCGCTGTCGCTGGTGGTGCTCAAGGCGCTGCCGGTGCTGGTGCTCGGCGGCTTCGATTCCATCACCGGCGCGATCGTCGGCGGCCTCCTGATCGGCGCGATCGAAAAGCTCGCCGAAGTCTATGTCGGGCCGTTCTTCGGCGGCGGCATCGAGGCGTGGGCGGCCTATGTGGTCGCGCTGGCGCTGCTGCTGGTGCGCCCCTCCGGCCTGTTCGGCCAGAAGCTGGTGGAGCGGGTGTGATGAGCACGATCACCGAAACCGCTCTGACGCCTTCGCGGCTCGCTTGGCTCACTCCGAACCTGCTCAGCGTCGTGCTGCTGCTCCTGCTCGGCTACGGCGTCGTGCCGTGGATCGGCTCGGACTACCTGATGGACGCAGTGCTGACGCCGTTCCTGGCGCTGGCATTGGCTGCGGTCGGGCTCAACGTGCTGACCGGCTATGCCGGCCAGGTGTCGCTGGGCTCGGCTGCGTTCCTCGCGGTCGGGGCTTATGCGGCCTACAATCTCAATCTGAGATTGCCGGGCCTGCCGCTGCTCGCCGATATCGTGCTGGCCGGCGGCATCGCCGCTGCCGTCGGCATCGTGTTCGGCCTGCCGAGCTTGCGGCTGCGCGGCTTCTATCTCGCGGTCTCGACGCTGGCGGCGCAGTTCTTCGTGCAGTGGGCGCTGACCAAGTTCGGTTGGTTCTCCAATGACAATGCCTCCGGCGTCATCGACGCGCCGGTGCTCCGCATCGGCAGCCTGACGTTCTCCTCGGCCACCGGCCGCTACGTGTTCTCGCTGACGATCGTGACGATCGCGACCGCGCTGACGGCACGCCTGCTGGCCTCGCAGACCGGGCGCAACTTCATCGCGGTGCGCGACCACGAGGTCGCGGCCAAGGTGATCGGCGTGCCGCTGTTGCGGACGAAGCTGCTCGCCTTCGGTTTCTCGTCGTTCCTGATCGGCGTCGCCGGCGTGCTCTGGGCGTTCGCCTACCTCCGCACGGTCGAGCCGGCCGGCTTCAACCTCGATCGCTCGTTCCAGATCCTGTTCATCATCATCATCGGCGGGCTGGCCTCGCTGCGCGGTGCCTTCATCGGCGCGGCCTTCATCGTCGTGTTCCCGCTGCTGCTGTCGCGGCTCGGGGCCGCCGTGCTCGGCAGCGTGTTCGACTCCGGCGTGCTCGAGATGAGCCAGCGCATCGTGATCGGCGCGCTGATCATCGCCTTCCTGATCGCCGAGCCGCGCGGCCTGGTCGCGCTGATCGACCGTGCCGTCGCGGCAGTGCGTCGCCTCCGTTCATCCCAGTCCTGAAACAGTCATACACAAGGAGAGACACGATGACGACATTCAGACACGCAAAGCTGGCCAGGAGACTGACCTTGGGGGCGGCGCTCGCCCTCGGGCTCGTCACGAGCCTGCCGGCGCAGGCCGACGAGCAGTTCTTTCCGCTGCAGAGCTATCGGGTCGGACCGTATGCGGCGGGCGGCACCGGCTTCTTCGGCGGCTTCATCGACTATCTCAACCTGATCAACATCCGCGACGGCGGCGTCAATGGCGTCAAGCTGACCTGGGACGAGGGCGAGACGCAATACGAGGTCGAGCGCGGCGTCGAGGTCTATGAGCGGCTGAAGAGCCGGCCGGGTGTCGCCGCCTGGAACCCGCTCTCCGTCGGCATCGCCTATGCGATGATCGACCGCATCGGCAAGGACAAGGTGCCGCTGATCACGATCAATCACGGCCGCACCGACTCCTCCGACGGCCGCGTCTTCCCTTACGTGTTCCCGCTGCTGCTCAATCCCTACAGCGAGACCTCGGGCATCGTGAACTACATTGCCACCCGCGAGGGCGGGCCTGAGAAGCTCAAGGGCAAGAAGATCGTGGTGCTGTATCACGGCTCGCCCTACGGCAAGGAGACGATCCCGATCTACAAGCTGTTGTCCGACAAATACGGCTTCGAGCTCGAGCAGATCGAGGTGCCGCATCCCGGCAATGAGCAGCAGTCGCAATGGCTGTCGATCCGCCGCGCCAAGGCCGACTACGTCGTGCTGCGCGGCTGGGGCGTGATGAACCCGGTGGCGCTGAAGACGGCGCAGAAGACCGGCTTCCCGGTCGACCACATCATCGGCAACGTCTGGTCCAACTCCGAGGAGGATGTGATCCCGGCGGGCGACGCCGCCAAGGGCTATGTGGCGATCACCACGCAGGCCTCCGGCGCCGAATATGCGGTGCTGCAGGAGGTGATCAAGACCGTCTACGGCGCCGGCAAGGGCAATCTCGACGACAAGAAGCGCATCGGCAGCGTCTACCACAATCTCGGCATCGTGAACGGCATCCTCAACGTCGAGGCGGTCAGGATCGCGCAGGAGAAGTTCGGCAAGCGGACCCTGACCGGCGACGAGGTGCGCTGGGGCTTCGAGCATCTCCAGCTCGATCCGGCACGGGTCGAGGCGCTCGGCGCCAAGGGCCTGTTCCACTCGATCAACGTCACCTGGGACAATCACGAGGGCAATGGCCGCGTCACCTTCCAGCAATGGGACGGCGCCAAGTGGAAGGTCGTGTCCGACTGGATCTCGCCGGACTGGGCCGCGCTGCGGCCGATCATCGAGAAGTCCTCGACCGCCTATGCGCAGGAGCGCGGCATCAAGATCCGCACCTCGGGTGACGAACCGGTCGGGCAGTAAGGCCAGCGTGCGCGGGGGCGGTGCTCCCGCGCATGCCTTTTCGAGGACTCTCATCATGAGTGACGTGCTGCTGTCGGTCGAGCATCTCGCGGCGACCTATGACCAGGCGATCCGCGCGGTCAGCGACGTGTCGTTCGCGGTCCACGCCGGCGAGATCGTCGCAGTGCTCGGCGCCAATGGCGCGGGCAAGTCGACGACCCTGCAGGCGGTCTCGGCGCTGTTGCCGGCGCGGCGCGGCCAGATCACGGGTGGACGGATCATCTATGACGGGCGCGACGTGTCGTCGTCCTCGGCGGCGCAGCTGGTGCGCGCTGGCCTCGTGCCGGTGCTCGAAGGCCGGCACTGCTTCGCCTCGCTGAGCGTCGAGGAAAACCTGATCACCGGCGCGATCGGCCGTGATGCCAGGCGTGGTGACATCAGCGCGGACCTCGAACGTGTCTACGCATTGTTTCCGCAGCTCACGCGGCACCGCCGCTCGGTGGCCGGCCTCACCTCCGGCGGCGAGCAGCAGATGACGGCGATCGGCCGCGCGCTGATGTCGCGGCCGCGGCTCCTGGTGCTCGACGAGCCGTCGATGGGGCTCGCGCCGCTGGTGGTCGAAGGCATCTTCCGCGCTCTCAAGACGCTCAATGCGGAGGAGGGGCTGTCGATCCTGGTGGCCGAGCAGAACTCCACCGTGGCGCTGCGCTTCGCCGACCACGCCATCGTGCTCGAAGGCGGCTGCAGCGTGCTCGCGGGCCCCGCGCGCGAGCTCCGGCAGCGGCCGGACATCAAGCATCTCTATCTCGGCGGCGCCACCGCGCCGGCCGCGACCACCCAGGCCGTGGCCTGACTTCATCACAGCAAGAGGAGACCGTTCATGGTGACCAGCACTGCCGCACGCAAGATCGAGGACAGTCCATATCCGCAGCTCGACGCCGTCGTCGCTGACGTCATCAAGGCCCATGCCGACCGCAACGACCGCGAGGGACGTTTTCCCCGCGAGAACCTGCTGGCGCTGGCCGAGGCCGGCTGGACCGGCGTTCTTAACGATATCAGGTTCGGCGGGCTCGGGCTCGGCCATGTCGACTTCGCCGAGGCCGCCTACCGCATCGGTCAGGCCGATGCCTCGACCGGGCTTGTCTATGTCATGCATGTCGGCGCGGCGCAGACCATCAATCTGTTCGGCAATGACGACCAGAAGGAGCGCTGGCTGAAAGCGAACAATGGCCGGCTGCTCGGGACCTATTCGACCAGCGAGCGCGCCACCGGCGGTCACTGGTGGTACAATCTGTCGGAGGCCGCGCGCGACGGCGAGGATTATCGCCTGAACGCCGACAAGTCGTTCACGACCAGCTCGGGCCAGGCCGACTTCTACGTCGCCCAAACCCGCAGCCCCGGCGCCAAGGACCAGGCCGACATCATCTTCTTCATCGTCGACGGCAAGGCCGAGGGCATTGAGTCCAGGCCGTGGGAGGCGCTCGGGGTGCGCGCCAATCATTCCGGCGGCATCAGCTACAACAACGTGCACGTGCCCAAGCGCGACCGGCTCGGCGCCGAGGGGCAGGGCAAGGAGATCATCTATGACGGCGTTTCGCCGGTCTATCTGATCGGGCTCGGCGCCGTCTGGGAAGGGCTGGCGCGCGGCGTGCTCAATGCCGCGGTCGCGCACACCACTGGCTTCGTCCACAAGGACCGCAACAAGAGCCTCTCCGACTACCAGGCGATCCGGCAGGAGCTCGGCGCCGCCAAGGTGCTGGTCGAGAGCCTGCGTCCGTGGCGGATCGAGCTGGCGCACAAGCTCGATGAGCTCTGGCGCGCCGGCAAGCCGCAGAGCGAGATCCTGATCCCGCTGACCGAGTTCAAGGTGCATGCGGCTGAAGTGGCCAACAAGGTGGCCTCGACGGCGCTCACCGTGACCGGCGGCTATGGCTACCACCGCGGCCCGATCGAGCGCGCCTTCCGCGACGCCCGGGCGGCCATCGCGATGGGGCCGTCCAACATCATCGCGCGGGAGTGGATCGGCAAGGCCCAGGTCGGGCTGCCGCTCGAGCTGTTCTACGAAGGCGGGGAGTAAGTCTCGCCGATGCTGCGGCGCGGCCGCAGCATCAATCCGCCATCTCGGCGGCGTCGAGCGCGATCTCCTCGCGCTCGGCCTTCTCGGCCGGCACCGCGTTGGCGGCCTCGGCCGTTTCGAAATCGTCCTCGGCGATCTCCTTCACCTCGGCCACAGCCTCCGTCTCGACCGCCTCGGCTTCGAGCTCGGCGGCGACGACGGCTTCCGGCGTGGCGTCATCATTGGCCGGCTCGGAGAACAGGTTCGGTCCGGGAATGGTCGTCGGTACCACCGGCCGCGACTTCGGCTTGTACCAGGACGCGAATTTCTGAGAGAGCCCGGCTTCGAACTCGGCAAGCGGCAAGGTGTTGCCGTCCTCGTCCGTAATGACCACGGTCCAGCCTTCCGCCTCCATCACCTGGGCGTTGGCGATCACGATCAGCGCGCTTTCGCGCTGCTTGCGGATCTTCTGCTGCTCTCGCTCGGCGATCATCGTGTACGCCATGGCCACAACTCCCACACATTGACGAAGGGCGTGATGGCCCGAAGCACCATCAGGACGCCGTCACTACGCCGCGAGACTGTGAGCGTCGCTGGGCCGGATTGCGTTCGCCTAATGACAATTTGGCGGCGTCGCACAGGTTCCGTTCGGCAAAAGGAGTCGAAGATGCAACAGCCGGCAAAATAGTGGTGCAGGACCGAGGGCGCTTGTTGAAGGCGCGCGGCCCTGTGTCATCATTTGATTCTGCGGCGGCAACTGCTTCGCGACAGCAGCGCGGGCAGCGGGTGATCAGGACAAACAGCGGGCGAATTGGGGACAACGATGCGAGCTCATCTGTTCAGGATGCGGACTTGGAATGTGGCAATGGCGGGGCTTGCGTTGGCGATGGTCGCCAGCCCGCGCGCGGGCCATGCCTTCACGGAAGACGACCAGCGGCGGCTGTGCACCGGCGACGTGTTCCGGCTGTGCTCGTCGGAAATTCCCGATCGCGAGCGCATCATCGCCTGCATGGTCAAGCAGCGCGCCAGTCTGAGCGACGGCTGCCGCAGCGTGTTCGGCCGTCCGAGCGAGCGCTCGGCATCGGCGACGGTGACGCGCTGAGTTCACGCCGCTCGATCTGAACGACGACGCGCCGCCGATCGGTCGATCCGCGGCGCTCCCCACCATCTCATCGTTTGCAATGCGGCGTGATAGGCTGGCACGGATCGACCGGCCAGGAGTTGACCCGCCATGAGCAATCGCATCCTCGTCTTCTACGGTTCCTATCGCTCGGACCGGATGGGTATCCGGCTCGCGCAGTTCGTCGTCGACGGGTTGCGCGGCAAAGGCCAGGACGTCGAACTGATCGACGCCAAGGCGGTTGGCCTGCCGATGCTCGACCGCATGTTCAAGGAATACAAGCCGGGCGAAGCCCCTGCGGCCATGGCGGAGCTCGCGGCGAAGATCCGCGCGGTCGATGGCTTCGTGTTCGTCACCGGCGAATACAATTGGGGCATGCAGCCCGGGCTGAAGAACCTCACCGACCACTTTCTCGAAGAATGGTTCTGGCGGCCGGCGGCGATCGCGAGCTATTCGGCCGGCCGGCTGTCGGGCGCCCGCGCCGCGACGGCGTGGCACGGGACGCTGTCGGAAATGGGCATGGTCGTGGTGTCGAGCACGCTCGCGGTCGGTCCGATCGGGCAGGCGCTGTCGGAGGATGGGACGGCGGTCGGCGACGCCGGCAAGGCGCTGGCGCATGCGTTTCCGCGCTTTGCCGATGATCTCCTGTGGTGGGTCGAAGCGGGCAGGGAGCAGCGAGCGCGAAAGGCGCCGCCATATTAGATGCTGCTCTGGGTGACTGTCGCCAACTGCCTAAGATGACGATGGCAAGCGCGGCGATCTCAGTCTCACCCTCCCCTGGAGGGGGAGGGTCGCTCGCACGCGAAGCGGGCGAGCGGGGTGGGGTGAGCCGCGGACACCGGTGCAAGCGGAGAGATCACCCCACCCCGGCTCACATTCCGCTGCGCTCCATGTCAGCCGACCCTCCAGGGGAGGGTGACAGCGGGGCTGCCCTCCGATTGGATGGTCCGGCGGAGCCGGCTACCGGGTCGCGTTGGTCGGCGTCGTGGTCACCGACTGCTGCCGGCGTGGCGCCGCGGCGGTCTGGCCCTGACCCTGGCAAGGCAGCTCCTTCCAGGTCCCGTCGGGCTCCTGCTGGTAGGCCCGGCAGGGCATCGATGACGTGGCCTGGTCGTCAGGTTTGGGAGTCTGGGAGTTCTTCGCCAGTGCGGGCGCGGCCGTCGCGACGAGGGCTGCCAGCGAACCGACGAAGATCAATCGATTGATCCGCATCTCAAGGGTCCTCCTGCTCGAAGCACGCTCGATTCAGAGCCGGAATATGGAAACTTTGAGGCAAAGTGTCTCGACGGGTTCGGTCACGCTTAAGGACCCGTATCCCGGCCGCTCAGCGCGTTAACCGACCGGCCTTGCCGCGCCATCGCAAGGCGACTGTGGCTTTATCTGGGCTGGCGTGACGCGGCCCGTGAGGCTAAGAGCGACCAACGCGCGAAAGCGCCCTCATGCCTCAGCGGCGCTTCGATCGGAGCGCTCGCGTTCGATCAACGGACGTCGCCGACGTGGCCGGCGTTCCGACATCAGCCGCGTGACCATTGATGGTGGCGCACGCCAACAGGCGGCGAGGGAGCGGTTCGCGCAGGCGGACGACTGTGCGAGCATGACGCGACCTCGATTGCCCTCTCTCATCGCGCTGCGTGCCTTCGAGGCCGTCGGCCGCAAGGGCAGCGTGCGCGCCGCCGGTGACGAGCTCGCCGTCAGCCACACCGTCGTGTCGCGTCATCTGCAGAACCTGCAGCGCAGCCTGGGCGTGGCGCTGGTGCGCGCCGAGGGCCGCGGTCTGGCGCTGACCGATGCCGGCCGGCAGTTCCACGCCGAGGTCACCCAGGCCTTCGACATCATCGCCCGCGCCACCACGCAGGTGCGCCCCGCGGCCCGACCGACGCTGAACATCTGGTGCATTCCCGGCCTCGCCAACCGGCGTCTGCTGGCCCGGCTGCCGGAGCTGACCGGGCCGCCGCGCAATTGGGACATCAACCTGCAGCCGACGCTCGCGCATCCCGACCTCGCGCGCGGCGAGGCCGACGCCGAGATCGTCTATGCCGAAGCGACTGAGATGCGCAGTCCGCTGACGGCGGAGGCGCTGGTGCGGCCGCGCGTCTTCCCCGTGGCGAGCCCGGCCTATCTCGCGCGCTTCCCGGCGATCGCGACGTTGCCCGGTCTCGCCAAGGCGTCGCTGATCCACGAGGAGTCGACCGCGCAATGGGAGCAGTGGTTCGAACTGGCCGGCCATCCGGACCACGTCACCCTGCGCGGCCAGCGGCTGTGGCATGCGCATCTCGCGATCGAGGCCGCCAGAATCGGGCAGGGTGTCGCGCTCGCCAATGAGGTGCTGGTCGCGGACGACATGCGCAGCGGCGCGCTGATCGAGGTGATCCCGTCCACGATCCACATGGGAGCCTACCAGCTGGTCGCACTGCGGGAGCGCTGGGACGAGCCGGCGATCGTCGCGCTGCGGGCGTGGCTGAAGAAGGTGCTCGCTCCTCAGCTGTGAGCGGCAGTCCCGGGGTCTGGTGCATTGGAGTCACCTGTCGGCGGGAACAAGCTGATTGATCGCGACCGCCACGCTCCTAGCCTGCGTCTCGACCTTTTTCCTGCGAGGAGTCGAGCCCACATGACTGCGAAGGCTGCAAACGAAGACCTGCTGGCGCGTCGGCACGAGGCCGTCGTCAGAGGCGTGAGCTACGCGACGCCGCTGTTCGCCGACCGCGCCCTCAACAGCGAAGTCTGGGATGTCGAAGGCAAACGTTATGTCGACTTCGCCGGCGGCATCGCCGTGCTCAACACCGGCCATTGCCATCCGCATGTCGTGGCGGCGATCCGCGCCCAGCTCGACCGCTTCACCCACACCTGCTTCCAGGTGCTGCAATACGAGCCTTACGTTCGCTTGAGCGAGCGGCTGAATGCGCTGGCGCCGATCGCAGGCCCCGCCAAGTCGATCCTGCTCACGACCGGCGCCGAGGCGACCGAGAACGCCATCAAGATCGCGCGCGCCGCGACCGGGCGCAGCGGCATCATCGCCTTCACCGGCGCCTTCCATGGCCGCACCGCGCTCGCCAATGCGATGACCGGCAAGGTGATGCCCTACAAGAAGCCGTTCGGCCCGCCGCTGCCGGGCGTGTGGCACGCGCCGTTCCCGATCGCGGGCAGCAACGTCTCGGTCGAGGACACGCTGTCCTACATCAACTTCATCTTCAAGGCCGACATCGATGCCTCGCAGGTCGCGGCCATCATCATCGAGCCGGTGCAGGGCGAGGGCGGTTTCCACCAAGCGCCGCCGGAGCTGATGCGCGGCCTGCGCCGGATCTGCGATGCCAACGGCATCGTGCTGATCGCGGACGAGGTGCAGACCGGCTTCGGCCGCACCGGCAAGATGTTCGCGATGGAGCACTACGACGTGCAGCCCGACCTGATCTGTGTCGCCAAGAGCCTCGCCGGCGGCATGCCGCTGTCGGGCGTGATCGGCCGCGCCGCGATCATGGATGCGGCGGAGCCGGGCGGCCTCGGCGGCACCTATGGCGGCAATCCGCTGGCCTGCGCGGCCGCGCTCGCCGTGCTCGACGTGTTCGAGCAGGAGAAGCTACTCGACCGCGCCAACGCGATCGGCGACCGGCTGCGCGCCGCGATCGCGCGCTTCTCGCGCGCCAACAACCTGGTTCCGGTTTCCGAGCCGCGCGGTCCTGGCGCGATGGTTGCATTCGATATCCTGAAGCAACGCGGCAGCGACGAGCCGGATGCCGAGATGACCAGGCGCGTGACCCGTGTGGCGCACGAGAACGGACTCATTCTGCTATCCTGCGGCGTGACGGCGAGCACCATCCGCATCCTCGTGCCGTTGACGGCGTCGGACGCGATCGTGGATGAAGGGCTCGCGATCCTGGAGAAATGCCTGGCTGCCTGAGGCAGCCGGAGATGAATGGGAAGGCTGGAGGCTTTGCGTGACTGAAACTGCGGCGGCTGTGCCGAACGACGTGATGGAGCGGCTCGCCGCCGCTGTGGATGCCAACTTCAAGCAGCAGGTCGCCTTCCTGCAGCAACTGGTGCAGTTCCGCAGCCTGCGCGGCGAGGAAGCGCCGGTGCAGGAGTGGCTCGCGAAGGAGTTCGAAGCGCGCGGCTACAAGGTCGACCGCTTCAGCCTGGCCGATGTCGACCTGATGAAACATCCCAAGGCGGCGCCGATGGATACGATCCCGCTCGAGGGATCGAAGCAGGTGGTGGCGACGCTCGACGGCGAGGGCAAGGGCCGCAGCCTGATCCTGCAGGGACACATCGACGTCGTGCCGGAGGGGCCGACCGATCTGTGGAGCGATGCGCCTTACGAGGCGATCGTGCGCGACGGCTGGATGATCGGCCGCGGCGCGCAGGACATGAAGTCCGGCGTCTCCGCGATGATCTTCGCGCTCGACGCGATCAAGACGGCTGGCTTCGTGCCGGACGGGCGCATCCATCTGGAGACGGTCACGGAGGAGGAGAGCACCGGCAACGGCGCGCTCTCGACGTTGATGCGCGGCTACAGGGCTGACGCGTGCCTGATCCCCGAACCGACCGGCCACACGCTGACGCGGGCCCAGGTCGGCGCGATCTGGTTCCGGCTGCGCGTGCGCGGCACGCCGGTGCACGTTGCCTATGCCGAGACCGGCACCAACGCGATCCTGTCGGCGATGCATCTGATCCGCGCGTTCCAGGAGCACACCAGCGAGATCAACGCGCGCGCCACCTCGAATGCGTGGTTCTCGGGCGTGAAGAATCCGATCAAGTTCAACGTCGGCATCATCAAGGGCGGCGACTGGGCGAGCTCGACGCCGGCCTGGTGCGATCTCGATTGCCGCCTCGGCGTGTTGCCCGGCGAGACGCCCGCGCAGGCAATGGCCGGCATCGAGCGGTGCCTTGCCAAGGCGCAGGCGGCCGACAGCTTCCTGTCGGAGAATCCGGTCGAGCTGGTGTGGAGCGGCTTCCAGGCCGATCCCGCGGTGTGCGAGCCCGGCAGCGCCGCGGAAGCCGCGCTCGCCGAAGTGCATGCGCGCGTGTTCGAGCAGCCGCTCGACGTGCGGCTGTCCACCGCCGTCAACGACACCCGCTACTACTCCGTCGACTACGGCATCCCCGCGCTGTGCTACGGGCCCTACGGCATCGGGCCGCATGCGTTCGACGAGCGCGTCGATCTCGACAGCGTGCGCAAGACGACGCTCTCGATCGCGATGTTCGTTGCGCAATGGTGCGGGCTGCGCAAGGCATGATTACCGTCGCTTTGTTGAGCCGTCCCGGGCTGATGGATCCGATGAAGGCCGTGCTCGCCCGCGAACTGCCCGGCGTGACCGTCGCGTCGTGGCCGGAGCCGGCCGCGCGCGAGGCTGACATCGCGGTGTGCTGGAAGCCGGAAGCGGGTGCGCTCGCGTCGATGCCGAAGCTGAAACTGATCCACGCGATCGCGGCCGGCGTCGACAACATCCTGTCCGATCCGACGGTACCGGACCTGCCGCTGTGCCGGATCGTCGATCCCGACATCACCTCGGCCATGACCGAGTTCGTGCTGTGGAGCACGCTGTACTTTCATCGCGATTTCGATCGCGTGGTGAGCAATTCGCGCGACGGCGTGTGGCAGCGCTATGAGCAGCGCGCGGCACGGGACCGCAAGGTCGGCATCCTCGGGCTCGGCGAACTCGGCGCCGCGGCGGCGTCGCGTCTGGTCGAGCTCGGCTTCACCGTGAGTGCGTGGTCGCGCTCGCCTAAGACGATCGCGGGCGTGCGCGCCTATCACGGCGCCGATGCGCTCGATGCGTTCCTGAGCGAGACGGAGATTCTGGTCTCGCTGCTGCCGCTGACAGCCTCCACCATCGGCCTGCTCAATGCCGAACGTCTGAGCCGGCTGCCCAAGGGAGCCGCGCTCGTCCTGTGCAGCCGCGGCGAGCATCTCGTGGCTGATGATCTGGTGGCGCTGTTGCGCAGCGGCCATCTGCGCGGCGCAGTGCTCGACGTGTTCGAGCAGGAGCCGCTGCCGGCGGATCATCCGCTGTGGCGCGAGCCGGGCGTGCTGGTCACACCGCACATGGCGGCGATCGCCTCCTGGGAGACGATCGCGCTGCAGGTGGCTGAGAATGCGCGGCGGCTGCTGCGCGGCGAGCCGCTGCTCAACGTTGTCGATCGCGCCCGCGGCTACTGAGCCGCCGGCGTCGACCTATTCGAGCGTCTGCACCGGCGGCGCGACGGGACCGCGCGGCTCTGGCGCAGGCGGAGCCGCGGCTGCGGTGCGCGCCGGCGGAGCAGCCATCCGGGGCGCCGCCTGCTGCGGCTGCATCGGCTCGGTCATTGCAGCCTGGCTATCCCGCACCGGACGCCGGACCTGCTGCGAGCGCGCGGCGCGCGAGCGGCGGAAGCCCCAGGAGCGCGCGATCGACGGACCTGCGGTGTAGCCGACAACGGCGCCAGCAACTGCGCCAACGGGTCCGAACACCACCGCGCCCGACAATGCACCCAATGCGGCGTCCCCGCCGCGGTGCTCGTCGGCAACAGCCGTCGATGCCATCAAGGTGAGCGCCAGGGCCGAGGTGGCCAACAGTCTGGTCATTGAATGTCCCCTCCGTCGCAACGGCGACGAAATGGCGGACAAATGTGGCGAGAACAATGCGATGTGCGGCGCTCAACTCACCTCAAAGCGGCCGTATTGTCGCCGCTGTCACGACAAGCGCGCAGTGCCGCTCAATGCATCGCGCCGAGCACGTCCGTGAACGGCATGGCGATGATCTCCTCGCCGAGATCGTCGGAAATGTGCACGACCCATTCGCGCCAATCCTCATCGCTCTCCGAGGCGATGAGCGAATGCATCACGCGCTCGGCATGATCGCAGGCTTCGGCGAGGTCGAGCACCGCGGTTCCACGGCGATCGATGAGGAACTCATCGGGATTGGAGCAGTGAAAGAAGACCTGCGTCATGTCCGTCTCCTCAAATCGCCATCAGGCGAATCGCCTCACTGGCATAACAGCGCACGCATCCGCGCGAAATCGGATTGAGCACGTAAGGTAAATTACGGGAGGTAGCTTGTGCCGCTGGAACCCGTCGCGCAGTGACGCAGCTCACGGAACGCATCATGCCGGCGAGGGTTGTCGCCGAGATTTCCAATTCGCGAGAGGAGCCAGGCATGATGTCTGAAATCCAGATCCATGCGATCGCCCGGCAGATGCTCGAGATGCACGGTGCGGGCGCAGTGGCCCAGGCGGCCCAGAAGGCGCAGCAATGCGAGGGCAGCGGTGACACCGAGGAAGCCCGCGAGTGGCGCCATATCGTGGACGCGATGAAGATGATGCGCGGACCGCATCAGAGCTGACGGCGATTTCCGAAAATCAGCTGATGCAGGATGCTGCCCGGTCGATTCTGCCGAGCCGACGGCGGGGCG
This sequence comes from Bradyrhizobium sp. HKCCYLR20261, assembly GCF_051168435.1. Lineage (NCBI taxonomy): Bacteria > Pseudomonadati > Pseudomonadota > Alphaproteobacteria > Hyphomicrobiales > Nitrobacteraceae > Bradyrhizobium > Bradyrhizobium sp. HKCCYLR20261. Next base: position 130,702 of record NZ_JBNPUZ010000017.1, read on the forward strand.
CGCTGCGGACCGTCAAGAGCTTGTGCGCCGTATCTCATCCTGGTTTCCGACCCAATTTCCACGCAAGAATCGGGCAACATGATTCGGCAGTCGATTCGCTGCCGACCAACGTTGCCGGCGCGCCCGCCGTGCAGGGATGATTGCCATGGTCTTCTTCAAGCGTGAGCTGAGCCCGGTCGAGATTTTCGAGCGCGCGCTGAAAGACAAGCAGGCGGCGCGGCAGCGGCTGACGGAACGCCTGCGCGTGGCCGAGCAGGCGCTGGAGGAAAAGCGCGTCGAGGCGGAGCGGCTGGCGAAGGCCGGCGCCAGCAATGGCCAGCTCGACCGCGCCGAAGCGAAGATGCAGTCCGTCGAGCAGAAGGCCAAGGCGCTGCGCGCGTCCGTGGCCGAATATGACGAGCAGATCATTCTCGCGGAGCGCGCGCTTGCGGAGGCGATCGCGCAGCGCGATCGCGACCGCGCGGCCAACGACATCGAGGCGGTGGTGTCCGCGATCGAGCAGGCCGTGCCGCGTTTCGAGATCGGCGCGGCGGCGCTGGTCGATGCGGTCACGCGCGGCCGCGCGGCGTTGAGCGAGGCCAGCCGCTTCGCCTCCGATGTCGACGACATCAGGCGCGAGGTGCTCTCGGCGGCCGAACTGATCTGCTGGGAGCTTCGCGCGGCGGCGACGCGCACACGCGCCGGCAACATCAACGTCGCCCTGCTGGCGCCGCCCGAGACGAGGCAACTGCCGGCGCCGGAGACCGACCGCCAGATGATCTACACGCTCAGCCCGCTGACCTGGAAGGAGGGCGAGGAGGTGAAGCGCGTCGCGGCCTACACGATGACGGCGCTGCCCAAGGCGCTCCTGCCGCTGGCGCTCGCGCATCAGCATGTCGACTATCTCAATGCGCGGCGGGTGCAGACGCTGATGCATGTGCATGGTGGCGGCCAACAGCAGAGCGAGCCTGCGGCGGACGATCCGGCGCTCGTCGACCTCGATGTGCTGGCTGCGCCGGCCGAGGAAAGCCCCCGCGCGGACGTCGCCTGAGTGGAGGCGCGCCCGATGCAACTGCAATCGGTGCTTGTGCCGTCGCCGCCGGCCCGAGGCCTGAAACGTGTCGGTGCGCGGGGCCCGGGGTGATCCGGATCAGCACCGCAGCGCCGCGAACATGAGCTGCTCAGGTGTGGCGGACAAGCAATCTTGCCCGCAAATTCCCGGTCCTCGTCATCCGGATGTGGCCGACCCCTGCGACCTGGGCTATGCTCGCCGACATCAGCGGACGGGACGCCGCGATGTCGTGAGCTGACGTCGGTGCCGTAGCGGCCGCAGTGCCATGCTGAGCCGCGCTTTCGTGATTTGTGTTTTCGGGCGTTGCGTCTTTCATAGTTGTGTTTGGGCTGTCTGAGGCGGGGGCAGCAACGATGATCACCTTACCGGAGCTGGCGGCAGAGGCGTTGGAGCGGTTTCTCAGCTCCTACATGCGCCGTCGTTTTGGCTCCTCGGAAACGCAACTGGCCGAGATCCTGCCGGGCGCCGCACGCGTCGCGCTGGAATGCATCGGCAACAGCGACGCGCTCTACCACAATGTCGAGCACACGCTGTTGGTCACGCTCGCCGGTCACGAGATCATGCGCGGACGGGCGCTGCACACGCACATGACGGCCGACGACTATGTGCATGTCATCATGGCCTGCCTGCTGCACGATATCGGCTATGTCCGCGGCCTGTTCAGGGAGGATGATTCAGACGGGTTCATCGTCGATCGCGGCGGCCGCAAGATCTGCCTGCCGCGCGGGTCGTCCGACGCCAGCCTGATGCCGTACCACGTCGATCGCTCCAAGCTCTATGTGATCAACCGTATCGAGGGCATGGCGCCGCTCGACAAGGACCGCATCGCGCGTGCGATCGAAGGCACGCGCTTTCCGCCGCTCGCCGGCCAGCAGTTCGACGAGGAGCAGTCGATCGTACGCGCCGCCGACCTGATCGGACAGCTCGGCGATCCCAACTACATCCGCAAGGCCAACGCCCTGTACCACGAGTTCGAAGAGGTCGGCATCAACCGGCAGCTCGGCTACGAGTCGCCGGCCGACATCGTCAACCGCTATCCGCAGTTTTATTGGAACAGCGTCGCGCCGCACATCCAGACCGAGATCCGATATCTCAACATGACCTCGACAGGACGGCAGTGGATCGCCAACCTCTACGCCAACGTGTTCCGCGCCGAGCGCGACATCTCACTCTCAGGCCCGCAGAGCTGACAGCGCGGCGCGATCTAGCGCCGGCCGCCGACCTCGTCGATATGCTCGAGCAGGTCGGCGGGATCCTCGTAGACGCGGATGGCGCCGGACTGGCGCAACTCCTCCGAACCATACCCGCCGCTCAGCAGGCCGACGCCGAGCGCGCGGCAGCGCGTTGCGGCAAGCATGTCCCAGATGCTGTCGCCGACCACCACGGCACGCTCGATCGGCGCGTTCAGGCGGGCGGCCGCGGCGAGAAACAGGTCGGGATCGGGCTTGGCGTAGCGGACCTCGTCGCGCGTGATGACCGGGCTCTGCCCAGGATCGACCCCGAGCGCGGCGAGATTGACGGACGCCGTTTCCATCCGGCCGCTGGTTGCGATCGCCCAGGGAATGCCGGCGTCGGTCAGGAAGGCGAGCAGCTCGCGGGCGCCGGGCAGCGGACGCACCTGACCGCCGAGCTTCCGGTAGGCGTCCGCATGCGCCTGCCGCAGCCGCTCGATCCGATCGGGTTCGATGGCGAAGCCGGTTTCGCGCAGCAACTGGTTGGTAAACAGGCCGCCGCTCATGCCGATCTTGCGATGGATGCGCCAGACCGAGAGCTCGATGTTCTCTGCATCGAGCGCCGTCTTCCAGGCGAGCACGTGCTGATAGACGCTGTCGACCAGCGTGCCATCGAGGTCGAACAGGAAGGCCGTCTCGAGGCGCATGGGTCTTTCTCCGGGCGGACATGAGGAGGGCCGCTGCGAGCCAAGCGGCAGCGGCCGTCATCGGTTCCTGTCAGCCCACATCAGCCCTTGGGTCGGATGAAACCGGCCAGCGTCTTCTTGTGCTCCTCGCACCAGTTCGTCATGCCGAGGCGGCGCTGATCCATGTCGATGGCCTGCGTGGCGACGGCGACCTCGGCCATCAGGTCATCGTCCTGCTTCTCGCCCATCTTGCCGCCGGTGTGCATGTAGGCGATGGCCTTGCGGACCTTTTCGGTCGTGCCGTCGGGCAGGTGCATGTCCTGCGCCTTCTGCACGAGGTCCTGATAGACGACATCGATCCCGGGACATTCGACCTTGGTGGCGAACGCCTCCAGCACCATGGTCGTGTAGGTATGGCGCGGCTCGGCGCGAGCTGAAGCCGTCGCCGCCAGCATTGCCGCGATGATCAAAGTGCAACGCACACCATTTCGCATACCCTGGCATCCTCCCATTTGTTTTCAGGGAGGCTAGCCTGCGGGTCTGCCAGGAGCAAGTTTCAGCGCGCTGCAACAGGCGCGATTTGATCGGCCGCGAACCGGACGAACGACCAGTTACTTGTTCAGCCGTCGTTCCTGCTCCTTGAGCAGGACCTCCAGTTCCTCGCTCTGTTGCGCGAGGCGGTCGGCATTGCGTTCCTCATCGGCGGCGCCCGACTGCGACGCGGCCTGCTCGGTGATCTGTCGGATGTTGTCCCGCAGGATCGCGATGCGGTCTGCGAGGTCGGAGGCGGACAGGCTGGTCGGATCGGTCAGGCTCATGAGTTCCTCGGCAATGCGCATGTCAGGCGCAATGGCTTAGCTCCAAAAGCCTCGTGGCCACAAGTTCCGTTGATCTCCGTAGGTGGGCTCGGGCAAGCGATGTTCCGGGCCAGAATTCACCCAGGGCCGCCCGGGTCAGCGCACCGGCATCGGCGGACGCACCACGGGCTGGTCCGGGTCCTGTGCCGGAGCGGACGGCAGCGCCATCGGAGCCGGCGGCGGTGGAACCATGCTGGCCGTGGACGGCGCCGCGGGACGGGGCCGGTGCGGCACTGCGGCCGCTGGCTGGGCCGGCGTCACGGCCGCTGTCGCCGGGCGCGGGGCAGGGCGCGGCCGGATGGCCTGCTCGATCACGCGCTGGTCGAACGGCCTCGCTTCCGCCGTCCGTTCGCTCGGGCGGTCGGCCGGCTTGGCCTCGGCGACCCGGGCCATGTCGCGGACCATCTGCTCCTGGCCGGCCTTCAACTGCGCCAGACTCGATTTCAGCTCGCTGATCTGCTGGTTCAGGGCGGCAAGGTCGTTGGCCATCGACTGCAGCAGCTGCGCCTGGTCCTGGCCGCCGGTCGGGCCGATCGCGCCCGTCGTCGCATGGTCCTGCGCCGGTGCCGCGGCAACGGTCTCCTGCGGCGACGTTGCCGCCGGCGTCGCGGAGCCATCCCTGTCGGCATTCGACACCAGCGAGATCCGCGGCATCCAATGCGCGATCATCTCCTGGGCCTGATCTCCATAGCTCTGCCAGGCGGCGGCCGCGACGGCGCTGCCGACCGCGAACAGCACGGCGAGAACGGTGCGGACGACCCACGTTGCCAGCGTGCTCCGTTCTCGAGATGCGGCGGGATTGCTGCTGGCCTGCGCGCGGAATTCAGGATCGATCTTGGGAAGAGGAACGTCCGGCGGCCGTTGCGCGCTGCGGCGCTCGCCTTCGACGGTTGCGCGATCCGCGCGCGCGGCCAGCACGATATCGGGATCGATCATCGCGTGAGGCTGCTGATCGCTGTCTTTCGTGGTCGTCGTTGCAAGCATTGACGCTCCGTCCTCCGTTGTCGTCCGCCTCGGCGGCGGCGCTCGGCTCTGTCCCGATGGTCGTCGTACCAACACGTCGTCGTACTAACGCTGTCGTACCAACGCTTCATCGTCCTGCGCCCGACGGCCACGCGGCACATGACGCTGACGTCATGCGACGCTCGGCCGATCGGCCGCATCCGCACAGAACCTGGATACCGGTTGTCCCTCGTGCTCACACTCTTGCGTGAGCACGGCGATCGTAGTTGCTGGCTAAGCCGGATGCCTCGGAACGTCCCATCATCATTCCGCGGCCTCGAGGCTCGGCGAATTCACTGTTTTGCGCCGCGCTCAGCCGTATCAGCCCAAACCTGGGCGAAGACAAGGCGGTTGCGCGATGCCAGCGGCCTCTACCTCAGGCCGCAGGCTTGAAGCATAGCCCGAATGAACGGCGAAGGCTATGCCGATGGCGCGGGGCTGCTGGAACCTGACCGGCCATTACTGCCGACTGTCGGAGCCATACGGGCTCGCAAGAGGCGCGTTCAGCGCTTCAGGATGTCGGCGGCCGGCAGCCGAATCTCGCAGCGCAGCCCGTTCGGTTCGAAGCGTCGATCGACATGCGCGCCAAGATCGTAGGGAAGCATCTGCTCCAGCAATATCGTCCCAAAGCCCGACCGTGACGAGTCGAGCGGGCGGCCCGACAGGCCGGTCTCCTTCCACGTGATCACCACCCAGTGGTCCGCATCGCTTTCGTCGAGGCGCCATTCGATCCTGATGAAGCCGCGCGGCACGGTCAGCGCGCCGTATTTCAAGGCGTTGGTCGCCAGCTCGTGGATGGCGAGCCCGATGCTCTCGGCCGCCTTGGCGTTGATCCGCACCGGCGGGCCGGACAGCGAAATCTGCCGGTCCTCGCGCGCGGCGCCCGCACGCAGCTCATCGGCGATCAGCTCAGCGAGATCGAAGCCGGCGAGCGGGTCGCGGGTGACGACGGTCTGGACGCGCGACAGCGCCGCGATCCGCCCCTCGAGATGACTGGCGAAATCCTCGACATTGTCACTCGAATCTCCGGTCCGCCGGATGATCGAGCGGATCACGGCGAGCAGGTTGCGGACGCGGTGCTGCAGCTCGGCGCGCAGCAATTTCTCGTCCTCGGCCGCCGAGACCAGCGCCGTGATGTCCTGGGTGATGCCGCCGATTCGCTGCACGCGGCCGGCGTGATCGACCATGGGAAAACTCCGGATGCGCAGCCAACGCGCGGCGCCATCCGTCCGCCTGATGACGCGGAAGTCGACGCTGTCACGCTCCCCTTGCCTAACGCGCTCGAGGCCTTCCATGACGCGCGGCCGGTCGTCCTGCTGCATCAGGTCGAGCCAGGATGTGAGGTGGTCGCCTTGCAGCACGGCATCGCGAGGGACGCCATAGATCGCCTCGAAGGCTGGGCTCAGATATTCCCATTGCAGGCTGTCGGCGTTTCGGATCCACACCACGTCCGAGGACGCCTCGCCGAACTGGCGAAAGCGCGCCTCGCTGTCGCGCAGGGCGGCTTCGGTGCGCTTGCGGTCGTCGATGTTCATCGCGAGCTCGACGAGCGTGCCGTCGCCGAGATCGCGGCCGGCAAACATCATCCAGGACCGCTCGCCATTCTTGCGGAAGTATTCCTTCTCATAGGGACCGATCCGGCCGGTCTGTCGCAACAGCTCGACCTGGGCGGCGGACCGCTCGATCCATTCCGGCGGCGTCAGGACCTGCCATGTCAGCTGGCGGCTCGCCACGTCCTGACGGGAATAGCCGGTCATGTCCAGGAACGCGTCGTTGGCATCGATCAGGGTGCCCTCGGCATGATCGAAGAACAGCACGCCGACCGAGTCGATCTCCAGCAGGCGCTGCAGCCGGTGATCGCTGGCGTGGCTGCCGTTCGGCCCGGAGGCGGCGGGACGCGAGTCCGCGGCCGCTGCAAGCTCTTCGAGGCGCAGGCTCTCGGCAAGTTCGGGTGCGGCCTGGAGCAGGGCCTGAATGTCGGGGTCGATCCTGAGGTCTGGGTGCATGTCGGCCCAGAACTGCGCCATCCGCAAATAGGTGAGCAGGGCGGCGAGCAGCTCGAAACGGTCGCTGCCCAAGACGCGGCGGAGGATGCAGCGCGCCCGGTCCGCAGCGTCCCCCTGCATGAACAGCGCCGCTGCCGCGTCGAACAGGTCGGCCTCTCCATTGCTGTCGGGCGCGGGAATATCCAGCGGTGCCGGGCTGGCTTCGAGCCGGTCCAACGACGCCCCGATACGCACTGGGTCGGCCAGGGGGCGCGTCAGCAACGGCCGGGCGCGCGCGATCGCCTCCGGATCGTACGCATGGGCGCCTTCAGGGTGTCCCTGTCCGATCAAAAAACCGAAATGCCTGGCCAGGCAATAGGGCGAGCGGCCAAGACGGGACAGGTGGACCGCCAGACGCGCCTTGAACAGGTCCGGAAGGGGAGCATCGAGATAGGCCGATTTTGCGAACTGCCATAGCTGCCGGGTGCTGTCCGGTGCGGGTGGGGCGGGTCTGAACAGGTTGGGCACCAGGCCGAGGCGCTGCACGATCTCCTGCTCGAAGCTGCCGTCAACCATCCGCTGTTCGACCATCGCCGTTTCCCCGGCAGAGTGCCCGAGCCGGTCAGCACTGCGCAATCCGTCTTGCCGAGCGTGCCGACCGTCTCATTCATTCGCGTCGAGTTGACGACCTTCGCGCTCCAAATGCAAATAATTCGCGTTGAACAGGCCGGCGCTCATCAGGCGCTCGAGGTCGGGGAGTACCAGCATCTTGCCCTTGAGCACGATCAGGTTGCTCGCCCGCAGCTCCTGGAGCGTGCGGTTGACGTGCACCTTGGAAAGCCCGGTCGCCTCGGCGAGATCGGCCTGGGTGAGCGGGAAGCTGCAGCTGTTGGCGTCAGCGAGACCGGCGAGACGGAGCCGGAAGTACAGCTCGCACAACAGATGCGCCATCCGCTCGGACGCCGTACGCTGCCCGAGATTCATGGTCCATTCGCGCTGAATCGCGGCATTGACCAGCGTCTCCCACCAGAAGGCCGTGGCGATCCGCGGATAACCGGCGCTGATCTCGTCGAAGAATTCGCGCGGCAGATCGGCGATCGAGACCGAGGTGATCGTGCCGATCGAGTGATCCATCTCGCGCAGGATGAAGATGTTGAGATCGCAGATGTCGCCGGGAAGGAAGAAAGACACGATCTGGCGGCGGCCGTCCTCGAGCTGCTTGTAGCGGCAGGCCCAGCCGTTGAGGATCAGATGGACGTCCTTGGGCTTCTCGCCCTCGCGGGCAATGTCCGTCCGCGGCGCGAAAGTCCTCACCCGCTGCGCCGCGGCGCGGTTGAGCATCAGGCGGTCGGCCGCCGAAAGGCGGACGAAATTCTCGAGCTTACGGACGAGATGACTCAAGGAGCGGTTCCCCCAATTGGGCTTATAGGGGTTCCAGGACGTCTTGCTTCAATAACCTATGTTAGCACGGCGACACATTGAAGCTGCATCTTTCTCGATGAGCGATGGAACCATTGAGAAGGAGCGGCACAACGAACTCATCAGCGGAGCGGAACGGCAACGATATCGGCCGCAGGTGAACTGGCGTCGCACTAATGAGAAGGGCAATCAATCCGGGTACAACCAGCGAGCCGATGTTCCGACAATGGCTCGCTGGCCCGAAGATCTCATGCAATCCGCAATGGGTTTGACAAACAATCACTGAAACAGGTCGCGCTCGTCTGGCAAAGCATCGCCTGATCCGTGCCCGCTGGCGGCCGCGCGGCGCGAAGCGCGGGTGGTGAGCGCTGGACCGCGAGGGACCAGCGCTCGTTCGGTCGGCCCGGACGATCCGAGCAGGGCGCGCCGTTTCACACCGGCGCGACGTCGTTCACTTGGCCTTGTCGAGATTCTGCGCCATGTCGAGATGGTGTTGCAGGGCCGGGAGAGTCTTGCCAGCCCAGTCCTTCAAGGCGGGATTTTCGCCGCCCTTGGCATAGCGCTCGAACAGCGACACCGCGTCCTTGTGGGCGCTGACCTGCATGTCGGAGAAGTCGTCGCTGAACTCCTTGCCGTTGGCGGCCTTCAACTTGTCCAGCTTGCTCTGATGCGCGCTGTCGAGCGCCGTCGGCAATGTCGCCTTGACCTTGCCGCTTTCGACCATGCTCTTCAGCTCGCTGGAGGTCTTGGTATGGTCCTTGACCATCTGCGCGGCGAAGGTCTTTTCCTGCGCGTTGCCTTTCTGCTCGCCGAGCTGATTCGATTGCAGTTCGAACATGTCGCTGATGGCGACCTGCTTGACGAAGTCCTCCGTGCTCGGCGCGATGCCGAGCGCCGAATTGACGCCGGTCTTCTCTCCGACGGATTGAGCAAGGGCAGGGCCCGCCAGCATCAGGCAGCCGAGCGCAATGAGCGTGCGTCTCATGAATCGTTCCTCTCGTTTGGTTGCAGACCTAAACCGAGAGCTGACGCCGATGTTCCTTGCGAGACCCGCGACGGCCGTCGTGACCGGACGCATCTAATTGGCGTCGTAGCCGCAAAGCGTCGGCGGGAGCCGCACTCTTCTGGTCGTTGTCGAAATAGACGTAGACGTCGATGCCGTGGGCCGACCACGCACGGATGCGCTTGGCCCAGGCCCCGAGCGTTGTGTCCGGGTAGTTATCCTTGTAGCGGCCGCCGGGCCCGTGCCCACGCACATAGACGAAATCGGCGGTGCGCCGCCATGGCGCCGGTGCATCGTGATGGTCCGACAGGCACAGCGAGATGTTTGCATTCCGCAGCAGGCGCATGACGGCCGGCGTGTACCAGCTCGGGTGACGGAATTCGAAACTGTAGCGTCGGTGGGCCGGCAGCAGTTTCAGAAAGGAGCCGAGACGGTCGGTATCCGCTTCGAATTGCGGCGGCAGTTGAAACAGCACCGGCCCGGCCTTTTCGCCCAGCAGGGACAACCTGCTCTCCAGCAGTTCGAGACTATTGGCCGAGCGGGCGGACAGCCGTTTCCAACGTGTGATGAACTTCGATGCTTTCCAGGCGAAGACGAAGTCCCGTCCGGTCTGGTCGTGCCAGCCCCGCACCGCCGCGTCCGTCGGCGTCCGGTAGAAGACGCCGTTCAGTTCCGTCGTGTCGAACTGACTGGCGTAGTAGGACAGCTGGTGTCGGATCAACAAGCCCAGGGGAAAAAAGGCGCCGCGCCAGGAGCCGTAGTGCCACCCCGATGTGCCGACCAGAACACGCGCCATTCACGCCTCACCGAGCGTCCGATCTCGGAAAGACGCACTCGAATGCCGCTCGTTCCAACAATGATTGGCAGGGAATATCAGGCGGGGGGCGACATGTTCGACGCGAATATCCGCTCGTCAGCGCTGTGCGGCATGCATGACGGGTGCGCTGAGCAGCTCGTTGATGTGCGCGGCCGTCTCGGCCTGCATCGCCTTCTTCAACATCAGATCGCGTTCCGGACCAGAGGGAAGTCGTGCCGCAGCCTGCCGCGCCGCGGCAGCCGCGCGTTGAAGTCTGTCGCCGAACGAGATCGTATGCTTCTGTCGGTTTCTCTTCATCACCATCGCGGATCTCCTGTGTCGACCCCCACAGAAGCTTCCGACGTTGGCGCGTCGCTGTCGCTAACCCACGTTAGTGTGCAGATCACGATCAGCGGAACGATAATCGATCGCAACGCAGTCGAAATTAGTTGTTCGAACGATCCGGATCGTTCCCGGGAATGCTTAGATGGACCTCATGGCCTTGCTTGATCGCCAGCGTTGCTGCCGCTGCCGCGGACTCGAAGGCCGCTTCCTTGGTGGCGTAGTCGCCATGCGCGTTGCCGTCGTGCAGCACGCTCCAGTGATCGCCGACCGCGACGATCGCGTATTGTGCCAGTCCCATGCCGTTCTCCATTTTTTACAAAGATGCTTGAGCTTCCGGACGTTGTGACGCGCCAGACCGCATTTTCGACGCCGTCGGCAATCATGCTCGCCGACGCAAGCGCCCGTTGCCTGCCCGCGGAGAACTTCGGGCATCAGCGTGCGTTCCGATCGCGCTTCCCAAATCGGTGATGCTGCGCCCAACAGATGGGCAGGAGACGCCTGCGTTTTGCGATTGCCTGCGTCCGCTCGCAGCACGATGATCGACGATGGGCCGGAGGTTCTCGCGCAACGTGATGGTCAATCAACGTCTGTTCTCGTTCATCGGCGGAGCCGAGGGAGCTTGGTCGGTGGTGGAGATTCGCGCCTTTCGCGGCGCGCCGCTTGCCACGGTCGACCGGTTGCAGGTGCGGTCCGGCCGGGTTGCGGCGGAGCATGCTGTGTGGTCGCTGAGCGGCGTGACCAGCAACATGCGATATACGACGCGGACCGAGCAGGGCGCGCTCGGCTCTGTGCAGGCCGGCCTCGGACGGACCGAGGCGACCTGCGCGGCGCTGATCCCGATCCGCAAGTCCGGCGCCTGGTGGGATCTGCCGCAGGACGAGCGGCGGGCGATCTTCGAGGACCAGTCACGTCACACTAGCATCGGGCTGCGATATCTGCCGCCGGTCGCGCGGCGGCTGCATCATTGCCGCGATCTCGAAACGCCGGAGCCCTTCGACTTTCTGACCTGGTTCGAGTTCGCGCCCGAGCACGAGCGCGCCTTCGACGATCTCCTCGCCGAACTGCGCGCCACCCGGGAATGGGACTTCGTCGAGCGGGAAGTCGAGATCAGGCTGCGGCGGCAGCCGGCCGGGAGCGACTAGCGCCGCCTGCCTCGGTCATTGGCTCTTGGTGAGCGGGGCCGCGCCGCGCGCGCTGTCACTGCCGGTGTCATTGCGCGGCGCTGCCGGGGCCGGAGCGGCTGGCTGGCTCTGGTTCGGCGCGGCGCCCGTGGTCTGCTGGCTTCTTGTCTGCGGGGCGTTGCCCTCGGCAGCTTGGCGCGGGCCGCGGTCGCCGGCGAAGGACCACAACATCAGCGCAATGGCGCCGATGACCACGACGATCGGAATAAGCAGCGCATAGGGTGTGTTGCTCTGCATGCCCGGCACATGTGAGCCGGCGCCGCTGACGCGCTCCGCCTGGTCATGCGCGGCGAGTGAGTCCCGCGTCCGTTCATCGAGCCTGGCGCGTTCGCCGGGCCGCAGGCGCCCCGACCGTGTCGCCGCATAAGCGAGGATCAGGCCGAGGATGACGATGCCGATTCCCCAGCCCCAGAATGTCGCTGCTCCGCCGTCCATGTCCGCCTCCGCGCTGCTGCGCCCGGCGCGTCCATTGGGCCGAGCCAACGACCAACGGAAGCTGCTCGCATCCGTTCCTGTGCCGCCGGCCTGGGGTCTACCCGGCCGCGCGATAGCCTGTTAAGCACGGGCGCAGAACGGGGCAGGGTCCCCGCGGACAAGCGACGGAGAGGCAGCAGCAATGATTCAGACGGTCGGCATCATCGGGGCGGGCACCATGGGCAACGGTATCGCGCAGGTCTGCGCGGCAGCCGGCGTACCGGTCGTCATGGTCGACATCTCCGAGCAGGCGGTGGCGCGTGGGCTGGCGACGGTGGGCTCCAGTCTCGATCGCCTGGTCAAGAAGGACAAGATGGCCGCCGCCGACAAGGACAAGGCGCTGGCGCTCATCACGGGCACGACCGACAAGGGCAAGCTGTCGAGCTGCGATCTCGTGATCGAAGCTGCGACCGAGAACGAGGAGTTGAAGCTCAAGATCCTGAAGGATCTCTGTGCGGCCCTGAAGCCCGAAGCGCTGATCGCGACCAACACCTCGTCGATCTCCATCACCAAGCTCGCCACGGCCACCGACCGGCCCGACCGCTTCATCGGCATGCACTTCTTCAATCCGGTGCCGATGATGGCGCTGCTCGAACTGATCCGCGGCCTGCAGACTTCGGATGCCACGCATGCGGCGGCCGCCGATTTCACCAAGCGCATCGGCAAGGTCGCGATCACCGCCAAGAACAGCCCGGGCTTTGCTGTGAACCGCATCCTGTGCCCGATGATCAACGAGGCAATCTTCGCGTATTCGGAAGGCATCGCGACGGCCGCCGATATCGACGAAGGCATGAAGCTCGGCTGCAATCATCCGATCGGGCCGCTCGCGCTGGCCGATCTCATCGGTCTCGACACGATGCTGTCGGTGATGGAGGTGTTCTACAACGGCTTCAACGATCCGAAGTATCGTCCGGCGCCGCTGCTGAAGGAGATGGTGGCCGCTGGCCAACTTGGACGGAAGACGGGCAAGGGCTTCTACGACTACAGCAAGTAACAATGACGCATGGGTCGTGCGCGATGGCTGCGGCCATCGCGCCACTCCGTTCTGGCAAAGAGCGTTGACGCCCGGATACACGAAGGGGGCCGGACATCCGGCGCGCCAGATTTCGGCTCGCGACGATCGTTGAAGCGATCGCCTGGGCTGGATAGCTGGATAATGGACAGCTAACGCGATCGGGCTGACGAGGGGTGATTGACGAGAGGTGACTGCCGAGAGTTGATGCCGCGCGTCGAAGGACGGACGGCACAGCGCCGGGTGGGCAAGGGGCCATGCCTCGCTGATGTAGCCCGCTAAGCCGGGCCCGGCGTGCCGTTCGCGATGGGCGCTCTGCGATGGTCCGAAACGATAACCGTCGCGATCAGCGCGCTTGGTACTGAGGTGGAGTCATCGAGCCTCCTTGTCATCGGTTCGTTTTGTCATCGGTTCGTCCGTTGCACTTCGGACATCGCTCCCGCCATCATCGACGGCAGCGAACCAACCGACGCGCATAGCACGGTCCTCCTGCCGGCGGAGCATGTCAAGCTGCATCGTGACACGATGATGAATTCGGCGTTACATCCGCGTCGTTGCTGCCGTGCAACGCTTCCGGAGAATCCCGGATTTCACCCGATGACATTTTACGTGAGACGATTACATGCTGTCGACCGCGAGCCTGCGTGGATCGTTGCTGGCGAGGATGAGCGTCTTCGCTCGAACGGATGATGATCACTGGCGCGGCAAAGGGCCGCGTTGAGCTTCATGTGAAGTTCAGGTTCCGGGAACCAAAGAATTCGTGGTGTTTTGTTTGCCGCGAAGCGAAGCAGGAGAACAGCGATGAAGGCAGTTGGGATCACTCTGGCGACGATGTCGATTCTCGCGTCCGGTCTGCCCGCGCTTGCCGCAGAGCAGGGTACGGCGGGGATGGTGACCAGCATCAATCGTCTGAACGGCACCATTGCGATCAAACGCGTTCAGAATGGAACCGTCGGCGCGAATGCGGCTGGCGCGGCTGAAGAGTTCAAGGTCAAGGAGAGCGCGATGATTGAGAACATCCATGCCGGCGACCGCGTGACGTTCACGACCTCCGACAGCGGAGCGACGAAGACGATCACCAAGCTCGACCGGCAGAAGTAGTTCGCGATTGACGGCGATGACCCGGCTCGGCGTTCCGTGCTGGTGGATGTCGTGGTGTCTCGGGCTCTGGCTTGCGGTCGGAGCCTTCGGCATCGCGGGCGCGGAGACCGACAGTCTCTATCAGGCGCAGACCGTCGTGACCGGGCAGGGCGCGGACAATCGCCAGGTCGGTTTCGCAGCATGCCTGGAAGACGTGCTGATCAAGGTCTCCGGCGCCTTTCAGCTGAGCGGCGATCCGCGGCTTGCTCCGCTGAAGGCGCGCGCGGCTGAGTTCGTGACGCGCTTCAACTATCACGATCAGATGTCGGGCAAGCCCAAGCGCGATGAGCAGGGCACGCGCGACCGGCCATACGATCTCACGGTGATGTTCGACCGCCCGAAGATCGACGATCTGCTAGTTGGCCTCCACGTCAAGCCGTGGCTGGCACGGCGCCCGATGACGGCGGCGATGATCGTGATGACGCCGGGCGGTCGGAGCTATGCCGTCGTCTCGGATGGCCGCCAATCCGATCTGCAGCGCGACGCGCTCTATGCCGCAGCCGGCAAGCGTGGTCTCGACGTCGTTCTGCCGAACTCTAGCGCGGTGGCGAATGTGGGCTTCGACGGCATCGATCTCATTCAGGCCACGCCGGCGGCCCTCACGGCTCACATGCCCGCGGCCGACGTTCAATTGTTCGGCCATCTTACGTGGGACGATGCCGAGCTGGCCTGGTCCACTCAATGGCGCCTCGACTACGCCGGCAAGTCGCACCGGTGGCAATTTCGCGGCGTAACGTTCGACGAGGCGTTCCGCCGCGCGCTCGGCGGCGCCGCGCAGATTCTCTCGGACAACGGATCGCCGTGAGGTTGCCGCGATAGGCTGTAACCATCCCTCCTGCCGCATGCTCGAGCTCGCACAGCCACGATGACGTCCATCTTGGCTGTGGTGGCTCCGGACAACCATCAGGAGGATGCCGTGGTGAAGCTCAGGACATATCTCGTTGCAGCGCTGCTGATCGCCGCGCCGGCCTCCACCGCTCTGGCCGCCGCTCCAGGGCTGCTCCGCACCGCCGCCACGATGCGCGCCGGTCCGGGCCCCGGCTTTCCGGCCGTCGAACGCATTCCGGCCGGCGCGCGCGTCACGGTTCATGGCTGCATCGACGGCGGCGCGTGGTGCGATGTCAGCTCTGCCCGCGAGCGCGGCTGGGTGGCGGCGCGGACGCTGGCCTATCTCTATGGCGAACGCTACGTCTATGTGCCCGACTACGTCGAGGTGGTGCCCGTCGTCCCGTTCACGCTGACGACCTACTGGAGCAGTTTCTACATCGGACGTCCCTGGTTCCACCGGCACGCGTTCTGGCACCGCTACTGGCAGCGGCATCCGCCGGTCGTTGCGCATCATTCACCGCGGCCCGGCATGATTGGCGGAGCGCCCGGCGGCGTTGCTCACGGTGTTGGCGGCGGCGGGATGGCAGGTGGCCCGGCAATGCCCCCGCGCATGGCGACTGGGGCAACACCGGCGCCGGTGGCGGGGCCCGCCGGGCCTCGCATGCCGACAACACCAGCCCCTATGGCCGCAGCTCCTGCCCGGGCTCCTGCGCAAGTCATGCCGGCGCGGACCGTTGGGCTGGTCGGGGTGCCGCAGAGCGCTCGCGCCCAGATGGGCGGAATGCGGGTGACCGCCGGAAGCTCGGCGCCGCTCGGGATGGCCCATTTCGGCGGCGGTCCCGCGATGGGGGGATCGCGCATGGCCGTCGGCTCTCCGCGCGGCGGAGGTGGTCGCGTCGGCGGTTTCCGGCGGCACTGACGCCGGCGCCGCGCGCGGTGTCCGGATTGTGAATGTCGCGCACCGGTAGGGTTGAACGCTAGCGCTGGCGGCAGCGGCCGTGATGACTACATGGGTCGTATTGCCGTTCGATCCATTGTCATCACCCGCCGTGAAGAAACTCGTGCTCGTCTTCCTGCTGCTCATCATCGCCCCCATCTCGATCTCGGCCGCCGCGTATCTGCGCGGCGACCACCGCGGCAGCTGGCAGACCGCGGACCGGTCCAGCGCCGGGCTGTTGCCGCCGCCTTCGCAGCATGCGGATGCGGTCATCCGCGTGTTCGCTGCGCGCACCGTGCGCTGGCGCGGCATCTTCGCGGTCCATAGCTGGATCGTGGTCAAGGAGAAGGGTGCTCAGCGCTACACCCGCTACGACTACACGGCCTGGGGCGAGCCGATCCGCGTGGACGGTTTTGCTCCCGACGGCCGCTGGTTCGGGGCCTTGCCCGAGACCGTGCTGGCCGTCGATGGCGAAGCGGCCGAGCGCGTCATTCCAAAGATCCGCGGCGTGATCGAGAGCTATCGTTTCCGGGCCTATGGCGACTACAATGCCTGGCCGGGACCGAACTCGAATACCTTTGTGCAGGCGGCGCTGAATGCGGTCCCCGAGCTGAACGCAGTGCTGCCGCCGACGGCGATCGGCAAGGACTTTCCTTACGATGGCTGGTGGGGCCGGACGGCCTCCCGAACGGGCGTGTTCGTGTCGCTCGGCGGCTATCTCGGCCTCACCATCGGCTGGATCGAAGGGGTCGAGCTGAACTTCTTCGGCGGGGTGCTCGGGATCGACATGAGGCGGCCGGCGCTGAAGTTTCCGGGGATCGGCCGCGTCGGGATGTCCTTGGTCTGAGCGGAGTGTTTGACTCCAGGCTGGCATGCGGCTTGCTGCACCCGACCTTCAGGCGATCATTGTCGCGAATGCGCCAGAAGCGCCGGAGGAGCAGGTGATGAGTACGCTGTTTGCGATCTGCGCGACCTACGAGGTGGACGACGGCACGGCGCGGGGCTTCATTCTTCAGCGCCGCGAGCCGGACGGCAGCGCCAAGCCCTGGCCCATCCTGGTCACGCGCAAAGGCAACAATTTCTACGGTTTCGAGAATGCCTGTCCGCATCAGGGGGCCCGGCTCGACAAGAGCCCGGGTGAATTCATGGACGAGGAGGGCAATTTCCTCGTCTGCGGCCAGCATGGCGCTCAGTTCGATCTGGATACCGGCCAGTGCTTCATCGGCCCATGCCAGGGCAAGGCCCTCACCACCATCGAGCTGATCATCGATGACGGCGACATCTGCCTGTCAGGCATCGATCTCGACGAGGAGGACGGGCTGGACATCGACGATCCCGAGGACAACGTGCCCGAGGTGCAGATCACCTCGGATTAGCACCGGCGACTCGCCGTCCGGAGGTCAGCGTTTCTTCCGTTCGGCTCGGCTGAAATTGCTGAGATGCCCCTCGCGGGCCGCCTGGGCGCGCGCTGCTCGGATCAGGCCGGGGCTGCGCGCCGGCGGCGCCGGGAGCGAGGGCAGTCGCGTGAGCTTGCGGCCGCCACAACTCGGACAGACCGGCTTCTCGGACATTCCGATCAGCAGCTCGATGTCTTCCGCACAGGTGGCGCAATGAAAACTGTAGAACGGCATGGCGCAATCCCTCCTTGGCCGAGGGAGCATTGCACGAAGCGGGCCAGCGCCGCGAGGGCCGGAGTCGCCAAGAAAGCCGCGTCGGATGCAGCTCGTTTGCATGCGAACGGCTTGTCCGCAGGACTAACCGTGTTCTGAACGCGACGCGGCTCGCGTCGAACATGGGACATCGCTGGCGCCTTGCGCGGGGGCCGGATCCGGACACCCGGAGCCGGCCCGCCGCGACGGGCCGTCACACGCTGGTTCAGCCGTTGGTCTCAGACGTTGGTCTCACACGTTGGTCTTGGGGACGTACTTGCCGGCGACGCACTTGTAACTCTGCAGATGCCACTCGTGATAGGGACCCTTGGACATCCAGTCGGCGATGCCGATCTGCGCATTGACGGCACAGGACGCCATCGTGATGCCGGACATCTCGCTGTTGGTGACGACCTTCTCCATGCAGAGCTGGCCGTTGCAAAGTAGTGCGACGAGAGTGACGAGCACGTTGAAGCTGCCTCCGATGAGTGTGACCCGGTAAGGGTCGGGAAAGCAGAGTTCATGCCAAGTTATGAATCCAGGCCGTGCTGCTACGGAAGGGAGTGGTACGGGTGTTACTTCGCAGCGACAGAAGCGTGACGAGTTGGTTGCCGAGATCACGCAAGATTCAGCATCTTCAGATCGTGCGCTGCTGATGAAGAGGTTGGATCATCGTGGCTGCAGCGTTCGGTCATGTCACTCCGCCGAGGCCTCGTCGTACGACATCAAACAACAGGCAAAACAACAGGCAGCTTCTGTGCAGTCCCGCGGCGCCTGAACGAGATGTTCCATGCTCCAATACCTTTCGTCGTGAGTGAACTCCGAATGTGCTGGGCGTGAACGTCAACTCCACCGAGTGTCACGGGCTCGTGACGGTGCAGGCCCGCGCCGGTCTTGCGCGAGCGGCAGGCAGTTCCGTAGGAAGACGGAGCATTTCTGGGGGATATGATGACAATCGACGTCACGCGCCGCATGTTGCTCGAGCTCGCCGGCGCTTCATCGCTGACGATGGCAGCTATCAGCGCCGCTCGCGCCGAAGGCGGCGACGGAGCAGCGGCCGGCCCGACCTTCGCGAGCCGAACGCCGATCCGGATCGGCATGGTCACGCTTCGCGTCAACGATCCCGACAAGGTGGCGGCGTTTTACCGCGACGTGATCGGTCTCACCGTCCTCCAACGCAGCGAGGCTGCGGTCCGTCTCGGGGCTGGCGGAGTGGCCCTGATCGAGCTCGAGCCAAAGTCCGAGGCCGCGCGCGAGCCGCAGCGGTCGGCCGGCCTGTTTCACACCGCCTTCCTGATGCCGACGCGCAAGGATCTCGCGCGGTGGCTGGTGCATGTCGCGCGCAATCGCACGCCGTTGACCGGCTTTGCCGACCACAATGTCAGCGAGGCCGTGTATCTCGACGATCCCGAGGGCAACGGCGTCGAGGTCTATGCCGACCGTGCGCCGGAGCTCTGGCAATGGCGCGATGGCTCCGTTCGAATGGGCACCGAGCAGCTCGACGTCGACGATCTCGTCAGTTTAACCGATACCCGCACCAGCAACTACGCCGCGGCCCCGGACGGCTTGCGCATCGGTCATGTGCATCTGAAAGTCGGGGATCTCAGTCAGGCGAGCGAGTTCTACACCGGGTTGATCGGCCTCAATCCCACCCGCAGCATCGATCGCGCCGCCTTCCTCTCGTCGGGGCGCTATCATCACCACATCGGCGCCAATACCTGGCGCAGCGCGGGTGCCGGCCGTCGCGACGACCGGACGACGGGCTTGTCGTGGTTCTCGTTCGAGGTGCGCGGCGAAGCGTTGCTGGCGGCGCAGGAAGAACGGTTGCGCAAGGCGGGGGCTGCCCTCACGACGTCATCCGATGGACTCGAGACGGCTGATCCCTGGGGCACCAGGGTCAAGCTGATTCGGATCTAGGCAGCTCAGGATTCGTTGAGGCCGGCACCGCGATCGGTCAAGACCTTCTGGCCTTTCGACGTCAGCTCGAAGACGTCACCATCCTTGGTGACGTATCCTTCGCGAATCAGGCCGTCGAGTTCGTCCTGTCGATCAGGTGAGAAGGCGATCGCCTGGCCGATATCTGAGAGCGTCGCGATCTGGTCGTCCGTCAACATGGCCATTCTCCCGTTGTCCATGCGAACGCCGCGGCGGTTCGAATGTTCCGGGACTTGGCCTAGGCCTTGCGGACGAACTCCGACTTCAGATTCATCTGGCCGATGCCGTCGATCTTGCACGCGATGTTGTGGCCGTCGGTCGCGTCCTGCAGGCGGATGTTGCGCACCTTGGTGCCGCCTTTCACGACCGAGGACGAGCCTTTGACCTTGAGGTCCTTGATGACGATGACGCTGTCGCCGTCGGCCAGAACGTTGCCATTGGCGTCGCGGATGCTCGTATCGTCCGCCGCGGCAGTGGCCGCTTCGCCGCTCCATTCGTGACCGCACTCCGGACACACCCACAGCGCACCGTCCTGATAGGCGTGCTCGGAACGGCATTGCGGGCAGGTCATCGCGTCGGTCATCTCGTCCTCGGGACTGCTGGAATTGGGTGCAGCGTTAGAGGCTCGGATGGAACCCGGCAAGGGAAATCCGGGAGGCGGGGCGCGCGCAGCGAAGCAGGCCGCGCGCAACCATTGTCGATCAGGGCGGGCTTCACGCCGCCTTCTTCTCGGGCACCTTGGTCTGCTCGGTCTCGGCCGCCTCGATGGCGCGCAGATAGGTGTCGAGCAGCGTCTCGTGCTCGTCGCGCTCGTCCTGGTCCTGCTTTCTGAGCTTGATGATCTCCTTCAGGATCTTGACGTCGAAGCCCTCACCCTTGGCCTCGGCGAACACTTCCTTCTTCTGCTCGTTCAGCTCCGCCAATTCGGTATCGAGGTGCTCGATCCGCTCGATGAAGGACCGCAGCCGCGCGCCGGGAACGCCGATCTCTGACATGGTGACTCCTGTACTAATGGGAGCCTGAAAATGCGCGGCACTTCGTTGCCAATGTGTTAACGTGCGCGCTTTGCCCACACCTGCACAGCCGACGTGCTTAACGCCGATACGACCGGGCTGCCGATGTTGCCGGGCGCGTGTCATCCTGGCTCCGCAGCGAGCTTCTGGAACTGCTTCTTCATCGCATTGACCTTGCTGAGATAGAGCGCAACGGAATGATCGCCGCAGCGCTCGCCATCCTCCGGCTTGAAGCCGCGGCGCACGAAGCCGGCCGCGGGCCCGGCGCCGCAGAGATGGATCAAGGCCGCGAGATCCTGCTTCTGCTGCGCGCTTGCCTTGGCGGCAGGCTGACGTGCCAGCACGGCTGCGACCTGGCGGTCGAGCGAGATCACGGTCAGCGCCACCGCATGCGCCGGCCAGGCGCGGACATAGAGGCTCGGCGAGCCGCAGCCGTCGCCGACCACCTCGTGATCCCGGATGCAGAACCGCGCCGCGTCGGCGAAGGTGCCGTCGGTCATCTGGAACAGGCCCACGGCGCTGGAAGCCGGTTGGTACAGCGCGAACGGATTCCAGGCGAAGCGCCAGCGCCAATAGGTGCGCGCGACCGGATTGCCCGAGCTCTCGGTCTGCGCAAGCGCCGCGAGCAGCTCCGGCGTGATCGTGCGCGTCGCGTGGTCGCGGAACAGCGCGCCATATTGCCGCCAGGTCTCGTCCGGCGCCTTGTCGAGCGAATGCCCGGTCACGGCGAACAGCTCGGTCGGCTTGCGCACGACGTGATAGGTCAGATTGACGAGTGCGAAGGCTCCGAGGGCCGCGACCGCGCCGGCCGCGACCTTCAGCCATCGCGGCGTCGCGCCCGCCAGCCGCAGCATCCACCGCCCGCCGCGCTGCGCGATTTGTCTGGCATTGCGCCGCCACGCGCGCCAGCGAGACGTACGGCGCGGCTTACGCACTTTTTGTTGCGGTGGAGGAGGGCTGTTCGGCAACTGATTACCTCGGGGCTCCCGTGTGGCGGGTCATGGTTAAGGAAGAATTTGTGCAATTGCTCCATTCTGCCACTTTGTGGTGTGGGGAATTGCGTGATGAAGAAGTCGGTCAGTACGCTTTTGATGGTGCTGTTGTCGGTGCTCGCGGCGGGCATCCTGGTGTCGACGGCGATCCTGATGAGCGGCGCGGCCGGCCGCTATCGCGAGAGTGTCGCGACGGAGCAGCTGACCGCGGCCGACAAGGCGATCTTCCAGAACGTCCTGGTCATGCGCGCCCATCGCGGCGACATCCAGAGCGTCCTGCTGAGCGAGGAGGATCCCCGCGCCAAGCTGACCGAATACCAGGGCATCGAGGCCAAGGGCTATGACGGCATCGTCACAGCGCTCGCCGGCGTCGACATGCCCGAGCGCGACGACCTCACGGCCCGGCTGAAATCGAGCTGGGAGGCCACCGTGCCGCAGTTCAAGCTGCTGTTCGACGAGGCGGCCAAGCCCAAGGCCGAGCGCGTGCTGGCGCGCACGCAAGCCTGGTACGACGCGATGACCAAGACGCTCGACGCCGCCAACGCCGCCTCGCTTGCCGTGTCCAACCGCGCCTGGATGACCGATCCGGCGATCGCCAAGATGGTGCAGGCGCGGCGGCTGGCCTGGCAGGTGCGCGACCGCTATGGCCTGCAATGTTCGGCCTTGCGGCCCAACATCAACGCCTCCAAGCCGCTCGAGGAGGCGCAGAAGGCCTCGGTCGCGCAGTGGCGCGGCACCATCGGCGCCGGCTGGTCCGGGCTCGACGACCTCCTGGCCGGCGCCGGCAGCGCCGAGCTCGCCGCCGTCGTGAAAACATCGCGCGGCGAGGTCGAGGCGGCGCATCAGCGCATGGACCAGCTCGTCAAGGGCTTTGACGGCAGCGGCAAGCCGGCAATGCCCGCGCCGGAGTGGAACGCATTCTGCCAGGGCCCGTTCGCCGGCATCATCGCCGTCGGCATCAAGGCGCTCGACGCCTCGATCGCGCGCGCCGAGGCGATCAGGACGGCGGCGCTGACCAGCCTCATGCTGCAGTCGATCGCCTTCGTCACCGCGCTCCTCGTCGCGGGCGCCGCGCTGCGCGCCGTCCGCGTGCGCCTGGTGCGCCCGGTGGCGGCGCTGATGCAGGCCATCCACCGCATCGGCCAGCGCGACTACCAGACGCCAGTGCCGCAATTCGCCCATGCCGACGAGTTCGGCGCCATGGCCGCAGCCCTCGAGGGCCTGCGCGAGAGCGCCGCCACCGCCGACCAGCTGTCGCGCGAGCGCGAGCTCGACCAGGGCAAGCGGCTGGAGCGCTCGCAGGCGATCGACAGCGCCTGCCGCAGCTTCGACGACACCGTGCAGGCGGTGATCGTCAGCATGAGCAACTCCACCGGCCAGCTCGATCACAGCGCCTCCGACGTGCGCAAGCTCGTCGACGACTCCACCGAGCAGACCGCAGCGGTGGCCAGCGCCGCGGAGACCGCGACCACCAATCTCGAGACCATCGCCGCCGCCACCGAAGAGCTGACCGCCTCCGTCTCGGAGATCGCGGCCCAGGTGCAGGCCTCCGCGGCGGAAGCGCGCCAGGCCGTCGAGCGCGCGGCGCAGACCAACGCCACCGTCGAGATGCTCGACCGCGCCGCCAACCGCATCGGCGAGGTGGTCAAGATGATCACCGCGATCGCCAGCCAGACCAACCTGCTGGCGCTCAACGCCACCATCGAGGCGGCGCGCGCCGGCGAGGCCGGCCGCGGCTTCGCGGTGGTCGCCGGCGAGGTCAAGAACCTCGCGTCGCAGACCGCGAGCGCGACCGACGACATCACCCGCCAGATCGCCGAGATCCAGGCCGCCACCGGCGAATCGGTCGAGGCGATCCGCGCCATCAGCCACAACATCTCGGGGATCGACGAGAAGATGACGGCGATCGCGGCCGCGGTCGAGGAGCAGCGCGCCGCCACCACCGAGATCTCGCGCAACTTCCAGCAGGCCGCCCAGGGCACCCGCGCCGTCACCGACACGATCGGCGCGGTCGCCGCCCTCAACCGCCAGACCGGCAATGCCGGCGCGGCGATGGTCGAGTCCGTGCGCAAGATGTCGGGTGATGCCGATCGCTTCCGTGTCGCGGTGGAAGGCTTCCTCGGCACGGTGCGCCGCGCGTAAACCGCAGCGCCGCGCAACAGACGCAGCATCACGTTGTCAAACAGCGACGTGGTCGCCCGAGCGCGGAAGGGGTGCGCGGGCGCGATCCCGCGGCGCGATGCGCCCGAGTGCTGCCGGTCGTTGGCCCTCGATCAATTGAGAGGGCGCGGGGAATGCCGGGCGCTGGCCGCACCCATGGCCCGCCTGCAACAAGGAAAGCAGGCGGCAGTCACCACAGGTTCAGCCGAGTCATCCCGGCATTCCCCGCGCGATGGTTTTCACGCTTATGGCGCGATCTCCCCGGGGACCGGCTTGTTGACCCCGTCGCCAGCGGATCATCACCACCGGCTTGGCCTCGGCACCGGGAGGCCAGAACCACGCGTCTTCACGTCCGCAAACGGCTGTTCGTCGGCAGGCATCACACCCGCTGCAGCACGCTTACGGCCACCGCATCACCGGCCCCACGTCTCGTGACGATCGCGAAGCGCCCCTCTCGCGGACCGGGATGGCGAGAGATAATCATGACTTCCGAAAAATGGCAAGAAAATTATTTTTGTCGGAAGCGGACCGGCAGGCCGGCCAATGAGGCACGGCCTTTCCCCGCGTCATTGCGAGCGCAGCGAAGCAATCCAGGGTCCCGCCCACCATCCTGGATTGCTTCGCTGCGCGTAACTACCCAGGTCGCCGCTCTGTCAAGCAAGGCGGATTGTATGGATGAGCTGTGTTGGGCATAGGGTCAATG
>NZ_JBNPUZ010000018.1:0-149579 GCF_051168435.1 Bradyrhizobium sp. HKCCYLR20261
GGGGTCCCAGGAAAGACTGGTGCTCGGGGCACCCCCACCCCCGACCCCTCCCCGCAAGGGGGAGGGGAGCAGAGCGGTTCGCGTCGCTGCGTGCTCGTGTCCCACGTGCAGACGGGAGCAGCGTGATGTCGCGTGTCACCCTGCTCGCCCTGCAACTGCTCGTCGCCGTCGTCGCCATCACCTTGTGGCAGTTCCTGGCCACCGTGCCGGTGTTCGGCCGCATCCTGCTGCCGCCGTTCTTCTTCTCCAACCCGGTCGACGTGTTTGCCCAGGTCGTCAAATGGTTTTCGACCGGCACGATCTGGAAGCATCTCGCGATCACCTTGTGGGAGTCGATCCTGGCGTTCACGATCGGCTCGCTGGGCGGCGTGCTGGTCGGGTTCTGGTTCGCGCGCAAGCCGCTGGTCGCCGCCGTGTTCGACCCTTACGTCAAGATGGCCAACGCGCTGCCGCGCGTGGTGCTGGCGCCGATCTTCACGCTGTGGCTGGGCCTGGGGATCTGGTCCAAGGTCGCGCTCGGCGTGACGCTCGTGTTCTTCATCGTGTTCTTCAACGTCTATCAGGGCGTGAAGGAGGTCTCGACCGTGGTGCGCGACAACGCGCGCATGCTGGGCATGAGCGAGCGGCAGCTGATGCGCCATGTCTACTGGCCGAGCGCGCTGTCGTGGATGTTCTCCTCGCTGCACACGTCGGTCGGCTTCGCGGTGGTCGGCGCCGTGGTCGGCGAGTATCTCGGCTCGGCCGCGGGCCTCGGCTATCTCATCCAGCAGGCCGAGGGCGTGTTCGATGTCGCCGGCGTGTTCGCCGGCATGTTCGTGCTGTCGGCCTTCGTCATCCTGATCGACATCTGCGTCACCTTGGTGGAACGCCGCCTGCTGGTGTGGCGCCCCGACGCGGCGGATGGCCGATGATCGGGCGAACTTCTAAATTCACAGCGACACGCCTAATCTGACCAACGACATGAACGGAGGAAACCAATGAACAAGATCATCGGCCGGGTGACCGGCGCGCTGCTGGCGCTGACGCTGAGCACGGGGCTGGCGAGCGCGGCGACGAAGGTGACGATCGCGGTCGGCGGCGGCGCGTGTCTGTGCTATTTGCCGACGGTGCTCGCCAAGCAGCTCGGCGAGTACGAGAAGGCCGGGCTCGACGTCGAGCTGGTCGACCTCAAGGGCGGCTCGGACGCGCTGAAGGCCGTGCTCGGCGGCAGCGCCGATGTCGTCTCCGGCTATTTCGATCATTGCGTCAATCTCGCCGCCAAGAAGCAGGAGATGCAGTCCTTCGTCGTCTACGACCGCTATCCGGGTCTCGTGCTCGTCGTCGCCCCGTCGCACAACAAGGAGATCAACTCGGTCAAGGATCTCGCCGGCAAGAAGGTCGGCGTCAGCGCGCCGGGCTCCTCGACCGATTTCTTCCTGAAGTACATGCTGAAGAAGAACGGCCTCGATCCCGCAGGCACGGCCGTGATCGGCGTCGGCCTCGGCGCCACCGCGGTGGCGGCCATGCAGCAGGGCCAGATCGACGCGGCGGTCATGCTCGATCCGTCGGTGACGGTGCTGCAGGGCGCCTATCCGGACCTCAAGATCCTCTCCGACACCCGCACCCAGCACGACACGCTGGAGGTGTTCGGCGGCGAATATCCCGGCGGCGCGCTGTATTCGACGGTGGCCTGGATCGCCGGCCACGAGAAGGAGACGCAGGCGCTGACCAACGCGATCGTCGCCACGCTCGGCTGGATCCATTCGCATACGCCGGAGGAGATCATGGCGAAGATGCCGGAGGAGCTGGTCGGCAAGGACAAGGCGCTGTATCTGGCGGCGCTGAAGAACACCATCCCGATGTACTCGCAGACCGGCAAGATGGACCCGAAGGGTGCGGATGCCGTGCTCGCGGTGTTCTCGACCGGCTCGCCCGAAGTCGCCAAGGCCAATATCGACGTCAGCAAGACGTTCACCAACAAGTTCGTCGAGCAGGCCAAGGCCGCGAAGTAGGGATGACCGACGTCGTCATCCATCGCGTCACCACGCTCGACCTCAAGGTCGAGCCGTGGGACTGGCCGTTCGCGCGAGAGCGCCGCGACGACATCGCGGCGCATTTTGCCGAGCGGCAGCGCGAGAAGCCCGGCCTGTGGAACGGCCGTATCCTGCTCGGGCGCAATGCACGCTTCGATCACGGACAGTTCTCGGCCAGCTATTTCGAGACCGATTTCGCCAGCCTTCTTGCCTGGCGCGACTGGGGCTGTCCCGACCGCACGGCCTTCAACGGCTTCGGCATGGGCGCGTTGCGGTCGAGCGATGGCGCCTTCGTGCTCGGGGAGATGGGCGCGCACACGGCCAATGCGGGCCGGCTGTATTTTCCCGCGGGCACGCCTGATCTCGACGATGTCGATGGCGGCACGATCGATCTCGCCGCCAATGTCGCGCGCGAGGTCGAGGAGGAGACCGGACTCGCACCCTCCGACTATGTGTCGTCGGCGCATTGGGACTGCGTCGTGACCGGCGCCTCGATCGCCTTGATGCGTGTGCTCGACGCCGCCGAGACCGGCGACGTCCTGCAGCGTCGGATCGAGGCCAATCTCGCCGCGCAGGACGAGCCGGAACTCGCAGGTATTCGGCTCGTTCGAACGAGGAACGACCTGACGGCCGCGATGCCGCGCTTCGTCACCGCCTTCCTCGAAACGCAGTTTGCCGCCGGAGAGCCGTCCCCATGAGCAAGACAGCGCGCACGCTCGCCAGCGAGCTCGACGACTACATCTCGCCGTTCCGGATCGACGGCGGCCACAAGTTTCATCTGAAGTCGCACAAGACCAAGGTGAAGGGCGGCCTCGACAAGGAGCAGGGCGAGGCGATCATCGAGCAGAACCGCAAGCGGCTCGCCGACTTCCAGGAGAAGCTGTACGCGCAGGACCGCTGGTCGGTGCTGGTGCTGCTGCAGGGCATGGATGCCTCGGGCAAGGACAGCGCCATCAAGAGCATCTTCGAGGGCGTCAATCCGCAGGGCTGCGAGGTGACCTCGTTCAAGCAGCCGACCTCCAAGGAGCTCGACCACGACTTCATGTGGCGGACGATGCTGGCGCTGCCCGAGCGCGGCCGCATCGGCATCTTCAACCGCTCCTACTACGAGGAGTGCCTGGTCACGCGCGTGCACCCGGAGATCCTGAAGGCCGAGAAGCTGCCGCCGAAGCTCGTCACCAAGAACATCTGGCGCGAGCGCTTCGAGGACATCTCCGCCTTCGAGCGCTACCTCACGCGCAACGGCACCGTGATCCTGAAGTTCTTCCTCAATATCTCCAAGGAGGAGCAGCGCGAGCGCTTCCTCGACCGGCTGGAGCAGCCGGCGAAGAACTGGAAGTTCTCGATGGGCGACGTCACCGAGCGCGCCAAGTGGAGCCGCTACCAGGCGGTCTATCAGGACATCGTGCGCCACACCTCGACGGCCCATGCGCCGTGGTACGTCGTGCCGGCCGATCACAAATGGTTCGCGCGCGTCGTGATCGGCTCGACCATCGTCGCCGCGCTGGAAAGCCTCGATTTGCATTTCCCGCGCGTCGATGCCGGGGCGCGCGAGGAGTTCAAGGCCGTGCGCAAGGCGCTGGAGAACGAAGGCAAGGGCGGGAAGAAAAAGCGGGAGTGAGTGGTGCAAGGTGCTGACCTCGCCCACCGTCGTCATTCCGGGGCGCGCGTAGCGCGAGCCCGGAATCCATAACCCCGACCGCTTATGAGCGGCGAGCTGCTGCCACGGCGAGTCGCTGAAGCAACACCGCCTGTGGCTACGGATTCCGGGCTCGCGCTGCGCGCGCCCCGGAATGACGGAGGAGGGAGCGGCGCGTACATCGACGAGCTGCGCGGGGCGAGGGGTAGAGCTCGGCCGCTTAAATCTTCTGGTGCCTCACCTCACGCCGCGCCGGCCTGGCGGGCGCCTTCATCCACCGTCAGGAACCGCCGCGCGAAATCCTGGGCCGGCATCGGCTTGCCGAAATGATAGCCCTGGCCCTGCGCGCAGCCGAGCCGGAGCAGGAAGTCCGCGGTGGCCTGGTTCTCGATGCCCTCGGCGATCACCGACAATCCAAGCTGGCTGCTGAGGCTCACGGTCGAGCCGACGATGGCGGCGTCGTCTGACTCCGTCAGCACGTCGCGCACGAAGGAGCGGTCGATCTTCAGCCCGTCGAGCGGAAACTTCTTGAGATAGCTGAGGCTCGCATAGCCGGTGCCGAAATCGTCGAACACCAGGCTGACGCCGAGCGCCTGCAGCCGGTTGAAGGTCTGCAGCACGCCGGGCTCGTCGTGCAGCAGGATGTCCTCGGTGACCTCGAGCTCCAGCAGGCTGGGCGATAGGCCGGTGACGGTCAAGAGCTTGCTGACGAAGGCGGCGAGATCGCCGGTCTGGAACTGCGACGGCGACAGGTTGACGCCGACCCGGATGTCGTGGCCGGCGAGCTGCCACTCGCGCGCCTGGCGGCAGGCGGTCGCCATCACCCAGGTCGCGACGGCCTCCGACAGCGGCGAGGTGTTGACGACGGGGATGAAGTCGCCGGGCGGCACCAGGCCGCGGGTCGGATGCCGCCAGCGGATCAGCGCCTCGGCGCCGATCACGCGGCCGCTGAGGAGGTTGACCTGCGGCTGGTAGAACAGCTCGAACTCGCGGCGTTCGACGGCGAGCGTCAGCTCGGCCTCGAGCGTCAGCCGCCGCTCCAGCTCCTCGCGGATCTCGGTTTCGAACATCACATGGCTGCCACGGTGGTCAGTCTTGGCGCGGCACAGCGCGAGGTGCGCGTTGCTGAGCAGTTCCTCCGCGCTCTGTCCGCCCTCCGGATGCACGGCGACGCCGAGGCTGATCCTGACGCGCTGCTGCCGGCCGCCGGCCTCCAGCGGTGTCTCGAACAGATGCGCGAGATGCGCGGCCAGCTCTGTGACGGTGCCGCCGGTGGCGGAGCAGGGAATGGCGACGGCGAACTCGTCGCCGCTCAGCCGCGCCACGCGCCCCATGCGTCCGATCTCGCCGGCGAGCCGCTCCGCCGCCGCGCGCAGGACGTGGTCGCCGAAGCTGTGGCCGAGCATGTCGTTGATGTGCTGGAAGGCATCCAGGCCGATTACCAGCAGCGCGACCCGGTCATTGGCCGCGTCCGCCGTCGCGATCATCGCCGCCAGGTCCGCCTGCAGCGTGTGGCGGTTGATCAGCCCGGTGAGCGTGTCGTGCTCGGCGAGATAACGGATGCGTTCGGCCTCGCGCTTGCGCAGGGAGATGTCGCGCAGGATCACGCCATATTGCAGCCCGTCAGGGCCCTGCCAGGCCGAGACGCTGGCCTCGACCGGAAACACCTCGCCATCCCGGCGACGCCCGTCGAACTCGACCGTCGCACCGCCCGGCAGCAAGGTTGCCGGCAGCGCCGCCTCCTGATGCGGGAACAGATCGTCCCCGGCGTTCTCGTCGGCGCGCAGCCGCGCGAAGGGCTGGCCGATGATCTCCTCAGTGCCATAGCCGAAGATCGCCACCGCTCCGGGATTCCACACCGTGATCCGCTTGTCCTGGTCGGTGCACACCAGCCCGTCGCCGATCGACATCGCGATCCGCTCGAACCGGCTCTCGGCGACGTGGCGCAGCAGGCCGCGGAAGTCGATCTCGTCGAGCGCGGTCGCCACGAGATAGGCGAACAGCGCGATCTGCAGCAGCGACGTGTCGAGCACCACGGCATAGCGATCGTGCAGCAGCAGCGCGACGGTCTCGATGCCGATGCCGATGAACCCGATCAGCAGGGCGCGTCGCGCGGCTGACAGATGTCGCCAGCTCGCCAACATGACGACGACGAGCAACAGCAGGGCTCCGACGATGGCCGCGGTCGAGGTCGTGAGCAGGGTGCGATGCTGGATGATCGATTCCGCTGCCAGGACCTGCAGCACGACGCCAGGAAGCACGCGGCCATTGGGGACGCTGTAATAGTCGCTGAGCTCGATCGCGGTGGCGCCGACGATCACCCGCTTGCCCTTCAGCGCGGCCAGCGCGGCGGCATCGCCCCGGAGCACGTCGACATAGGACACTTTCGTCAGGGATGACGCGTCGATGCCGTAGTCGATGAGGAATGGGCTGTCCTTGATCGCGTCGCTGCCGGCGAGGAAAGCGCCCATCGACTGCACGAATGTCTTGCCGTGCCCGATTTCGCAATACTCGCCGAACGCGTAGCTCCTGACGCGGCCATCGCGGGCGACCTCGATGTTGACGAGCGCCGACCATGCCGTCGTCTCGAACTGCGGCAACGGCCGGTTGATGTGAATGCCCGCATCCTTGCCTGCCGCGCTGAGCTGCTTGAACGCAGGCAGCACCACGGTGCCGCTGGCCCTCTGCAGCCCTTCGAGGAAGGCGTGGTCGGCCGCCGCGTTGGACGGAGTGCTGAAATCGATGTCGAAAGCGACCTCGCGCGCACCTGCGCGCTGCAACTGGTCCAGCAGAAGGGCATGGTTGGTGCGTGGCCACGGCCAGACGCCGATGGCTTCGATCGAGCGAGGGTCGATGGCGACGATGGCGATCTCGCCGCTGGCGGGCCGCTTGTCCAGCCGAAAGCGCAGGTCGATGAGCGCATGACTGAGGAGGTCGTAGCAGCCGGACAGCCCCACTGTCAGCAGCGCAACGACCACCAGAATATGCGGCATGAACCGCCTGAACATTCCCCCTCCCGAGTGCCCGCGGAGCCGGCCCAGATGCCCGCTCGCGCGATAACCGATCTCATCCTGTCCCCGACTGCAGGACGTCGAACCGCCCTGACAGCTCCGTCTGATCAGAAGGCCACGACGTCCCGTGACCGGAATGCTGTCGCATCAGTCCTTGTTGTGACCGTAGGCATGGCCGCGGCCACGGCCGCCGCCGTGGTCGTCGTCACCGCTGTTGCCCCGGCCGCTATTGCCGCTGTTTCCGCTATTGCCATGGCCGCTATTGCCATGGCCGCTATTGCCATGACCGCTGTTTCCGTTGCCGCCGTTGTTGCCGTTCCCAGCTCCGTTGCCGTTGCCGTTGCCGTTGCCATTGCCGTTGGCGGCGGCAGCCACCGCGGCTCCGTTCGAGCCGTTATTGCCTGCGGATGCCGCAGGCGAGCCGATCGCGGCACTGATGGCCGCAGCTACCGAGGAGTCTCCCGATGCGCCGCTGGCGGCCGCTGCGTTGCTGGTCGCATTGCCATTGCCGCCGCGCGCTTCGCTCCAATTGCTGCGGCCGGCTCCCGGCGCACCATGAGCGCCATGGGCGAGGCCGCGCGTCGCCTTCTGGATGTTCAGATTGACCTCGCCGAGCGACGTCGAGATGCGCACGACGTTGGGCCGGGCGCCACCATGGGACGTGGTCGCCGACGGCTGCTGCGCGGCGGCCGAGGTCGCTGCGCGCGGCACGGTGGAATTGGCGTTGAGCGCGTGAATGACGCTGCCCTTGGCTTCGCGTGGCGC
The DNA here is from genome assembly GCF_051168435.1 of Bradyrhizobium sp. HKCCYLR20261. NCBI lineage: Bacteria > Pseudomonadati > Pseudomonadota > Alphaproteobacteria > Hyphomicrobiales > Nitrobacteraceae > Bradyrhizobium > Bradyrhizobium sp. HKCCYLR20261. Next base: position 7,428 of record NZ_JBNPUZ010000018.1, read on the forward strand.
CTGCAGACCATCGCGCGGCACCGGAATGCGATCGATGGTCGGCGCGCGCGGGCGGCCCTGCTCGATCGGGCTGAAGGTGCCGGCGCCGGACAGTTTGAGACCGGAGGCCCCGTTGAAGGTAGCGGCAGCCTGACCGGGCATGATCTGGGCGATCTGCCCCGTCTTGAAATCGGAGACCTGGACCTGGCCGCGGCTGACCTCGACCTTGGTGCTGCGGCCGCTGACCGTCACGGTGAACTGGGTGCCCTTCACGACGGCAGCCAGATACGGGGTCTCGACCTCGAAATGCTGCACGTTGCGCTTCTCGACATCGAGCAGGATGGAGCCGGCGCGCTGCAGGATGGTGGTCGCCATGCCGTCCTTCGGGGCGGCGGGCAGGCCGACCTCCGAGTTCGGCGCGATCACGATGACCTCTTCGCCGCGGGTCAGGCGCACGCGGCCCGCTGGTCCGGTGCGGATCGTATCGCCCGGCTTGAGCTCTTCGTCGCGGCCAAGCGAAACTTGGCTGGCGCCCTTCGAGGTGACCCAGACTTCGCCCGAGGATTTGCTCACCAGCCACGGTTCACCGTCGGCGGCGAACGCGACGGGCACCGCGGCGAAAAGCGACGCGGCAATCAGTCCAGTTCGCAGGAGATGCTTGGATGACATGGCTCGAACTCGCGTCGTTGGCGGCCTTTGAAACTAATCGAAATGTTTCAAGAGACCCTTATGAGTTGCGGCCCGCTTTCCTTCGCGCATTTACGCTTCATTGACCTTAACAAACTAAGAACGAAGGATGCGTGTGGGTTGTGTCGAGGGAACTGGGAGGATCGCGGGTTGGCCCAGCAAGGCGGCCGCACGCAACGGTTCGCGACGCCTGAACGGGGCCGCGATCGTCCTCGGCATTTCGGTCTCCGCATTGCTGTTCGTGGCCGGCGCCGAGGCGCAGCAGGTCAACCAGCCCGGCTTTGATCCCCGGCAGACGGAGAGGTATCTCGACGAGCAGCAGCGGCGCTCGGCGCAGCCGGTTCCGCCGCGGCCGCGTGCGCCGCAGTTCGCACCCCAGGGCGGGGGCGGCGACGTCAAGCCTCTGTTTACCCTGCGCGCGGTTGCCCTGACCGGCGCGTCGGTGCTGCCGGCCGACCAGCTTGCTTCGGCCTATCAGCCCTATCTCGGCAAGCCAGTGTCGCAGGCCGACCTCGCGGCGATCGCGACGGCGATCAGCGACCAGTACCGCGCCGCCGGCTATCATCTCAGCCGCGCGATTGTTCCGCCGCAGGACATCAGCAATGGCCGGGTCCGGATCCAGGTCATCGAAGGCAGCATCACCGAGGTCAGCCTCAAGGGAACGGGCGCGGAGGAATTCGGCGTCCGGCCGATGCTGGACCCTGTCCTCGCCGAGAGCCCGTCGCGCCTCACGACGCTCGAGCGCCAGCTGCTGCTGATCAACAGCCGCGGCGGCGTGCGCCTGGTCGATTCATCGCTGGAGGAGATCGGCGGCACCACCGGCCGGTTCCGCCTGGTGATCGAGCTGCAGACCTGGCACGTCTACGGCTTCGCCGGCGTCGACAATCTGGGCTCCTCCACCGTCGGTCCGTGGCAGAGCTATGCCACCGCCGCCTTCAACTCCTATCTGTTGCCGGGCGATACGCTCACCGCCAACCTGTCGACGACCCCTGGCGATCCCAGGCAGCTCGCGTTCGGGCGACTGGCCTACGAGGTGCCCGTCGGCACCGACGGCGCCTATGTCGGTGGCTCCGCGCTGTACAGCGAGGTGCGGCCGGGCGACATCAGGCGCCGGTTCAACGACAACACGGTCACCGAAACCTATGAGCTGCGCGGCGGCATCACGCCGATCCAGTCGCAGCGCGCCTCGCTGCGGCTGAACCTCGCGGCCGCCTTCAGCGAGGTGACCGAACGGGACGTGTTCGGCGTCTGGTATCGCGATCACATCCGCACCCTGACGGCCACCGCCGACTATCGTTGGAAGGATGATCTCGGCGGCGACAGCTATCTGACGCTCGCCTACAAGCAGGGCCTGAACGTGCTCGGTGCGACCCGCGCCGGCGATCCCTTGGCCTCGCGCGATACCGCGTCGCCCACCTTCTCGGTCGTCAACGGCTGGTTCACGCGCTACCAGACCTTGTCGGACGCCTGGTCGCTGAAGCTCGCCGCCGCCGGCCAGCTCGCCTCGGGTCCCCTGTACAATTCGCAGCAATTCTATCTCGGCGGTTTCGCCTATGGCCGCGGCTACGGCAGCGCCGAAATCAGCGGCGACAATGGCGTGGCCGGCACGTTCGAGGTCCGCTTCGAGCAGAAGCCGGACTGGACCTATCTGAAGAGCTACCAGCTCTACAGCTTCTTCGATGCGGGGCTGGCCTGGAACGACGGCTTCCGGCCGTCCGACGGCGTCGCGTTGACCTCGGCGGGCGGCGGCGTGCGCTTCACCTTCCCGAACGACTGGCGCGCCGATCTCGGCGTGGCGTTCCCGCTCAGCTACCGCGCGCCCGACAATTCAACGCGCGGCGCACGCCTGCTGCTGTCGCTGTCGAGCGTCCTGAAGCTGTGCCCGCAGCGCGGCCAGGGGCCTTGCATCTAGACGATCCTATCTTGGAGCCGGCAGTTGTTTCGGGTTGAGCTTTCGCCGTCACCACGGCTGTCATGCTCCGCGAAAGCGGGGCATCCAGTACTCCGAGGCAGAAGACATAGAACCGAGGTGTCACGGCGTACTGGATCGTCCGCTTTCGCGGACGATGACAGCGGGGGCTACATGATCAATGTGCCAGGATGTTGGAGGGGTCATCGAGGCCCCTCCAGTGCTCCAATCAGACCGGCTTGCCCGAGCCGTGGAACAGCCGGCCCTTCTCGGTGATCAGCACGATGGCGAGTGCGCTGGCGGTGCAGGCCAGGAAGCCGGCTGCGAACGGCAGCGGCGTGCCGTTGAAGGCCTGGCCGACGATGGCGCCGGCGCCCATGCCGAGCAGCGTGGTGATCGAGCCGTAGAGCGAGGACGCGGTGCCGGCATTGGCGCGCTGCGGCTCCATCGCGAGCGCGGTGAAGTTCGCAAACATCAGGCCGAACGAGAACATCATCCCCGCGGACAGCAGCATGAACAGCCACAGCGGCAGCATGTCGAGCATCGCCGCGCTGAAGCAGGTGAGCGCGATGACGACGCTGCCGACCAGCGCGCTGTGCGAGATCATGCGCATGCCGAGCCGGCCGACCAGCCGGGCATTGAGGAAGCCGGCCACGGCGATGGTCACGGCGATCGCGGCGAAGGCGACGGGGAAGTAATGGCCGAGATGATAGACGCCGGTGAACAGCTGCTGCGACGACAGCACGTAGCCGAGCACGGCGCCGAAAATGCCGCTGGCGGCGAGCGCGTAGCCGAGCGTCTGGCGGCTGGTCAGCGTGTGGCGGAACGAGGCGCCGATCGCGGCGATCGAGAACGGCTTGCGCTCGTTTTCGGGCAGCGTCTCCGGCAGCCGCAGCGCGGCCCAGATCAGCGTCACGATGCCGTAAAGCGTCAGCACGACGAAGATGCCGCGCCATTGCGTCAGCAGCATCACGGCCTGGCCGAACGCCGGTGCGATCACGGGAATGGCGATGAACACCATCATCGCGAGCGACACCACGCTCGCCATGCGGCGGCCGGCGTAGCAATCGCGCACGATCGAGGTCGCGATCACGCGCGTCGCCGCGGTGCCGAGCCCTTCCAGCACGCGCGCGAGCAGCAGCAGCTCGAAGGACGGCGCGGCGATCGCGAGCAGGCTGGCGATCGCATACACCACCATGCCGCCGATCAGGACCGGGCGGCGGCCGTAGCTGTCGGACAGCGGGCCGATCGCGAACTGGCCGAGACCGAAGCCGATGACGAAGGCCGACAGCACTGTCTGCACCCGGTTGGCGACATCGATGTGGAAGGAGGCGCCGATGTTCGGCAGCGCCGGCAGCATCATGTCCATGGCCAGCGGGTTGAGCGCCATGATCGCCGCGACCACGATGACGAACTCCGTGAAGCCCATCGGCCGGTGGCGAACGAGTTCGAGATCGGCGCTGGTATCGGTCAAGGGGAGGGCCTTCCTGGAGACGGTGGCGCAGCAAGCGGATGGATGCTCCGATAAGTAACGCAGTTGTTGCGCCGCACAAGGCGTGTTTCGGAATGGCTGATCATCGGACCGGGCGAGCGGGCTGGCGCGAATGTGACCGCGCGTGAGCTGCCGAAAATTGCGCCATGGACCGACCGATGGTAACGCCCGTGTGATCAGGCGGGTCAGCGGATGAAAACCTACAAGATCGTGGTCTACGTGCCGGAGGCCGATGGCGAGGCCGTCCGCAGCGCCATGGGCGCGGCCGGCGCCGGGCGGATCGGCAATTACGATTACTGTTCGTTTACCCTGAAGGGCATGGGCCGCTTCCGGCCGCTGGCCGGCGCCAATCCCGCGATCGGTACGGTCGGCCAGCTCGAGACGGTGGAGGAGGAGCGCATCGAGACGGTGTGCGCTGCGGACAGGCTCAAGGCCGTGCTCGGCGCGATCCGGGGCGCCCATCCTTACGAGGAGCCGGCGATCGACGTCTATCCGCTCGAGGTGGTGGACTAGAATGGCGATGCAGGGTGGGAAGGCGCGCCGGTTCGGTGCGCTCCTGATGACGATGTTGATGGTGATGGCGGCCCCGATGGCCGCGGCACAGGACACAGCCCCGGCCGATCAGATCTCGGCGTTCCGGCTCAAGAATGGCGAGGGCCGTGTGACGCGCGACGCCACGCTCGACCGGATCGCGATGGAGCAGGCGCGCGCCATGGCCGAGAAGGACGATCTCAGCCACGAGGTGCTCGGGCCGTTCACGCGCCGCGTCGCGCCGTCGAATGCGGGGCGGGCCGCCGAGAACATCGCCTATGGCTACGACAATTTCGACGAGACGCTGGGGCAGTGGATCAACTCCGCCGGCCACCGCAAGAACCTGCTGCTGCCCAAGGCGACCAAGGTCGGCATCGCCAGCGCTAAGACGGCCAGCGGCAAGCGCACCTATTGGGCGATGGTGATCGCCGGCGACTACGAGACGGACAAGCCGAAGGGAAGTCCAAAGAGCAAGGGCAAGGCGGTCGTCGCGCAGACCGCGCCGAAATCCGACAAGAGCGGCGCCAAGACTGACACCAGGCCTGACACCAAGACCACGACGCGCTGGGGCGCCAAGCCGCCGGCGTCGAAAGACTGTCACCTCAACATCAAGTTCATCGGCCTCTGCATCTGAGCTGTTGCGCAGGTCAGAGCGGCTGCTTCTTCAGGTGCAGGTAGCCGGGATCGAACTCGCCGATCGCGCATAGCCGGCCCCAGTCAAACACGGTCAGCAGGCCGCTGCGGAAATCGACGGCGCGGCTCGCGCGCAGCTCGACCAGCGTGCGGTTGACGGTTGCGATCGCCATGCCGAGCGCCTCGCCGAGCTGGACCAGGCTGACCGGCAGCTCGAGCCGATCGTCATGCGCGAGCTCGAGCGCGCGGGCGCGGTAGAACAGCTCACAGAACAGATGCGCCATGCGCGCCGGCTTGGTCCGCGCGCTGTTGTTGGTGATCGCCTCTCGGAAGATCGCGGCATCGATCAAGGTCTCGCGCCAGATCGCGAAGCCGAGCCCCGGCCGCCGGGCGATCACACGGGTCAGCTCCTTGTGCTGAATGCCCGCGACCAGGGCCGGCCCGATCGCGCAGACCGCGTGGTCCATGCGATCGACGAACAGCGCCTGGGCGTCCGGCCAGTCGCCGGCCATGTGGAAGGACAGATATTGCCGTCCGCCGCCGGATAGCAGGTGATAACGCGCCACCCAGCCGGACAACACCACCACCGATTTGTCCGGCTCGTCGCCCTGACGAATGAGGTCCTCTTGATCGGGCAATTCGCGCGGCGCAAAATTCAGGTTCCTGATTTCGGTGATGTCGTCCCCCGTCAGCCGGGAATGTTCCCGCAGCTTGTTGATGACGATCCTGTCGGCTTCCATCGGAAATCAGGCCCTCTGATCCTCTCGGATATCAAATGAGACGATGGCCTCGCCGGTTCCTACTAAGGTCGGGTATGGTATCAGAGGATGCGGAAGCGAGTTGCCGGTCGCCGCATCGGGAGAACAGCCGTGCCCCACATCGCGTTCCTCTACCGGCTCCGCCGATTGTTCGGCGGTTCAGGCCCGCATATCGAGACCATCGCGTCGGCGCTGACGGAGGGCCGTCTTCGCCAGCCGGCGCATCCGATGTCGGATCAGGAGCTGTCGCGGGCGATCCGCGAATTCCAGAGTCTGCCGCCCAGCGAGGAGAGCCTGAAGAAGCTGGCGGAGCGGCTCGGCGCGACCGAGCCCAAACCTCATTGAGGGCAGGTCAGCATGCGGCGGCGCCGCGCGCCCGGGGCTCGGCCAGGAACAGCACCAGCTGCACCAGCTCATCCTCCAGGTCGCGGGTCTCGATCAGGTGGTGCTCGCGCATGACAGCGGTTCGGATCGGGCCGAGCGCCGATCTGATAAGGATGTAGCGCCGCGCTGGCGGCAGCGCCTCGCTGTCGAGGTCGAGCGCCTCGATCAGCCGATCGGTCATGCGATCGACCATGTCGTGCAGCGCGCGCTGCAACTCGACGTCATGGCCGAACAGCACCAGCAGATGCCGCCGCACGCGGTGGCGGCCGGCAAACGGTGCAAATCCCTGGCGCACCGCCGCGCGCACGATCGCCTCGCGGCCGAGTCCGCGATGCGCCGCCAGGGCCTCGGCGAACTGCGCCTCCTGGCGGGCGAACTCGCGCAGCGCCAGCGCGCGCAACAGCGAGGTCTTGTCCTTGAAGTAGCTGTAGAGCGTGCCGATCGAGAAGCCGGCGCGTTCGGCGATGGCGTTGGTGTTGACCGCCTTGGCCCCGTCGCGCTGCAGAAGTTGAGCGGTTGCCTCGAACAGCACGTCCAGCGTCTGCCGCGTGCGCTTCTGCACCGGGTTTTTACGAAGCATTTCAGGCGCTTCCTGCATCGCTCGAGTCTCGGTTGAGAGTTCTGGAAATCGAGTAGGCGTTCTGGCGGGGGCGGGTTAGATCGGAGCCCGCATGCGGGCGGCCCGTGATGGTCGGTGAGTACGGGCCGAGCCTGCGTGCACCAGGATGAACCTCATTTGAACGAAGGATCTGATTGCCATGCTGCGCGTCGTATTTCCGTTTGTGGCCCTCATCGCCGTCTCCCAATGTCTCGTGTCGCAAAGCGCGTTCGCCGGCAACCGCGCCGCCGCGGACAGCTGCGCCGCCAAACTGTCGCCGGTGGCGAAGCAGATCTATGACGTCACCGCGCCGGCGATCGGCCCGGACAGCGTCGTCAAGGACGTCATCGTCGAGCGTGTCCGCCCGCTGGTGATGGCCGGCAAGTTCGATCGCGACACCGCGCGCACCAACGCGACCCCCGCTGGTGAATGCCTGGTGCTGCTGAAGTAGGTCGCAGCCGACGAGAAGAGGTTGCAGGCTGCGGCCCTGACATGAGGTCGCAGCCGGCTCCGCTCCGGTGCGTCCCCGCAGGAACCCGGCTTGGCAAGTCCGGCCGAGTCGCGCATCAATGCCTGATGCTCGATCTCCTCGCCCGCCATTGGGTCGCCGGTGCCGTGTTCATGGCCGCAGCGCTGCTCGCGCTGGTGCCGCTGCTGGCGGCCGACTGGCCGCTGGCGCTGCTTTTGATCTTCCTGCATTCGCCGGGCTACATGATCCACCAGGTCGAGGAGCACACCGGCGACCGCTTCCGCAGCTTCGTCAACAATGTCATGTTCGGAGGGCGCGAGGCGCTGACCACGGGCGATGTGCTGTGGGTGAATTGCGGCGCGGTATGGGGCATCGATCTCGCCGCGCTCTATGTCGCCTGGATCGCCGGTCCCGGCTGGGCGCTGGTCGCGCCCTATCTGATGCTGGTCAATTCGCTCGGCCATATCGGCCCGGCCTTGCGCTTCCGCGGCTACAATCCGGGCCTTGTCACCGGCATCGTCGTGTTCATTCCGCTGGGGCTGGCGACAGTGCTCACCATTCCCGCGACAGCGGCGCAGCATGCGCTCGGCTTCGGCCTGTCGCTGCTGCTGCACGTCATCATCGCCGCCAATGCCATCCGGCGCGCACGGCACGCCGCGGTGGCCTGAGCGGTCTATTCGCCGGGCACGAGCTGGATCGTCTGAGCCATGGGCTGCGGCCGTCGTAGGCGCCGGCGGGACAGATAGAGCAGCACACCGGTCACGGCGAACAATGGCATCAGCGCCGCCGCGAGCATGAAGACGAGCTGGCCCGGCCAGCCGAGGATGCTGCCGCGGTGAATGTCGAGGATACGCGCCAGCACGCGCTCGCCGGTGGTCTTGTCGGCGTAGCGGTCCGCCGAGATCAGCCGGCCGGTCGCGCCGTCGATGCGGAATTCGTCGCGGCGGCCGTCATGGTCCTCGCTCGGCCAGGCGCGCACGCGCACGGCGCCTCCGCCGGCGGGCAAGGTCAGCTGCATCACGGCGAAGCGGTCGCCGATCTGCTCGCGCACCGTGGTCCACACGCGATCGAGCGAGACCGTCTTTGCATCGGCCGCCTCCGAGCGTCCCTCGCGCGGCGCCTTAGCCGCCATCGGCGCCCGCGATGGCGCCAGCAGCCAGGTCAGGCCGTCCTTGTACCAGGCGTAGGAGTAGGACAGTCCGGTCAGCGCGATCACCAGATACACCGGCAGCAGCCATGTGCCGATCACGCTGTGCAGCGAGCGATGCAGGCCGCGGCCGCGCAAGCCCAGCTGCGGCTTCAGCCACAGCTTCGCGCTGCTCGCGCGCTTCGGCCAGCGCAGCACGATGCCCGTGATCAGCAGCACGAGAAGGCCGAGCACGGCGGCGCCGGTGATCTGCCGGCCGGCGCCATTGCCGTCGCCCGGCAGTAGCAGCCAGCGATGCAGGTGGCGCACGGTTTCGAAGAACGCCTCGCCGCGAGGCTCGCCGAGCACGCGGCCGTCATAGGGATCGGCCAGCAGAGACGAGGGACGGCCGCCGGCATCGTTTCGCGCGAAGCGGATGCGCGCGGCGACCGAGGGATCGCGCGACAGTGTGATCGCCGAGATCTTGCCGAGCGCGGGATCAGCCTGCAGCCGCGCGACGAGCTCGGCCGGCGCAAGCGGAGCCTCCGCGCGCGGCGTGACGTGGGCCAGCGTGGCGTTGAGACCGGCCTGGATCTCGTCCTCGAAACCCATGATCGCGCCGGTGACACCCATCAGCGACAGGATCAGCGCCGCGACGAGGCCGAGGACGGAGTGGATCTGCAGCAGCGCGGGCTTGATGCGGAATGACGTCACGCTGTGTCTCCGGCTAGAACTTCACCGTCGCCGACAGCGACACCCGCCTCGCGTCGCCGACCGCGACATTCAGCGCGCTCACCGCCGACGGGTAATAGACGTTGTCGAACAGGTTCTTGACGTTGAGCTGGTAGATCACCGGCAGGTTCTGGTGCCTGGTCTCGTAGCTCGCGAACATGTCGGCGACGACGTAGGACGGCAGCACGAAACTGTTGGCGGCATCGCCGGCGCGGTCGCCGACATAGCGTGCGCCGCCGCCGAGTCTGAGCTGGCCGGGCAGGGCGGTGCCGAAATCGTAGACGAGATAGAGCGAAGCGGTGTTGAGCGCGACGTTCTGCAGCCGGTTGCCGCGATAGACCGGGTCGTCGGTGACCCGGGCATCGGTGTAGCCGTAGCTGCCGATCATGGTCCAATGCTCGGCGATCTTGCCGGTGACGTCGACCTCGGCGCCGCGCGAGCGCACCTTGCCGGCGGTGGTGTATTCGACGACGTTGCTGGCATTGGTCTGCGACACCAGCACGTTCTGCTTGTCGATGTCGTAGAATGCGACGGTGCCGGACAGCCGCTTGTCGAGGTCGAACTTGAAGCCGGTCTCCCACGCCGTACCCTGCTCGGGCGCGATGTTGGAGCCGAGCACCACGCCGCCGCTCAGGGGGGCGATCATCGAATTCGGCTTCAGGCTTTTCGTGTAGCTGGCGTAGAGCGAGAATTGCTCGGTCAGCTTGAGGATGGCGCCGCCGAGCGGCAGCACCGTGTCGGCGGCGACGTCGGTGTTGGCCTTGAACGGCCGGCCGCGGCCGGCGAGCTGCTCGTAGTCCATGTAGCGGACGCCGCCGACGAAAGAGAGCTTGTCGGTGACGTGCAGCGTGTCCTGCACGAACAGCGAATATTGCCCGAGCTTGTCGGTCTGTTCGCTGTCCGAGGCGGAGATCGTCGTGCCCGGCTGGATCAGCCCGTAGACCGGATTGTAGACGTTGAACGAGATCGATTTCGGCACGGTCTGGCGGATCAGGTCCTGGCGATAGATCGTGCGATATTGCGCATCGCCGCCGAACAGCACCTCGTTGCGCAGGCCGCCGATCCAGAACGCGCCTTGAACATAGGACGTGCCGTAGCTGACCCGGCTCAGCGCGCCCCAGGTGCCGTCATTGCTGCGGGTCTCGTTGCCCTTGGCATCGATCGCGGTGATGCGCAGCTGGTTGGAGCTCGAGCTCTCGGTGTTGTAGCTGTAGGCGGCGGTGAGCTTCCAATCCTCGTTGAGCTTCTGCTCGACCGAGGCCTGCACCAGGTCGGACTGCCCCCACGTGTTGTTATAGGGCTCGTCGAGCCGCCGCGTCGCGGGGATCGCGAGCGGCGCGCCGTTGATGAAGGCGGTGCCGCGATCGAACGGGGTGATGAACTCGCGGTGCTCGTAGTTGAGCTGCACGGTCGTCGTGTCGCCGTACCAGGCCAGCGACGGCGCCACCAGCATCTCGCGATGCCGGCCGAAATTGCGCCAATAGTCTTCGCTGACACCATAGCCGATGAAGCGATAGGCGAGGCCGCCATCTCCGATCGGGCCGGTCACGTCGAGCATGCCGTCGGCGCCTGTCCTGTTGTTGGCATAGGCCGAGCCGAGCAGCGTCACCGAGCCGTGCTGATACAACTCCGGGCGCTTGCTGATGGTGTTGACGATGCCGCCGGGATCCATGATGCCGTACAGCAGCGACGCCGGGCCCTTGAGCACCTCGACGCTGTCCACCGCAGCATTGAGGCTGCGGCTCTGCACCAGCGGCAGGCCGTTGCGCATGATCGAGCCGTCGCGATTGTCGCCGAAGCCGCGGCGCATCACCGCATCCTGCGTTCCTGCCAGCGTGTTGGCCTGGGTGACGCCGCTGATATTGGCGAGCGCATCGTCGATGTTGCGCGGCAACTGGTCTTTCAGCACCTGCGACGGCACGACGTTGACGGATTGCGCGGTGTCGAGCGGCGAGGCGCCGGTGCGCAGGGTCGTCGCGCTTGGCATCGCGCGATAATTGAGCTTGGCAGCATTGAGCACGACGGCCTCCGCTGCGGCGCGCTCCGCGCGCGTCGGCGTCGGCGGCGGCTGCACGCTGCGTCTCTGCTGCGCGACGCGCGCTTGGCGCTGCGCCGGTCCGGCGGCGACCGTAGGCTTGCGCTTCGCTGCCGGCGCGTCGACCGTCACCGGCGGCAGCGTGACCTGTGCATTTGCGGGAGAGGAGCAGCCGAGGTCTGCGGTCAGGGCACTCACGAGCGCAATCGCGCCATACATACCGGTCCGGGTGAAAACCTCGCGCCGGCTATTGTCGTCTGTCATCGTTCACTGCACTTCCAACGTCGCGGCGGTCGAGGTGACGGTCGCTTGACGTGAGGTCTAGCAATGCGATGCGGCAAAGAACACGGCGCGGGTGCTTGAATCCTTCTAAGTCATCGGGTGTTTCGTTGTTGGAATTGAATCGAACTTGCGCCCCGCGCGGCGTCTTTGCGGCATCGTACGCCGCGTGATCATCGCGCGCCGCATGACCGTGCAAACTGCGCGGTCTCTGCGCAAACGACAGCGCTCCATCCGCTCTGCGGAGGGAGCGCCGTGCGTTTCATTTTCCGGAACTAAGCGCGCGATCTCAGCGCTTCGGAGCCATCGTGCCCGAATGCGGGCTCATCGTGCCGGTGGTGCCTTTGCCCGTCCCGTCGCTCATGCCGGTCGCGCTGCCGCTGCGACCGCCTGTTGCGGAGGTGTCGGTGCCAGTTGCGCCGCGGCCCATATTGCTGCCGGTAGTGCCGCTGTCATGCGGCTGCCCCATGCCGGGGCTGGTCGCAGTGCCGGATCCTCCGGTGCCGGTGTTGGCGCCGGCGCCGCTGCTGCTCTGAGCGAGGGCGAGTGAACTCGTCAGCGCGAAGGCGGCGGCGAGAGCGAGCGTGGTCGTTGTCTTCATGATGAAACCCTTTCTCTGCGTGTATCTGGAGCTAACGGGCCGGCGTTGCGGCCGTTCCAGACGACGTCATGCGCCGCCACCGTGTCGGCTAGTCGCAGCACTCAGCTCAGCCGCTGCCTCTGTTGTCGTTGTGGTCCTGGAACTACTCGGTCATGGCCGAGCAGCCGTCACACCCGAGCGCTCGGCCATATCGCATGCCGATCTGGGTTGCGAACGATGAACGTCGCAAAGGCCGCCGCGCGTCTACTGCGCCGTGGCGAGCTCCAGCTCGGCCGGCTTGTTCGGGCCGACGAGCGGAATCTCGAGCGCGATGCGCGTGCCCTGCTGCACCTCGCTGTCGAGCTCGATGCGGCCGCCGAGCGTGGAGACGACGAGGTTGAAGGCGATGTGCAGGCCGAGGCCGGCATTGCCCTTCTCGCGGCGCGTCGTGAAGAACGGATCGAACACCCGGCCGCGCACGTGATCGGGCATGCCGACGCCCTCATCGGCGCATGTGATGCAGACCGAGCGGTCCAGCGGCTGCGCGACCTCGACCGTAAATACGCCGCTCATCTCGCCGGGATAGGCGTGCGTGGCCGCATTGAAGGCGAGGATGCTGATGACCTGACCAAGCGCGCCGGGATAGCTGGTGAGCATGATGCCATCGGGGCAGGAGAGGGCGACCGTGAGGCCCTGACGCGCCAGCAGCGGGCGCAGCTTGGCGAGGTGATCGCTCAGCCAGCTCTGCAGTTCGAAGCTTTGCCGCGTTTCGTTGGCCTGGTCGACGGCGACCTGCTTGAAGCTGTGCACCATCTCGGAGGCGCGGTGCAGGCTCTGCGTCGTCAATTGCAGGCCGTGCTGCAGCCGCTCGACGCCGCGCGTCAAATCCGAGCGGCGCACCGGGCCGCCGCCGAGCATGCGCGCGATCGCCTCGACGTCGTCCTCCATTGCCGTCGACGTCGTCAGCGCCAGCCCGAGCGGCGTCGAGACCTCGTGGCCGACGCCGGCGACGAGCTGGCCGAGCGAGGCGAGCTTCTCCGCCTGCACGAGATGCGCCTGCGTCGCATGCAGGTCGCGCAGCGAGGCTTCGGAGCGTTCCTTCTCGCGCTGCAGCGCCTCGGCGGTGCGGAACTGCTTGCGGGCCTGAACCTCGCGCGCGCCGACCGCATAGAGCGACAGCAGGCAGGCATTGCCGACCAGCGAATGATCGATGAAGCGCAGGCCCGGCGGCAGCGGCTCCGGCGCGAGGCTTTCGGCCACCGCCAGCGCACCCCAGCTCGTCGCGCAGAAGATCGCATGGGACCCGGTGCGCAGCGGCAGCATGGTCGAGACGAACAGGATGACGATGATCATGCCGGCGGCGGAGTAGGTGAAGCCGGAGGGCAGCACCCAGTAGATCGTCGGCAGCACGCAGCCGGGAATGACGCAAAAGACGAGTTGAATGGGCTCGGCCCATTTGCGCGCCGGCGTCGACAGCAGCGCCGTCAGCGGCAGCAGCACCAACAGCGCGGTGCCGCCGCGGATCTTGAGCGTCGTCGGCACGATCTCGGGGTAGAGCACGAAGTCCCAGAGCGTGTAGCCGGCAAAGGTGAAGGCGCCGAGCAGCATCGCGATCTGGGTCCAGGCGATGTTGCCATGGACGAAATGGTCCACGAAGCGCCGTTCCTCCACGGCATCCTCGAAACGCAGCCCCAGGCGCTCCAGCAATCTCAACATTATGCCACCGCAATCGAAAAACGATTCCCTACCGCCAGCCGTGAGCCGCGGCGGGAGGGCAGACATACACGAGATGGGTCGGCTGAGAAAACGACGTGAGATCGCATCCGCGGCTTGGAGCACGTAGAGCGCTATTAGAATGCTTCCAAATCTAGCCGCGCGGCATGGCGGAGGCGGCGCCAGCCATGCAGCTCAGAGACGCCGCCTTCGGACTAATCCCGCTTGCCGCTGGTGATCGTGATGTCGCGGCCGTCTCTCGCCTTGGCCGTAATCGCCAACCGGTCGTCGCCGAAGGACAGCGTCCACTTCGACTCCACGCCTTGTGCGAGATACTGCAGATCGACCACGAAGGTGTGGTCGTCCGTCCAGGCTCCCTTCATGGCCCGATAGGAGAACGGCACCACGAGCGTCTTGGGGGCGTTGGTGCGGTAGAGGTCATCGAGTCCGATCGGGTTGTCCAGGCGCAGCACACCGTTCGGCGATGCCTGGTCATAGATGTCCCAGCTCACATGTGGAGGCGCATCGTCGAGATGCAGTGTGATCGTCTTGAACCTGAGCGGGCTCTCCGCGAAACTGTAGGTCCGCGCTGATACGACGGCGGCTTGGGCAGGCGCCACCGCCACAGTGCCGGGCTTCTCAACGGCCGCATCCCGCACGGCCTTCTGAAGTTGCGCGAACGAATCCGGCGCCGGCGCCAGGGCCGCGTCGGATTTCACCGCTCCGACGATGTCAAGAGCGAGCTGCTTCATCGGGCAGAAGTCCCGAGCCGTCATCACTGCGACGATGTCGGACCGCGGCAGCATCATGATGATCTGGCAATGATAGCCGACCGACATGAACACCTGCTGCTCGGGCAGCGACCAGAACTGGTTCGCATAGCGCAGCCCGGGCTCGAATTTCGTCTGCATGTCGACCTCGGCGTGATTGACCGCCTCGATCCAGTCGGGCGGCAGCAGCTGCTGCTCGCCCCACCGGCCGCCGCGCAGATACAGATAGCCGAACCTCGCCATGTCGCGCGGCTTCAGCAACAGCCCGAAGCCTCCCGTCGACAGTCCTTGCGGATCGCGCGTCCAAATCGGCGGCTTGATGCCGAGCGGCCTGAACAGTTTTTCTTGGGCGTAGTCCTGCGCGGTCTTGCCGGTCAGCTTGGTGATGATCGCTGACAGCAGATGCGAGTTGCCGCTGTTATAGTAGAAGCTCTCGCCGGGCGCTTGCGCCATCGGCTTGTCCAGGATGTATTTCACCCAGTCGGGCGCGCGTCGCAGTTCCTGCAGCGATTGTTCCGCCCCGCTGCCGAGACCTTCGTCCCAATCCAGACCGGAGGTCATGTTGAGGAGATGACGGACGGTGATCGCCTGTTTGCGCGCATCGAGATTGGCGATCTCGCGATCCCGGAAGAAATCCACGACCGGATGATCGAGGCTGTCGAGCACGCCGTCCTTGAGCATGATCGCGATCAGCGAGCCGGTAAGCGCCTTGGTCGTCGAGTTCACCGCATGCGGGAGATCCGCGCGATAGGGCGTGTAGTATGCGTCGAGGACGATCCGGCCGTGGCGCACCAACGCAAGACTGTCGAGCCGCAGGCGCGTGCCGGACTTGACCAGCCGCTCCAGCGCAGCCGAGTCCATCCCTTCGTCCTCGGGCACGGCGTTGGCCCAGTCGGGTTGGGGAAAGCGGGCGAGGCTGATGTTCTCGGCCACGGCCTCGCCGTTGAAGAGACCGGCGGTCAACAGCGCCGCAAACAGCATAGTCCCGGGACGCACCATGTCGAGTATCCCCCGATGAACGCCATCGATGATAGGGTATCAGGAGACCACAATCCATCGAAGATTGTGTGACGGTCGAGGCACGCCGCAAGAGCGGCTTGCCCTTTGCTACACCGGGCACATCTGTGAATGCTTTAGAGCCGGGCCGGCCATCTTTGTGCTGCGTGCACGATCGCCAGGATCTCAACACTTCTTGGCGTCAAGCGGTAGGCAACGATGTACGGAAGATCGGTCATCACGAGTTCGCGGGTGCCGGCGATCCGCCCTGGCCGTCCCTTCGCGGGATGCTCGGCAAGGGAGTCGACGCCGAGAACGATAAGTGCGACGACACGCGCTGCTGCGGCAGGACTGTCCTGGGCAATGTAAGCGCCGATCTGATCGAGGCGACTTAGCGCCCGTCTGGTCCAACGAATCTTTCGCCGGCTCATCCCTAACGGGCAGGTTTCACGTACTTGGCGATCACATGCGCGACTTCCGCGTCACTGGCGAAGTCTCCGCGCTCAGCTTCGGCCAGCCCTGCTTCGATTTCGGCAAGTTGCCAGGCTTCTCGCTCCACTAATTCCTCGATCGCGCGCGCAGCAACATCGGAGCGTGGCTGGCCGAGCTTTTCCGCCAGCTCATCGAGCTTCGCAGCCGTCGCTTCCGACACGTGGACAGTGAAGGCGGTCATGGATCTGCCTCGAGTTTCCTGGCGAGTGTGGGTGAACGAAGGCGGAACGTCAACCACCTCTATGTGCGGTCTTCGAAGGAGCTGGTGCTCACTCCGCCCAATGCGCCCGCAGCGCCGTCGCGATGCTCTGCGGCCGCTCGACGATGCTCCAGTGACCCGCATCCTGCTCGACATGCAATCGCGCGCCGTGCGCTAGCGCGAACCGGCTGAGCGTGTCGAGCGGCACGAACGAATCCTGCGTGCCCGAAATCACCAGTCCCTGCCGCGGCAGTTTGTCGAGCCGCGCGATCCAGTCGCCTTTGAAGCGCAGCCCGTCGGCGGAGCGATACAGCGCGAGGATCGCCCGGCGCATCGGCGCCTGCCACGCCGCGGCTTCGCGCGCCGCCAGCTCGGATGGCAATCCGCTCTGCCGGAACATCCGTGCCATGGCAGCTTGCGACGACACCGCCATGAAGATCTCGCCGAGCACGGGCGTGTTCCAGATCCGCGCGATGCGATGGCCGCGATAGTCCGGATCGAGCGCACCACCGGCGACAGCCCAAGAACGCACCAGCTCGGGCCGCAGCGATGCCGCGCGCAGCACCAGCAGCGCGCCCCAATCATGCCCGACCAGATCGAGCGGCCCGAACGCCGCATGCTGTGCTTCCATCAGCGCGACCAGCCAGTCGGCGTAGGCATCCTTGGTGCAGGCGAAACCCGGCGGCACATCGTCGTCGAAGCCGGGAAGGCCGGGCACTGCCACGGTCTCGCCGAGCGTTGTGATCAGCGAGCCCCAGATCGCAGGCGTGTCCGGCACGCCGTGGACGAAGATGCGGTTGGTCATGAGATCATGCTACCACACCCTCGATCTTCGTATTCGGCGAAATTTTCTCTTTCCTTTTTTCAGAAAACGTGCTTCTCTACGCCATCCCGCCTCATCGGAGAGGGGCGTACGCGTCGTCACGATACGTGGAGTGCGGGGAGCGATGGCCGTGAGGCGCCGGTGGACGACCGGCGTCATGCGGACGGCGAAGTCGTGTGGTCCTGGCCTCCCGGTGCCGAGGTCAAATCGTAGCGGCGCTGACGCGCGGCTGTGGTGACGGGGTCAATCAGCCGGTCCCCGAGGAGAGCGCGAAGGAAGCCGTAAAGCCATTGCGCAGGGAAGGCCGGGAGGTTCTGGCCGTACCTGTGGTTCCTGCCCCGTGCATTTTCTGTCGCACGGGGGCCGCGGGTGTCGGCAGACACTCGGCCTTCCCTGCACCCTCGATTGGCGAGGGGCGATGCTGATGATCAGCCCGGGCACGATGGTGTCGCGGGAGCGGAGAGGTGTGTGCGGATGCGGCTTTGTGCGCCAAACACCGCCGTCATTGCGAGCGAAGCGAAGCAATCCAGGGCTACACGCGCGACTCTGGATTGCTTCGCTTCGCTCGCAATGACCGTGGAGGGAGCGTGTTTCACCTACAGCTGTCATCGTCCGCGGAGGCGGACGATCCAGTATTCCAGAGGCGGTCGTGAGTCAGCCGAGAGGCCGCGGCGTACTGTATACGCCGCTTTCGCGGGGTATGACGGCGGAGGACCGGGCGGCGGCACGGGCTCCTGCGCAAGGGAAGCGGGCCCTGGCGCGAGAGAGGAAGGGACAGAGGCAGCAAGGTCCAATACGTCACCCCTCCTGACCCTTATTCGGCGTTGCGAGGCCCTCTTATTCCCGGTAAAAGCACCGTCGAAGGCACCTCGGCAACACTCCATCAATGGTTTTGCCGCACCATTTTCGTGTCTTCGCAAAGGGTTTGGCAATGCTGATTCGCAGCGCAGAGATCGAGGCCATCGCCGGGGCAGACGCCCGGTCGATCGCGCTCGCCTCGCTGCCGCCTCGCGGCCTGACCGGCGCGCTTGAGCTTCTGCTTCTTAGCTGCCCCTGAGGGCCGGCTGGGCGGGATGCGCCTGGGCACTCAGGGGGCTGCTTCGACACCGAAACACCCTTCAGCGCCCGATGTTCAGAGATCCTGACAGACAGCGCACCACCTTCAGACTTCGAGGAATAGCCAATGTCCAATACCGTTCAGTCCGACAAGGACCGCGTCGTCATTTTCGACACCACCCTGCGCGACGGCGAGCAGTGCCCCGGCGCCACCATGACGTTCGAGGAGAAGCTCAACATCGCGGCGATGCTGGACGACATGGGCGTCGACATCATCGAGGCCGGTTTTCCGATTGCGTCGGACGGCGATTTCGAGGCCGTCAACGAGATCGCCAAGCGGTCGAAGAACGCGGTGATCTGCGGCCTGTCGCGCGCCGGCGCCAAGGATATCGACCGCTGCGCCGAGGCGATCCGCCCCGCTAAGCGCGGCCGCATCCACACCTTCCTGTCCACCTCGCCGGTGCACATGAAGTACAAGCTGCAGATGGACCCGCAGCAGGTCTATGAGCTGGTGGTCTCCTCGGTGACGCGCGCGCGCAACCACACCGACGACGTCGAATGGTCGTCGGAGGACGGCACCCGCACCGAGTTCGACTTCCTGTGCCGCTGTGTCGAGGCCGCGATCAAGGCCGGCGCCACCACGATCAACATTCCGGACACCGTCGGCTACGCCGTGCCGGAAGAGTATTACGACCTGTTCAAGCGCGTCCGCGAGACGGTGCCGAATTCCGACAAGGCGGTGTTCTCCGTCCATTGCCACAATGATCTGGGCATGGCGGTCGCCAACTCGATGGCCGGCGTGCGCGCCGGCGCCCGCCAGATCGAATGCACCATCAACGGCATCGGCGAGCGCGCCGGCAACGCGGCCCTGGAAGAGGTCGTGATGGCGATGCGCGTGCGCAACGACAAGCTGCCGTTCTGGAACAAGATCGACACCACGCAGCTGACCCATGCCTCGAAGGTGGTGTCGGCGGCGACCTCGTTCCCGGTGCAGTACAACAAGGCGATCGTCGGCAGGAACGCCTTCGCGCATGAGAGCGGCATCCACCAGGACGGCATGCTGAAGAACGCGCAGACCTACGAGATCATGCTGCCGGAGACGGTCGGCGTGAAGCAGACCTCGCTGGTGATGGGCAAGCATTCCGGCCGCCACGCCTTCATCCACAAGCTGGAGGAGATGGGCCACAAGCTGTCGAGCAACCAGGTCGAGGACGCCTTCGTCCGCTTCAAGGCCTTGGCCGATCGCAAGAAGCAGATCTACGACGAGGACATCGAGGCGCTGATCGACGAGGGCATGGTGAGCGCCCATGACCGCATCAAGCTGCTGTCGTTGTCGGTCATCGCCGGCACCCGCGGCCCGCAGCGCGCCACCATGAAGCTCGACATCGACGGCGTGACCAAGATCGAGGAGAGCGAGGGCAACGGCCCGGTCGACGCGGTCTTCAACTGCATCAAGTCGCTGGTGCCGCACGAGGCCAAGCTGGAGCTGTACCAGGTCCACGCGGTCACCGAGGGCACCGACGCGCAGGCCGAGGTCTCGGTCCGGCTGTCGCAGGACGGCCGCTCGATGACGGCGCGTGCGGCTGATCCCGACACATTGGTGGCGTCGGCGAAGGCCTATCTCGGCGCCTTGAACAAGCTGGTGATGAAGCGCCAGCGCGACGTCGCGCAGGGGCACGGCGCGTCGGCGGCCGCTGCGAGCTGAATCACGAGTCGTCATTCCGGGGCAGCCGCGAAAGCGGCTGAACCCGGAATCTCGAAGTTGGTTTGCACCAGCTCCGACAACATCGAGGTTCTCCGATGCGCAATTGCGCATCTGAGGTTCAGCCCTGCGGGCTGCCCCGAAACGACCAACAGGAAGCGGCGAGCCTCTCATCGCAACGCCGCTCGGACTTGTTTCACTCCGTCATTCCGGGGCGCGCGGAGCGCGAGCCCGGAATCCATACCCCCGATCGTGGTTATGGATTCCGGGCTCGCTCGCTTTGCTCGCGCCCCGGAATGACGGCGGAGGTGGACGTTCGCTGCTGCGCCGCAGCACGCGAATCCCGCCCGTGCTGCTAACGGTCAATGGCATTCCCGGCCCGCAGCCGCTAACACTATGCTTGGCATACAAAGCGGGGGCGTCATTGCAATGCCCCCCGAATCTCGGGAGGACATTTTGCAGCAGCTCAAACTCCGCCATCTGATCGCCACCGCCACCTCGCTCGCGGTGCTCGCGCTGGCCGGCCCGGCGCTGGCCGCCGACAATCCGATCGTGATCAAGTTCAGCCACGTCGTGGCCTCGAACACGCCGAAGGGCCTCGCCGCCGACAAGTTCAAGGAACTCGCCGAGAAGTACACCGACGGCAAGGTCAAGGTCGAAGTCTACCCGAACTCGCAGCTTTACAAGGACAAGGAAGAGCTCGAGGCGCTGCAGCTCGGCGCCGTGCAAATGCTGGCCCCGTCGAACTCGAAGTTCGGCCCGATCGGCATCAAGGAATTCGAGGTGTTCGATCTGCCCTACATCCTGCCGGACCTCGCCACCTTGCGGAAGGTCACCGACGGCCCGCTCGGCGCCAAGCTCCTGAAGCTGCTGGAGCCGAAGGGAATGATCGGCTTGGCCTACTGGGACAACGGCTTCAAGCAGATGAGCGCCAACAAGAAGCTGGTCGATCCCGCCGACTACAAGGGCCTGAAGTTCCGCATCCAGTCGTCGAAGGTGCTGGACGCGCAGTTCCGCACGCTCGGCGCCATCCCGCAGGTGATGGCCTTCTCCGAAGTCTACCAGGCGCTGCAGACCGGGGTCGTCGACGGCCAGGAGAATACGCCCTCGAACATCTATACGCAGAAGATGCACGAGGTGCAGAAGTACATCACGCTCACCAATCACGGCTACATCGGCTACGTCGTGGTCGTGAACAAGAAGTTCTGGGACGGCCTGCCGCCGGATATCCGCGCCGCCTGCGACAAGGCGATGAAGGAAGCCACGGCCTACGGCAACAGCCAGTCGGCCAAGGAGAATGACGACGCGCTGGAGGAGATCCGCAAGTCCGGCAAGTCCGAGCTGGTGAAGCTGACGCCTGCGCAGGACGAGGCGATGCGCAAGGCGATGCAGCCGGTCTACAAGGATGTCGCAGGCCGCGTCGGCCAGCCGCTGATCGACGAGTTTCTGAAGGAGACCCGCGGCACGACCAACTGACACGGATGAGACGCTTGATGCGCGGGCGGGTGGCCCGCGCATCGTCGCGATGCAGAACAACAGACGGCGTATCCAAGCGCCGCGCATGACCTGATTGTGGGGGTAGGGGACTTGAGCTTCCTGTTGCGCATCCTCGATCGGCTCGAGGAAATCCTGATCGCATTCCTGATCGCGGCTGCGACCTCGATCATCTTCGTGGCCGTGCTGCACCGCTATCTCGTCGGCGTGCCCTTCCTCTATCCGATCCTGTTCCCGATCGACCTGTCCTGGGCGCAGGAGCTCTGCATCTACATGTTCGTGTGGATGGCCAAGTTCGGCGCCGCCTACGGCGTGCGCACCGGCATCCATGTGGGCGTCGACGTCGTGGTGAACATGCTCCGGCCGTCGCTGCGCAAGGTGACCATCCTGTTCGGCCTGTTGTGCGGAGCGCTGTTCACCGCGATCATCGGCACCATGGGCGCCAAGTTCGTCTATGGCCTGTCGATGACCGACCAGGTGACGCCGGACATGGAGATCCCGAGCTGGCTGGTCTATCTCTGCATCCCGCTCGGCTCCTATTTGATGTGCTTCCGCTTCCTGCAGGTCGCCTGGCACTATCTCCGCCACGACGAGCTGCCGCATCATGACCATGCCTATGTCGAGGGCGTCGATGCCGCGGGCGTGGAGGCCATGCGATGAGCAGCCTCCTGATCTTCAGCCTGCTCATCTTCCTGATGCTGACGGGCATGCCGATCTCGATCGCGCTCGGCCTCACCGTGCTCTCATTCGTCTTCTTCATGACGAACGTGCCGACGGAATCCGTCGCGCTGAAGCTGTTCACGGGCATCGACAATTTCGAGATCATGGCGATCCCGTTCTTCATTCTCGCCGGCAACTTCCTGACCCATGGCGGCGTCGCGCGACGGATGATCAACTTCGCGACCTCGATGGTCGGGCACTGGTATGGCGGCCTCGGGCTTGCCGGTGTGATGGCCTGCGCGCTGTTCGCCGCGGTGTCCGGCTCGTCGCCGGCGACCGTGATCGCGATCGGCTCGATCATGCTGCCGGCGATGGTCAAGCAGGGCTTTCCAAAGCGCTTCGGCGCCGGCGTGATCACCACGTCGGGCGCGCTGGGAATCCTGATCCCGCCATCGATCGTCATGGTCGTATATGCGGTGGCGACCGGCGGCAGCATCGCGCTCGATCCGGCCGGTCATCGCGTGTCGTCGGCCTCGGTCGGCCAGCTCTTCATCGCCGGCGTGATTCCGGGATTGATGCTCGCAAGCCTGCTCGGCTTCACCACCTTCTACCGCGCCTGGAAGAACGATTATCCGCGGTTGCCGCGCGCGAGCTGGGCCGAGCGGTTCACCGCGTTCCGCAAATGCATCTGGGGCCTGTTGCTGATCGTGATCGTGCTCGGCGGCATCTACACCGGCAAGTTCACGCCGACCGAAGCCGCCGCCGTCAGCGCCGTTTACGCCTTTGTCATCGCCGTGTTCGTGTATCGCGACATGTCACTGAAAGACGTGCCGAAGGTGCTGCTCGGCTCCGCAAACATGAGCGCGATGATCCTCTACATCATCACCAACGCCGTGCTGTTCTCGTTCCTGATGGCGAACGAGAACATCCCGCAGCAGATCGCCAACTGGATGGCGGCGGCCGGCGTCAACTGGATCGTATTCCTGCTCGTCGTGAACATCCTCTTGCTGCTCGCGGGTAACGTCATGGAGGCGACCTCGATCGTGCTGATCATGGCGCCGATCCTGTTTCCGGTGGCGGTCAAGCTCGGCATCCATCCGGTGCATCTCGGCATCCTGATGGTGGTCAACATGGAGGTCGGCATGTGCCATCCGCCTGTCGGGCTGAACCTCTATGTCGCCTCCGGGATCGCCAAGATGGGCATTACCGAGCTCACGATCGCCGTAATGCCGTGGCTGCTGACGATGCTCGGCTTCCTCGCGCTCGTCACCTACGTGCCGGAAATCTCGCTGTGGTTGCCGCGGATGCTGGGAATGCTTTGAGGCGCAGCAATCAATTGAAACCGAATTGCAAAAACAGGGAGGTATTTGAAGTAATTACATCTTCGTAAGGTCGTACACTCTGTCCAAACTGTAAGTTGAATGCCCGGAACGGCCGGCTCATGCTGGCCCGGCTTTCCAAGGAGGTTGGCATGAGAAGGTTCACGATTGCCGCTGTCGCCGTGCTCGCCATTGCCGGTTCGACCGCGGTCTACGCCCAGCGCGGCTGGTTTCACGACCACATGCACCACGCGCGCATGAACCCGGAGGATCGCGTTGCGATGCTCGATGCGCGAATCGCTGCGGTCCATGCCGGCCTGAAACTGAACGCGGACCAGGAGAAGCTGTGGCCGCCGGTCGAGAGCGCGGTGCGCGATCTCGCCAAGCTGCGCTTCGACCGCGCCAATGCGCGGATGAAGGCCGCCGACGACGCCCAGGACAGGGACGTCGATCCCGTAGCCCGGCTGCGCGAGCGGGCCGACACCATGGCTGTGACGGCCGATGCGATGAAGAAGATCGCCGACGCCGCCGACCCGCTCTACAGGACCCTCGATGAAGGCCAGAAGCGCCGGCTGTCGATGCTGACGCGCCCGATGGGCCGCATGATGGGACCGGACGGCCCGCGCCACCACCGCTGGATGGAGCGCGGCGAGGGCGACGGTCCGCGCTTCGGCGAGCATCGATTCGGCCCGGGCCGCATGGGCTGGTCGGACGACGACCGCGACTCCGGGCGGCTCTGACGATCGGTTAACGATCCGTCTGATGTCGCTTGGAATTTCGCTTGGGGAAAACCGCCGCCAGCCGGCGGTTTTTCTGCATCGAAAACGCCGAAAAATCGTCAGGGATCGCTGGACATCCCGGAATCGCTTTGCTAAACGACCGGCTCTTGCGAAGGCTTTCTCCGGACGCAAGCTCCGGGCGCATAGCTCAGTTGGTAGAGCAGCTGACTCTTAATCAGCGGGTCCTAGGTTCGAGCCCTAGTGCGCCCACCAAGCCTTTCCAGGACTCAGGCCGGATCGACCGGAGTCGTTGCGACAATCTCCTTCACGACGCTTCCGGAAACCGGTTTTGGGGGGCGCGTGATGCGCGGCTACCGCGGAGTCCTCCGGCATCGCAGCAGGCTGTGCGGGGACCGACCAAAAGCCTTTTTGAAAGCTCGGCTGAAATGGGACAGGTCGCTGAAGCCGAAGCTCATCGCGGCGTCGGTGACGCTTCTGACGCGCCCCTCGGCGAGTGCATTGTAGCTGGCCGCAA
The DNA here is from genome assembly GCF_051168435.1 of Bradyrhizobium sp. HKCCYLR20261. Taxonomy (NCBI): domain Bacteria; kingdom Pseudomonadati; phylum Pseudomonadota; class Alphaproteobacteria; order Hyphomicrobiales; family Nitrobacteraceae; genus Bradyrhizobium; species Bradyrhizobium sp. HKCCYLR20261. The sequence continues at coordinate 32,098 of NZ_JBNPUZ010000018.1, forward strand.
GACGCTGCTGCCAGAGCCAGCGAGATGGAGTTGTCCCTTCGGCCGCAAACAATCGATTGAGGGTGCGTGTGGCCATGTTCTGCTTCGCAGCGATGGTATCGATATCGAGCTCGCAATCATGAAGGTTGTCGACGATGAAGCGTTTCACTTGATCCAGGCGTCGGCCGCGCTCGAGATCCAGCGACTCCAGGTCAGTCAGCTCGGCCTCGAGCGTCGCAGCTAGAATGTCCACAGCCGACATGCTCAAGCGGCGGATGACGTCGTATCGCGCAACGCTCTCAAGCCCGAGCAACTGACACACGACCGAGCCGGCGAGCGTCGCGAATCTGGATTGGCCGTCGATCCGCCGGGCAGTCAAGCGATGCATCTCCGGGAGACGAGCGGTCAGCAATGGTCTCGGACACGTCAGAACGATCGAACTCGAATCTTGACCGAACTGAAGGGCGAACGGCTTGGACTGGTCATATACGATCAGGTCACCGGGGCGCATTCGCGCCTCACGGTCGTCTTGTACGAAGGCGGCCTCTCCTCGGACGATGAGGAGTGTCGTGAAATGATCGCGCGGGTCCTTGCGGATTTCGTCCGCTCCCCGCGTGATACGGATCAAATTGTCCGCGGGCGTCGAAGACGACGTTTCACTGAGAACCAAATCGCCGAATTGCCGCGTGGAGATCTGCGCCGAGAAGTGGCGGTCCGAGATCGGGCGGCGACATTCTGTCAGCGAATAGTCGCGGCAAGTCACCTGGTGCCAGTGTTCAAAGCCGTCCTTTGGCGTCACGGCGCTGGTGCTTGCGAGTCTAAGCATCAGTTTCTCCAACGGGCAAAGCTTTCACGTCGAGGCGGTCTTGCCAATAAGCCGGCGCCGGCAGTTTCCTCGTCTGTCCGCGAGGAGTTTGGCTTCCCAGGACCTTTACTGGCAATGACGATTTTCTAACGTCGATGGGCACTGGATTGTGCGGCACGACGATAACCAGGAAACACGCGGTCCGTTCGTTGCGGGGTAGGTCGCCTGCTGCGCTGCGGCATGCCGGTGAAAGCAAGCACGTCGTCGCACGAAGGCTGGCGCTGGATTGGCGGCCAGCGTTTCCGCCGCGATTGCGGCTGGCCGAACAGCAACAATTGGCGGCCTGAGTCCAAAAGGTGGCGCTGCGGGCCAAGCGTCTCGACGGCCGCCGTGCTCTGGTTCAGGCGAGGCCGATGAGCCGGAGGCGTGTTGGAGCAAGCTGTGGATCGTTCTCCGTCACTGTCCATTGCAGAAGGAGATGCTTCGCCCCGCTCATCTCCAGGCGTTCGCGAGCCGGCAAATGCATGAGCAACGGATGTGCATCTCCATCCGTCAGCCTTCGAGCGTTGCGCGTCCGAGCAGGCAAGCTGTGTCGCAGGACAGATCATCTCGACCGGTTGCAGAACGACACCCGGCGGAGCCGGCTTTGCCGTCGAACGGCGATCGGGCTGACGTCGCCCGGCGACGGCTCATCAATCGAGCGGCCCGACCGTGACCAAGCGACGCGCGAAGCAAGCGTTCTTCGCAACCGGGGTGGGAAGTGACGCGGCCGGCCGCGTGACCATGGGCCGGTGTTCGATCAACCGATGATTTGCAGGAGGGATGTCGTGAGCGGGACCAGCAAGTTCACAGCGAAGGTCGGGAGCGGGAAGATCAGCCGGCGGAGCCTACTGAGGGCTGCGGGAACGGCGGGCCTCGCTGCGGCGGGCAACGTGCCGCTGGTCAATATCGCGGGGGCGGCCTCCACCACCATCAAGATAGGCTGGTGCGGATGCCTGTCGGGTGTGCGCGCCGCCTTTGCGGAGCCGGACCCCTGGATCCACGAGCGGATGAAAAATCTCGTCAAGGATGGCCTGAAGATCGGTGGCAAGACCTACGCCGTTGAATTCGTGATCAAGGACAATCAGTCCGATCCCAACCGCTCAGCGGTCGTCGCAAGCGAGCTCGTGCTTCGTGAGAAATGCGACCTCATCCTGGTCGAGGACGGCGATGCGCAGATCCCGATCGGCGAATTGGCCGATGCGCGCGGTGTGCCGACGATCTCGACCATGCTGCCCTGGCAAGGCTGGATGTTTCCGCGCAAATCGACGCCGGACAAGGGCTTTCCCTATACGTTCCATTTTTTCTGGGGCGCCGATGACGTCGTCAAGAATTTCGTGGGCATGTGGCAGTCGGTCGAGACCAACAAGAAGGTGGGAACGCTCTACATCGACAATCCGGCTGGCACCGCATTCTCGGATCAGCAACTCGGCCTGCCAGCCGGCATCAAGCAAGCCGGCTTCCAAGAGATCTCGACGGGAAGCTTCCAGATCGCGACCGACGATTTTTCCAATCAGGTCTCGACGTTCAAGAATGCAGGCGCGGAGATCGTTTCGGGCTTCACCTACGGCAATCATTGGGTGACGCTGTGGAATCAGGCCGCGCAGGCCGGCTTCAAGCCACAGATCTGCACGGTCGCGGCCGCCTTCCTGTTCCCGAGCGCGGTCAACGCGCTCGGGGATCGCGGCGACGGCATGTCGACGGAAGTCTGGTGGACGCCGGCCTATCCGTTCAAGTCCTCCCTCACCGGCCAGTCCGCGGCCGAACTCGCAGCCGAATGGGAGAAGGCGACCGGAAGGCAATGGACCCAGCCGATCGGCTATGCCCACGCCTTGTGGGAGGTCGGCTTCGCGGCGCTTCGCAACAGCGATCCGAAGGATAGGAATGCGCTGCGCGATGCCGTTGCCGGCCTCGATCTCGAAACGGTGGTCGGCCCGGTCAAGTTCAAGAACAGCCCGATCAAGAACGTCGCGGTGACCTCGCTGTCCGGCGGGCAGTGGCGAAAGAGCAAGGGTGGCAAGTCGCCCTACGAACTTCTGATCGTGCACAACGGCACCGCTCCGTTCATCCCGAAGCAGGCCGATCTCGCCCTGCTGTCGAAGCTGGTTTGAACGGCCACGGCGGATCGGCGCGGACGGACAATCCAATGGTCGAAGTGCTGCGCATTGCAGGTCTCTGCAAGAATTTCGGGGTCATCCGGGTTGCCGATGACCTCGATGTCGAACTCGCTCTTGGCGAATGTCTAGGCGTGATCGGACCGAATGGCGCCGGGAAGAGCTCGCTGTTGAACCTGATTGTTGGATTGATCAGGCCCGATGCCGGCTCAATCAGCCTGGACGGTCGGGAGATCAGCGGCCTTCCCGCTCACCGGCGGGTCCGCTTCGGTATTGGCAGGGCCTTTCAGATTCCGCAGCCGTTCCCGCACTTGACGGTCTTTGAAAACGTTCTCGTGGCGGCGACTTACGGCGGCGGTCTGCATGGCATGGCGGCAACCGACTGGGCGATGGACGTCCTTCGCCGCACATCGCTCGGCGGCAAGGCGGATCACATCGCCGGCGCCCTTCCATTGATCGACCGCAAGCGTCTCGAATTCGCCAAGGCGCTCGCCTCGAGGCCGCGCTTGATCCTGCTCGACGAGATCGCGGCGGGTCTGACCGAGCCCGAGGTCGAGCGGCTGATCGAGATCATCGCGGGCGTGAAGGCCGATCATGCCATGATCTGGATCGAGCATATTCCACATGCCCTGCGGGCGGTCGCCGATCGTATCCTGGTCCTGAATTTCGGCCGCAAGGTCCTCGAGGGGCCGCCGCGCGAGGTGATGGAAAGCCGCACGGTCAAGGAGATCTACATGGGATTGACGGCCGATGACGTTGCTTGAAGTCGAAGGCCTCGATGTCTTTCATGGCGACCTTCAGGCGATCTTCGGGCTCGCGTTTTCCGTGGCCGAGCGCGAGGCGGTTGCGCTCGTCGGCGCCAACGGCGCCGGCAAGACCACGTTCCTGCGCGCGCTCGTCGGCCTGATCGACAGCAGGCAGGGCGAGGTTCGGTTCGACGGCCGCAATATCCAGGACATGCCGGCGGAGCACATCGCGCGTCTCGGTCTCGGCATGGTGCCCGAGGGGCGCATGCTGTTTGATACCTTGACGGTCGAGGAAAATCTCCTGATGGGGCAGGTGAGCCGGCGCTCGGGCTCATGGACGCTGCGGCGCGTGTTCGACCTGTTTCCGGTCCTCGAGCAGCGGCGCAACCATCTGCCACGCCAGCTTTCGGGCGGGCAACAGCAGATGGTCGCGATCGGCCGCGCACTGATGTGCAACCCGCGCCTGCTGCTCTGCGACGAGATCTCGCTCGGCCTCGCCCCGGTGATGGTCGAGCAGATCTATGGCGCCTTCGGTGACATCCGCAAGGAAGGAACGGCGCTGGTGCTGGTCGAGCAGGACGTCAAGCGCGCGAGCAGCGCCAGCGATCGCATCTACTGCCTGTTGAAGGGACGCGTGTCGCTGACCGCGAGGGCCGGCGATGTGAGCGTTGCTGAATTGACGCAAGCCTATTTCGGGATGTGAGCGGGACATGGCGTGGATCGAGACGCTGGTGAACGGAGCCCTGCTGGGCGGTCTCTACGGCCTGCTCGGCATCGGACTTGCGCTCGTCTTTGGCGTGATGCGGCTGGTCAACATCGGGCATGGCGAGTTCATGGTGCTGGCCGCCTATCTCGCCGTCATGCTGGTCGGCCTGTTTCCCCAGGTGCACCCGTTGCTGGTGTTGATCCCGGTCATCATGGCGGCCTTCGGCGTCGGCTTCCTCTATCAGGCCGCGATCATGAATCGGGTGGCTCGGGCGCCGGATCCACTCGCACCGCTGCTGCTGACCTTCGGCGTCTCCATCGTGTTGCGCAACCTGATGGTCGAGGTGTTCGGTGCCGACGTCAGGAGCCTTCAGCTCGGCGCGCTTTCGCGTGCCAGCATCAGCGTGTTCGGATTGAGCGTCGGGGTCATGCCGCTGCTGACACTGATCGCGGCGGTGTTGTTGTTCCTGGTACTGCAATGGGTGCTCAAGCGCACGGTCTTCGGCCGCATCGTCCGGGCGACCGCCGACCGTCGCGACATCGTGCGCCTGTTCGGCGTCAAGCCGGACCTGGTCTACAACTACGTGATGGGCCTGTCGCTGGCGCTTGGCGCGATCGGAGGGGTGCTGCTGGCGGTGCGCTCGAGCTTCACGCCGTTTTCAGGCGTGGAGCGTCTGCTGATTGCCTTCGAGGTCGTGGTGCTCGGCGGCATCGGCTCGTTCTGGGGCGCGTTGCTCGGAGGGATCGTGCTTGGGATGGCGCAACTCGCCGGCCTGAAATGGGATCCGAATGCGGGCCTGCTCTATGCGCATCTGCTTTTCTTCGTGATGCTCCTGATCCGTCCTGCGGGTCTGGTGGCGAGCAGAGTCTGATCCCATGAAGACGATTGCGATCAGCTTTGCCGTCATAGCCGCGCTGCTCGCGGCCGGGCCGTGGCTTCTCGGCGAGGGCGCGCTGCGGTTTGTGACCGAGTGCCTCCTGATCCTGGCGATGGCGCAGATGTGGAATCTGCTCGCGGGCTATGCCGGTCTCGTCTCCTTCGGTCATCAGGTGTTTGTCGGAATCGGGGCCTATGGACTGTTCCTGATCTCCGACACGCTCGGTCTGTCGCCGTATTGGGTTCTGCCGATCGCGCCGCTTGCCTGCGCCATCGTCGCTTCCGTCATCGCGCTGCCGCTGTTCCGGCTGCGTGAAGCCTATTTCTCGATCGCGATGTGGGTCTTCTCCGAGATTGTCGCCGCGCTGGTGATGAAAGCCATGTGGCTCGGGGGAACCGCGGGGCTGCCGCTGAAGTCGAGCCGCCTGCTCGACCTCGATTGGTTCGAGCCGGGGCTGTTCTGGATTGCGGCTGCGCTGGCGCTGGGGACGATCGGCGGCCTTTTCCTCCTGATGAGGTCCGGCTTCGGTCTCGGTCTTATGAGCGTGCGCGACAACGATCTGGCCGCCATGAGTGTCGGCGTCGACGTCCAGCGTAACCGCTTCATTGTTTTCGTGCTGTCCGCAGCCGGCTGCGGGCTTGCCGGGGCGGTGTCGTTTCTCGGCAACCTCTATGTCTCGCCGGCCGCGGCCTTCGACGTGAACTGGGTCGTCTACATGATGTTCATCGTGATGATCGGCGGTATCGGCACGCTCGAAGGCCCGATCATCGGCACGGTGATCTTCTTCGGCCTGCGTGAGCTGATCACCGGCCAGCTCGGCTATTCCGCCGGCTGGTATCTGGTCGCTTTGGGCACCGTCGGCGTGATCGTCATGCTCTGGTCCCCGCGAGGCCTGTGGCCGCCGCTGCGCGACCGCTTCGGCCTCAAGCTTCTCGGCGTCGGGCGGAGGGCGCCGACCGCACCTGACCTTCCGCCACTGGCCCGAAACGCCGGACAATTGGGATGATTGGCATGTCTGCTGACGAGACTTGTTTCCTGACCGCCACCGAGCAGCGCGCGTTGCTCCTCGCGCGCCGCATCAGTGCCCTCGAATTGCTCGAGCTGCATCTTGATCGGATCAAGCGCGTCAACCCGTCCTGCAATGCCGTGGTCGCGCTCGATGAAGAGGGCGCTCGCCGGCAGGCTCGCGCCGCCGACGAAGGGCTGGCACGAGGAGAGAAGGCTCATCCGCTGCATGGTTTGCCGATGACCATCAAGGATTCCTTCGCTGTCGCGGGCATGGCTGCGACCTGCGGCCTGGAGGAGCTACGCGACTATCGGCCGCGCGAGGACGCGGTCGCGGTCGCAAAAATCCGCGCCGCCGGTGCGGTGATCTTCGGCAAGACCAACCTGCCGGCGGGAGCTGCCGACCACCAATCCTGCAACACGCTGTTCGGCCTGACGCGCAATCCGTTCGATGGTGAGCGGACCGTCGGCGGCTCCTCCGGCGGCTCCGCCGCGGCGCTCGCGGCCTGTTTGACCTCGCTCGAATTCGGCAGCGATATCGGCGGCTCGATCCGCGTGCCCGCCCATTTCTGCGGCGTCTATGGCCACAAGCCGAGCCACGGTCTCGTCAGCACCGAAGGGCACATTCCGCCGCCGCCCGGCCACGTCGCCTCTGTAGAGCTGGGCGTCGCGGGCCCCTTGGCACGAAGTGCGTTCGATCTCGAATTGCTGTTCGACGTGGTCCGCGGCCGGTCCGATATCGATGGTACCGGCGCCAGGCTGCAATTGCCGGCCGCGCGGCACGACGATCTCCGGTCGTTCCGGGTGGCCGTCTGGACTGACGCCTATCCGCTCGAGGATGCCTATGCGGCCGCGATCGAGGGGCTGGTCGATGATCTCACGCGCCTCGGCGTCAACGTGAACAGGCAGGCGCGGCCTCCGATCGATCCCGCCGCAAGCCACGATGTTTATATCCAAACCCTGTTCGGGATCATCGGCGCCGGGTTGCCGCCGCCCGCGCGCGAGCAGTTGCTCGCCGCTGGTGACACGGCCGCGAGCGGCAGCTATGCGCGCCGTGTCGCCGACGCGGTGCGCCAGTCGCTTCCGGAGCATTTCGCCGCCACGGAAGCGCGGCATCAGCTCTATCGCGCATGGCGCAGCTTCTTTGCCGACTACGACGTGCTGCTATGCCCGATCACGCCCACGGTGGCGTTCCCGCATGACATCGAACGGCTCGATCTCGCCGCGCAATTCACACGGCGCCTCGCCGCGAACGGCGGCACGATTCCGTACATGGACAATCTGGCCTGGCCCGGTCTGGTCACGGTCGCCAATCTGCCGGCCACCGCCATTCCGACGGGCCGCAGGGTCGGGAGCGTTCCTGCCGGTGTGCAGGTGGTCGGACCGTATCTCGGCGATCGCACCACGCTGCGGTTCGCCCAGCTCGTGGAGCAGGCATTGGGCGGCTTCGCTCGCCCGCTCGCCATCTGATCGGCAAGAGCCACGCCGATGGCCATTCGCGCTGGCCGTCCTGTCCCGCGTGTTCCCCAGGGAATGGTGATGTCGCCGCAGGCGTCGGCGTTGAGCGCCGGCGGCTGATCCGGGTCAGGCCATGCCTCACGCTGACATGGACGTCGCGCCGCAAGGCGCGCCACCCATACAGGCGCAACCAGCATGGGGCGAGGAGACGAAACGGGGCTCCACAATCCTCATCGTGCCGTGATCGACGAATCCTGAACGGGGGGCCGAGGGCGACACTCGTCTTGAGTGGCAAGCTGCGCTCGCAGCGCGTTCGTGCGTCCCGATGATCACGACGGGATGAGCGCCGGCGCCACTCCCTGCTGGCGCCACCCTCCATCTGCAGGCTGACGATCGCGACGATGGTAAGAGCGATCACTCTCCGTCCGAGGCACCATCGTTCGATCTGCCACCTCGGCGTGTCTGCGGAGGCTCTGGTGATCGCCAAAGGGGCGGAGCATGCCCGATTGGACGCCATACGCCCACAAATCGGTCAAAACCCACAATAGAGCGCATATCCTATCTTATTGAAAATGCGCAACTCCAGCGCTGGCACGACCTCTGCATGACCGTTTTGGCCGGTTGGAGTTTCGTTCCGCAAGATAGGGGAATGTCGATGCCTTCAGAATTTAGCCGCCGTCACTTCATGCAAGGTGCCGCGGCCGCCGCTGCGGCGGGCTACATGCAGATCAATCCGGATTTCGTTATTTCAAAAGCGTTCGCTCAGGCCGGAAAGACGATGACGTTTCTCTCGGCGGAGAACATCACCGGCAATTGGGACCCGACGGCCCACACCACGCTCTCGCAGAAGAACATCGAGGGCTTCGTCATGGGCTTCCTGACGCGCACGCCGATGAAGCTCGATAAGCCCGATGAGGTCGTCTACGAACTCGCGACCGACATCAAGCTGCTCGATCCCAACAAGCTCCAGATCAAGCTGCGCGAGGGTGTCGTCTTCCATGACAGCAAGCCCTTCAAGGCCGAGGACGTCAAGGCAACCTTCGAGTATGGGTCACGCGCGGACCGTCCGGCGCAATGGTACCCCGGACCGACCGAAACGCTGAAGATCGATACGCCCGACGACTACACCGTGATCGTCGACACGTCGAAGGGCGGCTATCCCGCTCATCTGTTCATGTTCCTCGCGGCGTTCCTGCCGATGATGTCGGCCAAGGACATCGCTGCCGGCCCCGGCGGCGTGCTGTCGCAGCGCCTCAACGGCACGGGCCCGTTCAAGTTCGTGGAGCAGCGCGGCAACTCGACCGTGATGGTGGCCAACGAGAGCTACTTCAAGGGCAAGCCGGCGATCGCCGGAATCAACTTCAACTTCGTCGGCGATTCCACGACCCGCATGCTGTCGCTGATGAACGGCCAGGCCTCCATCGTGGAGCGGCTCGAGCCCGAGCAGGTCGATACCGTCAAGGCCAATCCCGCCATCCACATCAATCGCGTCGTCTCGGTCGAGAACAAGTATCTCTGGTTCCGCTGCTCGAAGCCGCCGTTCAACGATCCGCGCATCCGGCTGGCCGCCTGCCATGCCATCAATCGCGATATGATCCTCGAGGTTCTCGGCAGCGCGGGGCACGCCTCGTCCAACTTCATTTCGCCGGTGAAGTTCGGCTATTTCGACCTGCCGAACTATCCGAAGTTCGACCCTGCGAAGTGCCAAGCGCTGCTCGCGGAGGCCGGCTTTCCCAAGGGCAAGGGGCTGCCACCGCTCGAATACATCACCTCGGTCGGCTTCTATCCGAAGACCAAGGAGTACGGCGAGGTCCTCACTGCGATGCTCAACGAGCAGGGTTTCAATGTCAGCCTGACCGTGCTGGAGCCTGCGGCGTGGAACGAGCGGCTGTATCACCGTCCCGGCGGCGGCCCCGGCCACATGGTCGACTGCGGCTGGTCGACCGGTTCGCCGGAGCCTGATCTGATTCTGCGCACGCACTTCCATTCGACGTCGCATCGCATCTGCGGCATCGAGGATCCCGCGATCGACGCCTCGCTCGACAAGGAGCGCAGCGCGCCGACTCTCGAAGAGCGCAAGAAGATCCTGCAGACCGAGACGATGCCGCTCATCGCCTCGAAGATGCCGGCGCTGTCGCTGTTCACGTCGGTGATGATCCACGCGATGCAGAAGGACTATGCCGGGCTGTTCATCTATCCCGACGGCTCGATGGACGCGTCGAAGAGCGCCGCCTGACACGATCCGAGCCGCACCTCGATGCGAGGTGCGGCTCCCGCTCCCTCCGATGAGGTTCGCGAATGTTCACGTTGAATTTCCTGATCCGTCGCCTCGCGCAGGGCGTGGTCATCATCGGCCTCGTGTCGCTGCTGATCTTCACGCTGCTGCGCGTCGTTCCCGGCGATCCCGTGCGGCTCATGGCCGGAGGCATGGCGCCGGAGGCACTGATCGAGAAGATCGCCAAGGACATGGGGCTGCGCGATCCGATCATCGTGCAGTTCGGCCGCTACATGGGATCCGTGTTGCAGGGAGACCTGGGGCAGTCCTTCGTGCGTCCGGCCAACGGGGCTGCGACCGGCGGTGCGAACTTCAACGACAGCACGCGCGGCGAGCGCGCCAAGGTGCTCACGCTGATCCTGGAGGCGCTGCCGATGACGCTTCAGCTCGCCGCGGTGACGCTGGCGATCGCGTTGCTGTTCTCCGCGCTCGTCGGCATCGCCGGCGGGCTCAACCCCGGCGGATGGCCCGACAAGCTCGCCTTCTACGTCTCGTCGGTCTTCATCTCGCTGCCTAATTTTTGGCTGGGCATCGTTCTGACGCTGCTGCTGTCGGTGAAGCTCGGCTGGCTGCCGGCCATCGGCTACAACGGCTTCGCCTACACCATTCTGCCGGCCGTCGTGCTGGCGGTCGAGATGTCGCCGGTGCTGATCCGCACGCTGGTCGGCGCGGTGTCGTCGCAGATGACGGAGCCGTATGTCTCGGTCGGGCGCGTGCGCGGCCTTGGCCGGACCCGCATCATCGCCAACCACGTGATGCGAAACGCGTCGGTCCCGCTGCTGAACCTGCTCGGCATCCAGTTCTCAAGCCTGCTCGGCGGCGTGATCATCGTCGAATACATCTTCGATTATCCAGGGCTCGGCCTGCTCACCATCAACGCCGTGCTGCAGCGTGACTTCCCTCTGATCCAGGGCATCGCGATCGTGACGAGCGCCATCTTCGTCGTGATCAACATCATTGTCGATCTCGTCGCGACGACGATCGACCCCCGGCTGGACTACTGAGCCCGAAGGCTTCCGATGTCGATCATGTCCATCACATCTTCCCATTCGTCGACGCCTCTGGCGTCCCGCTCGCTCGCGCGGCGCGTGTTCGACAGAGCCGTGGCGTCGCCCGGGTTTCGGGTCGGGGCCGCGATCTTCCTGGCACTGTTGCTTGCGACGGCTCTGTATCCCGAACTGAGCGGCATCGATCCCACCAAGATGGACGTCAAGGCGCGGCTTCTGCCGCCGCTGTTCACCGGAACGAACTGGAGCTGGGTTCACCCGCTCGGCACCGACCAGATCGGCCGCGACATGCTGGTCCGGTCCCTGGTCGGGCTGCGCTACTCCTTCCTGATCGGCATGGCCTCGGTGATCGTCATGCTGATCGTCGGCTGCGCTCTCGGCACGGTCGCCGGCTATTTCGGTGGACGCACCGATGCCGTCATCATGCGCCTCACCGATGCTCAGCTCTCGATCCCCATGATCATCCTGGCTATCGCCGTGCTCGGCGTGTCGCGGCCGACCATTCCCGCCATCGTTCTCGTGCTCGGCATGTCGAACTGGCCGGTCTATGCGCGCATGATGCGCAGCGTGGTCATGACCGAACGCCAGCGCGAGTTCGTCCGGGCGGCGAAGATCGGAGGATCGACCGATCTGCGCATCATCGTCACGCTGCTGTTGCCGCTGCTGCTGCCGGCGGTGCTGTTCTCCTCGGTGCTGGACGTGGCGCGCATGATGATCTTCGAATCGACGCTCGGCTTCCTCGGCCTCGGCGTCCAGCCGCCGACGCCGACCTTCGGCAACATCATTGCCGACGGTCGCAAGTACCTGCTCAACGCCTGGTGGATCGCGACCATGCCGGGACTGTTCCTCGGTCTGACCCTGACCAGCATCAACCTGATGGGCGCGGCCCTCGAACGGGCGCGCGACACCGTTCACGCCGGAGGTGAGTGATGGCGGCGCTGCTTGAACTGCGCAACATGACGGTTGCGCTCGGCCGGTCCGAATCCGCGAAAGTCATTCTCGACGACGTCTCTTTATCGTTGGCCCCGAAGGAGATCGTGGGCGTGGTGGGCGCCAGCGCGTCCGGCAAGACGGTGCTGTCGCGGGCCGCGGTCAACTGGCTCGAATCGCCGCTGATGCGGCGTTCCGGCACGGTGCTGTTCGAGGGACGCGACATCTACGCGATGAAGGAGACGGACATGCGCGCGCTGCGCCAGCGCGTGTCCTATGTCGGGGCCAATCCGATGGGGGCGCTCGATCCGACGCTGCCCGTGGGCGCCCAGATCGTCGAGAAGATGCGCGCGGTCATGCCTGATGTGTCGCGCCGGCAGGCTGAGGATCGCGTCGTCGAGCTGTTGGATGCGGTCCGCATTCCCTCGGCGCGAAGCAGGTTTCACGATTATCCTTCGCAGTTCTCCGGCGGGATGATGCAGCGCGCTCTGATCGTCGACGCCCTCGTCACCAACCCGGCCGTGCTGATCGCGGACAACGTGACCCAGCCGCTCGATGTCACCGTGGCGGCGCAGGTGATCCGCTTGATCAAGGAGCTCACCGATCAGTTCGACACCGCGGTGCTGTTCATCTCGTCCTCGCTTCCGATGGTGCGCGAGGCGAGTTCGCGCACCCTCGTGATCGATCGCGGTCGCATCGTGGAGGAGCAGGCGACCGAGTCGCTCGTCGAAAGCCCGATCCACCCCTATACCCGCGAGCTGGTGGCGCAGACGCCGAAGATCTGGCGCGACACCGGCGTCGTGCCGGCGCTTCCGGCTGAACGCGAAGTCGTGCTCAGCCTGCGCGATGCGTCACAGACCTACCGGGTCAAGAAGCGCAGCGGCCTCGGCGGCGTCAATCTCGTCCGCGCCGTCCGCAACGTGACCTTCGATGTCCGGCGTGGCGACAGCTTTGCCATCGTCGGCGAGTCCGGATGCGGCAAGTCGACCTTGATGCGGCTGCTGTCGCGGCTCGAACTGCCGAGCGCGGGACAGATCCTGTGCGAAGGCAAGGACATCGCGACCCTGCGCGGACGCGAGCTGCTGGCGTTCCGCGCCAGGCTTCAGCTCGTGCTGCAGGATCCGTTCGGATCGCTGCCGCCGCGAACCTCGATCGGCCGCATGCTGGAGGAGCCGCTGCGCACGCATGGCTGGTGCGACAAGGAGAAGCTGCGGGCGCGCGTGCTGAAGGTGATGTCGGAGGTTGGCCTCGCTGCCGAATTGTACAACAAACTGCCGCTCGGCCTCAGCGCCGGCCAGCGCCAGCGCGTCAACGTGGCGCGCGCGCTGGTGCTCGAGCCCACCATCCTGATCATGGATGAGACGCTGTCGGCGCTCGATCAGGCGGAGCAGTTCAAGCTGCTCGACCTGTTTCAGGCGTTGCAGAAGGAATACAACCTGACCTACATCTTCATCTCCCACGATCTGGCCATGGTCCGGAAGGTCTGCAACCGCGTCGCGGTGATGTATCTCGGGGAGGTGTTCGAGCTTGCCGACAATCAGCGTCTGTTTTTCGATCCGGGCCATCCCTACACGATGGCGCTGCTGAGCGCGATGCCGACGCTCGAAGACAAGCGCTACAAGCCCGAGGACTGCCTGCTGGAGGGCGAGCCGCCGAGCCCGCTCTCGATTCCCGCCGGCTGCAGCTTCAAGTCACGCTGCCCACGCGCGATGGAGATCTGCCACGGCGAGCAGCCGTTCCTGACCGTGCGCGATGAGCAGGACTTCGCCGCCTGTCATCTCGTCGCCCGGCCGATGCCGCCGGCCGAGAGGGCCTCGCCATGAGCTTCACCGAGAGCCGGCTCGAATTGATCAGGGCCATGCTGCGGCAGAAGCAGCGCGTTCACGTCAAGGATCTGGTCGATCAGCTCAAGGTCAGCCACGAGTCGATCCGCCGCGATCTGCGGGAGCTCGAAACGCAAGGCTTCGCCCGCCGCGTCTATGGCGGGGCCGTGCTCGAAAGCCAGGAAAGCGATCAGCCCTTCGCCGAACGTCTGCGCGTCGGCGGCCGCGAGAAGATGCGGATCGGCGAGGCGGCCGGCGCCCTGGTCAAGGACGGCATGAAGATCTTCGTCGACGAGGGAACGACGGCGCTCGCCTGCCTCAAATCCATCGAGGCGCGCAAGGACCTCACCATCGTCACCAACTCGCTCGCGGTCGCGTCGCACTTCTTCTATCAGGGATCGGCGAACGTGCGCGTGCTGGGCGGCCGGCTCCAGCCGGTCTACCAGGCGACCTTCGGTCCCGAGGCCGTTGCCGCCATCAAGGAACATTTTTTCGATCTCGCGATCATCGCCATCAGTGCCGTTCACGCCCAGCGCGGCTTCATGGACTACGGCGAGGACGAAGCCATCATGCGTCGTGCCGCGCGTGCCCAGGCCAAGCGGTCGGTCATCGTCGCGGACAGCTCCAAGTTCGGACGGCTCGGGTCGATCCACACATTCGGACTTGGTGACCTCGATGCCGTCATCACCGCCGCGCCTCTCGCCGCGGAGTTCGCAGACCAGTTCCGTCAATTGAAAGTGGACGTGATCTATGCCTGACGCTCATCTTCCCAATGCTCCGATCAATCCGTCGCGCCTGAAGGCCATGATGGAGCAGGTCTCGACGTTCGGCGGCAAGCCGAACGGGGCGATGACACGGCTCACACTGTCGAAGATCGACGGGCAGGCGCGCGACTGGCTTTCATCGTGGTTCAAAGATCACGGGTTCGAGCAGCAGATCGATCCGATCGGCAATCAGTTCGGAAAGTTGCCGCTCGCCGGCGGCAATGCGCCGACGGTCATGGTCGGCTCTCATCTCGACAGCCAGCCGAACGGCGGACGATTCGACGGCGCGCTCGGGGTCGTCTCGGCCTGCGAAGCCGTGCTGGCTGTCGCCGAGCGCATGGAGGCGGAGGGCCGGCTCGCCGCCTGCAACTTTCAGGTCGTGAATTGGACCAACGAGGAGGGGGCTCGCTTCCAGCCGAGCCTGCTTGGCAGTAGCGTCTTCGCCGGCGCGATCGCACTCGACTGGGCGCTCGACCGGGCGGACGGCGATGGCATGACGGTCCGTCAGTCTCTCGCGGAGATCGGCTATGCCGGCACGGCCAAGGTCGAACGTCCGGATGCGCTGATCGAGCTGCATATCGAGGGCGATGACAAGCTGTTCGGCGCCCACGAAAGGTTCGGAGTGTTCACGCGCTTCTGGGGCGCGACCAAGTACCGCTTGGCCTTCCTGGGCGAGCAGGCCCACACCGGGCCGACGCCGATGGCGCAGCGCAAGGACGCCTTGCTCGCGGCTGCCTATCTGATGGCGGATCTCAGGCAACTGGCGAACGATCACGGCCTCGACCTTCACACCTCGGTCGGCCGGCTCGAGGTTCATCCGAACTCGCCGAACACCGTGCCCGCTGAAGCCGTGCTGTTCATCGAGCTGCGCTCCGGCTCGCCGGACGTGCTCGCCGAGGCTGAGGAGAAGATGAAGGCCCGGATCGAGGTCGCAGCGCAAAGGGCTGCCGTCGGCTACGAGGTTCGCTCCATCGACCGGCGCCGCGCCGGCGGCTTTGCGCCGGGGCTGATCGCGCTCGCCGAGCGCGTGGCGGCGCAGCGCGGCGAGACGGCCCGTCATCTCGATACGATCGGCGGCCATGACGCTGTGGCGATGTCCACGGTCTGCCCGTCGATCGTGATGGCTGTCCGCTCGAAGGACGGCGTCATCCACCATCCCACCGAATACACCAGTCCGGAGGATCATGCCGTGAGCACGCAGATTCTCGCGGACATGCTTTACGCGATCGCGCGTGACGGCCTGAAGAGCATCGCATCGGAGGCTGACGCATGAAACGGATCGGCCAGGCCGAAACTGCCGATGAGCTTCGCGCCGAACGCGCTCTTGCCGCTCTGCTGCCTGCGGATGCCGGCCGGCTCGGCTACGCCGCGGCCGTGTTTCCGGTGGCGTCGCCGTCCTACCAGGCCGTGGAATCGACGAGCTTTGACGTCGCGCGCGACGGGACGGAGATGACTCTGTTTCTCCGCCTCGGTGCAGCCGAGGTCGCCGAGCTGGTCGACAGCGCTATCGCTGCGGCCGCAGCCCGGCACGTGGCTAGCCTCGGGCTGGCTCCGGCCGTGATCGCGGCCGATGCCGCGAGCGGCAGTCTGCTGCTGGCGCGCCTGGGGGCGGGCTGGAAGGTAGCGAAGATCGACGACCTCATCGCCCCCGAGAAAGCCGCGCGTCTCGTCGCCATGCAGAAGACGATCGCGGCGAGCGCGCCATTCGGAAGGCCCTGGTCCGTTTTCGACGGCATCTCCGCCATCTGGTCGTTGCTGCCGGCGGCCGATGTCCCCCTGCCGGGAGACATCGACTGGATGAGGGGATGGATGAGCAAGATGGCCGAGGCGATCGATGCCGCGGGCGTCGACCGCCAGCCGGCGCACGGCGATCCGCATTCCTCCAACCTGATGCTCGGCCCCAATGGCGAGATGGTGCTGGTCGATTTCGACATGGCCGGCGACATCGATCCCTACTATCAGCTCGGTGTCCAGATGAACGAGCTGTATCAGTTCGAGAGCCAGATGAAGCCGCTGCTCGAAATGCATGACGGGCGCTTCACTGACAGCGCCTTCAGTCGCTGCCGGCTCTATGCCGCTGCGGACGATTTCTACTGGGCGCTGCGCAGCCTGCTGCTGGCCTCTCGCTCGCCATTGCAAGGCGTCGAGTTCCTCAAATATGCCGCGTGGCGCTTCCTGCGCTGCCGCATGTTGCTCGGCAGACCGGGCTTCGAAGAGTTCCTGCGCACGATCTAGGGGACGTGGTCATGAAACAATTGGGAATGGCCGGGAACGAGGCGGAGGGTTTGCTCGAAGCCGCCATCGTCAAGGTCGACGCCTGGAAGGGACAGATCCGCTATCGTCCGGTGTCCGGCGGCATCAGCAACACGAACTTCCGGATCGCGGTCGAGGGCGCCTCGCACGATTTCTTTGTCAAGATCCCCGGCCGGGGCACGGAGATGTTCATCGACCGGAAGGCTGCCCGCGCCGCGAGCCGGCAGGCGGAGACGATCGGCGTCGGTCCGAGGACGTTCGACTATCTCGACGACGAGGGAATCGAGATCGCCGAGTTCGTGGCCGACCGGCGGCCGTCCACCCATGCGGATTTCGTCGATCCGGCGGTCCGCGCCGAGACCGTCCGGCTGTATCGCCTGTTTCACGAGGCGCCGCGCTTGCCGCTGACCAAGACCGTGTTCGACATGATCGATGAGCATGACGAACAGGTCCGCCAGCTCGGAGGATTTCTGCCGGAAGATCACGCCTGGCTGACCTGGCAATATCGGCAGGCGCGGGCGGCGCTCGAGGCGGCCGGGCTCGACCTCGTGCCATGCTTCAACGATCCGATGCCCGGCAATTTCCTGCTCGGCGCGGACAAGTCGATCATGCTGATCGATTTCGAATACGCGTCCAATAACGACCGCCTCTACGACCTCGCGATCTGGGCCGGCGAGCATTTCTTCTCTGAGGAGGTCGAACGCGAGATCATCGAGGAGTATTTCGGACGCTACGACATGCGCGCGCATGCGCGCTTCATCGTTCACAAGGCCCTGGCCGACATCAAATGGAGCACCTGGGCGATGGTGCAGAACCGGATCTCCACGCTCGATTTCGATTTCTACAAATACGGAATTTGGAAGCACATGCGGGCACGTTCCATCATCCACGATCCGCGCTGGCCGCTGTTTCTCAAGGCGCTCTGATGCTCGTGTCCAGTATCGCGACTGAGCAGGCCGACGCCTATCTCTCGTTCGCAGCCGAGCTCGCCGATGAGGTCCGCCCGATCGCCTTGTCGTATTTCCGGACGGCCATCGAGTTCACGGCCAAGTCGGATGACAGTCCGGTGACGGTTGCCGATCGCCTGATTGAGGCGCGGCTGCGGGAGCGGATATCGGCGCGCTATCCTTCCCACGGGATCTATGGCGAGGAGATGGGCGTGAAGCAGGGAGACGCCTTTACCTGGGTGATCGATCCCATCGACGGCACCAAGAGCTTCATCACCGGCTTTCCGCTGTTCGGCACGCTGATCGGGCTGACCTGTGATCGCCGGCCGTTCTGCGGCCTGATCGACATTCCCGCGACGGGAGAGCGATGGATCGGGCGCCCGGGTCTCACCACCTATGGCGGGGCGCGGGCGCGCACCCGCGATTGCCGGCGCGTGGCGGATGCTCGGTTCTACACCACGTCTCCCGACACGTTCGTCGACGCGGATCTGGATCGGTTCGAGCGGCTCTCCAACGCCGCGCAGATGCGGCGCTTCGGCGGTGATTGCTACATCTACGGTCTTCTCGCCTCGGGCCATTGCGATCTGATCCTGGAGACCGGGCTGCAGCCCTACGACTACATGGCGCTGGTGCCGATCCTCGAGGCGGCCGGCGGCCGGATCACCGACTGGAACGGCGAGCCGCTGTCGGTGGAGTCGAGTGGCCATGTGCTCGCATCGGCGACCCCGGCGCTGCATGACGAAGCGCTCGCCATCATCAGAGGGTGACAGGCGGATGGCGTATTCGACGACGATCGAGCGCACGGTCTATCGCTTCGCGGATTTGAAGGAGCTGATGGCCAAGGCGACACCGCAGCGGTCCGGCGACGAATTGGCCGGCATCGCTGCCGACGGTCCGGTCGAACGCCTGGCTGCGCAAATGGCCTTGGCCGACCTGCCGTTGAAAGCTTTCCTGGCCGAGGAGCTCATTCCCTCCGATGACGACGAGGTGTCTCGGCTCATCGCAAAGCAGCATGACGCCGCGGCATTCGCGGCCGTCAGCTCTCAGACCGTGGGTGAGTTCCGCGAATGGCTGCTCAAGCCGGAAACGGCACAGGCCGAGCTCGAGGCCGTCACGTTCGGGCTGACGCCCGAGATGGTCGCTGCCGTTTCGAAGATCATGCGGCTGCAGGATCTCGTCGCCGTGGCGGCCAAGCGCCAGGTCGTGACGCGGTTTCGCTCGACCATCGGTCTCGCCGGCCGTCTCTCGACCCGCAATCAGCCGAACCACCCGACCGACGACTCCCGTGGCATTGCCGCCTCGGCGATCGACGGACTGTTGATGGGATCGGGTGACGCGGTGATCGGCGTCAATCCGGCGACGGACGGATTGTCCGACTACATCCGCATCGTGGAGTTGCTCGACGATCTCAGGACGCGACTTGCGGTCCCGACCCAGACCTGTTGCCTGGGGCACGTCACCACGGCGATCGCTGCGATGTCCGCGGGGGCTCCGGTCGATCTGGTGTTCCAGTCGATTGCCGGATCGCAGAAAGCGAACGAGGGATTTGGCATCACGCTGGCGCTGCTCGAAGAGGCCCACGACGCGGCGCGGTCGCTGGGGCGCGGTCAACCCGATGCGAACCTGATGTATTTCGAGACCGGGCAGGGCGCAGCGCTGTCGGCGGACGCGCATTTCGGAGTCGATCAGCAGACCATGGAGGCACGCGCCTACGCGGTTGCGCGCGAGTTCAGGCCATTGCTGGTGAATACCGTCGTCGGCTTCATCGGGCCCGAATATCTTTTCAACGGCAAGCAGATCATCCGCGCCGGCCTGGAGGACCATTTCTGCGGCAAGCTGCTCGGCCTGCCGATGGGAGTCGACGTCTGCTACACGAACCATGCCGATGCGGACCAGGACGACATGGACACGCTGTTGACGCTGCTCTGCGCCGCCAACGTCAATTTCGTCATCACGGTGCCCGGCGCCGACGACGTGATGCTGAACTACCAGTCGCTCGCGCATCATGATGCGGTCTTCTGCCGCGAAACGCTGGGCCGGCCGCCTGCACCGGAATTCGCGCAATGGCTCGTTGACGTCGGCCTGACCGATCGCTCCGGCCGCTTGCTGCCGCCGCCGCCGGCACTCATCGACGGCATGGCCAGTGTTCCGTTGCTGGGAGTGGCCCATGGGTGACCTCGACCGCGACCAGCCGGCCAGCCGCTTGCCCGATCTCCGGCAGATGACGCAGGCGCGGGTGCTGTTGGGCCGTTTCGGCGCCGGACTTCCGACCCGCGCCGTGCAATCGTTCCAGCTCGATCACGCGCGGGCACGGCAGGCGGTGTGGTCGGAGGTCGACCGGGTCGTCCTGCGTCGTCAGCTCGGAGACGTGAACGTTGGGATTGCCGAGGCGGGCAGCATGGCGACCACGCGCGAAATGTTCGTCCGGCGTCCTGATCTCGGGCGCAAGCTGTCTGCCGAATCCGTACCTGATCTTGCAGCGCTGCCGCGTGGACGCGACGTCGTGATCGTCCTAGGGGACGGATTGTCGGCCAGCGCCGTTGCGGCCAATGGAGCTCCGCTGACGCAAGCACTGCTGCAGCGTCTCGAGGCTGCGTCCATCTCCATCGCCGGTGTGATCCTGGCCGCGCAGGCGCGCGTCGCCCTGGCCGACCCGATCGGCGAATTGCTGCAGGCCCGCGTTGCGATCATGCTGATCGGGGAGCGGCCCGGATTGTCCGCGGCAGATAGCCTCGGCGCCTATTTGACGTGTCGGCCGCAGGTCGGGACGCCGGATTCCCGCCGCAACTGCATCTCGAACATCAGAGCCGGGGGCCTTGCGATCACCGAGGCCGCTGATGGCATCGTCGCGCTGGTCGTTGCGATGTTGAAGACCGGCGTGAGCGGCGTCGGGCTCCAGGCCGCCAATGCAAAGCTGGTGGCTGCCGACAGGAACGAGCCACAGCGACTTGCCTGAGTGCGCCTCCGGTGCATTGGACGTCGCATGGCGCGAAATCCCGCATCCGAACAATGACCGCCAACGGTTCTGCAGCTGGCGCACGTCTCTCCTTCGCGTGCGGTGGACGATCTCTGGCGACCGTTCTTGTCCGCCATTTGAGGCCTGCCGTCATGACATGCTGGTAAATCACGTGATTGTTATGCATATGTTTTCGCGTGGAATTTGCGAGGAGCAGCCACGTGAGTTCAGACAACGGCACACTGAATATCGGTCTGCGGCTCAGGCGCGCCCGGCTGTCCAAGGGGCTGCGCATGCGCGACTTGGCGCAGGTTGTTGGCTGCGACGAAAGCATGATCTCGAAGATCGAGGCCGGCAAGGTCATGCCGTCGCTGCCGATGCTCGACAAGATGGTCCGCGCGCTCGACCGCGACATGGCGTCGTTTTTCGGCCTGAGGGTCGACGATTACAAGCTGGTGCAGAAGCCCGAGGACCGGCTTAAGGTGCCTGTCGATGCGCTGCGTGGCGGAAAAGGCGTCGTTTACGAGCGTCTGGTGCCGGTGGCAGCAGGGAATCTGCTGGAGGCGAACATTCATGTCGTCGCGCCCGGCGGCGAGAAGGTCGACCTCATCACCCATCAGGGAGAGGCCGTCGGCTATCTCGTGTCGGGAACGCTCGAACTCACGATCGACGACACCACCTATCTGATGACCGCCGGGGATTCGTTTTTCTTTAAGGCGTATCTGACCAACAGCTATCGCAACGTCGGCCCCGACGAGGCGCGGATCATCTGGGTCAACACTCCGCAGGTCCACTAGAGGCTCGTTGCCGGGGCGGGCGCCGGATGCGGGGTGCCTCACGCCCGCCTGAGCGTCTGCATGAATTTCATGCATGTGGCGAGAACAGATGCAGAGAGCCTGGAACCCAGGGAGTTCCGCAACCTCACTTCGGAGACGATCGAGGCGAAACCACGAGTGGTTCCGCGTCTACTGCATTTCAAGGGGGCTGCGACGACCGTGGCATAGCGCTTGCTTCGTATCAACATGACTGTGATGCATGCTGGCCGCCCCTGGGCTGCATCCGACTGTCGATGGGGCCTCACCCGCTGAAGCGCACGACGCAAGCCGTCGCGGCAGCGAATGATGGCAGGCGAACCGCTGATGGCTTTCGTTTGGAAGCGACTGCTCGGCACCATCCCGAGCCTGGTGGGCGTCGTCGTTCTCACGTTCTTCATTTCGCGCGCGCTGCCCGGAGACCCCGCTGCCTTCTTCGCCGGCCCCGCCGCCAACGCCGCCTCGATCGCGAGCATCCGCGCGACGCTGGGTCTCGACCGTCCGTTGCCGGTGCAGTTCGTGAGCTACATCGCCGACCTCGCGCACGGCAATCTCGGCCGTTCGCTCACGACGGGTCAGCCGGTGCTGACCGATCTGCTCGAACGCCTGCCCGCATCGCTTGAATTGTCATCCTTCGCGCTGCTGTTCGCGATCGGCATCGCCATCCCGATGGGCGTGTGGGCGGCGACCCGCATCAATGGCGGCGTCGACCATGCCTGCCGCGCGCTTGTCACCGTCAGCGCCGCGTTTCCGACCTTCTTCGTCGGTCTGCTGTTCGTCTACATCTTCTACTTCCTGCTCGGCTGGGCGCCGCAGCCGCTCGGCCGGCTCGACGAGATTGCCTTCTCGCCGCCGCCCCGCGTCACCGGGGCCTACACGATCGACGCCGCCATCGCGGGCGACTGGCCGGTGTTACGCGCGGCGTTGGCGCAGCTGATCCTGCCGGCGATTTCGCTCGGCCTGTTCGCACTGGCGCCGATCGCGCGGATCACGCGGGCCGCGATGCTGGAGGCGCTGAGCAGCGATTTCATCCGCACCGCGCGGGCCAGCGGCCTCCCGGTACGCAAGATCCTGATGGCCTACGCCTTCCGCAACGTGCTGCTGCCGGTGTCGAGCGTGCTCGGCATGGTGTTCTCCTTCCTGATCGGATCCAACGTTCTGATCGAGCAGGTGTTCGGCTGGCAGGGCGTGGGCGCCTATGCGGTGGCAGCGGTCATCGCCTCCGATTATGCGGCGGTGCAGGGCTTCGTGCTGATGATGGCCGTGCTCTACGTGCTGCTCAATCTGGCGGTCGATGTGTTCGCAACGTTGGTCGATCCCCGCGTCCGGTTCGAGGGCTGAGCGATGAGTCTGGTCACGCTCGCCCGCAACACCGGTTACGCGTTCGGCGAAAACCGCCTGACATTGGTCGCCGCGATCATCCTGGCACTGCTGACGCTGTGCGCGATCTTCGGTCCCTCCATCGCGCCGTACGATCCTCTGCTCACCTCGGCGACGACCAAGCTCGCGCGCCCGAGCCTCATGCATCCGTTCGGCACCGATGCGCTCGGACGCGACATCCTGAGCCGAGTCATCGTTGCAACCCGGCTCGATCTCGGCATGGCGGTGTCGGCGGTGGCGCTGTCCTTCGTGGTCGGCCTCGCGCTCGGCGCGCTCGCCGGCTATTTCGGCGGCTGGACCGATCGCATCATCGGCCGGGCGATGGACACCATCATGGCGTTCCCGCTGTTCGTGCTCGCGATGGGCATCGTGGTGGCGCTCGGCAACAGCGTCGCCAACATCATCATCGCCACGATGATCATCAACCTGCCGTTCTACTGCCGCTTCGCGCGCGCGGAGGTGAACGTGCGGCGCGAACTCGGCTATGTCGAGGCGGCGCGCATGGGCGGCAACGGGCCGCTGCGCGTCCTGATCAACCATATCGTCCCGAACATCCTGCCGCCGATGATGGTGCAGGCCTCGCTCAACATGGGATGGGCGATCCTCAATGCCGCCGGCCTGTCCTTCATCGGGCTCGGTGTCCGGCCGCCGACGCCGGAGTGGGGCATCATGGTGTCGGAAGGCGCGAGCTACATCATTTCCGGCGAGTGGTGGGCGTTCATGTTCCCGGGCGCGGCGCTCGTGCTCGCGGTGTTCTCCTTCAACATGCTGGGTGACGGGCTGCGCGACCTGCTCGATCCGAGAAAGCGCGTGTGATGGCGCAGCTCGAGATCGACAATCTCTCGGTGGAGTTCCGTACCCGTCACGGCGTGGTGAGGGCGCTCGATGCCGTCAGCCTGTCGGTGTCGCGTGGCGAGATCGTCGGCGTGGTCGGCGAAAGCGGCTCCGGCAAATCCGTCACCGCCTACACTGTGATGGGTCTCAACGATGCCGCCGCGCGCATCACCAATGGCGCGATCACGATGGGCGGCATCGATCTGCTCGCCGCGCGCCCCGAGGCGATGCGCGAGCTGCGCGGACGCGAGATGGCGATGATCTTTCAGAGCCCGCGCACCGCGCTCAATCCGATCCGCAAGGTGGGCAAGCAGATCGAGGACGTCCTGCAGGAGCACGCCGCGCTGCCGCGGCGCGAGCTGAAGAAGGCGGCGATATCCGCACTCGCGCGCGTGCGCATTCCCGATCCCGAACGCCGCGCGGAGGCTTATCCGTTCGAGCTCTCGGGCGGCATGTGCCAGCGCGTGATGATCGCGATGGCGCTGGCCTGCACGCCCTCGGTGCTGATCGCGGACGAGCCGACCACTGGGCTCGATGTGACGACCCAGGCTGTCATCATGGACCTGATCCGGGAGATGAGCCGGGCGACCCAGATGTCGACCTTGCTGATCACCCATGATCTCGGGCTGGCCGGCGAATATTGCGACCGGATCGCGGTCATGCATGCCGGCCACATCGTCGAGATCGCACCCACTGAAGAGCTGCTGGAGCGTCCGGCGCATCCCTATACGCGCCGGCTGCTGGCGGCAACGCCGGTGCCGGAGTCGCGCCTCGACGACCTCAATGCCATTCCCGGCCATCTGCCCGATCTGCGCGGCGCGCTGCCGCCGTGCAGGTTCAGCGGACGCTGCGAACTGAGGCAGCCGATCTGCGATGAAGCGGAGCTGCCTTGGACCAATGTATCACCCCAGCATCTCGTCCGCTGCCGGTTTCCGCTGTCATGACGCCGCTGCTCGAGGTCACCTCGCTATCCAAGCTGTACCCGATCAAGCGGGCGGGGAAGGGGGCGAAGCTCCACGCCGTCGACGACGTCAGCCTGACGATCTCAGCCGGAGAAAGCGTCGGCCTCGTCGGTGAATCCGGCTGCGGCAAGTCGACGATTGTGCGCCTGCTCGGCCGTCTCATCGATCCCACCGCAGGCCATGTCCTGATGGACGGCGAGGATCTCACCGCGATCACGCAGACGAAATTCGCGGCGTCGCCGAGCCGGCGGCGCATCCAGGTCGTGTTCCAGGACGCGACCGAGAGCCTCAATCCGTCGTTCCGCGTGTTCCAGGCAATCGCCGATCCGCTGAAGCGGCTGCTCGCCATCACCGACAGCGCCGAGATCGCGCGCCGCGTTCAGGCCACCGCCGCCCTGGTCGGGCTGCCGGACGAGCTGCTGCAGCGTTATCCGCATCAGCTCTCGGGCGGCCAGCGCGCGCGCGTCGGCATCGCGCGCGCGGTTGCGGTCGAGCCGTCGCTGCTGATCCTGGACGAGCCGACCTCGGCGCTCGACGTGTCCGTGCAGGCCGTGATCCTGCGGCTGCTCGCCGACCTGCGTGCGCGGCTGTCGATGAGCTATCTGTTCGTGTCGCATGATCTCAACGTCGTCAGGCTGCTGTGCTCGCGCGTGGTCGTGATGTATCTCGGCAAGATCGTCGAGATTGCGCCGGCGGAGGCGCTGTTCACCGCGCCAAGCCATCCCTACACGCAGGCGCTGGTTGCCGCGATCCCCGATCCCGCGCGGCGCGGTGAAGCGCGGCCGCGGCTCGACGGCAGCCCGGCCAGCCCCATCAATCCCGATCCCAATGTCTGCCGCTTCTACGGACGCTGTCCGAAAGCAGCCGACATCTGCGCGAAGCTTATGCCGCCGCTCCGCGCGACAGGTCCGGATCATTTCGCCGCCTGCCACTTCGCTGTTTCACCCGCTGGAGGAAACGATGAGCGCTGACAACGAAATCTGCCGCATGGATGCCGTCACAGTGGCGGCGAAGGTCAAGGACAAGACGCTGTCGGCCACGGAGGTCACCGAGGCGGTCCTGCGCCGCATGGACCAGCTCGAGCCGCACATCCATGCCTTCTGCACGCCGACGCCCGAGGTCGCGCGCGCGGCGGCTGCCGCCGTCGACGCCAAGATCGCGGCCGGCGAGGATCCCGGCCTGCTCGCGGGCGTTCCGATCGGCATCAAGGATCTGGTCGCGACCAAGGACATCCTCACCGTGATGGGCTCGCCGCTCTATCGCGACTTCGTGCCGGATGAGGACGACATCGTCGTTGAGCGCCTCAAGGCGGCCGGCGCCGTCATCATCGGCAAGACCAATGTGCCGGAGTTCGGCTACAGCGGCGTCGGCCACAATCCCGTATTTCCGGCGACGCGCAATCCTTGGAATCTCGACATGACGTCGGGCGGATCGAGCGCCGGCTCGGGTGCCTCGGTCGCGTCAGGTGTCGCGCCGTTCGCGATCGGCTCCGACGGCGGCGGCTCGATTCGCATTCCCTCGGCGCTGTGCGGCCTCTACGGTATCAAGGCTTCGATGGGTCGCGTGCCGCTGTATCCGGGCTGCCGGGACGAGCGCTATCCCGGCGTGTCGAGCTGGGAGTCGCTCGAACATGTCGGCCCGATGAGCCGCACCGTGGCCGACTCGGCGCTGATGCTCAAGGTGATCACGGGACCCGATCCGCGCGATCGCTACTCGATTCCATCAGCCGATTTCGACTACGTCGAGGCCACCAAGGAGAGCATCAAGGGTCTGCGCATCGCCTACAGCGAGGACTGGGGCTATGCGCCGGTCGATCCGGAAGTCCGGCGCGTGGTCTCCGAGGCGGTGCGCGTATTCGAGACCGATCTCGGCTGCACGGTCGAGCGCGCCAATCCCGGCTGGGACGATCCGTTTCCGCATTTCTGGACCATCGTCGCCGGCGACACCGATCTCACCGGCCTACGCCGGATGATGAAGGGGCGCGAGAAGGAGATGTCGCCGCATCTCGTGGCGCTGTTGCAGCGGCAGTGGACGGCGGAGGAGTTCACCGATGCCAAGATGATCCGCCAGATGGTCTGCAACCGCATGTGGCGGTTCATGGCCAACTACGATCTCCTGATCACGCCGACGCTCGCGGTGCCGGCCTTTCCGCTCTACATGCAGGGGCCAGAGATCATCGAAGACAAGATGGTCACGACCGGCGACTGGCTCTGCTTCACCTTCATCTGCAACCTGACCGGCCAGCCCGCCGCGACGATCCCCGCGGGCTTCACCAACACGGGTCTTCCTGTCGGCATGCAGATCATCGGCCGCCATCTGGCGGATCGGACCGTGCTCGCCGCCTCCGGCGCCTTCGAACAGGCGCGCCCGTGGGCGCACAAATGGCCGAAGCTGTTGAGCGAGCTCGGCCTCTGACACTGCCTCCACCCTCCACCTGAAAAATCCAGAAAGGACGCACGATATGAAGCTCTATCGCAGTCTCGTTGCAGCGGCGTTGCTCACAGCGTCCGCTGTGCTGCCAGGCGCCATCGCCCATGCGGAGATCGCCAAGGACACTTTGGTGATCGTGTCGGAGATGGGCCCGAACGGCCTCGACACGATGGTGCCGACCGCCAACGATCACAGCCGCATGGTGGTCTGGCAGGCCTATGACCGCCTCGTCAGCCATGGCGAGAAGACGCTGGCGGACGGCACGGTGTCCTACGACGCCAAGATCATGACGCCGGAGCTCGCCGAAAGCTGGGAAGCCAGCGAGGACGGCAAGACCTACATCTTCCATCTGCGCAAGGACGCGACGTTCCACGACGGCACGCCGGTCACCGCCAAGGACGTCAAATGGTCGTTCGACCGTGCCATCGCCGCCGGCGGCTTTCCGGCCGTGCAGATGGCGGCCGGCTCGCTCGTCAAGCCCGAGCAGTTCTCGGTGGTCGACGATCACACCTTCAAGGCCACGTTCGACCAGTTCAACAAGCTGACCATGCCGGACCTCGTCGTTCCCGTGCCGGTCATCATCAACTCCGAGCTCGCCAAGAAGCACGCGACAGCGCAGGACCCGTGGGCGTTCGACTGGGTGTCCCGCAATGATTGCGGCGGCGGCGCCTACAAAGTGGAGTCATGGACGCCGGGCCAGCAGACCGTGTTCACTCGATTCGATGCCTGGAAGTCCGGACCGCTGCCCAAGCTTAAGCGCGTGGTCTACCGGCAGATCGCCTCGGCCGGCACGCGCCGCGCGCTGCTGGAGAAGGGCGACGTCGACATGTCGGTCGGCCTGCCGCCGAAGGACTATGCCGAGCTGGCGGAGCAGGGCAAGGTCACGATCATCGGCGTGCCCGTGCAGAACGACCTCGTCTTCGTCGACATGAACGTGAAGATTGCCCCGTTCGACAATCCGAAGGTGCGCGAGGCGATCTCCTACGCGATTCCTTATAAGGAGATCGTCAGCTCCGCGCTCTACAACCGTGCCAAGCCGATGTTCGGCGGCGATCCGGCAAAGCCCTATCCCGACGCGACCTGGCCGGTGCCGATCAAGCATGGCCAGGATCTCGCGAAGGCCAAGCAGCTGCTCACTGAGGCCGGCTTCCCGAACGGCTTCAAGACGACGCTGTCGATCGACCTCAGCGAGTCCACGGTGCGTGAGCCAACCGCGATCCTGATCCAGGAGGCGCTCAAGAACATCGGTGTCGAGCTCACGATCGAGAAGGTGCCGGGCTCGAACTGGTTCGCGCAGATGGCCAGCAAGACGATGCCGATGGTGATCGCCGAATTCTACGGCTGGCTCGATTATCCCGACTACTTCTTCTTCTGGACGTTCCACGGCGGCAACAATTCGGTGTTCAACACCGCCAACTACGTCAATCCCGACCTCGACAAGGTGATCGACGAGGCCCGCTTCACCCGAGATCCGGAAGTTTACAAGACCAGCCTAAACAAGATGGTCGACATCGTCATGACAGATCTGCCGCGCATCCCGCTCTACACGCGCTTCGCCGACTACGCGATGCAGAAGAACGTCAAGGGCTTCGAATACTGGTTCCACACCCACCCGGACTTCCGCAAGCTCTACAAGGAGTGAGACAGAGAGAGGACGGCAGGCGCGCTCGTCGGGCGCGCCTGTTCTTCATCGGAGACATGCCGTGCAGGACACTCTCGGAGCCTTCATCCCCGGCGCCATCCTTCGGCGCGCGCCACACTGCTCCGGCCCGCTGTCGGGTCTGAGCTTTGCCGTCAAGGACCTGTTCGATGTCGCGGGTGAGGTGACGGCCTGCGGCAATCCCGACTGGGCCGCCACGCATGCCGCAGCGGAGACGGACGCCTGGGCGGTCGATGCGCTGCTGAAGGCCGGTGCCGCGCTGGTCGGGAAGACGATCACCGATGAGATCTCGCTCGGATTGCTCGGCATCAACAGGTTCGACGGAACGCCGCTGAACCCGCGCGCGCCGGATCGCGTTCCCGGCGGCTCGTCGAGCGGCTCCGCATCTGCGGTCGCGGGCGGCCTGGTCGATGTCGCCCTGGGTACCGACTCCGGCGGCTCCGTGCGCACGCCCGCGAGCTTCTGCGGGATCTACGGCCTGCGCCCCACGCACGGCCGCATCTCCGTCGCGGGCCTGATGACACAGGCGCCGTCGTTCGACACGGTCGGCTTTTTCGCCAGGGACGCGATGACCTTCGGCCGCGTCGGCAGCGTGCTGCTCGGTGAGTTGATTCCCGATGCTTCGCCCGTGGAAATCGTGATGGCGGATGACTGTTCTGCGCTGGCTGATGAGCCGGTCAGGCATGCCTTGCAGCCGGTTGTCGCACGGCTGCGCGCTGCTGTGCCAACCACGATGTCGGCTCTGGCCGATGGCGATCTTCTCGACTGGGGGCGCCATCAGCGCATCCTGCAGAAGAGCGAATTCCACGCGACGTTTCGCGACTGGATCGATCGCGTGAACCCGCGCTTCTCCTCGGAGGTGGCCGGCGCCTTCGCCGATGACGGCCGCATCGACGCGCAGGAGCTCGCGGCCGCCAAAGCGTTTCGCGCGACCGCTTCGAAGCGGCTCGACGATCTGCTGGATGGACGCCGCATGCTGTGTCTGCCGTCGTCCCCCATTTTGCCGATCGCACGCGAGTCGCGTCTGTCGGAGATCCGCGCGGCCGTGCACCGCATCGTTGACCTGACCTGCATCGCCGGACTGACGGGGCTTCCGCAGGTCAGTCTCCCCGTCGCGACATCAGGCCCGATTCCGGTCGGGCTGTCCTTGATCGGCTGGCGCGGCGGTGATGCGTCGCTGCTCGCGGCGGCCCGGACGCTGGCGCGCGATTTCTCCCTTGGCCTGTTCGAGGAGCACGCATGAGCGACGTCAAGGACACGCGAACGCTGACACTGTCGGGCGGGCTGAAGGTGCTGAACGCAGCCGTCGCCGAAGCGACCCGCATCGGACAACCGATGTGCATCGCCGTGGTCGATGCTGGCGGCAACCTGCTGGCGTTCGGGCGCATGGACGGGTCGAAGGGGCTGAGCGTGACCTCCTCGATCAACAAGGCGCGCACCTCGGCGCTGTCGGGCACGCCGACCGGCGGCGCTCATGCGGACGTGGAAATCCAGGTCACCTTGGCGCATGAAAGCCGCTGGACCAATCTGATCGGCGGGCTGCCGATCTGCGTCGATGGCTTCATCCTCGGCGCCGTGGCGGCGGGCTCCGGGTCGGGCGCGCAGGATCTCGCCGTCGCTCGCGCCGGGGCGGCCGCCATCCCCGGTGCCGACATGTACGTCGACTTCAAGCCGATGGGCGCGGAGGATACCGGTATCATCAGAGGAACGATGTCGCAGCCGCAAGTCTGACGACGAGAAGACTCAGCCACGTGGCGATCGCCGATCGCAGCGCTCCACCGCGCAGTGTGCATCAGACGCTGACGCCGAGCTCCAGCTTGATCCAGTCGGCAAAGGCGCGCACGGCAGCTGGCTGGCGCGGCGCGCGGGGAAGCACCAGCCGGTGACCGACATAGCGGATGTCCGTAGCGCGCCCGGCGAGCGGTGCGACCAGCCGTCCTGAGGCAAGCTCGCGCTCGGCGAGCAGTGTGGATTCGAGCGCGATGCCGAGACCCTCGGCGGCGGTGGCGAGAACAAGGAAGCTGCGGTCGAAGCGCATGCCGTGAAGGGCTGGAGATTCCAGGCCGTTGGCGGCGAACCATTGCTGCCATTGCACCTGCTTGACGTCGGAACGGATCAGCGTCCGCTCCAGAAGATCCGCCGGCCGCTTGATGGTCGCCGCGAGGGCCGGCGAGCAGAGCGGCGTGACCGTCTCCTCCGCCAGCGGCACGACGTCCACGCCCTCGGCATGCGGCTGTCCATAGACGATGTCGATGTCGAAATCGTCGTTCTTGAAGCGCGCATAGTCGGTGTTGGCCGCCAGTCGAACCTCCAGCTTCTGATGCGCGGACAGAAATTGCGCGAGGCGCGGCGTCAGCCACTGCGCGGCGAAGCTCGGCGCGGAATGGACGCGCACGAGCTGCGGACCGCGGGCGGCGACCTCTTCCAGTCCCCTGCGCAACTGATCGAACGCCGCGCCGGCATGGCGCATCAGGTTCTCGCCGGCCGGCGTGAGGTGAACGGCGCGCGCCTTCCGTTCGAACAGCACCGTCCGCAGGGCGGCTTCGAGCTTGCGGATCGCGTGGCTGACGGCCGAGGGCGTCAGGTGAAGCTCATTTGCTGCATCGCGGAAAGAGCCGGTGCGCGCTGCGGCCTCAAAGGCTTTGATCGACGAGATCGGGATGTTCGACAGCATAGGATAAGTGAACCAGATTCATCAATTCATGACAACTGCGCGTTTGTTGCCGTCCCCTCGGCCGGTCATGGTGGCGCCCACGACAACGAGACATCGGGAGGACAGGGGATGCTGCTCAGCGGCAAGACGGCGATCATTTCGGGCGCGGCCTCGCGGCGCGGCATCGGGCTCGCCACCGCGCGGCGGTTCGCGGCGGAAGGCGCCCGCGTCGCCATCCTGGACATCGACGCCGCGGCGGCGGCGGACGCGGCCGCCACGCTCGGCGATCAACATCTCGGGCTCGGCTGCAACGTCGCCGACAAGGCGTCCTGCAACGATGCGGTCGCGAAGGTCATGTCGACCTTCGGCATCATCGACATCCTCATCAACAATGCCGGCATCACCCAGCCGGTGAAGCTGCTCGACATCACGCCGCATGACTGGGATCGCATCCAGGACGTCAATCTGAAGGGCGTGCTGTTTCTCTCGCAAGCGGTGATTCCGCACATGCGCGAGCGCAAGCAGGGCTCGATCGCCTGCATGTCGTCGGTTTCGGCGCAGCGCGGCGGCGGCATCTTCGGCGGTCCGCATTATTCCGCCGCCAAGGCCGGCGTGCTCGGCCTCGCCAAGGCGATGGCGCGCGAGTTCGGAGCCGATGGCATCCGCGTCAACTGCGTGACTCCGGGCCTGATCGGCACCGACATCACCGCCGGCAAGCTGACCGACGAGATGAAGGCCAAGATCCTCGAAGGCATTCCGCTCAACCGCCTCGGCACGGCGGATGATGTCGCCGGCATCTACACGTTCCTCGCGTCTGATCTGTCCGCCTATGTGACGGGTGCGGTCATCGACGTGAACGGCGGCATGCTGATCCACTGACGAGGTCTCGGACGATGGACACCGCAACTCATCGGCTCGTCAACGCGCCGACGCTGGCACAACGCGCCTACAACATCCGCCGCAATGCGCTGCGCATGGGCGAGGTTCAGGGGCAGGGCTATATTGCCCAGGCTCTCGACATCTCCGACGTGCTCGCGACCGCCTATTTCCACGCGATGCGCTACCGGCCCGAGGATCCCAATTGGGAGGAGCGCGACCGCTTCCTGCTTTCGAACGGCCACTATGCGATCGCACTCTACGCCGCGCTGATCGAGGCGGGGATCGTTCCAGAAGCCGAGATCGAAACCTATGGCAGCGACGACAGCCGGCTGCCGATGTCGGGCATGGCGTCCTACACGCCGGGCATGGAGATGTCGGGCGGCTCGCTCGGTCTCGGCCTGAGCATCGCCGTCGGCATGGGCCTCGGCCTGAAGCGCAAGAAATCGAGCTCGCGTGTCTACACGCTGTTCTCGGACGGCGAGCTCGACGAAGGCTCGCTGTGGGAGGCAATCTCGTCCGCCAGCCACTACCAGCTCGACAACCTGATCGCGATCGTTGACGTCAACAATCAACAGGCCGACGGGCCATCGACCCAGGTGATGAGCTTCGAGCCGCTGGTGGACCGGCTGGAAGCGTTCGGCTGGTTCGTGCAGCGCGTCGACGGCAACGATCTCGATGCGGTCGTGGCGGCCTTCGATGCCGCGAAGAGTCACGAGGCGCCCAAGCCGCGGATGATCGTCGCCGACACCCTGATGGGCAAGGGCGTTCCGTTCCTCGAACAGCGCGAGAAGAACCATTTCATTCGCGTCGAGCAGCACGAGTGGCAGCTCGCGCTGGCCGCGCTCGACGCCGGGAGGCTATGATGAAGACGACGCGAGCAGCACCGGATCTGAGCAAGCCGCGCCTGACAACTTCGGCGATGATCGCCTCGATCGCCTCCGAGGGGCAGCGCACCAAGCCGGCGCCGTTCGGCCATGCCCTGGTCGAACTGGCGCGGAGCCGCCCCGAGATCGTCGGCATGACCGCGGACCTCGGCAAGTACACCGACCTGCACATCTTTGCCAAGGAATTTCCCGACCGCTACTACCAGATGGGCATGGCCGAGCAGCTGCTGTTCGGCGCGGCTTCCGGTCTTGCCGCCGAAGGCTTCATGCCGTTCGCCACGACCTATGCCGTATTCGCTTCCCGACGCGCCTACGACTTCATCCACCAGACCATCGCGGAGGAAGACCGCAATGTGAAGATCGTCTGCGCGCTGCCCGGCCTGACCTCCGGCTACGGTCCGAGCCACCAGGCCGCGGAGGACCTCGCCTTGATGCGGGCGATGCCGAACATGACGGTCATCGACCCCTGCGATGCCCATGAGATCGAGCAGGTCGTGCCGGCAATGGCGGCGCATCAGGGGCCGGTCTACATGCGGCTGCTGCGCGGACAGGTGCCGCTGGTGCTCGACGAGTACGACTACACATTCGAACTCGGCAAGGCCAAGCTGCTGCGCGACGGTCGCGACGTGCTGATGATCTCGTCCGGTTTGATGACGATGCGCGCGCTCGAGGCGGCCAAGTCGCTCGCGGACGATCGCGTTGACGTCGCCGTGCTGCACGTGCCCACCATCAAGCCGCTGGATGGCGAGACCATCCTGCATGAGGCGGGCCGCTCCGGCCGCCTGGTGGTGGTGGCCGAGAACCATACGTTGATCGGCGGCCTCGGCGAGGCGGTCGCCGGGCTGCTGATGCGTTCGGGCGTGCATGTGCCGTTCCGGCAGATCGGGCTGCCCGACGCGTTCCTCGACGCCGGCGCGCTGCCGACGCTGCACGACCGCTACGGCATCTCGCTCTCGGAGGTCGCAAGGCAGGTGAAGGGCTGGCTCACATAGCGAGCGAGGCGCTCTCGTCGATTGCCGGCGCGATGCGGTGCCGGCCCATAACAAACAATATCACATCGGAGGGACGGCAATGCGCAAGGGGACGACGCGTCGGCAACTGATCACGGCAGCAGCGGCTCTGCCGTTCACATTCGCGATCTCGCGTTATGCGAACGCGGCCGAGTTCACGATGAAGCTCGCGACCGGGCAGGATCCGTCGCATCCGGTCAACAAGCGGGCGCAAGAGGCCGCCGGCCGCATCAAAGAAGCGAGCGGCGGCCGGCTGGAGATCAATCTCTATCCGGCCAATCAACTCGGCTCCGATACGGACCTGATCTCGCAGGTTCGTGTCGGCGCTGTCGATGCGATCAACATCGCGAGCTCCGTGCTCGCCACCCGCGTGCCGCTCGCCGGCATCGTCAACACGGGCTTCGCGTTCGCGTCCTACGATCAGGTGTGGAAGGCGATGGACGGCAGCCTCGGTGATCACATCCGCAAGGACATCGAGAAGACCGGGGCCATCGCGCTCTCCAAGCCGTGGGACAACGGCTTTCGGCAGGTCACGTCGTCGACCCGCGAGATCAAGACGCCCGACGATCTCAAGAGCTTCAAGATCCGCGTGCCGGCCGCGCCGATCCTGACCAGCCTGTTCCAGGCGCTCGGTGCCGGTCCCACCCCGATCAACTTCAACGAGGTCTATACGTCGCTGCAGACCAAGGTGGTCGAGGGGCAGGAAAATCCGCTTCCGATCATCGCGACCGCCAAGCTCTACGAGGTGCAGAAATATTGCTCGCTCACCAGTCATGTCTGGGACGCCTATTGGATCCTCGGTAATCGCGCCGCCTTCGGCAAGTTGCCGTCCGACCTGCAGGCGCTGGTCCAGCGCGAGTTCGGCAGATCGGCGGACGACGAGCGCGCCGACATTGCGTCGTTGAGCCAGAGCTTGCGCGCTGATCTCGCCGCCAAGGGCTTCGCCTTCGTCGACGTCGACAAGGGCGCGTTCCGGACCGCGCTCGCCAAGAGCAGCTTCTACAAGGATTGGCGCGGCAAGTTCGGCGAGGACGCCTGGACCATCCTGCAGTCGAATGTGGGAGAGCTCGGATGAACAGCGTCGACGCGTCATTCGCAGCCTCCAGCAGGCACGGCGTGGTCGAGAGCCTCGAACGGGCATTGACGAAGCTGATCGAGATTCCCGCCGTGATCGCCCTGGTCGCGGAGGTCGGAATCCTGTTCACCGGTGTGACGTCGCGCTTCGTCTTCAACCGGCCGCTGACCTGGGCAGACGAACTCGCGTCGATCACCTTTCTCTGGCTCGCGATGTTCGGAGCGGTGCTCGCGCTCAGCCGTGGCGAGCACATGCGGATGACCGCGCTCGTCGATCGCGTCAGCCCGCGCATGCGCGCCGTGCTGGAGAGCCTCGCCTTGATGGCGCCTGCGCTGTTCCTCGGCATCTTGCTGCACCCCGCCATCGACTACGCTCATGGCCAGTCCTTCGTCGAGACGCCGGCCCTAGGCCTGTCCGACAGCCTGCGCGCCGGCGCCGTGCCAGTCGGCATCGGCCTCATGCTCGCGACCGCGCTGCTGCGCATGACCCGTCACGCCTCGCGCGATCTCGCCATCACGCTGGCGCTGCTTGCGACCGTCGCGCTCGTGCTGTGGGGCGCCGCGCCGGCGCTGAAGGCCCTCGGAAATTGGAACCTGATCGTCTTCTTCGCGCTGCTGCTTGGCGCTGCCGTGCTCGCCGGCGTGCCGATCGCATTCTGTTTCGGCCTCGCCACCGTCGCCTATCTGCTGACCGTCACGACCGCGCCGCTCGAGGTGGTCACCAGCCGCATCGACGAAGGCGTCTCCTCCCTGGTGCTGCTCGCCATCCCGCTCTTCATCCTGCTCGGCCATCTCATCGTGATGACCCGGATGGCCGAGGCGATGGTTGGATTTCTGGTGTCGCTCGTCGGCCATGTCCGCGGCGGCCTCTCTTATGTGCTGCTCGGCGCGATCCTGCTCGTGTCCGGCATTTCCGGTGCCAAGACTGCCGACATGGCCGCGGTGGCGCCGGTGCTGTTTCCCGACATGAAGCGGCGGGGCATTCATGACGGCGAACTGGTCTCGCTGCTCGCAGCCTCCGGAGCGATGGCCGAGACCATTCCGCCCTCAATCGTGCTGATCATCATCGGCTCGGTCGCCGGCGTCTCGATCTCGGCGCTGTTCACCGGCGGTATCGTCCCGGGCCTGGTGCTGGCGGCGGCGCTGGCGGTCGTCGCCAAGCGACGCATGGTCGAGCCGGAGGATATCGTACGTTCGCGCCCGTCCTGGGCCACGATCCGCTCGGCGCTCGTCACGGCAATTCCCGCGCTGCTGCTGCCGGTGCTGATCCGGACCGCCGTCACGGAAGGCGTGGCGACGGCGACCGAAGTGTCGACGATCGGCATCGCCTACGCCATCATCGTCGGGCTTTTGGTCTACCGCCGTTTCGACTGGCGCAGGCTCTACCCGGCGCTGGTCCACACGGCGGCCCTGTCGGGCGCGATCCTCTTCATCATCGGCGCGGCCACCGCGATGGCCTGGGCGCTGACGCAATCGAACTTCTCGCATGCACTGGCGGCGATGATGGTGTCGGTGCCCGGCGGCAAATACGGCTTCCTGCTGATCTCGATCGCCGTGTTCATCCTGCTCGGCAGCATCCTCGAGGGCTTGCCCGCGATGGTGCTGTTCGGCCCGCTGCTGTTCCCGGCCGCCAAGCTGCTCGGCGTGCATGAGGTGCACTACGCGATGGTGATCATTCTCGCGATGGGCATCGGCCTGTTCGCGCCGCCGTTCGGCCTTGGCTACTACGCGGCGTGCTCGATCGGACAGATCGATCCCAATGCAGGGCTGACGCGCATCTGGCCCTATCTCGGCGCGCTCGTGCTCGGTCTGCTGCTCGTGGCCTTCGTGCCCTGGCTGTCGATCGGATTTCTGTGAAGCATGGCGATGAAGCAGGTGAGAGCGTGAGTTCCGAAATGTCAGTCAGGCGCGAGGCGAAGGACGAGACGAATGCGTCGGCATTCGTGCTCGAGGCCAAGGACATCCAAAAGAGTTTTGGTGCCACGCATGTCCTGCGCGGCGCCAATCTGCGGATTCGCCATGGCGAGATCCATGCGCTGCTCGGCGGCAACGGCGCCGGCAAGTCGACCTTGATCCGGATCATCTCCGGATCGTATCGCCACGACGGCGGATCGGTCAGCATCGACGGCCGGACCGATCCCGACGCCAATGCGATCGCGGTGGTGTTTCAGGAGCTGGCGCTGCTGCCGCATCTGTCGGTGGCCGAGAATATCTACCTGCCCCATCGCAAGCGCGCTCTGGCGCGGCTGAGCGAGGCGGAGTGCTTCGCGGAGGCGCGTGCCGCGCTGGCGCTGGTCGATCAGGACTTGGCGGAGCGGGCGCTGGATTGGCCGGTGGCGCAGCTCGATCTGCACGAACGCCAGTTCGTCGAGATTGCCCGGGCGCTGAGCTCCGGGGCGCGCGTCCTGCTGCTGGACGAGCCGACCGCCAACCTCACCTTTTCCGAGACGGAGCGGCTGTTCGGCATCCTGCGCCGGCTGGCGCAGCAGGGCATCAGCACCTTGCTGGTGTCGCATCGCATGGGCGAGATCCGCGCGCTGGCCGATGTCTGCACCGTGTTGCGCGACGGGCGCTCGGTGCTCGACCGCGCCGCGCTCTCCGAGATCAGCGACGAGGCGATCGTCGAGGCGATGGGGCAGAAAAGCAGCGCCTTGCCGCCGGCTGCGCCGCGCAGCACGAACGCCACCTCTGCCCGCACGCAGATCGCCCTGCGCGGTCCGGGGGTCTCCTTGAGCGTCGGGTCGGGCGAGGTGCTCGGGCTGGCGGGCGCGCCGATCGGTCCGTCCGGCGTGATCGAAAGGCTGATCGGGGCGCGGCCGTCCCAAGCGTGGCGCATCACGATCGACGGCGTCGATGTGACGTTCTCGAATCCCGCCGAAGCGGTCAGGGCAGGGGTCGGCTACGTCTCCGGCGATCGCGCCGAGAAGGGCATTCTCGCGACCTTGCCGATTCTCGACAACATCGTCGCGGCCGCGCGGGTCGCGGGCCGCCGGATCCTGGCGGCATCCAGCGAGGCCACGGCCGCGCAGACCGCACTCGACGCGCTCGCCATCAAGGCGAGCTCGATCGATGCATTGCCACAGACGGTGAGCGGCGGCACGCAGCAGAAGCTGCTGCTGGCGCGCTGGCTCGCTCCGCCGCCGAAGATCCTGGTGCTGGAGGAGCCGACGCGCGGCGTCGACATCGGCACCAAGCGCGAGATCTACGCGATGATCCGCGATGCCGCCGCGGCCGGCTGCGTCGTGGTGTGGTGGTCCACCGAGTTCACCGAACTGATCGCGGTCTGCGACCGGGTGATCGCATTCGATCTCGGCGGCCGGGCCAGCGGCGTTCTCGGGCGCGACGAACTCGACGAGGTGTCGCTGTCGCGAGCGACCGGAATGGCGGCGTGATGGCCCGCCGATGAGCAAGCAAGAGGGTAACATGACGGACGTCGTGATCGATCAGCGCGCGGCCGACCGGCCGAAGCCGGGCCAGCGCGCCTCACTTCCGGTTCGGCTGACGCGGATCTACCGCACGGAGATTGCGATCGCGATCGCCATCGTCGTGCTCCTGGTCGGCATCAGCTTCTGGTCGCCTTATGTGCTGACCTGGGGCAATCTCGCCAACATCGCCCAGGCGGCGGCGCCGCTGATCCTGATGTCGCTCGGCGTCTTCCTGGTGATCGCCACCAGCGGCATCGATCTGTCGGTCGGCTCGACCTTCTCGCTCACCGGCATGGTCGCCGGCCTCTGCTTCTCCGCCGCGTTGCCGTGGCCGCTCGCCTGCGTGATCAGCCTGGGCGTCGGGATTGCGGTCGGCGCCATCAATGGCGGCCTCGTCACGGTGGTGGGTCTCGCGCCCTTCGTCGTGACCCTGATCACCTATGCGATCGGCGCGAGCCTCTCCTTCGTCATCACCGACGGCCATTCGATCGCGATCGCCGACCCGAACTTCTGGAAGCTCAACGGCGGCGAGCTGATCCCGGGCGTCACCAATTTCGTGCTGTTCTGTGCGCTCGCGGTGATCGCTCTCGAGCTTGTCCTGCGCAAGCTCGTCGTCGGCCGCTGGGTGTTTGCGATCGGCAGCAACGACAAGGCCGCCCGTCTGCTCGGCATTCCCGTGCACGGCGTGCGCTTCGGTGTCTATGTCGCGTCCGGCGTCGCGGCGTCTTTCGCCAGTCTGCTGAGCCTGTCCTACATCAGCAATTCGGAATCGACCGCGGGCGCCAATCTCATGCTGCAGGCGATCGCCGCCTGTGTGATCGGCGGAGCCAGTCTGTTCGGCGGCACCGGCTCGGCGATCGGCGCCATGCTCGGCGCGATCATGATCACGGTGATCCAGAACGGCGTCAACCTGATCGGCATCAACAGCTTCTGGCAAGGAACCGTCACGGGAGCCGTCATTCTCGTCGCGGTCCTGATCGACCGCGCCACGAAGGTCCGCAGCTGAAGCGGCTGCATCACCCACGAAACGTTCATAAAACACTTGGAGGAAATCATGAAAGCACGATCTCAGAGCCTGCTCGCCCTCGCCGTCACGGCCATCATGGCAACGGCGATGCAGCCGGCGGCCGCAGAAGGCGCCAAGAAGTTCACGGTCGCCTATATCGCGCCGTCGCTGGACATCTCCTACTGGCAGTGGGTCGGCTATGGCGCCAAGACCAAGGCGGCCGAGCTCGGCATGACCTATATCGAGATGGACTCACACAATTCGCCGGCAGACCAGATGACGAACGTACGCACCGCCATCACCCGCGGCGTGGATGCCATCGTGATGGGGCCCGTGAGCTCGACCAGCACGCCGCCGGTGCTGCGTCTGTTGAAGGAGAAGAAGATCCCGATCGCGTTTGCCGGCATCGGCCCGCAGCCGGGCGAGACCGACTACACCTCGGCGGTGACCGCGAACAATTTCGAGGGCGGCAAGGCCGAGGGCAAGTTCGTCTGTGCGCTCGCCAAGGAGCGCGGCGGCAACAAGGTCGGCATGCTGTCGCTGCCGCAGGATCGCGAGAACGCGCAGAAATATCTCGCCGGCGCCAAGGAGTCGTTCCAGGCGGATGGCTGCGAGCTGGTGCAGATCCTGCAGACCAAAGGCCTGACCGTGCGCGAAGCGGTCGACCAGGCCAACGACCTGCTGACGGCACATCCCGATGTCAAGGCGATCTATGGCATGTATGACGAGGCTGCGACCGGTGCCGCCAAGGCGCTGCAGACCCGCGGCCTGGTCGGCAAGGTCGGGATCGCCACCGCCGACGGTAGCCCAACCACCGTCAAGCTGCTGCGTGAAGGCGTCGTCCAGGGCCTGTTCCTGCAGGAGGCCGGCGGGCAGGGCATCGAGGCGGTGCAGCAGGTCTACAATGCGCTGACCGGTGCGGCCGTGACCCAGAGCCTGCCGCTGCCGCTCGCGCTCGTGACCTCCGGCAATGTCGGCACGCCAGAAGCGCAGGCCAAGCTGAAGCGGGTCTATCCGCCGTCGGCCGGCGACTACTGATCGCGATGCAAGGCATCACAGCGGGCGCCTGCTTGGCCGGGCGCCCGCATCTCCGTTCGTACGATCCCGATCGAGGATGTCATCATGATCGACTTTCCCATCATCGACCCGCATCACCATCTCTACGATCTCGAGAACCACTATTATCCGTGGCTGAGCGATGGCGTGAAGCCTGCGGCCTTCGGTGACTACGCCGCGATCTGCCGCAGCTACCTGATCGAGGACTTTCTCGCGGACTGCAAGAACCAGAACGTCGTCAAGTCGGTGCATCTCGATGTCGGCTTCGATCCCAAGGACCCCGTCGGCGAGACGAAGTGGCTGCAGGGCGTGGCCGACAAGCACGGCTTTCCGCACGGCATCGTCGGCTATGCCAATCTGGCGCAGCCGAACGTGGGTGATGTGCTCGACGGCCATCTCGCCTATCCGAACTTCCGCGGCATCCGCCAGTCGCTGAACTACCATCCGGACCCGGCCAAGACCTATCTCGATCGTCCCGGCGTCTGCCGCGAAACCGAGTGGCGGCGCGGCTTCGCCCTACTGCGCGACCTCGGCCTCTCGTTCGACATGCAGATCTATTATCCGCAGATGCAGGAGGCCTATGAGCTCGCGCGGGACTTCCCGGACACGCAGATCATCCTCAACCATACCGGCATGCAGGTTGACGGACCCGGTCATTTCGAGGCCTGGAAGGCCGGCATGACGCTGCTGGCCCAGGCGCCCAACGTCGCCTGCAAGATCTCGGGCCTCGGCATGGGCGACTGGAGCTGGACCGTCGACTCCTTCCGCCCCTACGTGCTCTCTGCCATCGAGGTGTTCGGCGTGGAGCGCTGCATGTTCGCCAGCAACTTCCCGGTCGACAAGCTGTTCAGCAGTTACGACAAGCTGTTCGACGCCTTCAAGGAGATCACGTCCCGGTTCTCCGCGGACGAGCGGCGCAAACTGTTCCACGACAACGCGGCGCGGTTCTACCGCCTTTAGATCGGCTCGCAGGGGAACAGAAAAGCCCAACTCTGGATCGGCGAATCAAGGCCGTGCGCAGCGCCAGGCGACGCGCGATTGGCGCGCTGTCGGCGCCGAGGTCCCATGCTGATTCCGGCCCTTGCGGACGGTCTTCTCGCTCGCCAGGATGATCGCGGCGCGTCCAGGAGTCCGAGACCATGTCCGATCGTCATCCCACTGCCTCGGTCCGGCTCGAGGCCGTGTTTGAACATATCCAGATCGAACAGGAACGCTTTCTCGCCCGGGTGATGGACTACGTCCGTCACCCGTCAATCAGTGCGCACAATGTCGGCATCGCCGAGGTTGCGGCGCTGCTGGTGGACATGCTGCAGGAGATGGGTCTGGAGGCGGAGACGGTGCCGACGGCCGGTCATCCGATGGTGCTCGGACGCTGGCAGAACAAGCCGGGCGCGCCGACTGTGCTGCTCTACGGCCATTACGACGTGCAGCCGCCGGACCCGCTGGAGCTGTGGTTGAGCCCGCCGTTCGAGCCCACCATTCGCGACGGCCGCATCTATGCCCGCGGCATCGGCGACAACAAGGGTCAGCACTTCGCGCAGCTGATGGCGATCGAATCCCATCTCAAGGTGCATGGCGAACTGCCTTGCAACGTGATCGTCCTGCTCGAAGGCGAGGAAGAGATCGGCAGTCCGCGCATCGCCGATTTCGTGGCTGCCCACAAGGATCGGCTGAAGGCCGATGTCGTCGTCACGGCCGATGGGCCGATGCATCCGTCGGGTCGCCCGACCATGACGTATGGCGTCCGCGGCATGTGCGCGTTCGAGCTTCGCGCCAAGCATGCCAGCCGCGACGTGCATTCCGGCAATCTCGGCGGCATCGTTCCGAATCCGATCTGGACGCTCGTGCACCTGCTGGGAACGATGAAGAACGCGGCGGGCGAGATCACGATCGACGGCCTGCACGACCATATCGTTCCGCCGAGCGAACTCGATCTGGCGGCGGTCAGGCGTCTGCCGCTCGATATCGACGCGGCAAAAGCGAGCTTGGGCCTCAGCCGCCTCGATGCGCCTGCGGAGCGCGGCTACTATGAGCGGCTGATGTTCCATCCGACACTGACCATCAACGGCTTTCACGGCGGCTATGGCGGACCGGGCAGCAAGACCGTGCTGCCGTGCGAGGCCGTCGTCAAATGCGATATTCGTCTGGTCGAGGCGATGACCCCCGACGACGTCCTGGCCAAGGTCGAAGCGCATGTCAGGAGGCACGCGCCGGAGGTCGAGGTCATCCGGCGCGGCGGCATGCTGCCGTCGCGCGTGCCGATGGATTCTCCTTATGCCTCCGTCATCCGTGACGCCATCGCGCTCGCGCAAGGCGTCACCCCGCTGGAGTTTCCCTGCACCGGCGGGAGCCTTCCGGACTACGTCTTCACCAAGATCCTCGGCATCCCCGCTTTCGTCGTTCCCTACGCCAATGCCGATGAAGCCAACCACGCGCCGAACGAGAACATGATGATTGCGTGCTTCTACAAGGGGATACGGACCGGCGCGGCGCTGCTGGATCGTGTCGCGAGCCTCACGCGGTGATCGTGCTGTTCGTGGAACCGTGATCACGTTCTGGAGTGCAGCGCAGGAGCCGTCATCGAGCAGCCACGAAGGCGTGGCATTCACCGCGCCGTTCGCTGCGTTGCAGTCGAATCGACCGGACGCGGCGAGATCGCGCATGGATTAACGCAGTTGATATCGCCTAATCTTGATCCGAATTAGTAACCGTCGCATCAGGGCTCGGAGCTGCCGCATGCACGACCCCGTTGACCAGCAACTTGTTGATCGTCCGTGCGTGGATCATCCACCCGTTGATCACCCGACTGTCGACCAGGCGAACGAGTCGCTCAGTTCCGCTCCTCTGGCTGCAACCCATTTGGCCGCTGGCGGCTCAGCCGCTGCCTCGGTGATCCAGATCGATCACGCTCCCGCGATCGATCCTGAACCGAGTTCCCTGAGGACGCCACAGAGCAGCGCGCACGCCAGCGAGCGTCCTGCCCATGAACCTCCTCTCGCCATTCCCACCATGTGGCCCTGAGGATGTCTGCTGAGGTGCGCGCCCTGCGCCCGGCAAGGCCGCCCGGACACTACGATCTCCGCTCCGCAGTTGGGGCGCATGACGAAGAGGAAACCTCAGGCGGTATGTGAGGCCCGCCGCGGAGGCGGCAACCTCCGGTATCATCCGGATACCCACGAATCAGCCGATCAAGTACACCGGATTTAGCCCTTCTTGGGGCGTTTCCTCCCTGGACTTGGGCCGCCTGCACCGAATGTGCGGGCGGCTTCTTTCTTTCAGGAGGAGCCGGTGTCTTGGTGGGGCATCTGCACCCACGGGCGTTCGCCGCGATCGTGCTGCTCGAAGCGCGCGATATCACGA
Organism: Bradyrhizobium sp. HKCCYLR20261; assembly: GCF_051168435.1. NCBI lineage: Bacteria > Pseudomonadati > Pseudomonadota > Alphaproteobacteria > Hyphomicrobiales > Nitrobacteraceae > Bradyrhizobium > Bradyrhizobium sp. HKCCYLR20261. Next base: position 76,207 of record NZ_JBNPUZ010000018.1, read on the forward strand.
TCGTGCGCAAGGGTAAGGTCGAGGTCGTCCCAGCCGTTGAGCAGCTTGGTGCGCCAGATCGGATCGATCGCGAAGCTGAACGAACGGTTCCCGATCCTGATCAAACAATCGTTGAGATCGACGGTCATTGCTGACGTGGCCGTTTGCAGCAGCTCCAGAATCTCCTCCGCATCCGCCTCGCTTACCTTGGCCGGCAGCAGACCGTTGTTGACGGCATTGGACGCGAAGATGTCGCCGAAGCTCGGCGCAATCACGCAGCGGAAGCCGAAATCGACAAGCGCATAGACCGCGGCTTCACGTGAGGACCCCGCGCCGAAATTGCGCCGTGTGACCAATACCTCGGCCTGCTGCGCAGCCGGCGTGTTGAGCGGAAAATCGGGCCGGGCCTGCCCATGCGCGTCGAACCGCATGTCGTGAAGCAGATATTGCCCGTAGCCGTCGGCGCGCGAGCGCTTCATGAAGCGCGCCGGAATCAGCTGATCGGTGTCGATGCTGGCGAGCGGCAGCGCGCAGGCTGATGCCGTAAGAGTATCGAACGGCGTCATGCGCCTCTCCTCAGCAGTGGCCGCACGTCGGTGAGATGGCCGGCAACGGCGGCTGCCGCGACCATCGCCGGCGACATCAGGTGCGTGCGTGCGCCCGGGCCCTGCCGGCCCTTGAAGTTGCGGTTGGTGGTCGAGGCGCAGCGCTCGCCTGATGGTACGAGGTCGCCGTTCATGCCGACGCACATCGAGCAGCCGGAGCCGACCCAGTCCAGACCGGCGTCCGTGAAGATGCGATCCAAGCCTTCCTGCTCGGCCTGCTGTTTGACCAGATGCGAGCCGGGCGACACCAGCCCCGGCACCCGCGCCTTGCGGCCGGCGAGAACGCTCGCCGCTGCGCGCAGATCCTCGATGCGGCTGTTGGTGCAGGAGCCGATGAAGACGCGGTCGATTCGGATCGTGTCGAGCGCCTGACCCGGTGTGAGGCCCATGTAGTCGAGGGCCTCGCGCACATGGCTCGCGCGCGACGGATCATCCATGGCCGCGGGGTCGGGGACTGACGCGATGATCGGCAGTGCATCCTCGGGGCTGATACCCCAGGTTACCGTCGGCGCGATATCGCCGCCCTCGAGCAGGATCGCGCGGTCGAACACCGCGTCGGTGTCGCTCGCGAGCTCACGCCACGCCACGATCGCGCGATCGCGCACGTCGCCTGCGGGCGCGAACGGCCGTCCCTCGACATAGGCGAAGGTGGTTTCATCCGGCGCGATCATGCCGCAGCGGGCGCCGCTCTCGATCGAGAGATTGCACAAGGTCAGCCGGCCTTCCATCGACAGCGCGCGGATCGCAGATCCCGCATATTCGATCGCGTGCCCCTGGGCCCCATCGGCGCCGATACGGGCGATGATCGACAGCGCAATGTCCTTGGCCGTGATCCCCGGCGCAGTCGCGCCGTCGACCGTGATGCGCATCCGCTTCGGCCGCTTCTGCCACAGGGTTTGCGTCAGCAGCACATGCGCGACCTCGGAGGCGCCGATGCCGAAGGCGAGTGCGCCGAACGCGCCATGCGTCGAGGTGTGGCTGTCGCCGCAGACCATGGTCAGGCCCGGAAGCGTCAGGCCCTGCTCAGGCCCGACGACATGAACGATGCCCTGGCGCGGATCGTCGAAGCCGAAAATGCGGATGCCGTTGGCGCGGCAATTGTCGTCGAGCTGGCGGATCATGCCGGCGATATCAGGCGCGATCTCGCCGAGCACCCGCGTTCGCGTCGGCACGTAATGGTCGGCAACGCCGATGGTGAGATCGGGCCGGCGCACTTTGGCGCGCTTGTCCTTCAACTTGTTGAAGGCGTGGAACGAGCCCTCATGCACGAGATGGCGATCGATGAACAGCAGCTCCGCGCCGTCCTCGCGGCGCGTCACCACATGCGCATCCCAGACCTTGTCGAACAATGTCCGCGGCGGCCGCACTGCTTCACTCATGCCTCAACGTCCTCGATCAAGTTCCGCGTCATCCATTCCTCATGTCGTGGCTGCCGGAGCCGCGGGGAGGGGGGCGCGAGCCGCCATGTGACCCTGGTAGACGGCCTCCAGCGCCGTGCGCGGTGCATTGTTGTCGCCGACCTGAAGCACGGGCAAGCCCGCGCGCCGCAAGGCCAGATACAATGATTGATCCGCGCTGTTGTGATCGACGGCGACCAGCGCCGAGAAGCCGGTGAGGCGATCGATGTCACCGGTCGAGAGATCCTCGACCTCCAGGATCTGGCCATCATAGGAGCGCACCGCGCGCAGCGTCGCGATCCGGACCTTGCGCTCGCGCAAGCGGCGGCTGTTGGCGAGTGTCGAATAGATCGTGGTCCGCCAGGCATAGTTCGTCGCCGGGACGAACAAGGTTACGGCCTTGCCGAGATCGGCGAAATGCTCCAGCGCCGACAGCGTGCCCCATTCACCGGTGCGATCGAACACCGCGACCGACGCGCCGAGATGGTCCGGCGCGCGCAACGCGTCGGGCAGGGTGAACACGGGGCCGTTCCCCGCCACTGGCAAGGCGCTGGTCCTCGAGCCTGTCGCCAGCACGATGCGGTCGGCGCCGAAGGCCTCGATCGCGGCGGCGTCCGCATCCTTGCTGAAGACGATGGTGACGCCGAGGCGCGTCAAGGCCGCGACCTGGTGCTCCACGAACGCCTGGAAGTTCGCGCGCTTCGGCATCAGCCACGCCGTGCGCAGCTGTCCGCCGAGCTGATCGCCGCGTTCCCACAGGGTGACCTGGTGCCCGAGCGCGGCCGCGACCCGCGCCGCCTCCAGCCCCGCGGGACCTCCGCCGATCACGAGAATGCGCCGTGGCGCCGTTGGTGGCAGCGCCTCGGGCTCGTCGAACTGCCCTTCGAGCCCGGCGATCGGATTGATCAGGCAGCGGATCGGCAGGTTCCGCTCCAGCATGCCGGCGCAACCCTGGTTGCAGCCGATACAGCGTCGGATCTCATCGACTCGGCCCTCGACCGTTTTCCGCACGATCGCCGGCTCCGCGAGATGCGCGCGCGCCATGCCGACGGCGTCGGCATCGCCCGCGGCAATCATCGCGTCGGCCTCGTCGAGTCCCGTAAAACGGCACACGGCGAACACCGGGGTTTCGAAACCATCCTTGCGCAATGAACAGCGGATACGCGCGGGGAGAGATCGGAACGGCGCCGGATCGAACGCCATGTCGGCCATCTGCGTTGCCAGCGAGTAGCTCGCGACATAGGCGGAGTGCGAGACGTTGACGAAGTCGATGCGCGTCTGCCGTGCCAGCATCGGTGCGATGCGTTCGGCTTCCTCGATGCCGAGGCCGCCGTCGGCATATTCCTCCCCGCTGATGCGGATGCCCAGGCAGAATGTATCGCCAAGCTCGGCGCGCAGCGCCGCCAGCACACGGCCAGGAAAGCGCAGCCGGTTCTCCAGGCTGCCGCCATACTCATCATTGCGCTTGTTCGACAGCGGCGACATGAACTGCTGCAGCAGATGACCATGCGCCATCTGCAGCTCGATGCCGTCAAAGCCGGCGGCGACGAGATTGCGCGCCGTGACGAGGTGGCCCTCGATCACCTGCTCCATGTCGAACTCGTCCATCGGCCGCGGCGGCAGCGCCGAGATCGACCACGGAATCGGCGAGGCGCCCCACGATACCGTGCGTTCGAAATCGCCTTCGACCTGCCGTCCGAGATGGATGATCTGGCCGAGCATGGCCGCGCCTTCCGCCTTCACCGCATCGGTGATGCGGCGGAACGGATCGATGCAGGCGGGATCGAAGCCGCACACGGCTTGCGGGCGGCCGAGCGAATTGGCGTGGATCCGGATGGATTCGAAGATGATGGCGCCGACGCCGCCGCGCGCGCGGGCGCGGTGATAGGCGAGGTGCTGCGCGCTCGGCAGGTGGTGCTCGCCGAAATTCGTGGTGTGCGCGGGGACGAAGATGCGGTTGCGGAAGCGCAAGCGGCCGACGTCGAGCGGACTCAGCGCCTGTGCATATGGCTGATGCTGCGACAAATCGCGTGATCCTCCCGCTGCCCGTTTCGTGGCTCGATCCTTGCTCCGACCTCTGTCTCGGGAAGAGGCCCGCGAGCCAGTTGACCGAAGCTGTCATATTTTCTATACACCTCATGTATTGAAAGCAAGATAGCTCGCTAACCCCTGGGGCCATCCGCCTTGCGCACCGCGTCCGAGCCACTGAAGGCACGACGGATTTACCTGCTGCTGAAGGACAAGATCGCATCCGGCGAGCTTGCGGACGGCGAGCGGTTGCCGGGCGAGTTCGCGCTGGCCGAAGAGCACAGCGTTTCCCGTGTCACCATCCGCCAGGCGCTTGACTTGCTCGCTGGCGAAGATCTCATTCAAAAGAAGAGCGGGCTCGGCACCTTCGTGCATCGGCCGGCCTCCAAGGTCCGCACGGTTCTTGCCGACGTGTCCAACGTGTTCGCGCATCTGATCGAGATGGGCCGCACGACCGACGTGCGCTTGCTGTCGTTTGACTACGTCAATCCGTCCGAGCAGATCCGCGAAGCCTTGCAACTCGCGCCCGACGAGCGCTCGCAGCGCTCGGTGCGCGTCCGCCTCGTCGACGGCGTGCCGTTCTCCTATCTCATCGCCAACGTGCCCGAGCGCATCGGCCGCAACTATTCGCGCGAGGATCTCGCGCGCATGCCGCTGCTCGAACTGATCGAGCGCTCCGGCCTGACCAGCGCCTCGGCGCGGCAGGAGATCAGCGCCGTGTTGTCGAGCCCCGATGTGGCCGAGGCGCTCGACATCGATGTCGGCATGCCGCTCGTGGCGTTGCGCCGCACGGTCTACGGCAAGGACGGCCAGCCGATGGAGCACCTGCAGGCGCTCTATCGTCCCGACCGCTACACATTGCAGATGAACCTCGAACGGACGGGCGACGAAGGGCACCGGCACTGGAGCCCGACCGCCGAGGTGTACCGCAGGGAGCGCCCGCGCCGGCGGCCGCCAGTCAGGAAAGTGGGGAAGTCATGACGTTGAGCTCGAAGTCGCTGTCACGCCGCACCGTGCTCAAGAGCGGTGTCGCGCTCACCTCGATGCTGGCCGCGCCGGGCCTGCTGCGCGCCGAGCCAGCACCGGTGAAAGTCGGTCTGCTGCAGCCGATCTCCGGCGCGTTCGCGCTCGACGGCGATCTTGCCAAGATCGGTGCGGAGTTCGCGATCAAGGAGATCAACGACGCCGGCGGTATCAAGGCGCTCGGCGGCGCCAAGCTCGAACTGGTGATCGGCGACAGCCGCTCCAACGCCGAAGCGGGCGCGCAGGCGACCGAGGAACTGCAGTCGGCCGGCGTCGCCGCCGTGCTCGGCGGCTTCGCCTCGGGCATCGCGCTGACCGCGACGCAGACCGCGTCGCGCTACGATCTGCCGTTCGTCGTCGACTGCGCGGTGGCGGATACGATCACCGAGCGCGGCCTGAAGAACACCTTCCGCTTCAACCCGAATTTCAGCATGGCGACCGCGGTTGCGCTGAAGAATCTCGTCAAGCTCAATGACGACGCCGGCAAGCCGATCAAGACGGTGGCGATCGTGCACGAGGACGGCCTGTTCGGCTCGGGCCTCGCCAAGATCATGCAGGAGAAGCTGCCGCCGCTCGGCTTCCAGATCGTCGAGACCATCGCGCATCCGACCCCGGCGCGCGACATGACCAACGTCGTGCTGCGGCTGCGCGCGCTCAATCCCGATCTCATCGTGCCGTCGCATTATTTCAACGAGTTCGTGCTGATGGCCCGCACCCTGCAGCAGCAGCGCGTGCGCCCGAAGGGCATCTACGCCGTGTTCGGCGGCGCGGCGTCGAGCTACCGCTTCGTCAACGAATTCCCGGAAGCCGCGCAGGGCGTGATGGACTGCAACCATTGGGGCGATCCCAAGAGCCCGATCACGGCCAAGCTGCGCGAGACCGTGACCGCGGCCGGCAAGTTCTACGCCTACAACACGCCGATCAACTACTCGCTGGTGAAGGTGTTCGCCCAGGCCGTGGAGAAGGCCGGCAGCGCCGATCGTGCCAAGATCATCGAGGCCCTGGCGGCGAACGAGTTCGACAGCGGCGTCATGCCCTACGGCAAGACCAAGTTCGACGCCAAGGGCCAGAACACCAGCGCGCTGCCGCTGAACACGCAGGTCCAGGGCAAGGACATCAAGGTGATCTACCCGTCGGACTACGCCGACGCGAAGCCGATCTTCCCGATCAACGGATGATCGGGCAACGCTGAGTCACCTGCGCGGCGAACAGGCGTCGCTGCGACGGTCGCCGCGGCCATCCTTCGAGACGCCCGGCTTCGCCGGGCTCCTCAGGATGAGGGTGGAGTGTATGGTCTCGTCTGCTTACCCTCATGGTGAGGAGCGCCGCTCGCGGCGCGTCTCGAACCATGAGGCCCCAATATGCCGGGCGTCATCCGGCTTCTCCTAGAAAGCCTCGAGATTTCTAGACGACCAGAGGATCTAATGTACTCGCCCCAGATCGTCGTGGAGGCGCTGTTGAACGGACTGATGCTGGGCGCGATCTATGCCTTGATCGCGCTTGGCCTGACCCTGATCTACGGCGTGCTGCACATCGTGAATTTCGCCCACGGCGCGCTGCTGACCGTGGCGATGTTCATGGTGTGGCTGGCCTGCGCCCGCTACGGCATGGACCCGTATCTCGCGATCCTGTTCGTCGCGCCCTTCATGTTCGCGCTCGGCTACGCCCTGCAGCGCTTCATCATCGGCCCGGCGGGCCACGGCAAGGACAACGGCATCCTCCTCGTCACCCTGGGCCTCTCCATCATCATCGAGAACGCGCTGCTCGCCGCGTTCCAGTCCGACACCCGCACCATCACCACGGACTACTCGTTCCGCGTCGTCGAGCTCGGCCCGCTGCTGCTGTCGTTCCCGCGCGTCATCGGCTTCGGCGTCACCATCGCCACGACGTTGCTGCTGTGGCTGGTGCTGCACCAGACCGACATCGGCAAGGCCATTCGCGCCGTCGCCAAGGAGAAGCTCGGCGCCAGCCTCGTCGGCATCAGCGTGCCGCATGTCTACGCCATGACCTTCGCGATCGGCTGCGCCTGTCTCGCGGTCGCCGCCGGCCTGCTGATGCCGTCCTTCTACGTCAGCCCGAAGACCGGCACCGCTTTCGTGCTGGTCGCCTTCACCATCGTCGTGCTCGGCGGGATGGGCTCGATCCCCGGCGCGCTGATCGGCGGCCTTCTGATCGGCGTCGTCGAAGCCGCGTCCAGTCTCTTTCTTGGCGACAGTCTCGGCCAGATTGGCATCTTCCTGATCTTCATCGTCACCTTGCTGGTGCGTCCGACCGGCCTGTTCGGAGCGCGCGCATGACCAGGCCGCGTCTCACCACTCTCGCCGTCATCGTCGTTGCCCTCGCCGTCGTCCCCTTCCTCGGCCTGTCCGGCGCGCTACTAAATCTCATGATCTTCATGATGATCATCGCCCTGGCGGCGCAGGGCTGGAACATCCTCGGCGGCTATGCCGGCCTGTCGTCGTTCGGCCATGCCGCCTTCTTCGGTGCCGGTGCCTACGCGATGGCCGTGCTGCAGACTCGCTTCGGCGTGAACGCCTGGATCGCGCTCGTCATCGGCATCGCGCTCGGTGCGCTGGTCGGCGCCTTCATCGGCTTCCTCAGCTTCCGCTCCGGCCTGAAGGGCTCTTACTTCGCGCTGATCACCCTGGCCTTCGCCGAGGTCGCGCGCATCCTCGCCAACAGCACTAATTTCACCGGTGGTGCCGCCGGCATCCTGCTGAAGCTGCAGACCGGCCTGCCGTACCTGCAATTCGCCGACCGCCGCTATTTCCTGCTGATTGCGCTCGGCTTCGTCGCGATCGGCCTGCTCGTGAGCTGGTGGCTGGAGCATTCCCGCTTCGGCGCCTATCTCGTCGCGCTGCGCGAGAACGAGCAGGCGGCGCAGGCGCTCGGCGTCGACGTGTTCGCGGTGAAGATGAAGGCGATCGCGATCTCCGGCGCGCTCACGGCGGCCGCGGGCTGCCTCTATGCGCAGAACTATCTGTTCATCGATGCCAATGTCGCGTTCGGCTCCTGGATCTCGATCGAGGCGCTGTTCGCGGCCATCGTCGGCGGCTCCGGCACCGTGCTCGGGCCGCTGGTCGGCGCCATCGTGCTGCTCGGCCTCGGCGAACTCACCAAGAGCGTGTCCGGCGGCATTCCCGGCATGGACCTGCTGGTGTTCGGCGTCATCCTGGTGCTCTCGGTGGCGTTCTCGCCGAACGGCCTGGTCATGCTGATGAAGAGCCTCGGCCTGCGCGCGCCGAAGGCGAAGGAGGCGTGATGCTCGAGGTCAACTCCCTTACCAAGCGCTTCTCCGGTCTCGTCGCGGTCGACCAGGCCTCGCTGTCGGTCGCCAAGGGCTCGATCACCGGCCTGATCGGCCCGAACGGCGCCGGCAAGACCACGCTGTTCGCGATGGTCGCCGGCTTCCTGCAGCCCGATGGTGGCAGCGTCAGCTATGACGGCCGCGACATCACTCAGCTTGCCCCGCATGTCCGCGCGCGCCAGGGCATCGCGCGCACCTTCCAGATCGTGCAGCCGTTCGAAGGCCTGAACGTGCAGGAGAACATCGCTGTCGGCGCCTATCTGCATACGCCCGATGCCAAGGAGGCCATGCAGCAGGCGGCTGACATCGCCAAGCGCGTCGGCCTCGGCGCCGATCTCGCCAAGGGCTCGTCCGATCTCACCGTTGCCGGCCGCAAACGTCTCGAAGTGGCGCGCGCGCTCGCGACCAGGCCGAAGCTGCTGCTGCTCGACGAGGTGCTCGCCGGTCTCAACCCCTCGGAGATCCGCGACGTGCTGCCGCTGGTGCGCGACATTCGCGACCAGGGCGTCACCATTCTGATGATCGAGCACATCATGCAGGCGGTGATGAATCTCTGCGACAAGGTCTATGTGCTGTCGCAGGGGCGCATGATCGCCGAGGGCGAGCCGAGGGCGGTGTGCGAGGATCCGCAGGTGATCGAGGCCTATCTCGGCCACGGGGCGGCCGAACGTCTGCGCGCGGAGCAGGCCCATGCTTGAGGTCCGTGATCTCCGCGCCGGCTACGGCGGAACCGAAGTGTTGCGCGGCGTCAGCTTTGACGTCAACGCTGGCGAGGTCGTCGCCGTGCTCGGCTCGAACGGCGTCGGCAAGACCACTTTGAACAAGGTGCTCTCGGGCGTGGTGCCCGCCACTGCCGGCACCATCCGCTTCAACGGTGCGGCGCTGGAGCATGCGGCCGCGCCCGACATCGTCACCGCCGGTCTCATTCACGTGCCCGAGGGCCGCAAGATCTTCCCGAACCTGTCGGTGCGCGAGAACCTCGAGCTCGGCGCCTATTGCCGGCCGCGGCGTGGCCGAGCTGAGCGCATCGAGCAGATCTACGCGACCTTCCCGAAGCTGAAGCAGCGCGCGCGGCAATATGCCGGCACGCTGTCCGGCGGCGAGCAGCAGATGCTGGCGATCGGCCGCGGCTTGATGGGCGAGCCGAAGCTGTTGATCCTCGATGAACCGTCGCTCGGCCTGTCGCCGCTGATGGTCGAGGAGATGTTCGCGCTGATCGCGCGGCTCGCAGCATCCGGTCTCGCCATCATGCTGGTCGAGCAGAACGTCGTGCAGTCGCTGGAGCTCGCCGGCCGCGCCTACATCATGGAGAACGGCATCATCACGCTCTCCGGCCAGGCCTCCGAGCTGAAATCCAATGCCGAGCTGAAGCGCGCCTATCTCGGTCTGTGACCACGGCTTCAGCGAATAGTTTGAGACAAACAAGGAAACGACAATGAGCCTGAGATCCACTCTGGCATCAGCCGAGCCGACGATCGCGCCCGGCGTGTACGACGCGCTCACCGCGAGCATCGCCGCCGAGGCCGGCTTCAAGGCGCTGTATCTGACCGGCGCCGGCATTGCCTATACCAAGCTCGGCCGCCCCGACATCGGCCTGGTGTCGATGATGGAGGTCGCCGACACCATCGCCATGATCCGCGACCGCGTCGACACCCCGCTCGTAGTCGACGGCGACACCGGCTTCGGCAATGCGCTCAACGTGCAGCGGACGATCCGGCTGTTCGAGCGCATGGGCGCCTCCGCCATTCAGCTGGAAGACCAGACGACGCCGAAGCGCTGCGGTCATCTCACCGACAAGGCCGTGATCAGCGCCGGCGAGATGGTCGGCAAGATCAAGGCCGCGCTCGATGCGCGGCAATCGGCCGAGACCCTGATCGTCGCGCGTACCGACGCGCTGGCGATCGAGGGCATGGAGGCCGCGATCGAACGCGCCGAGCGTTACGCCGAGGCCGGCGCCGACGTGCTGTTCGTCGAGGCGCCGAAGAGCAGCGAGCAACTCTCGGCCATCGCCGGTCGGCTGGCCTCCAAGCGTCCGCTGCTTGCCAACATGGTCGAGGGCGGCTCGACGCCGATCCATGCGGCGTCAGAGCTCGGCGCGCTCGGCTTCAAGCTCGTGATCTTCCCCGGCGGCATCGTGCGCGCGCTCGCCTTCTCGGCGCGGGCCTACTATCAGTCGCTGGCGCAGGCCGGCTCGACCAAGCCGTTTGCCGACCGCATGCTCGATTTCGCCGGCCTTAATGCGATGCTCGGTACCGCCGATATCCTGGCGAACGGCGCCCGTTACGCCGCTGACGACGAGGGGACCCGGGCATGACCACCTTGGATCCGATCACGCTTGCCGTGCTGAAGGGGCGGCTGGAGCAGATCGCCGACGAGATGGACGCGACCTTGTATCGCTCCGCCTTCAATCCGACCATCGCCGAGGCGCGCGACGCCTGCCACGGCATCTATCACGCCACCACCGGCGATACGCTGGTGCAGGGGCAGGGCGGCCTGCCGATTTTCGTCGGCGCCATGGCCTTTGCCGTGCGCGCCGTCATCGCCAAGGTCGAGAAGGAGGGCGGGCTCGAGGAGGGCGACACCTTCATCTTCAACGATCCCTATGACGGTGGCACCCATCTCAACGATTTCCGCCTGGTGCGTCCGGTGTTCCGTGACAACAGGGTGTTCTGCTGGATCGCCTCGGTTGGCCACTGGCTCGACATCGGCGGCAACGTCGCCGGCGGCTACAATCCGAAGGCGGTCGAGAGCTTCCAGGAAGGGATGCGCATTCCCCCCGTGAAGCTGATCGCGGCGGGGCGCATGAACCACGACATCCTCGGCATCATCGAAGCTAATTCGCGCGTGCCGATGTCGAACTGGGGCGACCTTAACGGCCAGCTCAACGCGCTCGATCTCGGCGAGGGCCGTCTGCGCGCGCTGCTCGACGATTACGGCGACAAGACCGTCTCCGATGCGTTCGAGGCGTTCTCCGACCGTGCCGAAACCTTGATGCGCGCGGCGATCGCCTCGCTGCCCGACGGCACCTATTCGTTCGAGGACGTGCTCGACAATGACGGCATCGTCGATATGCCGCTGACCGTCGCGCTCGATGTCACCATTGCCGGCGACACGCTGACGCTCGATTTCACCCGTTCGTCGGCGGCCTGCAAGGGCCCGATCAACATCTCGCGCTCGACCACGATCGCGGCCTGCTACGTCGCGCTGAAGCATGTGTTCACCGAGGTGCCGGCCAATGCCGGCTGCCTGCGGCCGATCTCGTTCGCGATCACCGACGGCTCGCTGCTGGCGGCAGGGCCGCCGAAGCCGGTCGCGGGCTATACCGAGACCATCCTGCGCCTGATCGGCGTCGTGCTCGGCGCGCTCGCCAAGGCCGATCCGTCGCGCGCCACCGCCGCGCCGTTCGGCACCATCAATGCGCTGTCGATCGCCGGCCATCGCAAGGACAACAGCCGCTTCGTGATGTTCTCGTTCTTCGGCGGCGGCCTCGGCGGCAACCCGGCGACCGACGGCCTCAACCACGCCAACAACCCGATCTCGACCGCGACCATTCCGCCCGTGGAAATCTTAGAGGCAGCCTATCCCGTCATGTTCACGCAATGGGCGTTGCGCCCGGATTCCGCCGGTGCCGGCACCCATCGCGGCGGCGTCGGTGCCGTCTACGAAGTCGAGCTGCTGGCCGATGCCGACGTCGCGCTGCTCGGCGAGCGCGGCAAGGCCGCGCCGTTCGGCGTCGCCGGCGGCGGTAGCGCCGCGCTCAATCATTTCGCCTGGCAGACGGAGCAGGGCGAGGCGAGCCCGCCGATGGTCTCAAAGATCACCGACCTGCATCTGAAAGCCGGCAAGCGCGTCCGGCTTGAAACGCCTGGAGGCGGCGGTTGGGGCCCGCCGGAGGCGCGGCCTGTCGCTGACGTTGCCCACGACGTCGCGCTCGGCTTCGTCTCGCCGGCGCAGGCGCGTGACGTCTACAAGGTTGCCGTGAAGGCAGACGGCGCGGTCGATGAAGCCGCGACGCGTACGCTCCGTGCGGGAGGTGCGGCATGAGCAAGCTCGGCACCATCGTCGGCGTCGATGTTGGCGGCACCTTCACGGACCTGTTCTACTTCGACGAGGCGAAGCGCAGCTTCCGCACCAACAAGGTGCCGTCGAACCGCGGCGACGAAGCGGTCGGCTTCCTCGAAGGCCTGCAAGGTTTCGGCGCGGTCTCGCATCTCACCTCGATCGTGCACGGCACGACGGTCGGCACCAATGCGCTCTTGGAGCGCAAGGGCGCGCGCATCGGCCTGATCACCACGCGTGGCTTCCGCGACGTGCTGGAGATGCGCCGCCGTGACCGCCGCAACACCTGGGGCCTGTGGGGCGACTTCGTGCCCGTCGTCGAGCGCGACATGCGCGCCGAGGTCGATGAGCGCGTGCTGTCGGACGGCACCATCCGGACCGCCGTCGATGTCGCGCAGGTCGAGGCGACAGCGCGCGAGCTCTTGGCCAAGGGCGCGCAGGCGCTGGCGATCGTGTTCGTCAACGCCTTCGCCAATCCGGACAACGAGCGCCGCGCGCTCGAAGCCGTGCAGGCGATCTGGCCGAACGACAACGTCGCCTGCTCCAGCCAGATCCTGCCGGAGATCCGCGAGTTCGAGCGGACCTCGACGACGGCGCTCAACGCCTATCTGCAGCCGGTGGTCGGCTCCTATTTGCAGAAGCTGCAGAATGCGCTCGAAGGCGAGGCGTTTGACGGCCGCTTCCACATCGTGCAGTCCAATGGCGGCGTGATGTCCACCGACGCGGCGCGGCGCTTCCCGATCCGCACCGCGTTGTCCGGTCCTGCGGCCGGCGTGATCGCTGCGGCGGAGATCGCCAAGGCGGCGGGCTTCCCCAATGTCATCACCGGCGATCTCGGCGGCACCTCGTTCGACGTGTCGCTTGTGGTCGATGGCGCGACGTCGCTGGCGGCGCAGACCACGATCGATTTCGGCCTCGTCGTGCGCACGCCGATGATCGAGATCACCACCATCGGCGCCGGCGGCGGCTCGATCGCCCATGTCGATGCCGGCGGCCTGCTGCAGGTCGGCCCGGAGAGCGCCGGCTCGCGGCCTGGTCCAGTCTGCTACGGCGGCGGCAACGACCGCCCGACGCTCACTGACGCCAATGTCGTGCTCGGCCGCATCAATGCGGAGAGGCCGATCGGCGGCAAGCTGAAGGCGCTCGACGTCGAGGCGGCCAAGCGCGCCATCGCCAAGCATGTCGGCGAGCCGCTCGGCCTCGGCGTGATGGAGGCGGCGGAAGCCATCGTGCGCATCGCCGACAGCAAGATGGCCGGCGCGATCAGGCTGATGTCGATCGAGCGCGGCCATGATCCGGCGCGCTTCGCGGCGGTGCCGTTCGGCGGCGGCGGCGCGCTGCACGTCTCGGCGCTGATCAAGGATGTCGGGCTCAAGGCGGCGCTGGTGCCGCGCTATCCCGGCGTCACCTCGGCGCTCGGCTGCGTCATCGCCGACATCCGCCACGACCAGGTGCAGACGCTCAACATGTTCGTCGACGGCCTCGACATCGCGGCGCTGACGCGCTGGATGCAGTCCGAGGCCCAGCATGCGCAGGGCGTGGTCAAGGACGCGCGGCTCGCGGTCGAGCGCATCGACACGCTGTTCGAGCTCGACATGCACTATGTCGGCCAGACCCACACCATCCGCGCGACCCTGCCGGCCGAGATCCGCGACGGCGTCATCGCGTTGACGGTCGAGGACGTCCGCAAGGCGTTCGAGACCGCGTATCAGAAGAGCTTCAGCCGGCTGCTGCCGGGCGTGCCGATCAAGATCGTCAACCTGCGCACGGCGGCGATCGGCGTGCGTCCGCGCTTCGACCTCGCGACGCTCGCGCCTGACAGCAACGCCGATCTCGGCAAGGCGAAGCTCGGCAGCCGCAACGCCTGGTTCGACGGCCAATGGTGGGACACGGCGATCTACGCCCGGCTCGATCTGCCTGTCGGCACCGAGGTGGCGGGCCCCGCGATCCTCGAGCAGCCGGATGCGACGACGGTGATCGCGCCCGGCTTCAAGGCGCGGGTGGACCAGTTCGGCAACGTCATCGTGGAGCGGACATGAGCGATCACACCATTCCCGCCGCGCACAGCGCGCTGCTGATCGTCGACCTGCAGAACGACTTCCTCGATCCCAAGGGCGCCTATGGCCGGGCCGGCCAGACCGCGGCTGACATCGCCGCGTTGCCGCCGCGGCTCAAGCCGTTCGCGGACCTGATGCGCTCCAAGGGCGGCTTCGTGATCTCGACGCAGTTCACCTTGGTGCCGGGCAAGGGCGGTGAGCCCCTGATCTCGCCGCACCTGAAGCAGCTGCGGCCGTTCCTCGCCAAGGGCGATTTCCTGCCGGGCGCCTGGGGCCATCAACTCGTCGACACGCTGCAGCCCGCCGATGTCACGATCGAGAAGATCGCGTATTCCGCGTTCTACATGACGCGGCTCGAATGGGTGCTGCGCAAATGCGGCATCGAGAAGCTCTATGTCGCCGGCATCGTCACCAATGGCGGCGTCGCCTCGACCGTGCGCGACGCGCATATCCGTGATTTCGAGACCGTCGTGCTGGAAGACGGCTGCGCCGCCTTCACCCCGGAGACGCATGCCACCGCGATCGCGGCGCTGAAGCCGGTGTGCCGCGTGACGTCGATCGCGGAGGCGATGACAGAGCTGGCGGCAGCATGAAGCAAGTCGCCTTGAACGGACACCTGCGGGGCCTCATGGTTCGAGACGCGCCGAAGACGGCGCTCCTCACCATGAGGGGTGATAATACCGCCGCAACCAAAATCCTCGTCCTGAGGAGCGCGCCGGAGGCGCGCGTCTCGAAGGACGGCCACGAGCGCCGTATGGGGCGCGCATGAGCACGATCGAAATCATCGACCGCACGCTCGAGTTCGCGGTCGATTGCCTGATCATCGGCGCCGGCGCGGCGGGGCTCGTCGCGGCGCTGTCGGCGATCGAGAACGGTGAGAGCGTGCTGGTTCTGGAGCGCGATGCCGTGCCGCAGGGCTCGACGGCGCTGTCGGCCGGACTCATTCCAGCGGCAAGCACGCGCTGGCAGACGGCGCTCGGCATTGACGACACTCCGTCGCGCTTCGCCGCGGACATCATGCACAAGGCGCATGATGAGCCGGATGCTGCGCTGGTGAAGCTGGTCACGACGACGATCGGTCCGACGCTCGAATGGCTCGCTGACCAGCATCAACTACCGTTCTCGCTGGTCGACAATTTCACCTATCCCGGCCATTCGCGCTATCGCATGCACGGCCTGCCGAGCCGCGCCGGACGCGAACTGATCGACCGGCTGCGCACAGCCGCAGAGGCGGCGAGCATCGATATCCTCTGCGACGCGCATGCGACGACACTGCTGCTCGATGATGACCGGCGTATCATCGGCGTACGCTTCACGCGGCCTGATGGCAGCAGCGACGAGATCGGCTGCCGCCGCCTGATCCTCGCCTGCAGCGGCTATGGCGGCAATCCGGCGCTGGTCGCACGGCACATCCCGCAGATGGCGAGCGCCACCTATTTCGGCCACGTCGGCAACCAGGGCGATGCGCTGAATTGGGGCGAGCAGCTCGGCGCGGCGACGAGCCATCTCGGCGGCCATCAGGGCCACGGCTCCGTCGCCCATCCCGCCGGCATTCTCATCAGTTGGGCCACCATCACCGAGGGCGGCTTCCAGGTGAACGCCAACGGCGAGCGCTTCTCCAACGAAGCGTCGGGCTATTCCGAACAGGCGGCCAACGTGCTCGCGCAGCCGGATGGAATCGCCTGGACCATCTTCGATGCGCGCATCGCCGGCATCGCCGCGCAGTTCGAGGATTTCCGCAACGCCGTCGCGCATGGAGCTGTGCTCGAAGCTGAGGACATCGCGAGCCTGGCGGTAGGCATGCGCGTGCCGGCCGACACGCTCGCGGCCACCTTCGCGGAGGTCGCGGGCGCGAAGTCGGAGCAGCGCATGGATCGCTTCGGCCGCAGCTTTGCCGGCGTGCCGCAGCTCGTGCCGCCCTATCGCGCGGTGAAGGTCACCGGCGCGCTGTTCCACACCCAAGGCGGCCTCGTCATCGACGACCACGCGCGCGTGCTGCGCCAGGACGGCACCCCGATCGACAATCTGTTCGCGGCCGGCGGCGCCGCCTGCGGCGTTTCAGGGGCCGATGCCTCCGGCTATCTCTCGGGCAACGGCCTGCTCACGGCGGTCGCGCTCGGCCGCGTGGCAGGGCTGGCGCGCTGAGCTAGCGCCGCGCGGCCTGCCAGCGCAGCAGCCGGCTCTCGGCGGCGCCCATTGCGAGCGCGGTGACATAGCCGATCACGCCGAGCAGCATCACGCCGGCGAACAGATCGGCGGAGCGGAACGCGCGTGCCGACAGCAGCACCCATTGGCCGAGACCGTCGAGGCCGGCGAGCATCTCGCAGACCACGGCGAGGATCAGCGCCACCGTCAGGCTCAGCCGCATGCCGGCGAGAATGTCGGGGGCCGCAGAAGGCAGCGCGATCTTGAAGATGACCGCGAGCCGCGACATGTGCAGCACCCGCGCCACCTCGTAGAGCCGCGGCTCGACCGCGCCGAATCCGTGGATGGTGCCGAGCAGCAGCGGCCACAGCGATCCGAACGCGATGACGAACAGCGCCATCCCCTGCGACAGGCCGAGCGCCGCGATCGCGACCGGAATGATCGCCGACACCGGCAGCGGCCGCAGCAGCTCCAGCGTTGGCGCAACGTAGAGGCGCATCGCCTTGGACGAGCCGATCATCGCGCCGAGCGCGATGCCGACGATCGAGGCGAGCAGCCAGCCATAGGCCATGTGCGCCAGCGTGCCCACGAGCTTGGCCAGCAGATCTCCGCTCGTGAAGCCGCGCATCAGCGAGGCCCAGGCGCGATTCGGGCCGGGCAGGAAGACGGGCGACACCCAGCGCTGATCGGCCGCGAGTTGCCACAGCGCGATGACACAAGCCGCGACGCCGAAGCTGGCGAGGCGCCAGCCGAGGACCGACCATCTCATGCGCCGTCTCCGATCAGGGCCGCGCGGCCGAACAGCGTCCTTTGCGCCGTCATCAGCGCGGTGTTGAGCACGAAGCCGGTGACGCCGATCCACACCAGATAGGCCAGCATCAGGTCGGGCCGCAGCGCCTGCTGCGCGGTCATGATGCCGGCGCCGAGGCCGAGCGGGTTGATCGCGATCTCCACCGTGACGGCCACGATCAGCGCGATGCCGGCGGCCAGACGGAAGGCGAGGAAGATGCGGGGCAGGGCGGCGGGAATGACGATCTTCCTGATGCGGTCGAGCTGCGTCAGCCGCAGCACGCGCGCGACCTCGATCAGCCGCGGCTCGATGCCGCCGACCGCGGCGCGTGTCATGATCATCACCGGCCAGACGCAGGCGAAGGCGACGATCGCGATCTCCATGCGGTAGCCGAAGCCGAGCGCGATCAGCGCGATCGGCAGCAGCGCCACCGACGGGATCGGCCTGATGGCCTCGATCGTCACCTCCATCAGCCGGTTGAGGATCTGCGAGAGGCCGAGCGCGATGCCGAGCAACAGCCCGATGGCACCGCCGATGAAGAGGCCGGCGAACGCAGACGCGAGCGTGTCACGCGTCGCGATCAGCAGCGAGCCGTCGGTCAGCGCGCCGAGCAGAGCGAGCGCGATCGCGCTCGGCGGCGCCAGCGAGTCGCTCTGCACGGCCGCAAGCCGCATCCCTGCTTCGAAGGCGAGCAATGAGGCGAGCGGCAGCAGCAGCGGCTTGAGACGCTCCGGCATGCTCATTCGCTCGCCTTGATGAAGTCGAACAGCGCGCGGCGCAGCCGCAGGAATTCGGGCTGCTCGCGCGTCGCCAATTGGTCGCGCGGCCGCGGCAGGCCGACCGTCAGTTCCAGCCCGACACGGCCGGGATGCGGCAGCAGGCCGATCACGCGGTCGCCGAGATAGATCGCCTCCTCGAGATCATGCGTGACGAACACGACGGTGGCGCCGGTGGAGGCGACCAGCGCCAGCATCTCGTCCTGCAGGCCCTGACGCGTCATCGCGTCGAGCGCGCCGAACGGCTCGTCCATCAGCAACACCTTCGGATCCTGCGCGAGGCAGCGCGCGATCTGCAGCCGCTGCTGCATGCCGCCCGACATCTCCGTCGGATATTTGGCGGCGTGGCCGGCGAGTCCGACCTTGGCCAGCAGCTCGGCGATGCGCGCCTCGCGCTGAGCGGAGGGCATGCCGATCGTTTCCAGCGCCAGCGAGATGTTGCCGGCCGCGGTGCGCCACGGCAGCAGCGCCTTGCCGTAATCCTGGAACACGACCGCGATCTCGCGCCGGGGCGCGCGCATCGGCTCGCCCTCGAACCGCACGCTGCCGCCGGTCGGCTGATACAGCCCGGCCGCGAGCCGCAGCGCCGTGGTCTTGCCGCAGCCGGAGGCGCCGACCACGCACAGGATCTCGCCGGCTGAGACCTCCAGGCTGATCGTGTCGATGATCGCCTTGCCGCCGAGGGTCAGCGCGACATTGTCGAACGCGATCTGCGTGCGCGCAGGCGAAGGAGACGATTGCACCAAAGCGAGGGCGGGCTCTGCCATCTCAGGCTCCCTTCGATTGCGGATAGACGATGCTGATCGTCGAGCGCAGATGCGCTTCCAGCCGCGCCTGCGCGGCGGCGGCATCGCGCGCGAGCACGAGATCGGCCAGCGCCTCGTGCTCCCGGATGAAGCCGCTGCCGTCGTCGAAGCTGCGCATCATCACGCGGCGATAGCGATAGGCCTGGTCGTAGAGATCGGAATGCGCCGCGAGCAGCCGGCGCGAACCGCAGCCAGCCAGCAGCGCGGTGTGAAACGCCTTGTGCAACTGGTCGAACTCCGGCGCGCCCTCGCGGAACTCGCTTTGCATGCGCTGAATGTAGCGGCGCATCTGATGCAGCGCGGCGATGATCCCGGCCTCCCATGAATCGCCGCCGCTCTGCATCGCCAGAAGTAGCGCCTCCTTCTCCACCACCGTGCGCATCCGCGTGATGTCGATCAGATCATCGCGGCTGACCTCGGCGACGCGAAAGCCGCGCTGGCCGATACTGACGATCAGCCCGCGCGACACCAGCCGCGACAGCCCCTCGCGCACCGGCGTCGGCCCGATCTCGTAACGCTTGGCGAGCTCGACGATCCCGAGCCGCGATCCGGGGGCGAGCACGCCCGCGACGATGTCGCGCTCGATCAGCGCTGCGGCGCGTTCGCTGAGCGTATCGCCGCTCGCCGGCTCGGTTTGCGGAAGCGGGGGCGCGGCCGTCATCAGTTGAGGGTCAGCGTCTTGAGGTCGAGCTTGCTCTGCAGCATCTTCTGCGCCGACATCACGTCGATCCACCATGCGAGCTGCTCGGGCTTCAGCACCGGTTCGGCGTAGTTCGGCGCGGTCAGCCTGACGAGGTCGAGCGGCTGCTTGGTGAACTTGGAGATGGCCGCCGAGGCCTTCTCATGATCGTTGTTGACGATCGGCGCCGCCTCGGCGATGGCCGCGCGGAATTTTTTCACCGTCTCCGGATTCTTCTCCGCCCATTCGCGCGAGGCTGCATAGAAGATGATTGGCTCGGTGCGCGCGAGCTCGGCCGCGTAGCGCGCGCCGACGGTGCCCAGATTGGCATTGGTGATGCGCATCACGAACGGCTCGGCGGTCAGCACGGCGTCGACGCCGCCCGACTTGATGGTGTCGGCCATCGTCGGAAACGTGACCTCGACGAAATTGACGCTCTTCGGGTCGACGCCCTTGTCGACCAGCCATTTCACGAACAGCACTTGCAGGAAGGCGCCGATACCGGGCGCGCCGACCTTCTTGCCCTTGAAGTCGTTCGGGCCGGTGATGGTGACGCCGTTACGGACGACGGCGGCGACGGCGTCGTTCGAGGTCTTGTTCATGATCGAGGCGCCGGCAACCGCGACGAGGTCGAGCCCGCCATCGGCCGCCTGCAGGAAGACCGTCGAAGTCGTCCCGCCGATCTGGACCGAGTTGGAGAGGAGGGCGGCGGGGATGTTCGAGTTGATCCCGATCAGCACCATCTCGGCGTCCAGACCGTGCTTCTTGAACAGGCCCTCGTCGACAGCGACCATTGCGGAGGCGCAGTCCGAGGTCGCGGTGCAGCCGATCTGGATCTTCTCGGCGCGTGCTGCCGTTGCCAGTGCGAGCGTCGCCAGCACCCAGCCGGTAACAGCACCCATGAGCCGATGACGCATTGGTGACTCCTCCCCCTGGAGGCCCGTTTGGACCCCTCTTGTTTATCGATATTTTGTATGTTTGTATATTTTCTGACAGAACACAAGGGGAGGCCGGCGTGAAACTCGCGACATTTCGAACCGAGGGCAGGGAGCGGATCGGCGTGGTCCACGCCGGGGATTCCAGGATTTTTGACCTGGCAGCGGCGGCCGACCGCGCCGGTCAAGCCAATCCCGCCTACGCCTCGATGCTGTCGCTGATCGACGCCGGCGATGCCGCGCTCGACGCGGCGCGCGCGCTGGTCGAGCGCTATGGCAGCGATGTGGATCTCTCGCGTGATGTTGCGGGTACCGAGCTGCTGGCGCCGGTGCCCGAGCCGCGCCAGATGCGCGACGGCATGTCGTTTCCGCTGCACATCCTGCAGGCGCCGCGCGGCCAGCGGAAGCTCGCGGCGCGCCAGCGCGGCGACACTGAGGAGCTCGCGCGCATCGATGCCGAGCCGCTCGGCGAGTTGCCGGAGGTGTATCGCCAAGTCCCGATCTTCTACATCACCAACCGCTTCAGCGTGCGCGGCCCCAAGACAACCGTGAAATGGCCGCGCTACAGCAAGGTGATGGACTACGAACTCGAATTCGGAATCATCACCAAGGGCCGGGGGAAGGACATCCCAGCCGCCAAGGCGCGCGACCACATCTTCGGTTTCACCATCTTCAACGACTTCTCCGCGCGCGACACCCAGCGCATCGAGATGGACGGCCGCCTCGGCCCGTCCAAGGGCAAGAGCTTCGACGGCGGCAACGTCATGGGTCCGTGGATCGTGACGCCCGACGAGATCGGCGATCCCTATCGCCTGAAGATGGAGGCGCGCGTCAACGGCGAGGTGCGCTCGCGCAGCGTCAGCGAGGGCATGCTGTTCCCGTTCGAGGAGCTGATCGCCTATATCAGCAAGGACGAGACCCTGATGCCCGGCGAGTTCATCGGCTCCGGCACTGTCGGCAATGGTTGCGGACTCGAGCTCGGCTGGTATCTCGAGCATGGCGACGTCATCGAGCTCGAGGTCGAGAAGATCGGCGTGCTGAAGAACAAGGTCGAGCGGCAGGACGTCTGATTCTGCGGCCGACGATAACAACCAAGAAAGATGCAAGAGAGAGGACCCGCCCATGGCCCGCAAGCTGATCGACATCTCCGTGCCGCTGCAGAACGACGTGCCGGCCGATCCGCCGGGAGCGCACCCGACGATCCAATATATCGACCACCAGCAGGGGCTGCCGCGCATGCTGCAGTTCTTCGACGGGCTGAAGGCCGAGGATCTGCCGGACGGGCAGGGCTGGGCAGTCGAGCAGGTCAATCTCTCGACCCATAACGGCACGCATCTCGACGCGCCCTGGCACTTCCACCCGACGATGAACCGCGGCGAGCGCGCCTGGACCATCGACGAGGTGCCGCTGGAGTGGTGCATGCAGCCAGGTGTGAAGCTCGACTTCCGGCATTTCCCGGACGGCTATGTCGCGACCGCCGCGGATGTCGAGGCCGAATTGAAGCGCATCGGCCACACGCTGTCGCCGCTCGAAATCGTCGTGGTCAATACCGCGGCCGGCGCCCGCTATGGCCAGGCGGACTACGTCAACACGGGCTGCGGCATGGGCTACGAGGCCACCATGTATCTGCTCGAGCGCGGCGTGCGTCTGACCGGCACCGATGCCTGGAGCTGGGACGCGCCGTTCGTGTTCACGGCAAAGAAATACGCCGAGACTCATGATGCCAGCCTGATCTGGGAAGGCCACAAGGCGGGCCGCCACATCGGCTATTGCCATATCGAGAAGCTGCACAATCTGGAGCAGCTGCCGTCCACAGGCTTCACCGTGTCGTGCTTCCCGGTGAAGATCGAGCGGGCGTCCGCGGGATGGACGCGCGCTGTTGCGATCGTGGAGGGGTGAGCGACCCCGGCTCAGCCCGGACGCTGCAACCTCTCCCCGCCCTGCGCGGGGAGAGGTCGGATGGCGCAGCCATCCGGGGGAGGGGCATGGCACGTTCGAGGCCCCTTCCAGGTCCATCGGACGGGTATGCCCGCTCCAAGACGGCTGCAAGATTTCTGGACCGAAAAAGCAACACCACCCGCGCCGCTGCCCCTCACCCCAGCCCTCTCCCCGCGAAGGACGGGGAGAGGGAGCGGATTGGTGCTGGGAAGAGAGTATTCCTAACAACTACACGCCAGCATGATTTCATTCCGCCGCAGCATCGGCAGGGTCCAGGGCGGGTTGTAGAAGGCGAGCAGCGGCGCCCCTGAGACGATGATCCCCTGGCGCTGCGCGTAGTCGCGCAACTCGCGGGTCTTGTCGGCCAGAATGCCGTCGGAATATGAGCCCGAGAACGTCAGCGCGATCATGCGCTGGGCCGGCAGCGGCGTCAGCTTGATCCTCGCATCGGCCGGCGGCGGCAGGGTGTCCAGCGACCAGTTCGACGGCATCACGAAGCTGACGCTCCAGCGGTCGCTGCCGACGCCCTCCGCGGGCGCTGTGGCGGCCTGCTGTTGTACCGGCGCGGTCATCGCGATCTTGGCCTTGGCCTGGTTGGCGCCGAAGATGTAGCCGGCGATGATGCGAAACCCTTCCTCGATCGCGGGCCTGCGCGCGCCCTGCACCTCGGCCTGCGCGATGATCATCGGCGCATAGGCGCGGATCTCGACATCGCCGTCGCGCTTGACCACGTCGTATCTCGGATGTTCGACTCGGCTCATGATCGGCCCCGCTGCAATGGCTGCGCCGGCGAGAACGAGTGCGGTGGCGCCTGCGATCCAGATCAGCATGCGGCGTTTCCTCGGTGGTGTCGGCTCGGTCATGCGGGTGCGCCGTCGGTTGTTATCAACGAGAGAACGCGGCGAGAGGTCCCGCGGATCAGAAGAACCGGTCACTGTACCCTCTCCATGAACACGCCCGTCGACGTGTTTATGATCAATGTGCAGCGCCGACCTCGGTGCCAGACCCTCATGGTGAGGAGCGCTGCGCCAATCAAGCCAATTGCGAATCAAGGTCGTCGTTCGCGGCGCGTCTCGAACCATGAGGCTCGACCGAGGCCTCACCCTTCGAGACGCCCGCCGCAGGGCGGGCTCCTCAGGGTGAGGGTTTGGGGGGCAGGACGACAGGGATCGGACCGAAGCGAACATGTCTGCCCTGGGTACGACAAAAAATTCTTGCTAAATTTCCGAAATCATGCTCTACTCCTGCCATCCCGTCCTCATGCTGAGGGGCGTACGCGTCGTCACGATACGTTGAGGCGGGGAGCGGTGGCCGCGGGCCTGTCAGGCGCTGATGCGCTGGACGATTGGCAAGTTCGCGGACGGTCAAGCCGTGTGGTCCTGGCGCCCCGATGCTGGCGCCAAGCCTGGATGACATGAACCCTGACAGGACGTGTCGTCGAGGTGACGGGGGCAAACAAGCCGGTCCCCGGGGAGAGCTCGGAGCAGCCGTGAAGCCCATCGCGCAGGGAGGGCCGGGTCTGTCCGGCTGAACCTGTGGTACCTGCCGCCTGCATTTTTTTCCGCAGGCGGGCCACGGGCCTCAGTCGAGGTCCGGTCCTCCTTGCGCCCTCGCGTTGCCGAGCGAGGGTCTCGAGCATCGCTTCGGGCGCGTGTTGCGCCGCGAGAACGATGGCGCGCGCGCGCGAGGTGGCGCTGGCATAATGGATATGCTTATCAGTTGGGGAGCGCCGCGTCGGCGCGTCAGAACCAACAATCAGCCGGTCGTAACGGCTGCTCCCTGGAGGAACCCATGGCAGACACCTCACGCCGCGATCTTCTCGTCGCCGGCAGCGCCGCCGCGGCGGCCGCGATCATCGCCGACACCCGGCCCGCGACGGCGCAAGCCGGTCCGCAGCCGATCTTCTCAGTGCCTTCCACGACCATTCCGATCGCAGGCGAGCAGGGCGTCTTCCCGGTGCGCCGCATCTACTGCATCGGCCGCAACTACGCGGCGCATGCGATCGAGCGCGGCTCCGATCCGAACCGCGAGCCGCCGTTCTTCTTCCAGAAGCCGACCGACGCGATCCAGAACGTCGCCGTCGGCGAAGTCGCCGAGCATCCCTATCCGTCGCTTACCAAGAACTATCACCACGAGGTCGAACTGGTGGCGGCGCTGAAATCCGGAGGCACCAACATCCCGGTCGATAAGGCGCTCGATCACGTCTACGGCTACGCGCTCGGCCTCGACATGACCCGGCGCGACCTGCAGAACGGCATGGCTGCCGAAAAGAAACCATGGGAGATCGGCAAGAGTTTCGATCATGCCGCGGTGCTCGGCCCGATCCATCCGGTGAGCAAGGTCGGCCACTTCACCAAGGGCGCGATCTCGCTCGCGGTCAACGGCACGGTGCGGCAGAATTCCGATCTCACCAAGATGATCTGGAGCGTGGCGGAGCAGATCGCAAAGCTCTCCGAAGCGTTCGAGCTGAAGGCCGGCGACATCATCTATTCCGGCACGCCGGAAAATGTCGGCCCGGTGGTCAAGGGTGACGTGCTGCTGTGCAAGCTGGAGGGCCTGCCGGACATGTCGATCAGGATCGTTTGAGGGGAGGTAAGGATTGGATTGCACCTCATCCATCGATGGTCGTCTTCACCAACCGATTAGAACGAAGGTCGTCGCCGCGCAGACAGTGCGCTCCCTCTCCCCGTCCTTCACGGGGCCGCAACGAGCTTCGCTCGCGCTGAGAGGGGTGGGGTGAGGGGCAGCCACACCCACCGACCGTGCGGAGAGCCCCCCTCACCCGGATTGCATCTGGCGATGCAATCCGACCTCTCCCCGCACGCGGGGAGAGGTTGGGAGCGAGCGTCGCCGCGTGGGCTGTTATCCCAAAGGGCGACAGTCGCAATCATCCCTCCGGATGCCGCACCTGCCGCCATGGCACTCGCGGTGCCGCGCCCGTCATCACCCGCCGACGGCCCGCCATCGTTGTTCCCGCGCAAAAAACCACTGCCACCCGTTCGCAAGTTTGTGGGCCGACAAAGAGCCAGCTCGCGCCGCCGCCTATCGTCGCCCGCAACAGGCAAGCGAACGAGGGCAGACGTGGCCATCACCATCGAGATCGATCACGCCAGGACGCGCCGCATGGCGCAGGGACAGGGCCCAAGCCCATCTCCGGCTCGAGCCAAGGCGCCCGCGCGCAAGCCGGCCCGATCGCCGCGCCACCTCGGCGGTCCCGTGGTTCCCCAAGCCGTCAAGGGCCCGATCCGCCGGCTCAAATGGCTGATCCTGATGCTCACCCTGTCGGTCTACTACGTCACCCCGTTCATCCGCTGGAATCGCGGCGCCAACGCCCCGGACCAGGCGGTGCTGCTCGATTTCGCCCATGGCAAACTCTATCTCGGCCCGGCCGAGATCTGGCCGCAGGACCTCTATCTGATCACCGCGGCGATGCTGCTGGCGACGTTCATCCTCGTCCTGGTCAACGCGCTGGCCGGCCGTCTCTGGTGCGGCTTCGCCTGTCCGCAGACGGTGTGGACCGATCTGTTCCTGCTGGTCGAGCGCCTCGTCGAAGGCGACCGCCGGCAGCGGCTCAAGAACATCGGCGCGCCGTTGACGGCAAAGCGCGTCGCGCAGATCGCGACCAAGCATGCGCTGTGGATGATGATCGCGCTTCTCACCGGCGGCACGCTGATCTTCTACTTCACCGATGCGCCGGAGCTGCTGCGCGATCTCGTCCATGGCGAGATGTCGGCGACCGCATTGACCTGGACGCTGGTGTTTGCCGGCACGACCTATGGCCTCGCCGGCTTCGCGCGCGAGCAGGTCTGCACCTTCATGTGCCCGTGGCCGCGCCTGCAGGGCGCGATCTGGGATCCCCAAGCCTTCACCGTGAACTACCGCGACTATCGTGGCGAGATCCGGATGTCGGCGAAGAAGGCGGCCGAGGCGCGCGCGCTGGGCCAGCCGGCCGGCGACTGCGTCGATTGCGGCGCCTGCGTCGCGGTCTGCCCGATCGGCATCGACATCCGCCAGGGCCCAAACTTCGCCTGCATCAATTGCGGCCTCTGTGTCGATGCCTGCGACGGCGTGATGGCCAAGCTCGATCGTCCGCGCGGGCTGATCGACTACGAGAGCTGGGAGAACATCGAGCGTGGCCGTGTGGGCGAGCCGCGCGTGTCGCGGCTGCTGCGGCCGAAGACGATCGGGCTCGCGCTCGCCTGCGTGGCGCTGGCCGGGGTGATCGCGGTGTCATTCGTGACCAAGACCACCGCCGTGCTGTCGGTGCAGCACGATCGCGATCCGATGTCGGTGCGGCTGTCGGATGGCTCGGTGCGCAATGCCTATACGGTGAAGCTGCTCAACAAGTCCTCGGCCGTGCAGACGTTCAAGCTCGCGATCAGCGGCGCCGATGCGGCGCTCGCGATCGTCGGCCATGCCACGGCGGATGCAATCGAGGTCGAGCCGGACGGCTCGGAGACGCTGCGCGTCACGCTGACCATGCCGGAGCCTGAGGACGTCGACGTCACCTTCGAGGCGATCGATGCCGCCGGCCAGGTCGTGCTGAGCGCACACGACCGTTTCGTCAACCGGTAGAGGAGGGACTACAGATACGCCTTCGGCAGCAGCATGTGGATGCCCTTGTTGCCGTCCACCATCTGGGTGACGCGCAGATTGCCGGCCAGCGAGCACAGCATGTAGGCCTGGTTGCGCGACAAATTGGTGCGGGCGCAGACATGTTTGACCATCTCGCGGGTCGCCTGCTTGGCGGCGTCGTCGAGATCCTCGTCGAGGCCGATCGACATCAGATGCGTGGCGTTCTCGGCGAACGGCCAGGTGATGTCCATGTCCTTGCGCACGGTCAGGCGGAAGGTGCCGCTGACGCCGGTCTCCAGCGCGGTGATGCAGACCTCGCCGTCGCCCTGCACGCCATGGCCGTCGCCGGCGAAGAACAGCGCGCCCTCGTTGAACACGGGCAGATACAGCGTGGTGCCCGGCCGCAGCTCCTTGTTGTCCATGTTGCCGCCAAAACTGCGCGGCACCGGCGAGCCGCACCGCCCCCACGCCGGCGGCGGCGCGGTCGCGATGATGCCGAAGAACGGGTCGAGCGCGATCTCGGTGCCCCACGGCATGATGCAGACCTGGCGCTCGTGATCGACCTTCGGGTGGATCGTCTCGTAGTCGGTGAACTCCTCGGGCAGGGTGCCGAGCAAAGGCAGGATCGAGACAAAACCCCAGTCCTGGCTGACCTTGCAGCTGAGGATGTCGACCTGCAGCGTATCGCCCGGCTGCGCGCCCTTCACATAGACGGGGCCAGTGATGAAATGCGGACCCGGCCCCTGGACCATGCTGTCCAGCGCGGTGAGATAGGCGGGCGGAACGATGCTGCGGTCCTCCGGCAAGGTCTCCTTGCCGCCGGCCGGAAACGAGTGCAGCGTGACCGTGTCGCCGGAGGCGACCTCGAGCACCGGCGGCGTCGTGCTGTCGAGATAGCCCCACACCATGCTCTCATGCGTCGCGGGAATCTCGTGGCGTTTGGACATGGGCTGTCTCCGTCGGGCTCGGGTCTCGGCACTGATAACAAGGCAGGATGCGGCGGGCGGCAATGCCAAAAACTGGTCAGCCTTGCTCAGGGTCCCGGCAGATCGGCGCGGCGTCCTCCGCTGATGTCAATTTTGCCAATCGGCGACGGGGTGCCGGCGAGCCCGGACGATCCCGCATCGTCGCGATCGAGCAACGCCGCAGCGCGCATACGCGACGCGCGGTCACGAGGGCCATGCGCGGGGGTACTACCAAGCCCATGGAAATCATGCGAGAATACACCTGTTGGCCGCGTAGGGGTCTGTGATCATGCGACGTTCCCTGCACACCGAGCACGAGATTTTGGTTTTGCTTTGCGAGGCGGAGTCGGGGGTTCCGATTGCCGAAATTTGCAGCACGGCCGGTGTGTCGCTGCGCACGTTTTATCGCTGGCGCCAGCGCTATGGGGGCCTCACCAGTCCTGCTCTGCGTCATCTGAAGGAGCTGGAAATCGAGAACCAGCGGCTGCGCTCGCTGGTGACCAAGCTCGTCGAGGGCCAGCCGCCTGTGACCGCCGCGACCAAGGCGGCGCCTGCGCCGCTACGCCAGGACTGCGGCAGCACGCCCCATGGCGTCGCCGGAGCGCCGGGGCAGGCCCGCGGCGCTGTGATCGGCCGCTATGCCTCGGTGCGCTACGGGCGCTAGCTCATCATGACTCTGCTGAAACGATCATCGGCCGGATCGCTCCGGCCGATGACGTCGTCGGATGGCCGCGCTCAGATCGCGAGCTGATTGCCGATCGGCAACGCGCGCAGGCGCTTCCCGGTGGCGGCAAAGATCGCGTTGGCGAGCGCCGGCGCGAACGGCGGCACGCCCGGCTCGCCGACGCCGCTCGGCGGCGTGTCTGCATCGACGGGCACGATGTGCACGTTGGTGATCAGCGGCGCCTC
Source organism: Bradyrhizobium sp. HKCCYLR20261 (assembly GCF_051168435.1). Classification (NCBI taxonomy): domain Bacteria; kingdom Pseudomonadati; phylum Pseudomonadota; class Alphaproteobacteria; order Hyphomicrobiales; family Nitrobacteraceae; genus Bradyrhizobium; species Bradyrhizobium sp. HKCCYLR20261. The sequence continues at coordinate 105,180 of NZ_JBNPUZ010000018.1, forward strand.
GTCGATCCGGACCACCTGATGGTCGTCGAAGTTATGCTGCTGCACCCGGCCGTTCTTGAAGCTGACCTCGCCATATTTGGCGAGGCTCAACCCCATGATCGCGGCGCCTTCGAGCTGCGAGGCGATACGCTCCGGGTTGACGAACGTACCGCAGTCGATCGCGCTGTCGACCTGATGCACCGTCAGCTTGCCCTTGTCGTCGACCGACACCTCCACGATGGTGGCGATGTAGCTGACGAAGCTACGATGCGCGGCGATGCCGAGGCCGTGGCCCTTGGGAACGCTGCGGCCCCAATTGCCCTTCTCGGCGACGAACTCGACGACGCGGCGCAGCCGCCCGGTATCGATCGGGTAGCTCTCATAGGGCTCGCCGTAGTTCCAGAGATCCTTCACCGAGGCGAGCTTGACGACGCGCGGACTGCCGATCAGCTCGAGCAGCATCTCCTTCTGGTCGCGGCCGGTGGCGGCGGCGATCTCGCCGACCATCGACTGCACGGCGAAGGCGCGCGGAATGTTCGAGACCGAGCGGAACCAGCCGATGCGCGTCATCGCCTTGGCGGCGGGGTTCTCGCACTGGATGTTGGCGATCTCGAACGGCATGTCGACGAGGCCCATGCCGAGCTCGAACGGCGCCGCATGATCGGCGCCGGCCGCGAAGGTGGAGAGGATGGTCGGCGCGACGCTGCGGTGACGCCAGGCGACCACCTTGCCGCTCTTGTCGAGGCCGGCCTCGATGCGCTCAACCGAGACGGTGTGCAGGAAGTCGTGCTGGATGTCGTCGTCACGCGTCCACTGCACCTTCACCGGCGCGCCCAGGTCCTTGGAGAGCAGGGCGGCTTCGAGCGCGAAGTCGCACTTCGATTTGCGGCCAAAGCCGCCGCCGAGCAGGGTGACGTTGACGGTCACGTTCTCGATCGGGATCTGCAGCGTTTTGGCGACATCCTCGCGGGTGCCTCCGGGACTCTGCACCGGCGCCCAGATCTCCGCCTTGTCACCCTTGACGTCGGCCACCGCGACCGGCGGCTCCATGCTGGCATGGGCGAAGTGCGGAAGGTAGTACTCTCCGGTGATCACCTTGTCGGCCGACTTCAGCGCGGCGTCGGCATCACCCTCCTGGCGCACGACGAGACCGGGCTGCCGCGCGGCGGCTTCGAGCTCGGCGCGATAGGCGACGGAGTCGTAGGCGGCGTTAGGACCGTCGTCCCATTCGACTTTCAGGGCATCACGGCCCTTGATCGCGGCACCCGTGTTGCGCGCGATCACGGCGACGCCGCCGAGCGGCTGGAACTTCGACGGCCACGGCCAGCCCTTGACCTCGAGCACCTTCTCGACGCCGGACACCTTCAGCGCCTCAGCGGGATCGAACGACTTCACCTTGCCGCCCGTCACCGGCGGCCGGGCGATCACCGCGTACTTCATGCCGGGCAGGCGGATATCGGCGCCGTAATGCGCCTTGCCAACGGTGATGTCGTGCAGGTCGACGATGCTGACCTGGCCCTTGCCGAGATAGCGGAAGTCCTTCGGCGACTTCAGCTTGATGGTGTCGACCGCGGGCACCGGCTGATTGGCGGCGTCGGCCGCGAGCTCGCCAAAGCCGAGGCGCTTGCCGCTGGCGCTGTGCACGACCTCGTGGTTGACCACCTTCACCTCGCTGGCGGGCACGCCGAGCTTCTTGGCGGCGGCGGCTTCCAGCATGGCGCGCGCCATGGCGCCGATCTGGCGCATGGGCAGCAGATAGTGCCGCGTGCTGCGCGAGCCGTCGGTGTCCTGGTTGCCGAACTTCACTTCGTCGCCGGGCGCCTGCACGACGCGGACCTTCGACCAGTCGGCTTCCATCTCCTCTGCCACGATCAACGGCAGGCTGGTGCGGACGCCCGTGCCCATCTCGGAGCGATGCGCGAGGATGGAAACGATGCCATCAGGCGCGATCGACACGAAGATCTTGGGATCGACCACGGTGCCATGCGGCATCTTGCCGGCGCCAGTTTCATAGGCGGCGAAAGCGGGGCGCGACAGCAGCGGCGCTGCGAGGACGAAGCCGCCGGCGAGGCCCAGCGTTTGCAGGATGGCGCGCCGCGAGACGTTCTCGACCTTGAGATGCTGCTCGAAGCCACGGCGCGAGGTGGTCGCCGTCTTGGGATTTGCGATGATGTTCATGATCACACCCCCGTCGAGGCCAGATGGACCGCATTCTCGATGCGCTGATAGCAGCCGCAGCGGCAGATGTTCCCGGACATCGCGTCCCGGATCTGGTCGTGCGAGGGCTTCGGATTCTGGTTGAGCAGCGCCGCCGCCTGCATGATCTGCCCGGCCTGGCAGAAGCCGCATTGCGGCACATTGACCTGCCGCCACGCCTTCTGCACCGGATGGTCGCCGGTCGGATGCAGGCCCTCGATCGTCGTCACTTCGCGGCCCGCGACATCCGAGATCGCCGTGATGCAGGAACGCGCGGCCTCCTTGTCGACCATCACCGTGCAGGCGCCGCACAGCGCCTGGCCGCAGCCATATTTCGAGCCGGTGAGCCCCAGCTCATCGCGCAGATACCACAACAGCGGCAGGCTCGGATCGCCATCCCAGCTCTGCTCCTGCCCGTTGATTTTCACCTTGATCATGTTCGCCCTCGCTTTGTCGGACCAATGGTCGCTGGTTCTGATCGTTGGTGGACGCGCGCGGAACCATATGTCCCTGGTGCACGCGCCGGATCGATTGAGAGTTGTCGGAAAGCGACTCATGATAGCAGACCGCGAACAGCATCGGTCTACACAGGCGCGTGTGTTGTCAGGACGCGCGTGCGCTGCGTGCGCAGCCCGCTGCGATGCGAACGCGGAACATCGCACGATGCGCAGATGATCGTGGTCGCGAGGCGGATGCCGCGGCCAAAAAAGAATGCCTCGCCAGCGTGGGGCAGGCGAGGCACCAAGTCTTCAGGAAGGAACGCTTCAGTTGTTACGCTTGGTACTGCGCGGCCGTCAGGCCGCCTTTGCTTTCGCCACGTGGGTGGCAATCGCATCCATCAGCGCCGGCGACAGGCAGTCATAGGGCTCGAGCCCCAGTTCCTTCAGCCGCGCCCTGATCTCGCCCATCTGCTCCGGCTTCACGCCCGACTCGATCACCGAGGAGACGAAGGCAGCAAAGCCCGGAGCCGCCGAGCCCTGTTCCTGGAACAGCTCGGGATGGATGAAGTCGAGGCCGTAGAACGGATGGCCCGTATTCTCGATCCGACCGTACATGTGCGTGCCGCAGCCGGTGCAGGCGTAGCGCTGGATGACCGCCGAGGGATCGACGATCTTCAGCTTGTCGCCATTCTCCAGCACGGTTACGTTCTGCCGCGGCACCACCGCCACGACCGAGAAGGTTGCGCCCGACGGCTTCCAGCACTTGGTGCAGCCGCACGCGTGGTTGTGCGCGACGTCGCCCTGAATGCCGACCTTCACCGGCCGGTCGTGGCACTTGCAGACCAGGGTGCCGCCCGCGAAGTGGCCGCTTCCCTGTTTGACGCCGTTGTCAACGGACGGGTGAATGTGGACAGTCATGGCGCAATCCTCCTCAGTTTTGCGTGGCTCGGGTCAGAACACGACGACGGAACGGATCGATTTGCCCTCATGCATCAGGTCGAAGCCCTTGTTGATCTCTTCGAGCGTCAGCGTGTGGGTGATCATCGGGTCGATTTCGATCTTCCCGTTCATGTACCAGTCGACGATCTTGGGGACGTCGGTGCGCCCGCGCGCGCCGCCGAACGCGGTGCCCTTCCAGACGCGCCCGGTGACGAGCTGGAACGGACGGGTCGCGATCTCCTTGCCGGCCTCGGCGACGCCGATGATGATCGATTCGCCCCAGCCGCGATGGCAGGCTTCGAGAGCCTGGCGCATGACGGTGGTGTTGCCGGTGCAGTCGAAGGTGTAGTCGGCGCCGCCGTCGGTGAGCGCGACGAGGTGCTGGACGATGTCGCCGGTGACCTTCTTCGGGTTGACGAAATGGGTCATGCCGAAGCGGCGGCCCCATTCCTCCTTGCTGTCGTTGATATCGACGCCGATGATCTTGTCGGCGCCGGCCATCTTCGCGCCCTGGATGACGTTCAGGCCGATACCGCCGAGGCCGAAGATGACGACATTCGCGCCGGGCTCGACCTTCGCCGTGTTGACAACGGCGCCGACGCCGGTGGTGACGCCGCAGCCGATGTAGCAGCTCTTGTCGAAGGGGGCGTCCTCGCGGATCTTGGCGACCGCGATCTCGGGCAACACGGTGTGGTTGGAGAACGTCGAGCAGCCCATATAGTGGTAGATGGTCTGGCCCTTGTAGCTGAAGCGCGAGGTGCCGTCGGGCATCAAGCCCTTGCCTTGCGTGGCTCTGATCGCGGTGCAGAGATTGGTCTTGCGGCTGAGGCAGCTCTTGCACTGGCGGCATTCCGGTGTGTACAGCGGAATGACGTGGTCGCCGGGCTTGACCGAGGTGACGCCAGGCCCGACCTCACGCACGATGCCGGCGCCCTCATGGCCGAGGATCGAAGGGAAGATGCCTTCGCTGTCGAAGCCGTCGAGCGTATAGGCATCGGTGTGGCAGATGCCGGTGGCCTTGATCTCGACCAGCACCTCGCCGGCCTTCGGCCCTTCGAGGTCGACCTCGACGATCTCCAGCGGTTTCTTGGCTTCGAAAGCGACCGCGGCGCGCGTCTTCATGTCTCAAACTCCTGTTTCATTCTCTCGAGGCCGCGGTCCTGCCCAGGGCGCGGCCTTCGTCAGTCATTTCTTGCCCATGCAGGAGTTCTCCGCTTCCGTATAGGCTGGCGGTTTACCCTCATGCTTGGCCGGGCGAACGCGCCCCACGGCATCGGTCGAGCGGGCGCGGAGATAGATATACAGATCGTCCATGTAGCAGGCCACATTCGGATTGTCGCCGAAGGCCGGCATGACGTTCTCCTGCGCCGTGCTGATGTTCTTGCGGCCGCTGGCGACGACGCCGAGGAAGTCGCCATAGCTCATGTTCTTGACCGAGTCCTTCAACGCGGGCGCATAGGTCGACCCCATGCCGTCCGGGCCATGGCAGACATGGCATTCGGAGTGATAGCGGCGGTAGCCGGAATAGGTGTACCAGTCGACCGTGCCGTCGGCGCCCACCTTGTAGGTTGGGTTGCCTTCCTTATCGAGATACTTCCCGTCTTCGGACTTGACGGCCGTCGGATCTCCAGGGCCTTCAGCCCAGGCGTTTTCGGCAACAGTCATCCCGCCGGCTGCCAGGCCTACGGCCGTGACCACCGCAAAGCAGATCTTACGCAAGGGCGTTTTCCCTTAATTTTCTGGGGTAGGCGAACCGGCGCATGGAGAGATCCATGCGCCGGAGGCAGAGAGGCTAGCTCACTGCTGCGGCAGCGAGAACACGGTGAGCGTGCCGCCGAGCGCGGTGTAGTTGCTCAGCGCCGCATAGCCGCCGACGGCGCCGAGACCGGCGGTCGGATCGGTCAGGCCGGCCGCGAGGCCGATGCCGGCCCAGCCACCCACACCCGAGAGCACCGCGACATACTGCTTGCCGCCGTTCTCATAGGTCGTGACGTTGCCGATGATGCCGGATGGGGTCTTGAACTTGTACAGCTCCTTGCCCGTCTTGGCATCGACAGCCTTCAGGTAGCCTTCCAGCGTGCCGTAGAACACCACGCCACCAGCGGTCGCGAGCGCACCCGACCACACCGAGAACGGCTCCTTGTTCGACCAGGCGATCTTGCCGGTCTTGCCGTCCCAGGCAATGAAGTTGCCCATATGGGTCTCACCCGCCGGCGGATACATCGACAGCGTCGCGCCGACATAGGGCTGACCTGCGGTGTAGCTCACCTTGAAGGGCTCGTAGTCCATGCAGACGTGGTTGGTCGGCACGTAGAACAGCTGCGTGTCCGGCGAGTAGGCGGCCGGCTGTTCGTCCTTGGTGCCGAGCGCGGCCGGGCAGATGCCCTTGGTGTTGACGTCCTCGCCCTGCTTGTCGGTCGAGTACTGGTCGACAACCTTCGGACGGCCATAGGTCGCCGAGTTCTTGTCCATGTCGACGCCGGTGGTCCAATTCACCTTCGGATCGAACTTCTCGGCGACGAGCAGCTCTCCATTAGCGCGATCGAGCGTATAGGCGAGGCCGTTACGATCGAAATGCGTCAGCAGCTTGCGCGGCTGGCCGTTGATCGACTGGTCCGACAGGATCATCTCGTTGACGCCGTCATAGTCCCACTCGTCGTGAGGCGTCATCTGATAGACCCACTTCGCGACGCCGGTGTCGGCAGCGCGCGCGAAGATCGTCATCGACCACTTGTTGTCGCCCGGACGCTGCTTCGGATTCCAGGTCGAGGGGTTGCCCGAGCCGTAATAGACCATGTCGAGTTGCGGATCGTAGGAGATCCAGCCCCAGGTGCAGCCGCCGCCAGTCTTCCACTGGTCGCCTTGCCAGGTCTTCAGGCTCGAATCCTTGCCGACCGGCTTGCCGAGCGCGGTGGTGTTGGCGTCGAACAGGATCTGATCGTCCGGCCCTTCCGAATAGGCCTTCCAGACCTGCTTGCCGCTCTTGATGTCGTAGGCGGTCATGCTGCACTGGACGCCGAACTCGCCGCCCGATGTGCCGACCAGGACCTTGTCCTTCACGACCAGCGGAGCGGAGGTGCCGGTCTGGCCCTTACTCGGATCGCCGTTGACGGCGGTCCAGACCTGCTGGCCGGACTTGGCGTCGATCGCCACCAGCTTGTCGTCGGCCTGGTGCAGGAAGATCTTGCCGTCGCCATAGGCGACACCGCGATTGACCGTGTCGCAGCACATCACCGGAATGACGTTCGGATCCTGCTTGGGTTCGTATTTCCAGACGATCTTGTTGTCGTCGGCCAGATTGATCGCGTACACCTTGTTCGGGAACGGCGTATGCACATACATCATGTTGCCGACGATCAGCGGCCCGCCTTCGTGGCCGCGCAGCACGCCGGTGGAGAAGGTCCACGCGACCTGCAGTTTGCCGACGTTCTGGGCGTTGATCTGGTTGAGCTTGGAGTAGCGCGTGTTGGCGTAGTCGCCGGCCGGCATCACCCAGTCCTTCGGGTTGGCCGACATCTTGACCAGCTCTTCGCTGGCAAATGCGCCACCCGCGGCAAGTGCCGCGACTGACGTCAGACATGTTGCGAGCAGAACTCTTCGCATCGTCTTTCCTCCCGGGTTCAACTGAGGTTCCGCAGCACGCGGCCCAGTATTCGTTTTCGGCATCATTGATTATCCACTTCCCAAACGGGAAACTTGCCCAAAAGAGAAAAGCGCTTGCTCAAGAGTGAAGCGATGAGAAGTTTTTGGAGGAGATTTTGCTTTGCTGGTCCGCAACATGAGACGCGTTCTTGCTGCGCAGCATCAATTTGCAGCGTGCCGGTTCCACCGAAGGTTGATGTTTCCCTTGACGTGATAGGGGCGAAGGCGGAGGATCAAACGGGGACGAATGTGGAACTCGTGCGCCGCGACGACTCTGGGCGGCCTTAAAATGGGAGCATTTTGGCTGAACTCTCGTCCGCCGTCCTGCGGCGGACCCGTTGCGCTTCGATCATGAATCGGTGGATGAAGATGTCCGATACGATCCGTTCGCTTAGTACGTCAGGGTTCTCGCCGAAGAGCCAGATCCAACGTTGGTCAGATGCACTGACTGATCTCTGCGGACGTTTCGATGTCGACCCGCTGGAGGGCGCGTCTTTCGAGGGGCGGATCAATTTCACGACCGTGTCTCGCCTGAAGCTCTGCCAGATCGAGGCGAGCCAGCATCGCATCGCCCACACCTATGCGCGGGCGCAGAAGGTGGCGCATCCCTATATCAAGATCCTGTTCCAGACCTACGGAACGTCCTATTTCGAGCAGGATGGACGGCAGATCGAGATCGGCCCGGGGGATTGCCTGGCCTATGACGTGTCATCGCCGCACACCATCATCAGCCCAGCGCTCACACGCCATGACGTGGTGATCGTGCCGAAGGAATTGTTGCAGGAACGCGGCTTCCGCGCCGAGAAGATGCCGGCCTACAAGCTCTCGGCACGGAGTGGAACCGGGCGGATCGCGCACGATGTGACGCATGCGGCATTCGACGAGGCGACGCGGCTGTCGGCGAACTCGGCAGCAAGCGTTGCCGAGTCGCTGATCGATCTGTTGCTGTTGCCCTTGCGGGAAGCCGACAGGATGCTCGATCGTGCCGGACCCGAGGCGGTCTATATCCGCGCGCAGGCCTTCATCCGCGAACATCTGCGCGACCCTGATCTCTGCATCGATCAGATATCGGCAGCCTTAGGTTGTACGAAGCGCTACCTTCACATGGTGTTCAGCGATCGCGGCATGACCGTCAGCGACTACATCTGGCGCGCCCGGTTGCAGCATTGCCGTCAGGAGTTGGAGACTCAGAGCGGCAAGACGATTACTGACGTCGCGTTCTCGTGGGGCTTTTCGAGCTCGTCGCACTTCAGCCGCGTGTTCCGGAAGTATTTCGGCGTCGTGCCGTCGTCGGTTCACAAGACGGCAGCCCGCGCTGACTAAATGGAAGCGGCGCTAGCGCGCGCCGCTCCGGATGATCTTCTGGAATGCATCGCCGAGGATGATCGGCTCGCGCGGCGGCAGATAGGTCAGGCCGGCTGTCGCGGCGAACCTGGCGAGATCGCCGGACGACTCGAGCTCCGCGAGGATCTTGTTGACCGAAGCGAGCAGCTCTGTCGCGCTGGACAAAGCGACATAGCCTCGGTTGGCGCCGATCGGATAGCTGTAGCCGGAGGCCACGAGCTTGCTGTCCGGATGAGCGGCCCGATAGGCATCGAAGCGTCTGCCGTCGAGCAGTGTCGCCTCGAACTTGCCCTGCTCGAGCGCGCCCAGGAGATCATCCCGCGTCGGGATCAAGTGCGTGATATCGTCGATCAGGCGGCCCTTGTCGAACGTCATCAGGATCGCGTCGGCCAGCGTGCCGCTCTCGATCGCGAGCTTCAGTCCCGCGAGATCGCCGATGTCCGTGATCCGGCGCTGTTTTGCGGAAGGGCCGATAACGACCGTCAGAGTCGAGAACAGATAGGGCTTGCTCGGCGTCAGCATGCCGAGCGCAATGCGCCGCCGCCGGTCGTCGCGCGTCGCGCCGTCATAGTCGGGCAGTTTGGCGGTCTTGACGCCGGGTGCGACCAGCCCGTCCTGGGTGAAGGCGTAGCTCCCGAGCAGCGAGCAGCGGCCATCGGACAGCAGCGCGTTCGCCTCCAATGCCGGCGAGGAATCCTCGTCCAGCTTGCTCTCATACCATTGGATCTCGAGTTTCCTGCCGAGCCGGTCCGCGATCGCCTGACCCAGCAGCACGTCAAACCCGCTCCCGGGATTGCCACGATGATGGACCGACAGCGGCGGGAGGTTCTCGTCGAGGCAGATGCGCAGCACATCGTCAGCGGCCTGAACCGCTGATGATGCCGACAACATCAGGAATGCCGCTGCGCAATGAATCAGACGGCGCATCATTGCGTTCTCCGGCTCGAGACATAGGCCCAGAGCGCCGTGATCTCGTCATCGCTGAGAATGTCGCCCCAGGGCGGCATGCGGCCATTCTTGCCCTGTTTCACCGTGGTGACGAAGCGCGGTTGATCGTCGGGAAAACGGCGCAGGTCCGGCGTGACCGTGCCGGAATTCACCATGTTCGGGCCATGGCAGTGCGAGCACTTCTGGGCGAAGGTGGTCTTGCCGAGGTCGATCGCGCTGTGGGCCGCGGTGCCGTCTTGTTGTTGCGCGAAGGCGGCCGCCGAAAGCGCGGCCGAGATCGCGACGACGGCGGCGATGGTCGCCGCCGTTTTCAGGAACATCTGCTTCACGGGCAATCTACACTCAGTTCTTGACCGCGAAGACCCAGAGCGAACCGCCCGCCGGAACGTTGGCGAGGCGCTCGTCACCGGAGAACAGCGAGTAGACGCCGCCATAGCCGGAGGTGACGGCGACATATTGCACGCCATCCTGCTGCCAGGTGACGGGCTGGCCCTCGATGCCGGAGCCGGTCTGGAACTGCCACAGCTTCTTGCCGCTGTCGGCGTCGAACGCCTCGAACTCGCCTGTCAGCTTGCCCGAGAACACCACGCCGCCGGCGGTCGACAGCACGCCCGAGAAGCGCGGAATGTCGCTCGGCTGCTCCCACTTGGTCTTGCCGGTCATCGGATCGATAGCCTTCAGCTGACCGCGCGGACCTTCCGGCCAATCCCAGAGATCCGTCAGGTCCATGCCGAGGTACCACTCGCCGGCCTTGTAGGTCGCGGGCTCGGTCTTGTAGTGGCCGCCGAACACGAGCGTGTTGGCGTAAGCAAGACCGGTCTGCGGATTGAACGACATCGGCTGCCAGTTCTTGCCGCCGAGGATCGACGGATAGACGGTGACTTTCTTGCCCTCGCGCGCGTCACGCGTGACATCGGTCTCGACCGGCTTGCCGGTCTTCAGGTCGATGCTGGAGGCCCAGTTGACCTTCACATAGGGATTGGCCGCCAGCAGCTTGCCGTTGGTGCGATCGAGCACGTAGAAGAAGCCGTTGCGGTTGGCGTTCATCAACACCTTGGTCGGCTTGCCCTCGACATTCATGTCGGCGAGCACCATCTCGGCGACCGCGTCATAGTCGAACGGGTTGTTCGGCGAGAACTGGAAGTGCCACTTCATCTTGCCGGTCTTCGGATCGAGCGCGAGCACCGAGCAGGTGTAGAGATTGTCACCCGGGCGCACCGCCGCGTTGAACGGGCCGGGATTGCCGACGCCCCAGAACACGGTGTTCTGCTCAGGGTCATACGAGCCGGTGATCCAGGTCGAGCCGCCGCCGAGCTTCCAGGTATCGCCCTTCCAGGTATCGCCGCCGGGTTCATCCGGGGTCGGCACCGTGTGGGTGCGCCACAGATGCTTGCCGGTCGCGGGATCCCAACCGTCGATGAAGCCGCGGGTGCCGAACTCCGCGCCCGAGATGCCGGTCAGCACGACGCCGTCCGCCACCAGCGGCGCGACGGTCATCGAGTAGCCTTCCTTGATGTCGGCGGCCTTCTGGCGCCACAGCTCCTTGCCGGTCTTGGCGTCGAGAGCGATCACGTTGGCGTCGAGCGTGGTGCGGAAGACCTTGCCGTCGTACAGCGCGGCACCGCGATTGATGATGCCGCAGCAGACGACGCGCGGGGTCTCGGCCGGATACTCGATCTTGCTCTTCCAGATCTGCTTGCCGGTCTTGGCATCGACGGCCATCGTCGCATTGTGCGTCGTGACGTAGAGCACGCCCTGATAGATCAGTGGCTGCGACTCCTCGCTGCGATCATCAGCAAAGCTGTAATTCCAGACCGGAACGAGGTTCTTGGCGTTGTCCTTGTTGATCTGCGTGAGCGAGCTGAACCGCTGCAGATTGTAGCCCATGCCGTAGTTGAGGACGTTTGCCGTATCAGTTGCACCCTTGACCAACTGATCGGCGCTCTGCGCGCTCGCACCATGTGATGCAAGAATGGCGAGGCCTGCGGCCAGCGCGATCCGCTTCATTCATTTCCTCCAAGATTTTTATGCGCGCCTATCCTGACGCTGCGGGAACAACACTCCGCTCGATTCCGGGAAGCGTCAATACGAAAAGCTGGGCAGGTATCCTCGCCAAGCTGGGACGTTTTCCCGCGTGGCGGCAGGCGTCGAGCCAAGCCTTTGTCATCGCGTCATATTTGCAGGCGGCATGATCGCACCTTTTTCGTGTTGCTCTGCGGCATGAACATTGCTTCGCTGCAACATGCCGGGATTAACAGAGGAGTAGACGGGATGAGGCGAAGCATCCTTTGGCTCGGCATGCTGTGTTGCCTTTGGGTGAGTGCAAGTGCGCGTGATCTCGGCCAATGGGAGTCAGTCGATCCTGCATTGCGCCGGTGGTACGAGGCGCTGATGCAGCCGGACGTGCCGACGGCGTCGTGCTGCGGCGAGGCCGATGCCTACTTCGCCGATGAAGTCCACGTCCGCGACGGCAAGACCTACGTCATCATCACCGATGATCGTCCCGACGAGCCGCGTGGCCGGCCGCATATCGATGTCGGTACCGAGATCGAAGTTCCCGATCACAAGCTGAAGTGGGACAAAGGCAATCCCACGGGGCACGGCGTGATCTTCCTGAGCCGGAATCGCTACGTGTTCTGCTACGTACAGCCGGGCGGGGCCTGAGCCGGCTCACGTCCGGCGACCGATTGAGGCGGAACGTTGTCGGTCGAGAGATGGCAGTGCAGGAGATCTGCAGCAAAAGCTGCCGTCGTCTGTCTTGCGTTCGCTCGGACGCAGTCCTAGCTTCGCCGGTGGCGCGAGCAACGCGTCAATCAACGAACGTTAGAACTTGGGAGCTCGAAATGGCCTGGAAGACACCGAAGATCGTCGAAGTGCCCGTGGGCATGGAAATCAACATGTACGCCTGCGCGGCCCGCAAGTAATCACCTGCGATCCGCCAAGCCGGCGAGCGTATCAAGCTTGCGATCGGCTTGGCGGATCTGGGGTCCAGCGCTCCTCTTGCGATCGACACTTTGGTCAACCGCAAGAAGTGTTCGACAGCCGTCGGTCAGACGTCCTGCGTATCGAAGATGTAGAGATCGACGCCGCCATCGGCGAAGTTGGGCAGATCTCCCGCCGCGGCCTTGCCCTCGGCCGAGCCCATGCCGGCCTGCAGGGCCTGCATTGAATCGAATACGAGAGTAGCGACCAGGTGGATGTTGGTGGGACCGGCCGGTCCGTTCACGGGACCGCGGCTGATATCGTAGCTCTTCAGGCCCGGAATTTTCTTCGCGAGCGGCACGTGGACGTTCATGTAGTGCTTGTCGAACGCTTCGGCGCTCTTCGGGGTCTTGTAGAGTACGAGAACCTTGGGCATCTGCTTCCTCCGCTGTCGTCTTTTTGAGGTCGATCGACCGGTACCCATTGCAGCCGATCTGGTGGCCCGGATCAAGCGTTGACGCCGCCCGACTCGCGCTCGGTTCCGCTCATAAAGTCGGCGCCGGGGAGAAACCGATGCAGCAGGACGCCGTAGATTGAGGTACTCTGCTTCAGGCCTCGTTGAGGATATCGAGCCATGAGCCCCATCGATCTCGTCATTACGGTTTGCGCCGTGCTGTCCCCGACCAATTGCGAGGAGCAGCACCTCGTGTTCGCCGACGGCGGCGCGTCGTTGCAGCAATGTGCGATGAAGGCGCCGCCTTACATCGCCCAATGGATCGGCGAGCACCCGAAATGGACCGCGGTGCGCTGGCGCTGCGAGTATCCGCACAGCAACGACAAGGCCTGAGTCGGCTCGGCCGCTGCAGGCCTGAGCTACTTCGTGCAGTCTTGCAGGTCCTTGTCGGCCACCGAGACGACGGCATCGGCCTTGATGTCGAGACCGCGCACGATGCATTGCCGGTCGCCGGCATAACTGACCTTGGCGTCGTAGCGTCCCGGCTCGACGCCGCTGAGCTTCAGCCGCTCGTCGTGATCGAGCTCCTTGTCCTTGTCGCTCAGTGTCTGATTCGGGCCCCAGTTGTTCTGGCCGGCGGGCGAGAGCTGGAAGCCGGTCATGGTCGCAGTGGTGAGATTCCACAACCGGATGCCCTTGCCCTGCGCGAGCGCCGCGGTCGACAGGCCCGCGGCGAGGACGGCCGTGGCGGCGAGTGCTGATCTCATGGCGTTTCCTCAAGAGCTGATGTCCAGGATTTGCCACGACTATGACACGGAAAAATCCGGCCCCGCCAGCTCGGCCTTGATCGCCGCGACCGTCGCTTCGGTGCGCTGGGCCCGGGGAACAGCGATGGGCATGGTGTGCAGCAGTCGCGCCGGACGCGGCGACAGCAGGAAGATGCGGTCGCCGAGCCGCACGGCATCGTCCATGCTGTGCGTGACGAGCAGCGTGATCATCGGTCTGGACGCCACCAGCGTCGCGATCTCCTCGCGCAGCCTGGCGGCCAGCGCATCGTCGAGCGAGGCGAGCGGCTCATCGAGGATCAGGAAGTCCGGCTCGACGGCAAAGGCGCGCGCCAGCGCGACGCGACGGGCGAGGCCGAGCGACAGCTCGCCCGGGAAGTGGCTGCGATGGCCTTCGAGCTCGAGCACGCCGAAGATGGCGGCGAGCCGGTCGTCGGCGACCTCGGGCGCAGCCAACCGCACATTCTCCTCGACGGAGCGCCACGGCAGCAGCCGCGGCTCCTGGAAAACCATGGCGAGTCGGGCGCCGTCCGGTCGGGTGACCTGACCCTGATAGTCGCTGTCGAGACCGGCGAGGATTCGCATCATCGTGCTCTTGCCGCAACCGGAGGGGCCGACGACCACGCCGACCTCGCCGCGCTGCAGCGTGAACGCAATGCCTGATATCACCTCCTGGCGCTTGCCATTGGCGCTGGTGTAGCTCTTCGATCGAATGTCGACCTCAAGCCGCACGGAGCCGCCACCTTGATGCGCGCTGCTCGAACGGCTGCACGAGGACGGCCTCGATCACCAGCACCACGGCGGCAAAGCTGAGCGAATAGGCGAGCAGCAGCGGGATGTCGAACAGCTGAAAGGCGACGCCGATCTCGAAGCCGATGCCGTTGGGGCGCCCGAGCAGTTCGGCGACCAGCACGATCTTCCACACCAGCGACAGGCCTGAGCGTGCGGCGGCCGCAATATAAGGCGCAAGCTGCGGCAGCAGGACGTGGCGGACGATGCGGCCGCGCGGGAAGGCGAACACTTTCGCCATCTCGTCCAGCGACGGATCGAGCGCGCGGGCGCCTTCGCGCAAGGTCACGACCGCCGTCGGCAGCTTGTTGATCGCGATCGCCGCAATCGCCGCGACCTCGGTAAGGCCGGCCCAGATATAGGCCAGCACGATCACCACCAGCGCCGGCAGATTGAGCAGCAGGATCAGCCAGGGGTCGCCGAGGCGATTGGCGAGGCGGTTGCGGCCCATCCAATAACCGAGTGCCGATCCGATCGCCATCGACAGGGTGAAGGCGAGGGCGACGCGGGCGAGCGTCGCGCCGAGATGCAGGAATAGCGCGCCGGATTTTGCTTCCGCAACAGCGACGGCCAGCACAGCCGACGGCGGCGGCAGCTTGGCGCTGCCAGCGACAGTCGCAGCCACCCACCAGGTGGCCAGCAGAAGCGCGAAGGACAACAGCCGCAGCACTAATCCCTCGCATCCGCCCTGTAGTAGGTGCCGGGGCTGAGCTCGGCGGCGGGGCCGACCAGATCGCGGCCGCCGATCGAGGCGAGCACGCCATAGAGAATGCGGGCGTCGGTCTCCTCCTCGGACACCGAGCGGCGCGGAATGCCCTCGCGGTAGCGGTCGCGATAGGCGCGCAACGTCGCCTCGTCCGGCGCGCCGGTCAACGGCGCGATCGTCTGCCACTCGGCGTCCGACGTCGCCAGGATTTCCTTGGCCTTCGCCGTGACGGACAGGAAGCGGCTGACGAGATCACGATGCTTGCTGGCCCATTCCTCGTCGAACACGTAGCCGATCATCGCGGTGCGGCCCTTGGCGCCGAAGGCCGGCAGGATGTCCTCGATGCCGGCGAGGCGACGGAAGCCTTTAGCCTCTAGCGCGGCGCAGAAATTCCAGTAGTTCAAGCCGGCATCCATCTCGCCGTCGGCCAGCTTGGCGGCCAGCAGCGGCGGTGCGCCATAGGTGATGGTCGCCTGCGACTTCAGCTCGACGCCGTCGCGCTTGACCGCTGCCTGCAGCAGCAGCCAGCTCTTGTCGAGCGGGCCACCGGCGACCGCGAGCTTGCGTCCCTTGAGATCGGCAAGCGTCTTAAGTGGCGAGTTTGCCGGCACCATCACGGCGCCGAGCGCGCTGGAGTAGGGGGAGAAGGTGAGCTTGGCGCCGAGCGCGCGCTCGCGCGATACCCACAGCCAGTCCGAGACCATGATGTCGGCGTTGCCCGCGCGTAGCGCGATCTTGCCGGCCTCCGGGCTCGCGAGCTCGACCGCATCAATCGCGATGTCGGCCTGCTTGTCGAGCTGGTGCGCGCGAATGACGGCCAATTCCCAGGCGAAGGTCCCGGTCTTTTGCACCGCAACCTTGACCGTCTCGGCGGCGCGTGACACCGGGATCGGCAGCAGCGCGCAAGCAATGACAGCAATGAACAAGCGACCGAGCTGTATCATGGGCGCGTCTGCGTTTCCTCGAGATGTGTTCTTTTCAGCCTCATTCTCTTAGCATAGCCTGGGCAGCGATACCGTGGAGGACTGTCATGCGTTGCGCTGTTCCGGTAGGACCGATTGTCGCCACCTTCCTTGCCGCGACGGCGCTGGCCGGATCGGCGCGGGCCGAGGATCTCAATGACTATCCGACCTCGGCGCGCGCCGAATATGTCTTCGGCTGCATGAAGGCCAACGGCGAGTCGCGGCAGTCGATTGCGCAATGCTCCTGCTCGATCGACGTGATCGCCTCGATCATTCCCTATGAGCGCTACGTCACGGCGGAAACCGTGCTCAGCATGTCCCAGGTGAAGAGCAATCTCGGTACCCAGTTCCGCACCTCCGAGCAGGCCGCCAATGCGCTCAACGATCTCCGCCGCGCCCAGGCCGAAGCCGAAGTGAGATGTTTCTGACGCCGCGCGTCCTGACCTTTGCATCAGGTGCCTGATCCCTCCGCCGGCCATTCGTGCTCGAACACATGGCCCTGGGTATCGTGCGCCTCGGCGCGGAAGTGCTTGGCGCCGTTCGAGACATAGGTGAAGCGGATATTGGGATCCTCCGAGATCGAGATGCCGCCGTCGACGGACAGCACGAGCTTGCCATCCTGCGACAGCGTCAGCTGGTCGACGAAGAAGGCGGGAATGTAGAGCTGGGTCAGCTGGTCCATCTGCAGCCCGGAATTGTTGGGATGCCCGACCATCACCTGAGCCTCGCGGATGCCGCTGCTCGCACCGTCACCGGCTTGCGTGAACTGCCGGTAGCGCATCTGGCCGACGCGCGCCTTGGCTTCATCCGGATTCTTCGCCGCCGGCGCGGAGCAGCCGCCGGATGCCTTCACGAATGTCTTCACCACATAGAGCTGACCGTCCGTCAGTTCGGCCACGGCATGCACATCGGTGTAGTTGTTGACACGGACACGGGTCGAGATCGCCGTGACATTGGCGTCCGCGCCGAGCGTGAATTTGGCCGCCATCGGGGCCGGGTTCTGGTCGATCACCAGCGTGATGGTCTTGATGCGGCGGTCGTCGGCGGGCGACAGCTTGCTGCGCAGCGTGACCGGAACGACCGATGCGTCCTCGGCACGGGGCGGCATCTCGATCGCCAGCACATTGCCGCCGTCCTGCATCGGCTTGTTGTTGAAGATGTCCTGCACCAGTCCCGGCCATGGATCGTACGTCTCGGCGGCGTTCGCAGGTGCGAAGGCAAAGACAAGACATGCGCCGAGAAGCAAGGTTGATGGCAGGCGGAGCCGGATCATGGCGCAGTCCTCCAAGGCCGTTCTGGTGTGCCGGCGATCATAGCGTGTCCGCAGGCTCATTCCCATTCCATTTCCGAAAATGCTGCGGTGGCGTTGCGCGCATTGTAGTCGTCGAACAGTTGCCACTTGCCGCGCTCCGATGCGGCGGCCCCGCTCGCCTCCGCGATCGGCTTCCCCGCCTTGATCAGCCCGCTGATGTCGTGGGCCAGGGTTTCGAGATAGCGCCGCTCATCATTGAGCGCCAGCGGCCACGCGCTGACCGGGCCATGGCCGGGCACGACCCGATCGGCCGCGATCGCTGAAAGAGCGCCGAGGTCTGCGATCCAGCCGCGCAGGCTGCCGTCCATCACGGGGATGTGACGGAGGAAGACGAGATCGCCGGCAAACAACGTCCGGCTCTGCTCATCGACGACGGTGAGGTCGCAATCGCTGTGCGCGGTGCTCCAGGCCTTGAGCGTGAGCGCGCGCCCACCAAGGTCGAGCGACATCTGGTTGTCGACGACGATCGACGGCGCGACCAGACGGACGTCGTCGATCAGCTCCGCGCCCATCAGGCGGCGGAACGCCTCGATGTAGTGGGGTCCGCGCATCGCCAGCGCACGCGGCAGATTCTTCGCGCCGACGAAGCTCGTCCCGTCACCCTGAAAGGCGGCGTTGCCGAACACATGGTCGGGATGGGCATGGGTGTTGATGACGTAGCGGACCGGCTTGGTCGTGCGGAGCCGGATCGCTGCCAGCAGCGCGCGACCCTCCCGCACGCTGCCGCCGGTGTCCATCACGGCCACGGCGTCATCGCCGATGATGAAGCCGACATTCGCAATGGCGCCTTCGTTCGAGGCGGTCATCAGTGCCGTCTCCCCGACATGGACGAAGACACCGGGCGCGATTTCGCTGACCGCGAGTTCCCGCGGCTCCGCATGTGCCGCGCTGCCGAGCATGAGAACGCCCCACGTTCCGATCGCGATGAGGAGGCGGCTGATCACGTGTTTGCCTTGCTCGCGTGAGACGTGTGCATCATCGCGCCGGCGTTGCGTCGCAGCATGCGGTCAACTCTTCGCGATGACAGCAGCTGTTGCGCCAGCACGGCCGGCGGCCTAGCATTTTCAAAAATAACTCGATGCGCTCGATAGGGATGGAAAGACGAATGACGAAGCGTCGCACTCTTGTCGGCTCGCTGGCCGTTGCCGCGGGCCTCACTCTGCTCGGCCCCGCCGCCTCCTACGCGCAAAGCAATGACGGTCTCGACCTGTCGATCGAGCTGGTCGATCCCAAGGTTCTCCGCGTCTGCGCCGATCCGCGCAACCTGCCGTTCTCCAACGAGAAGGGCGAGGGGTTCGAGAACAAGCTCGCCGAGTTCCTGGCCGCCAAGCTGCAGAAGAAGGTCGACTACACGTTCTTTCCGCAGGCGACGGGCTTCGTGCGGATGACGCTCGGCTCGCATCGCTGCGACGTCATCATGGGCTTTCCGCAAGGCGACGATCTCGTGCAAAGCACCAGTCCTTACTACCGGACGGCCTATGCGATCGTGACCAAGCCGGGCTCGGATCTTGCCGATGTGACGACGCTGGAAGACGCCAAGCTCAAGGGCAAGCACATCGGAATCGTCGCGGGCACGCCGCCTGCGACCAACATGGCGCTGGCCGGACTCATGCCGCTGGCAAAACCGTATCCGCTGATGATCGACACTCGCGTCGACTCCTCGGCCGAGGCCATGATCAACGATCTGAAGTCGGGCGAAATCGACGCCGGCGTGCTGTGGGGGCCGATGGCCGGCTACTACGCCAAGCAGGCGAGCCCGCAGCTTCACGTGACGCCGCTGGTGAAGGAGACGTCCGGGCCGAAGCTGATCTATCGGATCGCGATGGGGGTGCGCGGCGCCGACCAGAACTGGCGGCGGCAGCTCAACAAGCTGATCCAGGAGAACCAGGGCGAGATCAACAAGATCCTGCTCGACTTCGGCGTGCCGCTGCTGGATGAGAGCAATCATCTGATCACCGCCGAGGCTGCGACGAAGCCATGATCGTTCGGCTCACCGCTGCGGTGTTGGCAGGCGCGCTGCTGCTCGCCGCGATGGCAGCATGGGCCGACGAACTCGTGCCGGAGCCGGACAGCTATCGCACCGAGAACTATCGTGCGCCGGTTCCGACCACATTGGCCGGTGCACGCGTGCTGTCGACGCTGCAGACCGAGGCGATATGGCGCGCGAAGTCCGCGGCCTTCGTCGACGTCCTGCCGCGACCGCCCAAGCCGAAGAACCTGCCGGCCGGCACGGTGTGGCGCGAGCAGCCGCGCCTGGACATTCCCGGCAGTATCTGGCTGCCCGACACCGGCTATGGCGTGCTCGCGGCGGCCACCGAGGATTATCTGAAGCGCGGCCTGACGCAGGCGTCGGGCGGCGACCAGGGGCGTCTGCTGGTGTTCTACTGCCTCGAAGACTGCTGGATGTCGTGGAACGCCGCGAAGCGCGCGCTGACCTACGGCTACCGCAACGTCGCCTGGTACCCCGACGGCACCGACGGCTGGGCCCGCGCCGACCTGCCGCTGCAGCAGACGGAGCCCGAGCCGCGGTCGGAGGAGTGAGCGGAGGTCGCAACAGACATCGCGGCCAATTGGTTTGCTCGTCATGCCCGGGCTTGACCCGGGCATCCACGCGGTGCCCCGAGGAAAGACGTGGATGGCCGGGTCAAGCCCGGCCATGACGATGCGGGGACATGAGTGCACTCGCTTTGCATGATCATGTTCAAGGGCGAGCGGCATCCGCGGCCTACTCCATGTCCTGCTGGATCTCGCGGGCGAGCGCGAACAGGCGCTGGTCGATGGCGGTGGGGACCTCGCAGACGAATTTCATTACGCGGCGGCGATCCTCGAAGATGCGGGTCTCCCAATTGAGCTGATTGCTCAGCTCCTCGATCTTGGCTTCGTCACGCGTAGCGCCGCTCTGCATCTCCTGCAGCTTGATGGTGTCGCCGCGCACCTTCTCGACGGCATCGCGCTGCTTGCGCATCACGCGCTCGAGTCCGTTCATGACCGAGGTGCGCTGGGCATTGAGCGTGTCGAACAGGCCGGCGAACAGCAGCTTGCCCTTGCGGGCCTTCTCCTCGGCCGTGCCGGTGATGAAATCGGCGACGTCCTTTTGCGCCTGTTCCAAGGGAATGCGGCGCGCCGCGAGCTTGGCCACGAGCTCCGAAACCTTCGCGTCATCCTTCCAGCTCGCGCCGACATCGTCGATCGGCGGGCCGGACCAGACGGCAGCGATGGAAATCTCCGGCACCTTGGCTTGCGGGCAGGGCCAGTCGGGATAGCGCGGATCGGCCGCATACGCGGGACCGGCCGAGGCGACCAGGGCGATGGTCAGCAATCTCGCTCTCGATCTCATGCCTCGCCTCCGGGACCACGCCTGACAAACCCGCGCGACGGATCGTAGGCCAGGATCGCGCCGATCATGAACACGGCGGTGCAGCCGCCGACCACGGCGAGCGACACCAAGTTCAGCTTGCCGTATAGCGCGAAGCGGATGAGCTCCACCGCGTGGGTGAAGGGATTGGCTTCGCAGAGATAGGCCAGCCACGGGCTGCCTTCCTCGACGCGCCAGAGCGGATAGAGCGCCGAGGAAGCGAAGAACATCGGGAAGATCACGAAGTTCATGACGCCGGCAAAATTCTCCAGCTGCTTGATGCCGGAGGAGATCAGCATGCCCAGCGCGCCGAGCATCAGGCCGGACAGGATCAGCGCCGGCAGCACCGTGAGATAGCCCAGCGGCGGCGGCGTGATGTCCCAGAACCAGGCGATGATCAGGAAGGCGTAGACCTGCAGCACCGAGACGGCGGTGCCGGCGAGCAGCTTGCAGAACAAGAGATAGCCGCGCGGCAGCGGGCTCACCAGCAGCGTGCGCATATTGCCCATCTCGCGGTCGTAGACCATCGACAGCGACGACTGCATGCCGTTGAAGAGCTGGATCATCGCCATCAATCCTGGCGCGATATAGACTTCGTAGAGGATGTAGGTCTCGTAGGGCGGGATGATCGAGATGCCCAGCACCTGGCGGAAGCCGGCGGCGAAGATGAACAGCCAGACCAGCGGGCGCACCAGCGCCGAGACGAAGCGCTCGCGCTGATGCAGGAAGCGCAGGCCCTCGCGCCAGACGATGCCGATCAGGCAGGTGATGTACTCGCCCGCGGAGAAGCCGCTGCGGGTTGGGGTCGAGGTGTGAACGGTGGTGACGGTCATGCGTCCGCACTCCGTGCCGGGCTGGCGCTGCCTGGGCTGGCCTGGGTCGTCAGCCGCGCGAACGCCGCGTTGACGTCGGACGCACCGGCCTCGGCGATCACCTGCGGCACCGGCCCGCGCGCCAGCACGCGGCCCTGATGCAGCACCACGAGGTCGTCGGTCGGGGCGATCTCGTCGAACAGATGCGTCGCCCAGAGCACGCCGATGCCCTGCTCGGCGACGAGCTGGCGGACATGGCCGACGATATCGGCGCGCGCCTTGACGTCGAGGCCGACGGTGGCCTCGTCGAGCAGCAGCAGCCGCGGCCGATGCAGCAAAGCGCGGGCGATCTCCAGCCGGCGCATCTGGCCGCCGGAGAGGTCACGCACCTTGTGGCCGCCGCGGTCGGAAAGACCAATGCGCGCCAGCAGCTCCTCGCTGCGCGCGCGGGCCTCGCGGCGCGCGATGCCGTGCAGCGCGGCGTGATAGAGCAGGTTCTGCCGCAGCGACAGATCGAGATCGACCGTACGCGGCTGGAACACGACGCCGAGCAGCCGCAGCGCCTCGCCGGGCGTCCGGCCGATGTCATGGCCGAAAATGTCGATCTCGCCCGATTGAACCGCGAACAGGCGGGTGATCAGCGAGAACAATGTGCTCTTGCCGGCGCCGTTGAGGCCGAGCAGGGCGGTGAAGCTCGCGGGCTTCACCACGAAAGAGACGTCGCTGAGCGCCTTGCGCGCGCCATAGGAATGGCTGACGCCGGCGATCGACAGCGCCGGGACCGGGTCAGGCGCCTGCTGCCGCGTAGGGTTCGTGGTGTCGAGAGCGGGTGCGTTCTGCGTGCTCATGGCTGTGCAATCGTGATGCCCCAGGGCAGCTCGCCGACCTGGATGGTCTTGATCACCTTCTGCGCGGCGACGTCGATCACCGAGACGTCGTTGGACACGCCGTTGGTCACGAGCAGATACTTCTCGTCCGGCGTGAACTCCATGTGCCAGACGCGCTGGCCGACGAGCAGATATTTCTTCACCTCATGGGTGGTGGCATCGACCACGGCGACGCGGTTGGCCGGGCCGAGCGCGACGAAGCCGGTTTTGCCGTCCTTGGTCAGCGCAATGCCGACCGGCTGGATCGCCTCGCTGCGCAAACCGGGCACGGCAAACTTGATCTTCCTGGTAATCTCACGCTTGGCCGGGTCGATGATCGAGACGGTGCCGCCGATCTCCGCCGACACCCACAGCTCCGAGCCGTCGGTCTTGAACTCGGCGTAGCGCGGCCGCGCATCGACCAGCACGTTGGCCACGATCTGGCGCGTCGACGTGTCGATGAAGTGCGCCATGTTGGTGGTCTCGGAGGTGCAGATCAGGGTCTTGCCATCGGGGCTCAGCATCATGCCCTCCGGCTCGACGCCGACCTGGACATCGCCGATGCGGACGCGCTTCTCCAGATCGAGGATCGTGACGGTGTTGTCGTTCTCGTTGGCGACGTAGAGCGTCTTGCCCTGGGCGTCCTGCACGAACAGTTCGGGATCGGGCCCGGAGGGCAGGGTGTCGACGACCTCCATCTTCTTGGCGTCGATCACCTGGATGGTGTCGTCGTCGCCGACCGCGACCATCACGAACTTGCCGTCCCGCGTGAACGAAATGCCCCGTGGCCGCTGGCCGACCTTGATGGTCTTGGTCACCGTCCAGGTGTCGGTGTCGATGACGGAAACGGTGTTGCCTTTTTCATTGGAGACGAAGGCGACGTAGGCGGAGGCAGGGGAGATGATGGCGAGGGAGAGTGCGGCGGTGAGCAGCGAGGCGGCCAGGGGCGCCCTTAGCGAAAGCCGATCGCGGAACGTCCTCATTCGAATCGTTGCCTGAGGGAGTCGAGCTGTCGGCACGGCGGCGGTGCGCTCCCTCTCCCCGTTCTTCACGGGGAGAGGGTTGGGGTGAGGGGCAGCCGCGGGCACCAGACCCAGCGGAAAGCCCCCCTCACCCGGATTGCATCTGCGATGCAATCCGGCCTCTCCCCGCGCGCGGGGAAAGACTTGCACCGCGCCCGCGGTGTCGGCGGTTGCCTCCTCATACATAGGGCAATAGCATATGGAGATGCGGAGCTGTCGCCGCGATCGATCCTGCACGTGAGTTACTCGGTCATGCCCGGGCTTGTCCCGGGCATCCACGTGGTTCTCAGCGTGCCGGACGACGTGGATGGCCGGGACAAGCCCGGCCATGACGACGCGGAGAGAGATGCGCGCATAACCTCGATCGTCATATGCGATAGCCTTGCCCTCACACGGGAGAGGCTTCGAGCCGGGAAGCGCGGCTTTCGGCATTCGACCTGTCGGACTGCGCATCTTCATCCACATCATCCCATCCGACGTCATTGCAGCTTGCATTTGGTTTCGGGCCGGTCGACGCCGAGCGTGTCGAGTTCGGAGACCTGGTGCAGAAAACCTTCCTGCGGGGAGACCGAGACGATCATGCGGCCGTCGGCGAGCAGGATCGGCTGGCGCAGTTGCAGGTTCCAGTCGCGCAGCGACAGACGCGTGCCCTTGAAGGCGGCGATGGTGAAGTTCGGGCTCTTCAGATAGTCCGTCATCGCCGTGGCATCGCCGGAGTTGGTGCGCGACGCGGCTTCGCCCACCATGCGCACGGCCATCCAGGCCTGCATGTCCAACGCATCCATGCGGCGCAAGGCGAGCTTCATGAAACGGTTCTGCAACTGCGTCGCGCCCCACTGGTCCTGCGCCGGATCCCAACTGGTCGGACGCAGCCCCGCGGAGCCGGCGACGGGACGCGGGTCCCAGGTGCGATAGGGCAGGTAGTTCGCGAACACTTCGCTCTCGTCGGCGGCGACCAGCACGTCGTAGGCCGGCGCCTTCTGCGTGAACACCGGCATCTGGCGCTGGATCAAGGTGACGCCGGAGTCGGTGCGCCGCGCGCCGCCGGAGTCCTCGAAAGTGCGCTCCTCCACGATCTTGGCGCCGAAGCGGGTGGCGGCGCGGCGCAGCGCGTCGGCGAACAATTTGTCCTTGTCGTGCGAGCCGGTGACGAGCAGCCAGCGCTTCCACTGCTTCCACACCAGATATTGCGCGAGGCCATCGGCCAGCATCGAACGAGTCGGCGCGACGTGGATGACATTGGCGCGGCAGTCCTGCTCGCGCAGGCGATCATCGATGGCGCCGACATTGAGCAGGGTGATGCCGCGGCCGCGCAGGCCGTCGGCGACCTTCAGCAACGTATCCGCCGGCAGGTCGGCGAGGATGAAGCCGGTCTTGTCCGCGAGTTCGTTCGCGGCCTGCGCCGCATCCTCATCATCCTTGACGCGGCGGTCGATCAGGCTGAAGCGCTGGTTGAGGAACTTGCCGGTGGTGTTGTTGTCCTCGATCGCGAGCTTCGCACCGGCAATGCCGTCGTCGGCCGCCGGCTGGTCGAGCGGCGACAAGGTCTGCGGCACGCCGGCGCGGCCGAGATAGCCGATCGCAATGTCGACCGTGTCAGCCGCGGCAGCGGCGGTTGCGGCGGCGATGAGGCCGATCGCGCCGATCAGGAATCGGGCCAGAACTCCCAGGACCACATGTCCTCCCATTGTTCCCCGTCCTGTGCCGGCGAGGTTTCGTCTTGCAAGATGACCGAATTGGCCTAGCTTTCAACCCCACTTTTGGCCGCTATGGCGTCATTCGGATCACGACCTTGAAACTGACTGTTCTCCTCGCGTCCTTGATCCTGATGTCTGCAACATCAGCGCGCGCCGAGCCGCCCAAGGTGGCGGTGTTCGATTTCGAGCTGATCGACACCAGCCTGCAGGGCGAGGTGCAGGGGCCGCGGCAGGACGAGCAGCAACGGCTGGCGCATGCGGCCGAGCAGCTGCGAACGGCGCTGCAGGACTCCGGCCAGTTTCGCGTGCTCGACATCGCGCCGGTCAACGATGCGGCGCACCATAGCAATCTGCAGGCCTGCGGCGGCTGCGACGTCAAGCTGGCGTCCGACATCGGCGCCGATCTCGCGATCACCGGGACGGTGCAGAAGGTCTCCAATCTCATCCTCAACATGAACATCTATCTGCGCGACGCTCACACCGGAAAGCCGGTCGCGGCCATGACCGCCGACATGCGCGGCAACACCGACGAATCCTGGACGCGCACCATGGCCTGGCTAATCCGCAACCGCGTGCTGGCCCCGAACTACGGCGCGCCGCAGGCGAACTAACTATCGGGACATGAGCACGCGTTCTCGCGGCTGATGCAGCCCGAGCTTTGCAATCTCGATCGCCTCTCTCCAACAGAGAGGCGCAGGGAAGGCCGGGAGCCTGCCGCCCCCATGGCCCGCCTGCAGAAGAAAGTGCAGGCGGCAGGTACCACAGGTTCGGCTGGGGACATCCCGGCCCTCCCTGCGCGATGGTCTTAACGGTTGCTTCGCGTTCTCCCCGGTGCGCCGGGCTTTCTGGTCACCGTGCGCAACGACACGCCGTGAGCGCGCCGCCGCGGGGGCATCAGCGTCGGGATGCCAGGACCACGCGACTTGGCCGTACGCCGTGGTGCGTTCGTCGGCACATTCTTGCGAACATGCTGCGCGCCGCCGGCGTCCACCGCATCCCGCACTCCACGTTCGTGACGACCGCGATACGCCCTCTCGACGAGGCAGGACGGGGCGATACAATCATGAACTTCGGAAAAACGAAAGAGAAATCTTTTTCGCCGGAGGACTGGACAGGGGTGAACGCGTTGTGCCGCCTGGCAAAATCGCCGTCGACGCGCTGATAGACGAGAGCTCTGCAACGCGCCTCGATCACGACGCGCGGGCGCGTCCTCGCGCCCGCCGGGCAAATCACGTCCTGCCGTTCAGCGACCGAGACGCGCCGCGTGCCAGCGCAGGTGGTCGGCCATGAAGGTGGAGATGAAATAGTAGCTGTGGTCGTAGCCTTCCTGCTTGCGCAGCAGCAGGGGGATGTTCGCCTTCTCGCAGGCCGCCTTCAGCAGCTCCGGGCGCAGCTGCTGCGTCAGGAACGGATCGGCATCGCCATAGTCGACCAGGATGTCGGAGACGCGGGCGCCGTCCTCGATCAGCGCGACCGCATCATGCTTGCGCCAGGCCGCCTTGTCGCTGCCGAGATAGCCGCCGAGCGCCTTCTCGCCCCACGGCACCTGCGAGGGCGCGACGATCGGCGCGAAGGCGCTGGCGGCGCGGTAGCGGTCGGGGTTGCGCAGCGCCACCGTCAGCGCGCCATGGCCGCCCATCGAATGGCCCATCACCGATTGCCGCCGCGGATCGACCGGGAAGTTCGCCGCGACCACATGCGGCAGCTCCTCGGTGACGTAGCTCCACATCCGGTAGTTCTTGGCGAACGGTGCCTCGGTGGCATCGACATAGAAGCCGGCGCCGAGGCCGAAATCATAGGCGTTGTCGGCATCGCCGGGCACGCCATCGCCGCGCGGCGAGGTGTCGGGCGCGACGAAGATCAGGCCGAGCTCGGCACAGGCAGCGCGGAACTCGCCCTTCTCGGTGACATTGGCGTGGGTGCAGGTGAGGCCCGAGAGATACCAGACGACGGGCAGTTTCGCGTCCGGCGCATGTGGCGGCACGAACACCGAGAACGTCATCTCGGTCTTGGTTTCCTGGCTGGCGTGGCGGTACACGCCCTGGACGCCGCCGTGGGACTTGTTCTGGGACACGGTCGTGAGCGTCATGGGATCACCTGTCGGAAGCGCGATGGAAGCGGCGGACCGGAGCGCGCCACTGGCCGGATGTCAAGCGCCTGATGTCAAGCGACGCCGTTCTCGATCGCCAAACGCACCAGCTCGCCCGAGGTTCTTACGCCGAGCTTCTGGCGGATGATCGAGGAGGTGTTGGCGACCGTCTTGTAGGACGAGTGGATCAGCCAGGCGATCTCCGACAGGCTCTTGCCGGCGCTGAGCAGGCGCAGGATCTCCAGCTCGCGCGAGGTCAGCTTGGCCAACGGGCTCTGCGCCACCGCCGCGCCCGCAAATGCGATGCTGCGTGCGATCGCCGGCGGCAGATAGCTGCCGCCACGCGCGACCTCGCGGATCGCCTCGGTGAGATCGTTCGGATCGCCGCTCTTCGACACATAGCCCTTGGCGCCGATGTCGATGGCGCGCGCGGCGAACACCGGGTCGTCGTTCATGCTGAACATGATCAGCCGGGCCTGGGCGTCGCGCGTCAGGATCCGGCGCGCCAGCTCGAAGCCGGACACGGTCGGGAGATTTATGTCGATGACGCAGACATCAGGCCGTTCGGCGATGAAGCTGGTCTCGCCGCTCTCGGCGTCGGCGGCCTCCAGCAGCACCACGTCGGGATCGCCCGACAGCAGGGCACGGCAGCCGGAAGCCACAATGGGATGATCGTCGACGATCAGAACGCGCATGAACTTGGGGTCCCGGAATTCCAACTCGCGTCATTGTTGCGATGCATCATGGATGCATGCCGCGCGATGTTACATCATGTTGCAATTAGATCGCCGGCGCATTTGTCTGTCAATGTGAGTGCGCAGGAACACGGTGGCATTGAGGCGGAGAGAATGTGGCAGAATTGGTCGTTGCGCAGGCGCATCAACGTGCTGCTCGCGCTGGTGCTGATGCTGGGGCTTGCCATCAACATCGGCCGCCTGGTGCTGGAGGCCGCGCCACGTGTGCTCGCCGAGGATCAGAGCGTCATCCGCCTGACCCGCGCCTTCCTCGAGACCATCATGGACGAGGTCAATGAGGCACCGGATCCGGATGCCCGGCTGAACCGGATCGTCGGGGAGCTCGAGCAGCTGCGCCATGTCAGCGTGAGCAGGACGTCTGCGGCGGCACACCCCCGGCCGCCATCGGGTGAGGGCGCGCGGGCGGCGCCGGCCTGGTTCATCGCGCTGGTGCATCCGGACAAGACGTCCGTCATCATGCCCGTGATCGTCGCAGGCCGGGCCGAGACGCTGGTCATCACCTCGCATCCCGACGACGAGATCGCCGAGATCTGGGACGGCATCGTCACCCAGCTCATCGTCGGCTCGCTCGTCGGTCTTGCGCTGTTCGGCATCACGACGCTGGTGGTCGGTCGCGCGCTGGCGCCGCTCGGCGATCTGTCGGAGGCCATGAGCCGGATCGAGGACGGCGCGTATGACGCCCGCGTCAAGCCGGGCGGGGCGCCCGAGCTTGCCGCGCTGTGCGCCAAGCTCAATCATCTCGCCGGCGCGCTCGGCGAGGCGGTGGAGGAGAAGCGCCGGCTCGCCGAGCGCACCGTGTCGCTGCAGGATCTCGAACGCAAGGAGATCGCGCGCGAGCTGCATGACGAGTTCGGACCGCATCTGTTCGCATTGCGCGCCCATGCCAGCGCCTTGATGCGGCTGCCTGAAGCCGCGGCGCTCGACGTCGCGGCGATGCGCCGGCACGGCCAGGCGATCCTCGACCAGGTCAACGCCGTGCAGCAGTTCAATCGCCGCATCCTGGAGCGGCTGCGTCCGGTCGGCCTCGCCGAACTCGGCCTGCGCGAGGCGCTCGGCGCGCTGGTGCGGCTGTGGCGGGAGTCGCGCCCTGAGGTGGCGATCGCCACGAGCTTCGCCGAGACGGGCGTGCGCAGCAACGAGACCGCGGAGCTGACGATTTATCGCGTGGTGCAGGAGGCGCTGACCAACGTGTTCCGCCACGCCGAGGCGACCGCGGTCGATGTGGTCATCGAGCCGCTGCAGCAGACGGCCGGAGGACAGCGCCGCCTCTACACGCGGGTGTGCGTCCGCGATGATGGCCGCGGGCTGAAGGCCGAGCACAAGCTCGGCTTCGGCCTGACCGGCATGCGCGAGCGGCTGCTGGCGCTCGGCGGTACCTTGACGGTGGCCTCGACCGCTTCGGGGGTCACCATCGAGGCGCTGGTGCCGACCGATGCCATGGTGCCCGCCGACGCCGCGTGAGTTCACCGCGAGGAACATTCAACCTCGGAGCGCATTCATCGGTCGTCTCGGTGAATCCGCGCGGGCCGCAGTCTGGAGCACGCGCCGGTAGCTTGCGGTGACCAGATGATCAGAACCTTGCTTGCGCTGAGCGGCGCCGCCCTGGCGGCCGCGCTGTGCGTCGACCATGCCGCTGCGCGCGACGATGGTCGCTACGCCAACTCGCCGCTCAAAGATTGGTTCGACGGCCTGAGGAGCGGCCGCGGCCCGTGCTGTTCGGATGCGGATGGATTGGCCGTATCGGATCCGGACTGGGATCTGCAGGGCACGCACTACCGTGTGCGGCTCGACGGCGAATGGATCGTCGTGCCCGACGATGCCGTGATCACGGAGCCGAACCGCGCCGGGCGCACGATGGTGTGGCCCATCAAAGGCTCGCTCGGCACCTCGATCCGCTGCTTCATGCCCGGCAACCTGAGCTGACGCGGACCGGGTGGTCATGCGGCGGGCTGCGCTGCGGCCGATCGTCCGCGGCGGCGTCTGCCTTTGGAACATCAGTTTGTCCCGATGATTGCCCCGTCGGTCAGGCCACGACGGCCGTCTCGCGAGGAGCATCATGGAACAGAGCGGCGACATAAGTCTGCAAGACAGGATTCGCGAACGCGCCCATCGATTGTGGGAGCAGTCCGGGCGTCCGGACGGTCGCGAGCATGAGTTCTGGTATCAGGCCGAGCAGGAGATCCGCGACATGCAGGAGCTGCACGACCAGGCCACGGCGCCCCCGCCGACCATGCTGCCGACCTGACCGGTCGAACGAGAAGGATGGACTGATGAGCAAGGAAACACCGAAGGACGATCCCCGCAAGGAAAGCGATTGGGGCTCGATGAAGCAGACGGACAAGCCCTGGGCCGAGAAGCCCGAGAAGGAGCAGCGCTCTGAAGCGGCGAAGGATCTGGAGCAGTGGGGCGAGAGCAACACGCATTGAGGTGAGGTGCCGGACGCGAGAGGCGGCCGGTGGGAATCGTTGAGACCTCCCGTGTGGCTGCCCCTCACCCCAACCCTCTCCCCGTAAGAACGGGGAGAGGGGGCGCACCGCATGCGGGGCGAGAGCTCGCTTCACATCTGCACATCTGTGAAAATTACAGAACTATCAGCCGTCAGTTCGTCTGCTTGACCGTATCTGCAGCATGGCTGCAGTAATGGTGGCAATCGATCCGCGTGTTCATTGTGAGCTCTTGTATTAGCGCCAGCGGCGCTGCGCTCCCTCTCCCCGTTCTTCACGGGGAGAGGGTCGGGGTGAGGGGCAGCGGCACGGGTGGTGCGAGTGGTAGACCTCAATCTCTTCACCCAGCTCGCATCAGCGCCGTCATGCCGTATGCCCGGGATCGACATCATCCGGCGTCTTCTTCTCCCGCTGCGGCGTCATCTTTGCCGGATCCTCTCCGCCGGGTACGCCGCGCGGGCCGAGCTGATCGCGCTGGATGTCGTCCTCGGAGCGGCTGGGTTCGCGTCCGTTGATGGGAAGATCATTCGCCATGGCTCGCTCCTTCCTCGTCGCCTCATGAGAGAGCAATGCGGGCGAAGGTGATGACGTTCCTTACAACGAACTGACCGCCGCGGCGGTGCCCTGCGCAGGAACGCGGCTTCGGGGCTGCGATTGATGCTTGATCAAACGCCAGGAGATCACCGATGTCCGACCAATACCCCAAGCCGCCGTTTCCGCCGCAGCAGCAGGCCATGCCGGGCACGACGGCCGAGATGCGGCCGAGGCCCGATCATGGCGAGACCAGCTACAAGGGGTCGGGCAGGCTGACCGGCAAGAAGGCCGTCATCACCGGCGGCGACAGCGGCATCGGGCGCGCGGTGGCGATCGCCTATGCGCGCGAGGGCGCCGACATCCTGATCGCCTATCTCGATGAGCAAGACGACGCCCGCGAGGTGCAGCAGCTGATCGAGAAGGAGGGACGAACAGCGCTGTTGATGCCCGGCGACATCCAGGACCCCCGGCATTGCCGGGCGATCATCCAGCGCGCCGTTGACGAGCTCGGCGGCATCGACATCCTCGTCAACAACGCCGCGCACCAGGCGACCTTCAGCGACATCGGCGACATCTCGGATCAGGAGTGGGAGACGACCTTTCGCACCAACATCCATGCGATGTTCTATCTCACCAAGGCCGCGGTGCCGCACATGAAGCCGGGCAGCGCCATCATCAATACGGCGTCAGTGAACTCCGACATGCCCAATCCGAGCCTGCTTGCCTACGCCACCACCAAGGGCGCGATCCAGAATTTCACCGGCGGGCTGGCGCAGATGCTGGCGGAGAAAGGTATCCGCGCCAATGCGGTGGCGCCCGGCCCGATCTGGACGCCGCTGATCCCCTCGACGATGTCGGAAGAGCGGGTGAAGAACTTTGGCCAGCAGGTGCCGATGAAGCGCGCCGGGCAGCCCGCGGAGCTCGCCACCGCTTATGTGATGCTGGCGGACCCGTTGTCGAGCTACACGTCGGGGACGACGGTGGCGGTGACGGGCGGGAAGCCGTTCATTTGAGGATCGGTATCGTCGGACTGCATCAACACACCGAACCCGGAATCTGGAGATTGTGAAGGGTCGCAAGACAAGCTCGAGAGTCCGGGTTCAAGGCCTGCGGCCTTGCCCCGGAATGACGGGCGGGGTGATGCGGGTGTATATCGCCACTATCCCGAAGCTCTGCAGTCTCGGTGCCC
Organism: Bradyrhizobium sp. HKCCYLR20261; assembly: GCF_051168435.1. Classification (NCBI taxonomy): domain Bacteria; kingdom Pseudomonadati; phylum Pseudomonadota; class Alphaproteobacteria; order Hyphomicrobiales; family Nitrobacteraceae; genus Bradyrhizobium; species Bradyrhizobium sp. HKCCYLR20261. The sequence goes on from NZ_JBNPUZ010000018.1 coordinate 137,361, forward strand.
GTGTCGGCTTTGTCCGACATCCGACAGCACGCGATCCGACATGTCGGGCGCGGTGACCGCTCACGCTGCCGACATCAGCGCGCAGGGCGCGGTCTCGGTCTGCACCGGCCAGACGGCCGCGCTCGCCGTCTCTCCCGTCCGTTCGTCCAGAATCCGCTTCACCGAGCGCGAACAGAGCCCGCACTGAACCGAGCAGCCAAGACAATCATACACTTGCGCCGGTGAGCCGAAGGTGATGTCGGCCGTCGTGACGATGTCGCGAATGGCCGTGTCGCTGATGACGTTGCAGGAACAAATGATCATGGCTGTTGCTCGCTCCTGCCAACGATAAGCAACGGCAATGCCAAGGCGGACGCTCGCGACGCGGCCTAATCAGAATCGTTCGAAAGCGGGGATCAGCGTGAGCCGGCTGCGCTCGCGCGGATGCGATCGGCGGCGTGCAGCCGGATCGCGGCCAGCGTCGCCTGGGCCAGCGCCTGGCCCTGCGCATCGATGCCGGTCCATTGCGCATGGCGGCCACGTGGATCGATCTCGGCCAGCGCGACACCCGCCGGCACGTCGCTGCCGTCACGGACCACGCCGCGCAGGATGCCGTCGGTGGGCGCCGTGACCGGCTCGCCGGAGAGATGGCCGACGACAAAACCCTTGTAGATGCGCGTGCCGATCTCGACCGGCGTATGCCAGCGGCCTTCGTGCGGCGACAGCACCAGCCGCTCGGCGCCGACGCCGCCGAGCTCGCCGACGTCGTCCTTCGCCAAGGTCCAGCCGTCTACCACGATCTGGCCGAGCCGGTCCGGCCGGGTCTCGATCGCGACGTCGCAATTGGCCGACGGCGAGAAGCCGGGACCGATGCCGATCGACAGCCGCGTCATGCCGCGCAGGTTCGGCGTCACTTCATGCGCCTGCATCCGGGCGTCGATCAGCACGTCGATGGCGCGGACCGGCAGCAGATCGATGAGGCCGAGGGCGGTGACCAGGACATGGCGAGGATCGCCGAGCGCCTTGAACACGTCCATCGTGCTGTCGATGCGCTCGCCGATCACGTTTTCGACACGGACGCAGTCGCCGAACAGCGCGTCGTGAAATGCCATCTTGCGCCGCATGACCGGCGGATTGGGGTCGTGCGACAGCACCACGCAGAAGCCCGCGCGATGCAGGTGCACGGCGATCGCGGACGCGACGTCGTTGGTCCCGAGGACCACGGCGAAGCGCACTGCAGTCGTCCCCATGTCCCGGTCCATTTGGCGTTCGGCGTCACGTGGCTCTCCGTCGCGAGAGTGGAAAGCCATCTTCCAGTTCGAATGAGACGTTCGGTCAGCAAGAGTTGGACCAGCGCCGGGTCTGGCGAAAAATCATCGCCGTTTGAACGTCTTGGTTCTGGCGGCGGTTCTGAAGGTCCCGGGCTTGGCGCGGCGGAAAGCTGACGCCGGCCATGTCCCGAATCCGCCAATCTGTCGCGAACCCGACAAGGAATCGCGGGCGTGCACGTGGATTTCGCTGGCCCGGAATCTGCACAACCGCCGCATGACGATACCGCGCGGGTTTCAGGGACGCGCGGTGCAGGATCAGGACGAATGCGGTGAGCCTCGACCTCGACCAGGACGTTCGCGAGCCCGCGGTAAACGCGGCCGAGGATACCGCTGACATCGCTTCGTGCCCGTTTCACCGGGACATGGCTCATCGAGACATGGCGGCGGCCGAGCGACCGGCGCGGAGCGAGCAGAAGACGCTGGTGTTGACCGGTGGTTCGCGCGGCATCGGCCACGCGACGGCCAAGCTGTTTTCCGACGCCGGCTGGCGCATCATCACCTGCTCGCGGCACCCGTTCGACGGCGGCCGTTGCCCCTGGGATGCCGGGCCCGACAATCATGTCCAGGTCGATCTCAGCGATCGCAAGGCGATCCCGCGTGCGATTGCCGACATCAAGGCGCGGCTCGACGGTGCGCCGCTGCACGCGCTGATCAACAATGCCGCGATCTCGCCGAAAGCCGAGGACGGCGGCCGTTTGGATTCGCTGGCGACCTCGGTCGAGACCTGGATGACGGTCTTCCACGTCAACTTCCTCGGACCGATCCTGTTGGCGCGCGGCCTGTTCGAGGAACTGAAGCGCGGGCAGGGTGCGGTCGTCAACGTGACGTCGATCGTCGGCACGCGCGTGCATCCCTTTGCCGGCACGGCCTATGCGACGTCCAAGGCGGCGCTGGCGTGTCTCACCCGCGAGATGGCGCACGACTTCGCGCCCCATGGCATCCGCGTCAACGCCATCGCGCCGGGCGAGATCAAGACCGAGATGGTGTCGCCCGAGACCGAGGCACGGTTCTCGCCGCTGATTCCGATGCGCCGGATCGGCGCGCCGGAGGAGGTGGCCAAGGTGCTGTTCTTCCTCTGCTCGGACGCGGCGAGCTACGTGACGGGCGAGGAGATTCAGATCAATGGCGGACAGCATCTCTAGGTTGACCGACCGCCCAGCGGCGTTTTGACGCCGTCTCCTGAGATGGCCGACTTTGTTGGCAATCAAGCGAAGCGAGTGCCATGCGGTGACTGGAAACTTTGTGAACAGTTCGGATGCTTGCGATGTCTTCGCAACAAGCAGGCCGTTGCGCGCTTATTAGGTGTCGGAAACACAACGGATTTGTCAGTCGGCCGCGACGTCAATCCCCGCGTGGCCGGTGCAATGCGCGCGTCGCGCCGGCTGCAAACTAATTTGTTAAGATCATGAAGTTCTGCAGCTTTTCTGTTCTTTTGGTTGCACACTACTTCTGCGGCAATGCAGCAAAGTTAGGCACGACAATCATCTGCAGTTAAGGGAGGATGTTAGAACGCCTACAATCGCGGGCGATCTCGTCGAGAGCGTCCGTGACCATCAGAGAAGCGACCATGGTCCAAACGGAAACACGTCAGGTCGAAGCTCAGGACGTCAGGTCCAATGCTGCCCCGATACCGCTCAGCGAGATCGCGCTGACCGGAATTTTCGAAATATCGAAAATCCTGGCCGCGCCGACGCGGCTGGAAATCACCCTCGCCAACGTCGTCAACCTGCTGCAGTCCTTCATGCAGATGCGCCATGGCGTGGTGTCGTTGCTCGCCGATGACGGCATTCCCGATCTTGCCGTCGGCGCCGGATGGAGCGAAGGCAGCGACCAGCGTTATCGCGAGCGCCTGCCGCAGAAGGCGATCGATCAGATCGTGGCCACCGCCGTGCCGCTGATCGCGGAAAACGTGTCGGATCATCCGGCGTTCAGCGCCGCAGATGCGGCGACGCTCGGGGCCGACGCCGGCACACGGGTGTCGTTTCTCGGCGTGCCCATCCGCATCGATCAGCGCGTCGTCGGCACCTTGACGATCGACCGCGTCTGGGATGGCCGCGCCATCTTTCGGCTCGACTCCGATGTCCGCTTCCTGACCATGGTGGCCAATTTGATCGGCCAGACCATCAAGCTGCACCGCGTCGTCGCGCGCGACCGCGAGCGGCTGATGGCGGAAAGCCACCGGTTGCAGAAGGAGCTGCTGGAGCTGAAGCCGGCGCCCGCCAAGGGCAAGAAGGTGCTGGTTGACGGCATCGTCGGCGACAGCCCGGCGCTGCGCGCGCTGCTCGACAAGATCAACGTCGTCGCCAAGTCGAATGCGCCGGTGCTGCTGCGCGGCGAATCCGGCACCGGCAAGGAGCTGGTGGCGAAGGCCATTCACGAACTGTCGAACCGCGCCAAGCGGCCGTTCATCAAGATCAACTGCGCGGCGCTGCCGGAGACGGTGCTGGAGTCCGAGCTGTTCGGCCACGAGAAGGGCGCCTTCACCGGCGCGATCAATGCGCGCAAAGGCCGCTTCGAACTCGCCGACAAGGGCACCTTGTTCCTCGACGAGATCGGCGAGATTTCGCCGGCGTTCCAGGCCAAGCTCCTGCGCGTGCTGCAGGAGCAGGAGTTCGAGCGGGTCGGCGGCAACCAGACCATCAAGGTCGATGTGCGCATCGTCACCGCGACTAACCGCAATCTGGAAGAGGCGGTGGCGCGCAACGAGTTTCGCGCCGACCTGTACTATCGGATCAGCGTCGTGCCGATCAAACTGCCGCCGCTGCGCGATCGGCGCACGGATATCCCGCAGCTGGCGCGCGAATTCCTGCGTCGCTTCAATTGCGAGAACGAGCGCGATCTCACCTTCGACGTCAGCGCCATCGAGGTGCTGATGCATTGCGGCTTCCCCGGCAATGTGCGCGAGCTGGAGAACTGCGTGCAGCGGACCGCGACCTTGGCCGCGGGCTCAGCGATCGGCCAGCACGACTTCGCCTGCAGCCGCAACGAATGCATGTCCGCGATCCTGTGGAAGGGCAACACGGTGACCCCGCCACCGCCACGCGGCCAGCCGATGGTGCCGCTGCCGATCCTGCCGCGCACCTCGGCGCCGATCGAGACTCCCGTCGATTTGCCGGCGTCCGAGGCGGACGACGGCGAGTACTCCGAGGCGATGGACGGCGGCGCCGTTCCCGAGCGCGACCGCATCGTCCAGGCGATGGAGCGCTCCGGCTGGGTCCAGGCCAAGGCCGCGCGGCTGTTGGGGCTCACGCCGCGGCAGATCGGCTACGCGTTGAAGAAGTACAACATCGAGGTCAAGCGGTTCTGAGTGGATTGATTCTGGACGGATGAAAGGGCGCGCGGATGCGCGCCCTTTTTTGCTTGAGGCCATGCTCAAGTCGTCAGGCTTTCTCGGTTCGATCACTGCTGTCGTCATGAGAGCCCCAACTATTCCCCGGGCGACGGTAGACTCCCCTCCCCCTTGCGGGGAGGGGTCGGGGGTGGGGGTCCACGAGCACACTGCGCGTGATACAAACTGATCCCACTTTGTCGGAATCATCGGTCTTCGTCGATGGATCGGACGCTGGATAAGTCGGGTATTCGTGGTTTGAGAGAACGCATAGCAATCCATCCGATTCACAAACATCAGCGCCCGGAGACCCCCACCCCCGACCCCTCCCCGCAAGGGGGAGGGGAGCTCACCGGTCGTGCGGCGAATAGCTCGACTCCAACCGAGCGCACGTCCATCCATCGCTCCTGTCGCACTTACGACATGCTGTCGGGAGCGCGACAGCTGGCTGCGATCAGCGACATTTAGAATCCTCATTAGAAATCAACCAAATGCGCTCTGGCACGGGGCTTGAAAGATGATGCCCGAATGACATCGCCCGATGTCGCCGAGAGCACGGGGAGCGGCACATGAGCTACAAGATCATCGCCTCACAATGCACGGTCTGCGGAGCCTGCGAGTTCGAATGTCCGAATGCGGCCATCCGGCTCAAGAACGACATGTACATCATCGACCCGAAGAAGTGCACGGAGTGCGAGGGCCATTTCGACGCGCCGCAATGCGCTGCCGTCTGTCCGGTGCCGGACACCTGCGTGCCCGCCTGACGCGGGCGCCTTGTTGAGCCTTGGAAGCGGAGTGAGAGATGGCAGCGGTTCAGGAGACCATTGATCGCGTCAAGGGCATTGACGTCGATCAATATCGTTACGGGTTCGAGACGCAAATCGAATCCGAGAAGGCTCCGAAGGGGCTGTCGGAAGACACCATCCGCTTCATCTCGGGCAAGAAGAACGAGCCGGCCTGGATGCTGGAATGGCGGCTGGAGGCGTATCGCCGCTGGCTGACCATGACGGAGCCGACCTGGGCCCGCGTCGGCTACCCGAAGATCGACTATCAGGATCTCTATTACTATTCGGCGCCGAAGCCGAAGAAGAAGGTTGCCTCGCTCGACGAGATCGATCCCGAGATTCTCAAGACCTATGAGAAGCTCGGCATTCCCCTGCGCGAGGTCGAGATCCTCGAAGGCGTCGAGCGTCCCACCGCGGCCGCGGAATCCGAGGATGGCGAGGCGGCCGCGCCGCGCACCAAGATCGCGGTGGACGCCGTGTTCGACTCGGTCTCGGTGGCAACCACCTTCAAGGAGGAGCTGAAGAAGGCCGGCGTGATCTTCATGCCGATCTCCGAGGCGCTGCGCGAGCATCCGGACCTGGTGCAGAAATATCTCGGTACGGTCGTGCCGACCACCGACAATTATTTCGCCACGCTCAACTCGGCGGTATTCTCCGACGGCTCGTTCGTCTACATCCCGCCGGGCGTGCGCTGCCCGATGGAGCTGTCGACCTATTTCCGCATCAACGAGCGCAACACCGGCCAGTTCGAGCGCACGCTGATCATCGCCGACAAGGGCGCCTACGTCTCCTATCTCGAAGGCTGCACCGCGCCGCAGCGCGACGAGAACCAGCTGCATGCCGCCGTCGTCGAGCTGGTCGCGCTGGATGATGCCGAGATCAAATATTCGACGGTGCAGAACTGGTATCCCGGCAATTCCGAGGGCGTGGGCGGCATCTACAATTTCGTCACCAAGCGTGGCGACTGCCGCGGCGTGAACTCCAAGATCTCGTGGACCCAGGTCGAGACGGGATCGGCGATCACCTGGAAATATCCGAGCTGCATCCTGCGCGGCGACAATTCCAGCGGCGAATTCTACTCGATCGCGATCTCCAACGGCTTCCAGCAGGTCGATAGCGGCACCAAGATGATCCATCTCGGCAAGAACACGTCGAGCCGGATCATCTCCAAGGGCATCGCCGCCGGCAAATCGCAGAACACCTATCGCGGCCTCGTCAGCGCCCACCGCAAGGCGTCCGGCGCGCGCAACTTCACCGCCTGCGACTCGCTCCTGATCGGCGACAAATGCGGCGCGCACACCGTGCCCTACATCGAGGCCAAGAACTCCTCGGCGGTGTTCGAGCACGAGGCGACGACCTCGAAGATCTCCGAGGACGTGCTGTTCTACTGCATCCAGCGCGGTCTTTCCCAGGAAGAAGCGGTCGGGCTTGTCGTCAACGGCTTCGTCAAGGATGTGCTGCAGCAGCTGCCGATGGAGTTCGCGGTCGAGGCGCAGAAGCTGATCTCGATCAGCCTCGAAGGTTCAGTCGGATAAGGACGTCGCGCGCGGCGACAACAGATGAGGAGTGTTCGATGACGGCCTTGCTCGAAATCAAGGGGCTCCATGCCGAGATCTCCGGTGGTCGCAAGATCATCCAGGGCCTGGACCTGACCGTGAACAAGGGCGAGATCCACGCCATCATGGGCCCGAACGGCGCCGGCAAGTCGACCCTGTCCTACGTGCTCGCCGGCAAGCCCGGCTATGAGATCACCGCCGGCGAGGTCTATCTCAACGGCGAGGATCTGCTGGCGATGTCGGCCGACGAGCGCGCCGCCAAGGGCGTGTTCCTGGCGTTCCAATATCCGCTGGAGATCCCGGGCGTCGCGACCTTGACCTTCCTGCGTGCTGCCTTCAACGCCCAGCGCAAGGCGCGCGGCGAGGAGGAGCTGTCCTCGCCCGACCTGATCAAGCGCGTGCGCGAGATCGCCAAGACCCTGAACATCGACTCGGAGATGCTGAAGCGGCCGCTCAATGTCGGCTTTTCCGGCGGCGAGAAGAAGCGCAACGAGACCCTGCAGATGGCTCTGCTGCAGCCCTCGCTCTGTGTGCTCGACGAGACCGACTCTGGTCTCGACATCGACGCGCTGAAGGTGGTCGCGAACGGCGTCAACGCGCTGCGCTCGGCCGAGCGCGGCATGATCGTGATCACGCATTATCAGCGGCTGCTCGACTACATCGTGCCGGACATCGTCCACGTGTTCGCGGCGGGCCGCATCGTCCGCACCGGGGGCGCGGATCTCGCGCGCGAGCTCGAGGCGACCGGCTACGCGCAGTACCAGAGCGAAGCGGCGTAAGGCGCGGGGAGCAGCAGCATGGGCGTCGCGATCCGCAAGACCAAGGCCGAGCTCGGGCTGGCCGATCTGTACCAGGGCGCCCGCCGCTATTTGCCGGGCGGCGAGGAGATCACCGCGGTGCGTGCCGCCGCCTTCGACCGCTTCACCGCGGTCGGCCTGCCGCACCGGCGCGTCGAGGCCTGGCGCTACACCGATCTGCGTACGCAGATGAAGGAAGCCAAGCGGCTTGCCTCGCTGCCCGACGACGCCGCCAAAACCAAGGCGCGTGAGGCAAAGGATCTCTTCGCCGGCGCGGGCTTCCGCAAGCTTGTCATCGTCGATGGCGCCTTCGTGCCGGAACTGTCGGATCTTGCGGCGCTCGAGCCGGGTCTGACCATCCAGCCGATGGCCGACGCGCTCGCCGCCGACAAGCCGCTGCTGTCGCAGCGCCTCGGCGCGATCGTTCCGGACGACGATCCGGCGCTGGCGCTCAACACCGCGCTGGCTGCCAACGGCGTCGTCATCCTGGTCGCGCCGGGCACCGCGCTGAGCCGGCCGATCCATGTCGCCTTCGTCACGACCAATTGGGTCGCGACCTCGATGTTCACCCGTTCGCTGGTGAACATCGGCGCCGGCGCCAGCGCCACCATCGTCGAGTCGCACCAGGGACCCGACGGTAGCGAATATCAGGTCAACACCGCGATGCAGCTCGTCGTCGGCGATGAGGCGCGCATCGATCACATCAAGGTCGTCAGCGAGGGCGGCAGCGCGCTGCACATCGGCTCGCTGCTCGCCAATATCGGCGCGCGCGCGACCTTCAATCAGCTCGGCTTCGTCGCCGGCGGCAGTCTGGTCCGCAACCAGCTGTTCGTCCGCCTCGCGGGCGAGGGCACCGTCGCTGACATCCGTGGCGGCTCGCTGCTGTCGGGGACGCAGCACGCCGACACGACCTTGTCGATCGAGCATGCGGCCGAGAACGGCCAGAGCCGCGAGACCTTCAAGGCGGTCGTCGGCGACACCGCCCGCGCGGTGTTCCAGGGTAAGATCACGGTCGCCCCCGGTGCGCAGAAGACCGACGCCAAGATGATGTCGCGGGCGCTGCTGCTGTCCGACGAGGCCGAGGCCGACAGCAAGCCGGAGCTTGAGATCTTCGCCGACGATGTCCAGTGCGGCCACGGCACCACGACCGGCGCGATCGACGATGAGCTGCTGTTCTACCTGATGGCGCGCGGCATCCCGCCGGCAGAAGCGAAGGCGCTGCTAATCCAGGCCTTTATCGGCGAGATCATCGAGGGTGCGGCCAACGAGGCCGTGCGCGACGCGCTGACCGGGGCGCTGCTGGGCTGGCTCGGACGACGGGAGTAGACGATGCATGCAGCGGTGAACGGGAGCGGCTACGATGTGAGCCGCATCCGGGCGGATTTTCCCATTCTCGGCATGCAGGTCCACGGCAAGCCGCTGGTGTATCTCGACAACGCTGCCTCGGCGCAAAAGCCGCAGGCGGTGCTGGACCGGATGAACCAGGTCTACACGTCCGAATACGCCAACGTGCATCGCGGGCTGCATTATCTCGCCAACGCCGCGACCGAGGCCTATGAGGGCGCCCGCGCCAAGGTGGCGACGTTCCTCAACGCCGAGAGCCCCGAGCAGATCATCTTCACCCGCGGTGCCACCGAGGCGGTGAACCTGGTCGCGCAGACCTTTGGCCGCGAGCGGATCGGGCCGGGCGACGAGATCGTGCTCTCGATCATGGAGCACCATGCCAACATCATTCCCTGGCATTTCCTCAGGGAGCGCCAGGGGGCTGTGATCAAGTGGGCTCCCGTCGATGATGACGGCAATTTCCTGCTCGACGAGTTCGAAAAGCTGCTGACACCGCGCACCAAGATGGTGGCGATGACGCAGATGTCGAACGTGCTCGGCACCGTCGTCCCGGTCAAGGAGGTCATCCGCATCGCGCATGACCGCGGCATTCCCGTGCTGATCGACGGCTCGCAGGCCGCTGTGCACATGGAGGTCGACGTCCGCGACCTCGATGCGGATTTCTACTGCATCACCGGGCACAAGATCTACGGCCCGACCGGGATCGGCGCGCTGTATGGCAAGCGCGAGCTCTTGGCCTCGATGCCGCCGTTCAACGGCGGCGGCGAGATGATCCGCGAGGTGTCGCGCGACTGGGTCACCTATGGCGACCCGCCGCACCGCTTCGAGGCCGGCACGCCGCCGATCGTCGAGGCCGCCGGTCTCGGCGCTGCCATCGACTACGTCGCCTCGATCGGCAAGCAGCGCATCGCCGCGCATGAGCATGACCTCGTGGTCTACGCCACCGAGCAGCTGCGCGAGATCAACTCGCTGCGCATCATCGGCAACGCCGCGGACAAGGGCGCGATCGTCTCGTTCGAGATGCAGGGCGCCCACGCCCACGACTTCGCCACCGTCATCGACCGCGCCGGCGTCGCGGTCCGCGCCGGCACCCATTGCGCGATGCCGCTGCTGGAGCGGTTCGGTGTGACCGCGACCTGCCGGGCGTCATTCGCGATGTACAACACGCGGGAAGAGGTCGATGTGCTGGTCCGCGCGCTGAGGAAGGCGCAGGAGTTTTTCTCGTAGAGCCGCTCGTGTACCGCCCTGCAATAGGCCCCGCCTGACTTAAATCTTGCAAGTTGGAGTCAAGCGCTCACCAAGCCGGCGGTGCGCTCCCTCGCCCCGCTTGCGGGGAGAGGGTTGGGGTGAGGGGGACTCTCCGCACGGTCGGTGGGTGTGACATATGCACCAGACTCGTGGAGAGTCCCCCTCACCCGGATTTCATCTGCGATGAAATCCGGCCTCTCCCCGCACGCGGGGAGAGGCTCGGACCGGATGCGCCGCGCGAGGCGGGCTAATCAACCAAGCAAATCAGCTTATCAAATCTACGCCGCCGCGGCCATCGCGGCCTGCGCATCGGCCTTGATCCGGTTCACCATCGAGCGGAAGCCGTTGGAGCGCTGCGGGGTCAGATGCTCGCGCAGGCCGAGCTTCTCGAACAGCGCGATTGGATCGGCGGCGAGGATCTCGGGCGCGGTGCGGCCGGAGACCATCGCCAAGAGGATCGCGACCAGGCCGCGGACGATGTGGGCGTCGCTGTCACCGACGAAGTCCAGCACCGGCGCTGCACCGTGGCGCACCGAGGTGGCGACCCAGACCTGGCTGGTGCAGCCCTGCACCTTGTTGCCGTCGTTGCGGTCGGCGTCGGGCAGGGGCGCCAGGCCACGGCCGAGCTCGATGACGTAGCGGTAGCGGTCGTCCCAGTCGTCGAGCAGGGCAAAATTCTCGACGATGTCCTCGATATCCGGGTTCGCGGGAGCTGCCGTCTGCACCATCTTCAACATGATCCTCTCCTGGTCGTCTGCTGATCTCAATCCACCTTGAGGCGCGGCTATGTCGCGAGGCTCGGCTCAGCGCCGCGGCGCGCCAGCACCGTATCGACGGCATGCGTCACGCCGTCGAAGGTGATCGGCTTGGCGATGATCGCCTCGGCGCCCTGGCGCAGGCCCGCAAGTGCGAGTGGCGACTTGGTCGAGCCGGCGACGACGATGATGCCGGCCTGGTGAAGCTTGCGGGCGAGCATGCCGACGGTCTCGGCGCCGTCGTCCTCCAGAATGCTGCTGCCGACCAGCACCGCGTCCGGTGTGGCGCGCGCGGCCTTGCTCAGCGCATCCGCGGTCTCCGCGAAAGTGAAGGTCTCGTGACGCTCGCTGAGGATATAGCCGAGCGCCGAGCGGATCACCTGGTCGGATTCAATGACAAAGACGCACGTCCTGCTCGACATCGAAATGCTCCTTCTGGCCCGTTCGTGAAGCGGGTTTGATCTACATCAAGCAAACTCCGTACCGCCGGCCTGAGCAGGCTTCATACATGCGCTGCGAGAGAGGATCGCTGCAGCGCTGCGTGGAGCCTGCGACGACATGTGTCGTTTCGGACAGCACGTCGCGGGAGCGTCGGGTGAAAAACCCAGATGTCGGGTTTGCAACAAGGTCATCCTAGCTTCGAGCTTGGCCGCATCTCTTTCAAAACATGGCCTTTTTAACGATTCCAAAGCTCTGGCACAGCCGTTGCAAAACTCTGGTCAGGCAAAGGTTGAGGGCTGAGTGCACGCCGACGCTTCGGACGAGCGATGCTCTCCTTCCCAATAACCCGTCTGCCGGTTCTGGAGAGAGGACGCGGTCCTGGTCATGCAAGGCGCATGCGGGACATTGGCAATCGGTTGATGGAGAGCAGAATGTCATCACTTCGACAAATCGCATTCTACGGCAAGGGCGGCATCGGCAAGTCGACGACGTCGCAGAACACTCTGGCGGCACTCGCCGAGATGGGTCATCGGATCCTGATCGTCGGCTGCGACCCCAAGGCGGATTCGACCCGCCTGATCCTGCACGCCAAGGCGCAGGACACCATCCTGAGCCTGGCCGCTGCCGCCGGCAGCGTCGAGGACCTCGAGATCGA